>CAZRDM010000009.1:14329-85818 GCA_964598845.1 uncultured Candidatus Bathyarchaeia archaeon
CAAGATGGTAAACCCGTTCGACTTCGAGACTACCGCGGAAAGAAGGTTGCCCTTTGCTTTTACGTCCGCGACGACACTCCAGGCTGCACAAAGGAAGCATCCAGCTTCCGGGATGGGATCGACCGGTTGGGAGCCCAGAAAGCTGTCGTTCTAGGGTTAAGTCCCGATTCTGTAGATTCGCACAAACGCTTCGCGACAAAGTACAACCCCCCCTTTCCGCTACTCGTCGATGACAAAGCAGAGACTGCAAAGAAGTTCGGAGTCTGGGGCAAGAAGAACATGTACGGGAAGACATACTACGCCGTGATAAGGTCGACCTTCGTAATCGATGAAGACGGAAGAATCGCAAAAGCGTATAGGCGCGTGAAGGTTGACGGCCACTTGGAACAGATCCTGCGCGACCTCAAGTGACCAATCACTGACTGTTTCGAGGAGCTGCCCAACTCAAGTGCCAAACTTAGATGTTGCATACATTCCAACACCCAAAACGATAGTTCGTCAAATGCTTCTCTTGGCGCATATTCGCCGCGGCGAAGTTCTTTACGATCTCGGCGCAGGTGATGGACGAATTATTATTCAAGCCGCCCGAAAATTCGGTGCTCGAAGTACAGGTATCGAGATAGACCCGGAACGTGTCTCACACATCAAAGAGAAGCTGGAATCTACACGTGTCCAAGCCGAGGTCATTCAGGCCGATTTCATGGAAATCAACCTCTCCCTAGCTGATGTTATCACAATGTACCTGTCGGAATCGGTAAACGCCAAACTTGCATCAAAACTGGAACATGAACTCAAACCCGGAGCTCGAGTCGTATCATTAGACTATTTCCTTCCAGGATGGACACCCGAGAAGGAAGTAACGGTCAATAGCGGAGGAGTCACACGCAAGATATTCCTCTATAGAGCACCAACTGCAAAGTAGACCATACAGACACGTTCGGGCTTGGTGGCATTCGGTCTACAGAGGAATTGATGGTCCCGCGGGCCGGAGTTTCATAGAGCTTTGAACTCTATTTTGAATTCGCCGAACCTTTGACAGCGGTTCTCCAGCGACACTCCGGTTTCCGTTGTTAGCCTAGTAGGCTGACGTGGGTGCGCCTTGGGCACACACCTACAGCGTCTCCGTCACCCTCTGGAATTTCGAGCGTGACTCGGAAGCTCTACCAGGCTGAGCTACCGCGGGCCCGACGCAAACGCTTCTTCGAGTCGCCTATAAGTTTTGGTTCTGTAGGCAGATCCCGAACATCCCCCAACGTAGCCCATTGTGCCCCCAATTGACGGGTTCCTCGTCCGAATCATTCTTTAGGACTCATTGAAAGAGCTTAAGCCAACCATGATCCAAGAGCGCTAAACGTCTTTTTCGCGAAACCTCGAAGTAGCCCTGTTAAATGCGCGAATCTCTTTGTGATTTGCGGGAAGCTGTCATGGTATTCAAATGCTCATTTCGCGCGCGTTGGGTCGACACCGATGTTGCGAGCGTCATGCATTTCACCAATTCCCTTCGCTACTTCGAAGCTTGTGAGGAGGAGTACTACCGATCGCTAGGACAAGGGTTGAATGCTCTGCCAGAAAATTACGGTATCATCCTTCCTCGCGTGGAGGTCCACTGTCGGTACGCGGCATCATGCCGATTCGATGACACCATCGAAGTCACTTTGAAGACTCGTGAAGTAGCGGACAAAACCATCACTTATGATTTTCAGTTGTTTATGAAAGAAGAAGAATGGCTCGCTGCTGAAGGCTACGTGAAATGCATAGCGGTCGAGCTGAATTGGAAAGCTGTACCCCTGCCCGTTGAAGTGGCGAAGGCAATTCATGAGGGAGCTTAGCAGGACTTGTTCACTAGTTGAGCAACGGCAGGGTACAGATTGATGGATCTATTCGCGACAATTCCCAGCGATACTAGGCGCGTTGTCCTAGGCGCGAGCCCTCTAGCGATAAGCCTAGGCTTCTATCAAGTTGCGATAGCCGTGTTCCTACCCCTAGAAGGAGTCTCTGTCACCGAATTAGGAGTCATCTTAACAACTTTCGGGTTATCAGCGGTTGTTTTCAGCATACCTTTTGCTGTTCTCTCCGACCGCTATGGTAGAAGACTGCTGATGGTAACCGGTGCGTTCCTCACAACGATCGTGATGATGGTTCCAGGAGTAACCTCAGATTTCCTGCCACTCGAGTTTTCCGCAATCGTCGGAGGCATCGGAGAGGCCATGTACTTGTCAACGTGGAATGCATACCTAGCTGATACAACTTCTGTTGACGTTAGACCGGCGGCCTACAGTCTATCGTTCATGACGTTCACAATAGCGTCGGGTGTCGGCAGTTTTCTTCCGGGATTCTTCCCCTTCTTGCCACTAGATCTCAATGACGCTCACCGAGTCACCTTCGTAACGTTGGGGTTGCTCGGATTGGCAACTCCGCTGGCGGCTTTGAAATGGGGCACTAGTATGAAGCCTAAGTCTGCGCGTCAGGGAATGTTGCCTCGCAAGTCATTGGGGATTATTATGAAATTCTCAATACCGAACCTGATGATTGCTCTAGGAGCCGGTCTGATAATCCCACTGGTGCCAACTTGGTTCTATCTTCGATTCAACGTCACTGACGTCTTCACTGGACCTTTGTTAGCTTCGGCTAGCATCGTTATGGGATTGGCTGCTGTAGCTTCCCCCGGAATTGCAGGGCGCATCGGTTTGGTTAGAGGAATTGTATCAACTCAGATGCTATCAACCACATTCCTCTTCGCTATCCCGCTCAGTCCAACCGCATTTGTTGCGGCACCGTTGTATGTGATTCGTTCGGCGCTCATGAACATGTCAAGCCCGTTGGCTGACACATTCCTGATGAACTTGATTTCGGAAGATGAACGGGCAACCGCATCCTCGTTCAATGTAATCATTTGGCGACTACCGAACGCCGCGAGTACCGCGGTTGGAGGTTGGTTGCTGGGCGGTGGACACCTCAGTCTCCCGTTCTACTTTTGCACGGTGTTCTACGTGTCTTCAATCGCACTGTTCTACGCGATATTCCGCGGAATGGATCTACCACATTCCAAGTCTGTCTAGGCGAAAGGACTCTCATTGTTGTGATCTTCCGCATTTCTCGCAGAAAATCTGATCACGCCTGTTTCGGGCTCCACAGTACTTGCATCGCCAGACGGTGGCGACAGCCACACCTTCTACTTCTTTCTTTCCAGTCCTTACTCCTATCGCGAGCAAGAGAAGACCGAGAGCGAACATGCCGTATCCGGTGTACTCAACCTCCGGATTGAGAGTAGCCACACTCTTGACTACGCTCAGCTTGAAAACGAGAGCGCGACGGGCGTTGTCTTGATTATCGAAAACGAAGTAGTACTTTCCCCCGGCCAAAGTACTGAAGCTGAAATTGTAAGAAGTGGCGAAGGGTTTGGCGAGTATTATTTTGCTCGGGCGGCCCTCGCGCCATTCCGAAAAGTTTCCTTCAGTCATGACGTAGAAAGCTATCTCGCGCCCGTTTGCAACTTCAAGAGAGCCTTTCACCTGCTCCCCTTGCATAAGGTCGGCTGAGAGAAACGTGTGGTTCGATGGGGGCACGCTCAGCAATGTCTGAGCTATGATGGCAGTTTGGATTTGGGTGTACGAGATCAAGCCGAGAGCCTCAGCGAGCGGGCTCAGGAACCCTGGTCCCTGAAATATGATCAGAAAACCCGAAATCGCCAAAAGAATCCCAACGGCCGTCGTGATCCTACGCACGTCAACCGCCTATAGCGTATCCAAGTACGCCTCTGCTGTCAGCAGATTAACTCCTGAGACTATAAATGAAGAGGTGCGCTTGTGCGAAGCCGTGAAAGGAACATGCTAGGCTGTTCTTATCGCTGCCGCCTCGTCCAATCCAAGCTCCTTGATTGAGATTTCCCTCATCTTGAACTTCTGGATCTTGCCAGTCACTGTCATGGGAAATGTATCTTTAAACTCGAAGTAATCGGGGACACCGATAACCTGCACATCTGATATTTTTGGATATGTGTAAAGAAAATCCTCCACCTCTTTCTGGAATTTTTCGGCTTATCATGTCCTTCAATCGTCCGACTATATTCAGATAGCCGTTCTCATTCATGACGGCGAGATCCCCTGTGTGCCTCCAACCATCCTCATCGATTGCCTCATTCGTTCCCTTTGGGCTATTCCAATATCCGCGCATCACGAGATATCCTCTCACACAAAGAACATGATGAAAGAGTTGAACCGGCACGGGTACGATGTCGGCGCCCATACGCTCTACCCCGTACTCCATGACATGAAGAGGAGAGGGTACCTTGTGGACGAGAAGAGAATCGAGAGGGACAGGATGAGAATATACTACGGAACAACCAATAGAGGGAGAGCAGCATTGAGGAATACCAAGGGAAGGATAGGGGAACTTGTGTCAGAAGTTATGAAAGGAGGAATCCTGACATAGGACTCTGGATCGAACTCCCTCAAGTGTGCGACCGATTCATCGGTCAATGTTGCTTTCAGTCTTGCCTGTCTGAGGTCTTTTCCTCTGCCTTCTAACGAGCATCGCAGTCAAGAAGATGGTTATGCCGGCAAGGACTGCCAAGAGAATCTCTAGGAGATGATTCAAGTCTTCCGCTGACAAGACTCTTTGATTCAGACCAGCAATCGTGGCGTCCTTTTGGCTCATGGATTCTTGGATGGATTCCATGTTTTCCTTGAGTTTTTGATTCTCCGCCTGAGCCTGGTTCAGTTTCTCCTGCAACATTTGGAGTTCAGATTGAAGAGAAACATATTCCGGCGTCGCTGCCTTGATGTATGATAGCGGGGCGATCGCGATGTCCGTCGCATCTACATAGGTGTAGGGTGGATACCACATCAAGACGGAAGGATAGTAGGAATAATCCCGGTATGGTGGGAGCCAGTAGCAAGAGTTGTCGTAACAGGAGAATCCGTAGGCGATTCTCACACTCTCCGAGAGCTTAATGATAAGCGATGTTCTGGGAGCATCCCTTGGCACTGTGAGAACAATTTCCTTAGTTATCTTTGTGGATTTATCTGCAAACATATTCTTAGCAATCACGGATGTGGATAAGAGGGCGAGAGTATTCCCTGATGGATAGTAAATTTGCGCAGTCAGGTTCAACAAGTGCACAAATCGTTTTCCCTCAACCTGAAGTGTGACCGTGACGGTTTGAGCTGGCAGAATCTCAGTAGGATAGGAAAGTTGAACGGCCATGTAAGCCAAATCAACGCTTGAAGTGACCTGAGTTTGCTGAGCAACCGCCGGTTTCACAGAGGAAAGCGCAACCAACAGAGTCAGTAGGAAAGCCAGAGGGAGATTTCTCGTGGGCAATGCTCCTCAAGGAAGCCTCATCAAGACCCGTTATAAGTTTGACTCATTGGGATCTTGCACTTTCGATCAGATGAGGTCGAAGATTGATTGGCTTCCTCTTTTTTCTTCGATTCCTAGAGTAGGTGCTGGCAAGAATCCTTCTCAAGAGATTCAAGAGGAGGCAGTTATGAACGAGTAAGCTATCGTTGAGGATGAAGTGTGGATTCGCTCAGTGAATTGAGAACATCGGTCAAGAGCTAACGGAAGAGGTTGAACAAGTTACCGTCAAGGGTACTCTCTCTAAAGATGACCGGATAGCGAGGTTCTCGACGTCACGACACTCGAACAGTTGGGATTGCAGGTAGACCCCGTAAGCAAAGAGATCAAACCCCTGCCCCTCTACCTGCTATAGCTTACCAAGGGGCAAGTCTGGTTCGAATTCGGTATGTAGAATAGTATCCAAACTCTTGAATGACTAATGCTAGAAGAACCAACCCGGACTGGGCTTGCGGGTAGACAAGTGCGTTGGATGTAGGGATTTCCCGTGCACCGATGTGAGACACGAGTGCTACGTGATTCCGAATATTGAGATCGAACCTAGCGGCATTTCAATCGCAATGATTTCGGAGGCCGCGCCCGCGGACCCTCGCGACTACTATTATGCAAGAGGGGATCCCCTGTTTCAGCGGACGACTGTTCAAGCCTTCAGAGAAGCTGGGAGGGAGGTTTCGTCGATGAGGGACTTGCTAGAACTTGGTGTCTACTTCACAACCGCCGTCAAGTGCGGGAAGAAACGATACGGCATAGCGATCAACACTGTCAAGCAATGCTCACTCATATTGGAAAAAGAACTTGAGCTCTTCCCGAAACTGAAAGTGCTCATGCTCATGGGAGATGTCGCGATAGGGGCAATCAACAACATCGCAAGAAGAGCCGGCGAGGAGCGGGTATTACCTGCAGGTTCAACCTACAAAATTCGTAAGAGGAAATACGCCTTCCGCGGTAAGCGCGTTTTCCCTTCCTATCTGCAAGCGGGCCCAAGCTTCTTCATCGAAAAGAGCAAGCGAAGAATGATCGCGGAAGATATCGCGGCAGCAATGTGCTTGATAAAGTAGCTTGTCGCGGAATCACGGGAGATCGGTGAACGCAGAGGCACAGTCAAGGTTGGTGGGCCCGCGGGGTTCCGTAACATTATTGTCACTAAGATTGGTTCGCTAATCCTCGGTCGTCTGGTTCGATTCCCGCTAGATGCGCGCCCGGGAATTTGGTACTTATCCTAGTATCCAAATTGGGGCATGAGACTGATTGAACGTTCTATTCCTCGCCAAGAAGTTTCTTGAGCGCCTGCCTTGTCGTCTTGGCTCCGCTTACCTTCCTTAGCAATTCCTTATCGCCTGTTACGAGGATGTCACACTTCAGTTCATCGAACGCGACGAAAACATGCGCATCCTTCTTGTCCTCCAGCCGCCCTAAGTATTTGTTAAGTTGCTGTGGCTTGACGTTTCCGTATACCCTCACGCAGCTGTTGAGGTAGGACAGAAACGAAGTGGCGTCTTCCTCGCTCACATTCAACTCCGGTGCTTTGAGAACTCGGGCCACCTCCTCAACAACATGGCGTGTGGTCACCAACCTGCAAAGGCCGATTCTCCCCAGTCTGAGTAGAAGAGCCTCATTTCCTTCAAAGGCTAGGCCGCTAACGATCGTGTTGGCGTCAACGAAAATCCTGAGCTGTCTGTTTCCAGAGCTTTCCTCTTTCTCTTTCAACGATCTCATTGACCCGTGTTCTCGTCAATCCTGTCTTCCTCAACTTATTCCGCAGAATCCTCAAGGTATCCTCGTCAGCCTCAAGACGCCTAAGCAACACTACGTCGCCAACCTCATCTAGGACAACAAACGATGCTCTCCGCAGCCCAAGCTTCTGTCGAATTTTCTTCGGTATTGTGAGCTGACCCGCAGAAGTCAGCTTGCTGACGTAGCCCACGGCAATCAGACCTGTCTAATGATTTCTTAGATATAAGGATACGATGATAGGCCGGCTCGGCGCCCTCAAACTACGCCATTGCAGACGTTTTGAGGAATAACAAGCCTCGTACACGATGAACTCAGCTGCCTCTTGTCTTCTTTTCTTTCCAAACAGTGGAGGCTTTCGAGCCTCAACTGCAAGAGTTTGGCGGGCCCGCGGGGATTCGAACCCCGGACCCCAGGCTTCTCCCGCTTCTTACGCTTGAAGCGCTTAGAGGGCCTGTGCTTTCGACGCTCAACTACCGCAAGCTCTGTCCGTACTGAGCTACGGGCCCAACAGACACTACCAACCAGTCCCAGTTTAAGGTTGACTTGTGAAGGTGTTCTTCTTTGGAATGGCAGACCTTAGACTGCGGTTGGACTCGATGCTGTCTCTCAGCTTCTCGCAGGTCTTTTGGTTTTGATGATGAAAAGAACGGCTGCCACTGCCAAGACTACTGGAACGAGAGCGTACATAGCATACGAGACTACTGGGTTTGGCGTGGCGGTTTCTGTCGTCAGAGTAGAGCTTCTGGTTTCTTGGGACATTGATGGAGCCAGTCGAAGCACTGAGACCGCAGCAACTCTGAGATGAGTTTCCAAGTTCTCGGGCTTCATCCAACCATAGGCCTCCGTAGATGTCGAATTGTCGTAGGGCGTGTGTATCCATCCAGCTTTCCCCGAAGAAATCTCGTTCCACAAGAGCGGCTCCGATCCCAGCCACACTGCGGGTGTAGGCGCAATATCACTCAATCCTAGCTCTAGGCCCCAAGCCCAGCGTATTGCGCCATCCCTCTGATCTGGAAGTTCAAAACTCCAGTTATCTGAACTCGCTTCGTTCTGCGGCACTGTCATTATGGGTGTTGCAAGTTCTCTCGCAGCCAGCCCAACAGTCTCGTCAAGCGTGGAAGGACTCTCGCTCACCATGAGCCGTTCACTCCCAATTGGATCCATATTGATCACGCCAAGAACCTTGCCGAGTTCCGACTCGTGCTGTTTCACGAAATACGAAGAACCGATCAGCCACAACTCTTCAGCGGCGAAGGCAACAAACATCAACGTATATGGCGGCGTGTAGATTCCCCTTGTTTTCGCCGCTGCGAAGACGCGTGCCAGCTCCAGCAGACCCGCTGTTCCAGCGCCGTTATCACCGAAACCCGCTGTGACGACCGTGTCGTAGTGGCTGGAGATTATGATGATCTTACTTGGATCTAGGCCATCGAGTTTGCCTATCACATTGTAGTGGGACCCCTGTCCAATAACCGCATCAACAACCACCCTCGCTGACACTGGGGGCCTCTCCGCGAGCTTTCTGATTCTAAGACCATCATCATAGTTCACCATGCCCACAGGAATCTTCAGATCCCAGTATCTCAGCTCCAAACCGCGTGGCGCATAGAGCCTTCCCTCCTGCGAGCCGGAATACGTTGGAATCCATGAATTGTTTGAGAACCACCAAGTCTGCACGATTGCTAGCGGCGGCTCACTAGCGATCTTGGCGACATAGTTCTCTCTCCAAGACCTGACTGACCCAAACTCCCGTCCAACCAAAACGATCTTGCTCTTGATGCCAATCTCATCCCAGAATCCTTGTGGAAAGTCTTCTCCGTGTTCCGGGAGTGGTAGAAGAACAATTTGCCCGAAGATCCCATCCCTTCCTGTCGGCCAACCCAAATGCTTGGGCGTGAAAGAAGCTAGTTTGATCTGGTCGCCTGCAGTTGCAGGATCATTGTCAATGTCCAACACCAAGCTAGGTGGACTGATAAGGCCCCAGGTTGTGAATTCGAAGGTCTCAGTATACGACTCCAACCCTGTTCGGTTGAATGCCTCAACTAACCACTCGGCCGAGGCTGTTGCTCCAGTGGATCCGGCGGATCGAAATGAATAATGTGAAATGGTATGGTCCAGCGTCATCTTCTCTAACTGCAAATCATAATCGTAAGCGCTTTCACCACTAACCAACCCGACCACTTCCGATTCAGTCGAAGCGATAGCAACCTCGGAGCTCAACCCACAGTTCCCGGCCCACGTTCCCAGGATGAGCAAAATTAGATAGAGAACAAGCAGGGTCCGCAGTCTGGAATTCATAACAACCCTGTCGGCCTTCTAATCAATTAAAGGCCATGCCACACTGCCAAACTCGACAAAAAGACGCTCATGCTGAAACAGATTTGGTCATCCTAATTGTTCCAGGGTCAGGTTCAGGGTCTAAGACATGACCGCAGTTAGGGCACTTCTTCAGTTTCTCGGCGATCTCGAACGGCCCATGGGGTCTGGCTCTCCTACTGTCCCCTAGGAGATCTAGAGCGCTAATGTGGTAGAGCAAAGTCCTACAACTCGAACAGACATAGCTTATTCCGGCCTTGCGAAGCGGCGCCATCGACTGCCATATGTAGCTCTGAGATGGACTCGTAATGGTTGATGCCTCCTTCCAGGCCTGCTTAAGCAAATCAGTTCTCACTGCTCGTCCAAAATGCGGTTTTGTTACCAGCTGACCGAAACCTGAGTGACGTTCTAGTTTCCACTCGGGTTTTCCGCCCGGTGAGAAGCAAGAAAGCCCGCGACGCGATTCTAGGTGCAGAAGTGCGGCAGGGGGTCGGGGGGTGGGTCTGGCGCGCGCAAATTTTGGAAGCACGATAATTCCCGGAACTCGGGGCTCCCGTTTCTCATTCGATGAAGATGGCGGGTCGGTACGGCTCCGCCATTTTCGCCCTACCCTTCGGATCGTAGAGATGCTCGTCATCTTCGCTATGGACTTCGATTTCCGTGTTCAGCTCTTTCGCGAAGAATTTCTGGGCTTCACTGAAGGCTCTCCGCTCGTCCAGTTCTCCGATCTCTATTCTTCGCTTTCTTAGGTCTGAGGGCATCGTTCTCGTCAACTTGATCATCCTAGCGGCGAACTTTGGCAGATCCTTCGAGGTAGGTAATTTCGTAGAGATCATGTCCTTGATTAGTCGATCCAAGCTCTCAGGTTGGGACTCGGCCCTCGTGAGGGCTTCGATGTAAACGCGCCACTTCCACTTGGCGGCCGCATAATAGTGGACTTTCTTCGGAGCCATCTTCGTGGTAGCAATGATCTCCTGTGTGTCATCGAGCGTCTGTTTGATCAGCTCTTCCAGAAGCTCCGAACGGGCATCTATCTTTGATTCATCAAAGCGAGGCCACTCGGATATGGAAGCGAATCTTTGCTCCCCCATGATATGCCATGCTTCCTCTGCCATGTGAGGCGCGAACGGGGCCAATAGTCGAATCCAAGCTGAAATGAACGATTTCATGGTAGCCGCGTCAGGTCTTTCCGCACGTCTCTGGTACCAGCGCAGATCGTTCCAAGCGTCGTAGAGAGCTGAGGCTAATGCTGTTCGAGTTTTGAGCTTCTCAATCGCTTCCGAAATCCCCCTGCTCCTCCCGTAGATTCTGCTCATTAGCCACTTTTCCAAATGACCATTTGAGGCTCTAGCGTTCGAGCTCGCAACTTCTTCAACCAGATGCAGAAAGGCCTCCAACCTCGCTCTTGTGTCGCGGGCGTTCTCGAATCGCCAGTCCGGGTCATCCATGCCCTCAGCGGCCAAGAGAACTGTGCAGCGGACTGCGTCGGCACCATAGTCCTCGCAGACCTTCCATAACGGCACAAAGTTCCCTTGAGACTTGTGCATCGGACGACCCTCTGCCTGCATGAAGCCATTGACCCCGATCGCTCGTGGCCAAGACTTCTCATCAAAGAGAGCAACGTGATGTAGAATGAAGAAGCTCAGGTGGTTTCCAACCAGATCCTTCCCAGAGCTACGTAGATCGACCGGATACCAATACAGGAACTCTCCACGCATTTTCTCCAGTAACTCACGCTTTGCATGAGATGCCTTGATCAGCTGCTCAGGATCGCCGGTGCCGTAGTAAACGTAATCGAAAACCTCGGGAGTCAGATGTTCTGGTCTAATCTGTCCAGCATTCACGTACTTGCTTATCATGTAGTAGGCCATGTAGACGGTTGAATCGCTCAGCGTCTCAACAATCCAATCTGATGTCCACGGCAAAGGCGTGCCTAACCCTGTCTTTCTTGCGCAGGGCCACTCCTGCAGCCAATCAATTATGCTGATGAACCAGCTTCTGGCTTCCTCCGGATAGAACGCCATCTTCGCGATGGCTTTGTGAGCTAGCTCCTTCCAATCCGGATCCGAGTACTTGAGGAACCACTGATCCTCCAACACCTTCGCTACGCATTGAGACGTGCACCTGCACACAACGCGTTGCGTGAGCTCATACATCACATCGACAATGCCCTTGGTCCGGAAATCCCTGACTAAGGATTGTTTAATTTCGGCTACTCTCTTCTTCGAGTAAGGCCCGCATCCGTCCTTCAGGATTCCCATGTGAAATTCTGCCTTGTAAATCTCCTTTGTCGCCTCTTCCGCTCTTGGGTCATTCTGATCATGAATGCCCATGCGGTCAACTATCTCTATGGCTGGAAAGTTACCAAAGCCCTCCACCGCTATGATTGAGATTGGCTCTATGCTCGCGACTTCGCTCGAGCTGATGGCGAACTTTTCCAATATAGATGGATTCTTCTGGATATCCCTCAATGCTAGCCAGTCGTACGGGGCATGGGCTGGGACGCTATAGACGACCCCGGTGGCGTTCTCAGTGTTGACGAAGCTTCCAGGTAGAATCACTAATTCCCGTCCTTGCACAAGATCGGAGCATTTCTTCCCTACTAACTCAGAACCCTTCAGACTTCGGATCACACGAACTCGCTTCAGTTGATTCTGCAGTTTCTCTGACGCAGTCTTACTGACGATCCATCGCTCACCGTCCACCTCAGTTTCTACATACTCTCCTTCAGGATCCATCCAGAGGTTTGTGACGCCGTAGATCGTTTCCGGTCTGAAGGTGGCGCAAGGCAGGAAGACATCGCCCATTTTGAATTTCATGATGATGAATTCTTCAGGTCTAACGCCCTCTCCTTCAAGTCTATCCGCATCACCTGTGGGACTCTCGTCCTTGGGACACCAGACAACTGGATGGGTGCCTTTGATGACGTATCCCCGCTCCCATAGGCGCAGATATTGCCAAGTCACGAACTTGCTGAAGCCTGCGTTCAGTGAGCTCGTGTGAAATTCTCTCCGCCAATCCAGCCCCATCCCAAGACGTTTTACAGCTTCACGGTTTGCGTCCGTGTAGTACTTGGCCATGTAGGCCGGGTCAAGGAACTTTCTGAGGTCCTCCTCCGGGACGCCATCCACTTCTCTGATCGCACGAATGAACTCTTCATCTCCCATTTTGATGCGTTCAGCAGCTCCCGCCACAGTCTTGCCAGTCCAGTGCCAAGCCCAGGGGAAGAGCACATTGTATCCACGCATCCGCATGTATCTGGCGTACACATCTATACGCGCCGCCGTGAAGCCGCTCCCAACATGGAGCGGACCGCTCATGTAAGGAAAAGGAAAGGTCACCAAGCACTTAGGCCGCGAAGGATCCGGGTCAGCTTCGAAGATCCTAGCCTTCGTCCACTCGCCCTGCCACTTGCTATCGATCTCAGCCCAGTCAACAGGCATGATATCTCACTTCATCACCATTTCTCTGAGCGCTGCCTCGGAATCGGTGACGACTTCGTCTGCAGCCTCCACGTTCGTGCCTCCACCTTGACCAAAGTACTCCTTACCGCCCCCACCGCCTCCTAGGATTGCAGCAAGTCTTCCTGCCAGTTTTCCAGCATGCACACCCCGAGCAATTGCTGCTTTGCCAGCGCCAACGAAGACTCTCGCAGAGTCCTTCACCAAAAGGAGAACTGCGACAGCACCTGGTTCCCGCTGCACAATCTCATTGTTTATTGAAACGATTTCATTCTCTTCGCCAAGTACGTACTTCGCCGCACACAATTTGACCGGACCTATCTGTTTCGAAGAACTCAGCAACCGCTCAGCCTCATGTCCCGCCCAAACCTTCATTAGCTCCTCCAATCGCTTCGCCAATCTCGTTCTCTCCTCGACAAGCGTTTCCACATATTGGTCGACTTTGTCTAGTGGAGCAGCGACCAAACTAGAGATGCGGTGGAGCTTGCGTTCCTGCTCCTGAACAGCCCGCAGGGCCTGCGTCCCAGCTGCGAAGATGATCCGCTCTACACCATCCTGAATGCGCTCAGTTCGCAGGATCTTGATGGCTCCGATTTGGCCGGTTCTGGTGCAGTGGGTTCCGCCGCAGGCTTCTACATCCCAATCTCCCACTCTGATTACGCGAATCTCTCTTCCCGGTACAGCACCTCCCTGATACAATCTGAAACCATACATCTGCTCGGCCCTTTCGCGTGGCAGCCACTGGGCTTCGACCTGAATGTCTTCCAGAGCGGTTTCGGTGGCTAAACGTTCAATCTGCCTAGCCTGCTCCTCGGTGATTCTATCGTAGTGGGAGATGTCGATACGACTCGATTCGACGCCTTTCTGGGCACCCGCTTGCCACGCATGCTGCCCAAGGACTCTTCTTGCCGCACCAAGCACGAGATGAGTCCCGGTGTGATGACGCATTAGACTCACACGTCTGTCCCATTCAATCGAGCCTCGAACAGTGTCTCCCACACGGGGTGGCCTTCCATCTATCTGGTGGATGATGACGCGTCCCACTCTCTGCGTGTCAAGAACCTCGATTGCCCCAGCTGAGGTCTGCAGAACTCCGATGTCACCGGGTTGCCCGCCTCCTTCAGGATAGAAGCAAGTTTGATCTAAGACAACGAACCTGTCTTCTACCACATCGATGACTTTACCTTCGAACTCCCTCTGGAACGGATCCTTGTAGTACAGAGGAACAGTTTCCGGCAGCGGACCCAGCCTGTCTTTCAATTTCAATGCGATCTCAGACTCCTGGGCTTCCTCCGATGCTCGTCTTCCGGAGAGATGCTTCTGAGCGACCATGCCGTAGAAGTTCGCGGGCAGGTTCAGGCCTATCCCAAGGGGTTCGCTGATCTCTCGCACCAAGTCTGGCACCATTCCGTGTGAGTCGTATAGTTCAACCAAGGTTTCCGATGGAATCTCGCTCTTTCCCTTCGCTTTCAGTTCGCTGGCGATCTTCTTGACTAGATCAGAACCACGTTCAAGCGTCCTCCTGTACTTGGACTCTTCAGCCTTGATTGTCTCCGCAATCTCTCGCCTCATATCTCGCAGCTGCACAAAGTCATCGCCCCAATAGTCGATCTGCAGATCCAAGATCTCAGACATGCGATCCTCAATTCCGAGCTGACGTAGCATGCGGTAAGTTCTCCGAATCAGTAGGCGTGTCAGGTAGCCCTCTTCCACGTTTGACGGAACAACGCCCTCCGACAGCAAGAACGCAATAGTCTTAGTGTGATCCGCCACTGCCATCGCACTCTCGATTGGCACTAATGTCTTCTCTAGCTCTCGCCAATCCATCCCAATGATTTCAGCAATCTTCTTGCGGCCCGCAACTCGACCCCCATTTCTCTCGACATTCATGTAGCTTGAGAATGGCACAACCTTGGCGACTAACTTCTCATCATATTTGACGCCTGCAATCCTGAAGATCTTATCCAGCACCGGACCATAGATCACTTGGAAGGCGCTCGGCTTGCCTTGACTCAGCCAAGCCCATCGCTCAATCCCGTAACCTGTGTCCACCGTCCGAATGGGTAGCTTGATCAACTGCTCGCCTTGGACCTTGTACTGCATGAAGACCAAAGTCGAGATTTCCAAGCCCGCGCTCAAACATTCAACATCGGGCCCGGCGTTTCCGCCACCCGACCAGAAATGTTCCTTGTATGTGATCGAATCAGATTTCAGGCCGAATTCCTCGGTGGCCAGTTGGTGATGGTATCGGATGGTTTGATCCATCCAGTAGATCTCCTTGTCTGGATAGTTGAACGCGTGCGCGCCTCCCATCTCGAAGATCAGATCGTGCCGTCCGAGCGTTGGGCCAACGTTATCGATATCTGTGAACCGGATAGACGGTTGACTCACAACCAGAGGGTTTGCCGGTGGAGGCATGCTGCCCTCCGTAACGTATGGTTGGAAATCGTAGATCGAAGCTCCCACAAGGAAAACGTCGTCCCGCCAGCGCGCCACAACCGGGTAAGGTTTGATCCTTGCGTGCCCATTCTTCTCAAAGAATGAGAGGAAGAGTTCACGCATCTCCGGGACGGAGTAGGGGCGTCTAGCTGGAGGTTTCCCAATGAATGAGTACTGGACACATGGGCTGTCTCCGCAGAACTTCCCGTCGGGATCTTGGGTCCAGAAGTGGCTCTTGCAGCATTCACACTGCTTGCGTAGGAATCCATTCTCTATGAAGAACGGGACCGCGAACTCTTTCTCATCAATATCCATTCTTCTTTTCCTCCAGCCGACAGAGCAGAACGAAGCAATCTAGACTAGAAAGCTATTTGCCCGCTCCACCTGTCAGCGAGGGGCGAGCGCAAGGGCCTGAAGCAGAAGAACTCTTGTCAATAGCGGCCCAGCTCCTAGCACTAGCTATGGGAGAGACTCCTTCATATGGCTTATTCCAGGCGATGATTTACTCACTGACTGCAGAGCGAGAACCGTGTCTTAAGCCCGCAAGATAGGCTTATGACCAGAGGCCAGCTAATCGCCGAATCATGCCAGATTTTGGTGCGCTCGAAGGATTCACACTCGAAAAGATGCGCGAGAACAGGATTCCAGGTTTAAGCATCTCAATCGTCGCAAATGATGAGATCCAGTATGCGAGGGGGCTTGGTTTCAGCGACATCTCTTCAGGCCTGCCAGCTACTCCCCGAACTCTCTATGGCATCGGATCTGTGACCAAGTCCTTCACAGCACTCG
Organism: uncultured Candidatus Bathyarchaeia archaeon; assembly: GCA_964598845.1. GTDB lineage: Archaea > Thermoproteota > Bathyarchaeia > 40CM-2-53-6 > 40CM-2-53-6 > FEN-987. The sequence goes on from CAZRDM010000009.1 coordinate 30,427, forward strand.
CAATCATGCAACTCGCCCAAGAAGGTAAGCTGAACGTCGAGGATCCCGTCGAGAAGTATGTGCCAGATATTCCAAGAGTACTCGGACAGCCCCCCACAATTCATCACCTGATGACACACTCCTCAGGCTTGCCTTTGTTGGGTTATGGTGAGGCTTTCATCAGCGGAGTTCTTGGCTTCGACAATTCTTGGCTCCCGGTATCAAGCCCTGAGGATATTATCACATTCATGAGAGACGCGCAAGATTGGGCTGTATGTAAGCCAGGCGAACGATTCTTCTATCTGAATGAGGGCTACGTCCTTCTTGGATACATTATTTCCAAGATCAGCGGCCTGACCTACGAAGAGTATGTCCAAAAGCGAATTCTAGCTCCCCTCGGAATGAGTAGGACCTTCTTCTCGAGGGCTGACGTCGAAAAGGATAACGATAGAGCCACGGCCTACATCATCGATAAAGAAGGAAAACACATACCGAGCACATTCCCCTATGGCATCACTTCAGATGGAGGCCTCATCAGCAACGTCCTAGACTTGGCGAACTACATCAGAATGTGCCTCAACAGCGGAGAATTCAACGGAAAAACCATAATCAAACAGAAAATGTTCGAAGCCATGGAAGAGCCCCACATCACCTTACCATACGAATCACCCTTAGGTAAGGAATCTTACGGGTATGGATGGGGCGTAACACACAACTTCTTCGGCCACAAGCTCATTGATCACGGCGGCGACGTAGGCGTATACAAGGCATACGTAGGCTACATCAAGGAAAAGAAAATCGGAGTAGCAGTTCTCGCCAATCCAAGCAAATATCTACTCACGAATGTTGGGATGTTCGCCCTCGCGCAGCTCCTCGATAAAGATCCACAGGCCCTTCCTTTTGTGAAGCATGACAGGATACTGAACAACCTTCAGGGAGAATATGAAACGTACAAGGGCACTATGAAGTTCAGGATCAAGAGAGCAGGCAACTTTCTGATCGCTGAGCTCAAAGACCGATATACAGAAGAGTCCATTCCCCTCGTGCCTGAAAGACTGGGAGAGGATCGATCTACTTTCTTCACCATTTCCGAGGGAACTAAATTGACAACAGAATTCACTGTGAGAGACGGGAAGGTCGAATGGATCTTTGAAAGATACAAGGCTCGCAAGAAAGGATAAGCGTCCTAGGCGCTCATGTACATCTTAGCCCTCCGTTGTATATCCGAACCTTGGTAGCCACACACACCTACTACGTAATCTCAGACTCATCGGGTTTTGAGCTCTCTCATCATCAGGAAGTGCTCGTCGTGATATCGCCGCGACAAATCTTGTGTCGTACGCAACTCGCTTTCTCCCCTTGATGAGTCTTTTCTGAAGACCCAAGAACAGGATGGAGGGCCATCTAGCTCGTGCAATAGTAAGTTTCCGTTTCATGTTTCACCAGAATCAGAAATGTGATTCGTTGATTCGTTGTGAGTGACTTCCACTGTCTTAAATAAGAAATCACGAAGTGATCGTCGAGAAGAACTTGTATTTTCGCTACACTGGAATTCGAGTCCGCAACTTGAAACGCGCCCTGCACTTCTACAAGCGGACCATGGAGATGAGAGAGAGTCTGAGAGGTAAGATGGAGCATGGTGGAATCTGGGTCGAACTCAAGAGTGCAGGATCCGCGCAGAGACTCGAACTCAACTACTATCCACCTCGCTCCAAGTTCTTCGAGAAATTCAGGATTGGGAGCGAACTAGATCATCTGGCTTTCTGGGTGAAAGACGTTGAAAAGCAGTATGAGCGGCTATTGGCAAACGGAGCGCGAAGAGCGGTTGCCCCCTTTTCAGACCACCGCTACAGATTCGCCTTCGTTAGAGATCCTGATGGGATCTGGATTGAACTCATCGGAAGAGACAAACGTCAAATCAAGAACGGAGAAAAAGCACAGGCGACGAGCTGAAGACGATTTGCCTGACTGGACAGACTGAGCTTCTGCGTCAAGTTAAACGAGGCTGAGTCAATCCGTGTGTGGAAAATCCCCGCGAAAGATCTCTTCGATAGCCCTCCTCTCAGGTGCCTTGGGTTCCTCAGCCGGATAGCCTACAGGGAACATTGCCACTGGGCGCAATGATTCAGCGCCGACCACTCCCCGTACTTCGTCTTCATCGAACTCTCCAATCCAGACCGTGGCTAGGCCCTGATCTGTTGCGGCCAGCATGGCGTAGGTGCCAGCGATGGTTGCGTCTTGGATGCTGTAAAGTTCCCTTCCTCTTTCACCGAATTTGGTGGCTGAGCGAGCTGGATCGGCGCAGAATACAAGACATACTGGGGCCTCAATGATGAAGTCCTGATCGAAGGCTGCATGCGCTAGCGCCTTTCTCTTGGTGAGATCGTGCATCGCGTATACTTGGTAAGCCTGTAAGTTGCCGGCGGATGGCGCCATGTTTGCAGCCTGAAAGATCTTCGTGAGCTTCTCCTCTTCCACCGGTTTCGGACTGTATGCACGAACCGAACGTCGGCGGCCTATGACTTCGAAGAACTCCAATTCTATTCGCCCATCTGCTGAGGGGAACGCATTAATATTCCGTGGCCCACTATCCCTCACGAACACCAGCCGAGCTTGATTGGCTGTTCTAATCTGTCGACACCCTGTTCCAGAACTCAGCATTATCATCCGCGGCACCTACTTTGGTAAGCGGTGCGTTCATTGAGCAGAAGTTCAAGAACAAAGTATTTCGTAAGCGCAGTTATCTTGACAATAGTTCTACTTGGTGCAGTGGCAATCGCTTATCCCCCATCAATACTCGTCGAGTTGCGATCGTTCAACTCCTACTATCAACTGAGCTCCTATGTTCTGCAGAGGACACGGGAGTATCGTTCTTACCTCGACAAGTTCTATGGCCCTGTTCGGATGGACGAACTCGCTCAGCCTGTAGCGATCACCTCTCAGGTGGCAGGCAGTTACACGACAACTAATGTGCAGGTTGAAGGAGTTGATGAGCCCGACATTGCCAAGACTGATGGAACCTACATTTACGCTGTCTCCCAGAACAGAGTCTTCTTGGTGCTTGCCTATCCGCCGGAACAGTCGCGGATCGTCTCGACACTTAATTTCAACGGAACGGTGGACGGTATCTTTGTTTCCGAGGATCGGCTAGCCGTCGTGGAAACTGGACATGTTGCTAAGGAAGGAGAACAGTTCTACGGTCCAGACACGAGGCTGATCATCTACGACATCACAGATCGGGCAAAGCCTGTGACTGTGAAGGAGATCTCGATTCCTGGAAGCTACATAAACTCCCGCCTTACTGAAGGGTACATCTACGCAGTGATCCAACAACCTGCCATTCAGTACCCCTCGGAATGGAATGTGAAGGTAACATTGCCAACCATTAAGGCCGATGGTTCGAAAGAGACTCTCCCTCCTTCCAGAGTCTACTATAGTCCTTCATCGAAGGCTCCGGTCGATGTCTACACGATTGTCATTGCAGTACGCATTCAGGATGGAACATCAAACTCCGTTTCAGCATTGACCGGAATGGGTTCCACAATCTACGCGTCCTTCTCAAACATCTATGTAGCATATCCCGAGAACCCTATCATCTTTCGCCAACCCCTCCTCGCTGTTCCCGGTTCTTTCGCGCCTTCTTTCTGGGGAGGATTTGGGGGAAACACAACGATCTTCAGATTTTCCATTTCGAGTGGTCAGGTGAACGTAGCCGCATCGGGAACGATACCTGGAGGGATCCTGAATCAATTCTCGATGGATGAATACGATGGGTACTTCAGGGTTGCAACGACTAGTTTCAGGCAGGAATACAACGGGAATTACGTGCAGGTCAACAATGTCTACGTGTTGGATCAGTCATTGAACATTGTGGGCTCTCTCGAAGGGCTAGCATCCAAGGAAAGCATCTACGCTGTCAGGTTCTTAGGAGATAGAGCCTACGTCGTGACATTCGAGAAGATAGACCCTCTTTTCGCCATATCCCTAGACAACCCAACCCAGCCCAGACTACTTGATAAACTTGTGATGCCTGGATTCTCGCAATATCTCCATCCCATCGGGAACGGCTATCTGATTGGAATAGGGAAGGAGGCTGTGGAGGCCGAGCAAGGAGATTTCGCTTGGTACCAAGGTCTGAAGCTCTCGCTCTTCCATGCCGACGATAACGGAAACCTAACTGAAGTTGCAAAGCTCCTTATTGGCGACAGAGGAAGCGACTCGCCAGTTCTGTACGATCATAGATCCTTCACCTATGACCCCGAAAGAACAATCATGGCCTTGCCGTTGATGATCGCAATGATCGACAAGGGAGGTTTCATTGGAACTCCTCCCCCGGACACTTACGGCGTACCAGTCTGGCAGGGTGCTTATGTCTTCAGAGTTTCAAGCGAAGGCTTCGAACTATTAGGCAAAGTCACCCACATACCAGAAGGTCGCAATGTCGACGGAAACTACGAGCTCTTCGTGAACAGGGTCACCTTGATCGGAGACTTCGTCTACACACTCTCTAGTACGAGGCTTGAAGTCAACAGCCTATTGGACTTCGCAAACGTTGCTGCAGTGCACTTCACCTAAGGAAATGCCACATAGCTTTCACGGGAGCGCACGTCGCTTACTCTCCCTCATTTCTTTAAGCAACTTTGGTGAGATGGGACGACAGGCACAGTGCTTCTGATGCTTCAGGTGCCACTGTATTCTCTGTTCTATTGACGGATTCTTCGGCATCGGGTTCTTTTGATGCCAAACTCTGTTGATAGGCATGGCTTGTGTTGCTGAAGGATCAGCCAATACATCTTCCCTCTTGGAATCGAATTTGGGAATGCTCCTCGTGAGCTATGCTTGGACTAGGCGTTTTTTGAGCTCTTTGTACCTGCGGATCTCCTTACCCGCAGCGTCTAGGTATTGCTCGCCCACAATTAGGGGAAAACGATTGAGCCTCATCGCTCTGTGCGAACAGAACTTCCCGGGCGGAAGCGCTTCAAGCGTTCTGAACGAGACTGACCCTGCCTCCCGCACCAGGACTGATGCAAATCGTAAAGTCGCTTTCCCTCAGCATCGTTGGTGAACTTTGCACCACAACGACACACAGTGTACTCTTCAGACAAGTGCTTGAATACTCCTTAACCATCGAAAGAAATGTTGTGATTGCACCAATGATGAGAGAAGTAACTCTGGAATCGTTTGCTCAATGGGAGAGAGCTTCTTGCTCAACTGACGTAGAGCTAGAAATCTGGCTTAGAAAATGTGTTAGAACTCAGCCGAAGAGTGCGCCGAGTCCTGCTAGAGCTTCTTCTTCCTTCTTCTTCTCTTCTTCAGGCTTCTTCTCTTCTTTCTTAGCCTCTGCTGAGGCGCCTGTCGCCGCTGCTGTAGCCGCAACTGGCATTGACTGGGCTGCCTTGAGTGCCTCGTCTATGTTGACCTCTGAGAGTGCTGCGACGAGAGCCTTGATTCTGGGTTCCTCGACCTTGACGCCTGCCGCTGTCAGAACCTTCTTGACGCCTTCTTCAGTTACTTTTTCTCCTGCGGAGTGGAGGAGTAGCGCAGCGTAGACGTATTTCATTTTTCACACCGAAATGAATGGGCTTCCCCTGCTAACCCGAAGTCCCCTTTTTCAACCTTTTCCTTCGGTTGAGGCTTCACTCGCCACCCGTTGTGGAGCCAATGCCTCTGGTTTCACAGCCGAAATCGCAGATGATAACGCATTCATGTTTGCGTAGGCTTTCTGAATTACGAGTTGCGCTGTTTCTCCTGTGAGGAACGCCGCTTCTACACTCACCGAGAGTGCTTGCCGGTACGCTTTCGCTATGATCCGTGGCATTGTCTGAGGCAGTATGATGTTGGCTTCGACGGCGAAACTGAGAGCTAACTTAGCAGTGGACGAGAAGTCGGCCTTCATTTTATCCAGATCAAAGATCAGATCATTTGGACCGAGGAGGAACCCATTGTCGTAAGCTTGCGAGAGTGAAAGTCCAGCCTCCATCGGTTTCATTCCGAGCTTGGACAGGAGTGATGCAAGCTTTGTTGAGATGACGTCGCCCTTTCTTGCAACAATTGTGTCTCTTGCTACAAAGATGCTTCCCGCCTCAATGCGCGTCTGTACCTTGACCTCATTGAACTCACTGATTACGGGACCAGGTTGGAGTCCAGTATTCCCGGCGGGAATCACAATTTCGGTCGTGGAAATGTCGCCTCCCTTTGCTGGGACGCGAACCTTGTTCTTGTCGAGGAAAATGATGAGCTCATAGGGGTTGAGATGAGTGAAAATTAGGACCTTGGAGCCAGTTATTTCGCTAGCGAACTTCTCTATCTCAGGTTTAGAGTCTGCAGTCTTCTCCGCTACTTTGCGGAGAATAGTATTCTTTGCAACTATGAGTTCCGCCTTGCCTCTTAGTTTCTTACGAATCTCCTGAATTTGGGATGAGCGCACCTTCTGGAGGTCTGCAACCGCCACGACTGGATATTTCTGAAGGAGTTCGAATAGTCCAGTGAAAATCTCCCTCTTCCAAAGCGCGACCTGACGTGTGAGCATTACGATCACTTTGAGAGTCCAATCTTGACTGGTTTGCTCATGGTTGCCTTCAAGAGTATCTCGGCGACATTCTTGAAGCCCCGTTCCAGTTTCTGTTCAATTCGGGAAACAACGGTCTGAATGTTCTCGATCAGTTTGTCATCAGGCATCTTCTCTGTCCCAATACGGCACTGGAGGACGGGCTGTTCCCTTAGGCGCAGTCGGACCATCTTCCGATGTGAGGCAACAATCTGATCGATGGCTGCGTTAGGGGGCACGGGGGTCGGCATTTTTCCGCGAGGACCGAGGAATGAACCGAGTGCCCTGCCAACGACAGGCATCAGCGGTGCTTCTGCGATGAAGAAATCGTATTCCTGCGCCAGTTTTCGAGCCGCCTTCTTATCCCTACCAAGAGCCTCTATATCCTCCCGGCCTACGACCCTATCTGCACCGGCTGCTTTGGCTCTTGTCGCCAAATCTCCAGATGCTACTACGCAGACCTTAACCTCCCTCTCAATAGCATTGGGAAGCGGCAACGTTTCATTGATTCGATTCTCAGGCTTCTTGAGGTCGACCTCGCGAAGCCTTACGACCAGGTCTATTGATTGAGTGAACTTTCTCTTGGATAGATTCTTCCGTAACTCACCAAGTGCCTTGGCGACCTCGTCTTTGGCAAGTGGCAATGAGAAGCACATCTAGTCAAATTTCTGACGGGTGATTCCGTCTGCCTAATAAAAACATTTTCAGGCCCAACGAATGTCACTCCACCTTCACATTAATAGCAGACACCTTTGACATAAGTCGAGCCGTGAGTTTCCTTGTCCGAGCTGAAGAGATTCAAGATCACAGGCGAGATCATTAAGGGAAGGATACGGATTCCGTTTTCTGTCGAATTCAACGCACTAAGAGAGGAACATGCACTCCAACGACTTTACGCAGAGATGGGCAGTCGACACCGCGCGCGCAGACACGAGATCAAGATCTCCAAGGTGGAAGAAACAAAAGAGAAAACTGCTGAAGCCAAGGCGTAGGCAATGTCGAGTTCCAAAGTCGGGGAAGAGGATATCATCAGACAACTTGCGACGGAGATACGGATCCTTGAGGGCTCCGCTGCGGTTCTGCAGTCCCGGCTAGACATCGTGAGGGCTACCATCAACGAGGTCACCCTAGCTCACAACACCTTAGAGGGACTTAGGAACCTCCACGAGGGTGAGTCTGCACTGGTTCCAGTAGGAGCTGGTTCCTACATCCGAATGACGATATCCGACTCCAAGAAGCTCGTTATGGGAGTCGGTGCAGGCGCAGCGATGGAGAAGGATGTCAACAGCTCAGTCGAGGAACTGAAGGCGAGGCTTCAGGATCTCGACAAGGCTCGAACCTCGATTCAGCAACAGCTTGACCAAACACTGACAAGATACCAACAGGACCGCGAGGCCCTCGAAGACCTCCTTAAGCGACGAGAGACGACAAATCGACCTGCCAGCTGAGGACCCAAACGTCCCAGCTAATAAGTCCGGCACAGCCAAGATGCGCACACGGCTCCTGAATCCCGCTGCATCCGGTGAATACTTGTGTTTGACAAGCTGAGATCGGGTTTCAGTACCTTAGTCCTGAAACTTTCACAGAGAGAGCTTTCCGAGAAGGAAATCACCCAGATACTGGACGAGTTCTTACTCGTTCTTATCGAGAGCGATGTGGCCTACTCTATCGCCAAGAAGATCTGTGACGCTCTCCGTGAAAGGCTGAGGAGTGTAGAGGTTAAACGTTTCGCGGATTCCGTCGAACCGGCCAAGGCGGTGCTCAGGGACGCGTTGATAGCGCTACTTCATGGGAGTGGTGAGGAGCCCTTCTTCAAGGTTCTCAGCGAAAGGAAGAACGAACACAGACCTGCCGTAGTATTGTTCGTCGGAGTCAACGGGACTGGCAAGACAAGTTCCATAGCAAAAGTTGGTCAGCTACTTCTGAGAAGAGACTACTCCGTAGTGATCGCGGCTGCAGACACGTATAGGACAGGATCCATTGAGCAGATTGAGGAGCATGCTAGGCGAGTCGGCATTAAGAGTATCAAACATGCCTATGGAGCAGACGCGGCGGCAGTTGCCTTCGACGCTGTAAACTACGCGAACGCGCATGGAATAAATGTCGTCTTGATTGACACAGCCGGGCGAATGCAGACAAATAAGAACCTCTTGGAAGAGATGAAGAAGATCGCACGTGTAGCGAAGCCAGATCTTACAGTCTTAGTTGTTGATGCCCTCACGGGAAACGATGCTGTGGAACAGGGGCGAACATTCTCCCAAGCGGTCAACATAAGTGGAGTAATCCTCACGAAACTGGATGCGGACGCGAAGGGTGGCAGCGCAATCTCGGTGGCAGCTGTCATCGACAGACCAATCTTCTTCGCTACTATTGGACAGAAATACGGCGACCTCGTCTCATTTGAACCGATTGAGATTGTTGAGAAAATGATCGGCTAGGATCCAATGCGATGCCAGTCCTCATCGTTGCTTCTCGTCGCGATTTGGCGGCTCAGAATATTGCGCGAGAACTGATCCGTTCGAAGAACTTTAGAGCCGTTGGAAGTTCTGGCGATTTGCTGCGGGCAGGAGATATCTTTCTGAAGTATGTGGAGACTGATGGCGTGTTCACGGAGAAGCTTAACGTAGATTTCACATGTGACGCTGTTGTTTTCGCATCGAGACATAGAAGCGAAACCGCCGAGCCGGCACTGACTGTTCATTGGACGGGAAACACCACTTCACGGGCAGATTTTGGAGGAAAACCAAGGAGCCTTTCCTTGGCGGACCCTCCTAGATTGAGGGCTGCCTTCATAGCCCTGGAAGAAACGTGTGAAGTTTCGAAGCTGAATTATGTAGTGACGCTAGAGGCTACACATCACGGTCCAACTGAACTCGGCGTCCCAACACTTTTCGTAGAAATTGGGAGCACAGAGACTGAGTGGGGCGACCCGAGAGCAGCGGCCGCAGCAAGTGAGGCGGTCTGGAAGGCTGCTACTAGGCCTTTACAAGGCAGAATTGCTGTTGGTTTTGGTGGAGGACATTACTGCAGTAAACATATCGTAGCCTTGAAGGACGGAGGATATGCACTGGGCCACATACTCTCAAAGTATTTCTTTGAAGAATACGACGAAGAGATCGTAGAAATGGCCTTCAAACGGACGCTGGGAGACTGTAGAACTGCAATCATCGACTGGAAGGGAGTTCGCGGAGCTGAACGGGCAAAGCTCCTAGATACATTGAAGAAAATGAACATCGAAGTCATCCGAGTTTGATTCAAAGGTTAAAATAGAGGCGTTTTCATTTCAACGGCCGACTATTCCAAAGACCCACTCAAAGTAACCCAGAAGGATTTGCAGATTGAACACCCGCGAATTTCTCGACTCAACCAGACGCCTTCTTCATGTTACAACGAAGCCTTCGCGGGACGAGGTTACGTTGATGGTGAAGATCAGTTTCCTAGGCATCGCGATAGTCGGTTCGCTTGGGTTCATTATTCGCGTACTCTTCTTGTTCCTCAACCTGCTACCTCAAGCCTCAACAACAACTGGAGCCACACCCTAATGAGCAGTCAGGCAAAGATGCTGATCTACGCAGTCCGCACAACAAGTGGCCAAGAACGAACGGTCGTGGACCTCATAGCATCGAGGACTGCGTTAAAGAAACTCCCGATAGCAAGTCTTCTGGCAGCCGACATCGTTAAGGGATACATATTCGTGGAATCTGCGGGACCTCACTACGTCGACGACGTCATCGCTGGAGTTCGGCATGCGAGAGCACGTACAAAAGGTATCATATCACCAGAAGCCATAGACCGGTTCATCGTCACTAAACCAGTCATAGAAGATCTTCGGGTTGGCGACTCCATCGAAGTGATAAGCGGACCCTTTAGAGGACTAAAAGCACGAATCACCAATGTCGATAAATTGAAGGAAGAAGTGACCATTGAACTCCTCGAGGAGGGCTTCGCAACACTCCCGATCACCGTCCACGCCGACTACGTGAAACTAGTAAGTAGAGGGGGGGCGACAGAAGTTGGGCGAGAAGAAGCAAGTTGAAGCCCTACTGAACGGCGGCGAAGCAACTGCAGGCCCACCCCTAGGCCCCGCATTAGGACCTCTCGGCGTTAATGTCCTACAGATAGTGAATAGGATCAATGAGCTGACGAAAGATTATGCCGGAATGAAGGTTCCGGTTCGAATAATCGTTGACATCGAAACAAAGGAGTTCGAGGTTGAGATAGGGACTCCGACCACATCGGCGCTACTGGTCAAAGAGCTCGGCATACAGAAGGGCTCCGGTAACCCGAAAGCCGAGAAAGTCGGCAACCTCACTATGGAGCAAGTAGCCAAAATAGCCAAACTGAAAATTCCCACCAGCTACGCAAAGGCCGCCAAAACGGCTGCAAAGGAAGTAATGGGAACCTGCATTAGTCTTGGTGTTATAATAGAAGGCAGAGATCCAAGAGAAGTGCAGAAGGAAGTCGACCAAGGCAAGTGGGATCACGTATTCGAGAAACTTGCATAATCACAACTCAAAGAATCCGGCGCAGAACCTTCTGCCTCGGTTAGACCCCGAGGGCACGGCTGATCTGCATTAGTTCCGCGCCGCGAGTTAACGGTCCGACTACCGCTCCCATCGAGTTTGCTAGTATGCCGGACCTTACGAAGTTCACGCCGCCATTGGTCGTGCTGAGTTCTACGGTGACGTGCAAGGCTGATTCGATGATTAACTGTTCCTCTTTGAGGGTGCTGGGACTCAGGATAGCTCCCTTGTTAGTGGCAATCCCGAGGGCACCCACGAAGGACAACATCCCGATTTTGCTTTGGACCGGTTTCACGCCGAGCTCCTTGATTGCGCATTCCATGATTTCCCTTGGCGCATCGGGGTGAATAACAGCTCCGTAGTCATTTGCTAGGATTACGTTACCAAGAGCGGTCCAACGCGACTGAACTACCAAAGCGTTGGTGAACTCTTCGATTCTTTCCAGTTCGTAATCGCGAACGGTATGTGGAAGGAGTAAGGCGTTGGAGTTGCCGGTGACGAGAGCGCCGACCAGTGTTGATCCACCTATGGTAGTTGTGCAGACGTTTGCATGAAGTGTCTCAGCGAGTTGACTTATCTTCCGACGAGTAAGCCCAGGTGGGACAACCAGTATTTTCTCGTTACAGAAGCAGTATACGCCGATATTCGGGCTACCGAAGACATCAGCTAAGATGACAGCCAATCCCGAGTACCCATATTAGGGATAAAAATCAACTTCGATCCAAGTAGTCGATTGGCTCATGCTGCTCTTGCAGGGTAGATTATTACTTTGCCTTCCTTGTCTTTGACGGCGCGGATTTTGATCTTCCTCGGAGGCTTATTGATTCCTCTTGCCCAGAGAACCTTGTTTATCTCATCACTGACTGAGACTTCTTCGGCCTTCATATGGCGTGATACAAACGCCCTAACATCTCTTACCGCTCTAGGCGCCCTCTTCCCCCGCGGTGTGATCACCCAAGTATGTCGAAGCGGAATAGTGTAAATCCTTTCTTCAACTACTTCTATCTCCTCTTCGGCTTCTCCTTCTTTCTCTTCGGCGGCGGGAACGGTTTCGGCGGTTTCTTCTACTTCTGTTTCCGTTGTTTCTTCGACCCGAGCTTCTTCCTCGGGAGTAACCTTTTCTTCGACAGCTTCGACGGCTTCGACGGGAGGCTCAACTTCCTCTTCCTTCGTTTCGGGAAGTTCTTCTTTCTCCTCAGTCTCACTCATTCCATTGACCTCCTTCTAGGCTTTCAGTTTGGTTCTTCGCCAATGTCGCCTCTTCGGATGAGTTCTGGTGTGGCCTCGCGTTTTGGCTATGACCCATGTTGGAACAGCCCTCCTAGTTTTCAATGCCCTTCCAAGTCTACGCTTCCGGGCGGCAGGTTTGTTCCTTGACATGGCTCAGGCTCTCCTGATGTGAAATTCCTTTCTCCCTGATTGGAGCCGAGCTAACGCTTCCTTCAACTGGTCATCAGTAATCGGAACCCTCACCTTCCCAGTCTGGGCTAGTTGGAGAAGCTGGAGCTCGATCTGCTCGGCGAATTCGGGTTTGACCATGCGAATATTCGTCAATCTCTGTCTAGCCTCCGGCGTGAGGATCACTTTGAGTGCAACTTGCTTTTGAGCCTCAAACTGTCTGCGAGCTTCAGCCTGCCTCTGTTCTTCAATCGCTGCGCGCTGGAGCTCAGCATATCTCCTTCGCCTTAGGGCGGCAAGCTCCTCTTCAGTATAGTCTCCCTCTTCCTCACCCATCAATGAGCTTCCGCCCTCTTGGCACTCTTGAGAATTTCAGCGGTCATCCGATTTAGAAGGCTGATCCCTTCTGCTGTTATCTTCCTGCCTTTCTTCGCCTCAACTGCCACGAAACCGGCTTTCTGAAGTTGCTGCAATGGTTCTCTAATTGCTGAGCCTCCTGCAGTCCTCGAATGTTCGATATGAGTCCCTCTTCGCAGGCGACCTCCATACTCAACTTTCAGCCGCGCTATTCCCACCGGACCATGCAAGTACAACTTTCGCAAGAGTGAGGCGCATCTAACATACCACCAATCAGGGCTCGACGGAGGACGTTCGCGATGTGAACCCGTCTTGGCGGTCAACGCCCATGTTGGCGGAGCCACTTCACCAACATTCTCCTTCAGAAACTTGGATAGTCTATCCACGAGCAAGTCTGAAGGAACATCTAGTGGTGTTGGCATCGAACTAGCACCGTGACGGAAACTTCAGGTTACAAACGGAGAGCGCCATATAAGTTTAGTTTAGCGCGAGCTCTGGGAACACTAGCAAGAATTGAAGAAGATGCAGTGTCGACAAGCTGATAGAAATGTCCGTGAAGCTGAGGGAAGCGTGCGTGACCCTGCCATTTTCTAGGTGGTCATTTATTGTGAGAGGTGGGTGGGGGGCTGTATGCGCGTTTTGGCATACTAGAGCCTTGGGGGCTCAGTGCTTCGAGCAGCTAGGCATCTCTCGTTTCTTGTAGAGGGTGAAAGTATGACCAATGACATCGATCAGTATGGAACCCGTTGAGCGGGCAACCCTCTGGGCAATATGCGCGGTGTCAGTTTCTGCGAGAGCAGACTTGTGGACCTTCAATTTGACCAGCTCACGCGCCCTGAGTTGGCTTGAGATCTGATCCAGTAACTGAGTAGAGGTTCCCTCCTTTCCAATCCAGATGGTCGCATCCGCGCTACGTGATCTGAATTGAAGCGCTCTCAGCTTCTTCTTCTCGAAAGTCGTTCCCTCACTGTGGGGTATCTCTTCCTCGCTCCACAGTCGAGGCAGGTAATTAACACCGTTGTCCCCAAATCGGACCTAGTTCTGACACGACAGTTCACGCCAGGAACAAGAAGGCTACCGCATCCCTTGCAGACGAACATCCTATCTTCCCTCGTCAGTCGGACGCCTGCCTTCATGCCGATTCGGCGGGCGAGATCAACGTAACGCCTAGAGAGAGCCCGATCCTCTCGGAAAACTTTCCTAGCTAGTTTCATCAAAATGTCAATTCGCTCGCGAGCGATGCCTCTCGTGCCTTCGCTTCTTCTCCAGGACAACGACTCGACCGGCCAGCCTATCGAAGGATAGGTTTGTAACCTTTTTGTGGACTACAAGCAAAGCTCCCATCCAAGAGGGCTACTTCATGACGATAACCTTGGTGCTCGCTGAATCTGCACTACAACTGGTTCCTAAGGAAATCCAATCGCATCCTCAAGTAAGGCGATACGCAGAGAGGAGACAGAAGACTTCGGAAGAGGTTCTTCTTGACAGGGCATTCCATCACGCAGCGATGCAGAGGCTTGCGAGAAGAAGGCGCGGAATAGCTCCAGAGAAAATGGGGCGGCCAGACATCGTTCATAGCGCCCTGCTTCAAGTTCTTGAGACGCCTCTAAACTGGGAGGGCTATCTCCGAACGTTCATCCACACGCAAAATGATCTGGTTATCTCGGTCAACCCTAAGGTACGTTTACCGAAGAATTATCTCCGTTTTGTCGGTTTAATCGAACAACTATTCGCCCAAGAGCAGGTTCCAGTGAGAGGAGAACCGCTACTCAGCCTAGAGAACATGACATTACATGAGCTGGTACGCAAGCTCAGCCCTGGCAGTGTCCTAGGGTTTAGTACTCTTGGTAGACCTGTGCTCCTCCGCGATGTTGCCGACATGACCGCTAAGCTCAAGGATCCCGCGTTCCTTATCGGTGGTTTTCCGAGAGGACACTTCACCGAAGAAACAAGGCGATTGCTAAATGACATGTTCAGTGTAGATCGACGCACATTGGATGCATGGGTTGTAGCGGGCCGTTTCGTTTATGACCTCGAATGGTCATTAGGCCTCCCCAAGAAGCGCATAAAAACTGCCGATTGTGATTGAACATGAGTAAGGACCTAGAACTTGAGAGATTGAAACGCCAACGGCTCGCTGAGCTACAGAAGAAAATTAACGCGCGGCAGCAACAGACAGAAGCTCAGGGGAAAGCACTAGAACCCGCCAAGGTCTTGGAGAAGGTATTCGTCGGACGCGCATGGGAAGTCTACCACGCTGCGCGAGAGCAATACCCCAGAATCGCTGAGGAGATATTCAGAGAACTGGCGGAACTCGTCCAGAGGGGCCATGTGAAAGGTCGGATTACAGGCGAGCAACTGTATGGATTGCTTCGAACGATCGGTCTGGACGTTAGACTTGAAACCAAGATTCAGATTCTCGAGCATGGCGAGCTGAGGTCCGTAGCGGATAAGTTTCGAGGCGACTAGGTAAGAGCGTTTTTAGGTAATCTTTCGGTTTCATGAGGCTGCCCGTCGCCCGGGTCGACGAAAAGTTATCCACATTTCTCCCAACACCACGCTTCGAAACCTTTCAGGTGCGATGGAGCTGCACTTTCCAATCGTACGTCGAGTATGTATCTTCCCATAGAATCCATAGGAAGACTACAGCTAGGGCATCTGATCCTTCTTCACCATAGATCAGGGTCGAATAAGAACAAGAGCAACTTTCCGGCTTTGATCGGACGGCGAAGGAGTTGCCCGATTACAGGCATCTCCACAGATACTGTATCTTCTGTTCCGGCATCCAAACGAGCCTCAACCGTCAGTTGGAGTGAGAAGCCAATCGCAAAATGTAGAACGATTGCAAGCGTATGTAATGCTTCCGGTGAGTTGGTGAGACTCTATATTTGATTGAATCACTCCAAAGCAGGTCATAGTACAGTGACGCTCAACGAAGAAGAAGGCGGGGCAATCGCACTTCCTTGTCCATCAAGATCAAAATGTGGCTATTAGATGAGTTGCAGAAAGGCTAGAGCCCTAAACGCGATGGCGCCTATGACTAGGGCGATTCCTATATCACCTGCCATAACAGCGGCTGTACTCTTCCAGCCCAGCTCCCTGCCAAGCACACTCATCGTTGCGACGCATGGAAAGTAGAGCGTTACGACCAGAGCGAACACGAAGAGTTGAGCGGGTGACATGAACAGTGTGAGGTTTCGCGCGGAGGCGCCGTACTGCATTATCGCGAGTGCGACAAGTAGCTGTAGGGTCAGTTCTTTCCGTAGGATCCCAAGAACCAGGGCTATGCCTGCGACCGACGGGAGACCAAGAGTCCAGTAGAGCCCAAGTCGAGAAATCTCACTCAAGGTGTTAAGGAATCCCAGCTCATAGAGCCCACCGAGTAAGAGGCTTCCGACGGTCACTATGGGAAAAGCCACGAAGACGAACGCTCTGAACCTAAACCAGGTCTTCTTCAGCACCGATCGAAGTGCGGGAACGCGAAACGGAAAGATCTCCATAACCAAGCCTGAGGAGCCGCCTGGCAGAATTAAGTTCAGGGCCTTTCCAATACCGCCGATGACTGCGAAGTCGATGAGAAAGACTGTGAGTGCATACTGCCAGCCCACGAGGTAGGCCACCGCACCGAGCACAACGGCAATTCTGGCGCTGCATGGGGTCAGGGTAATCAAGGTAGAGGCTAGGAGTCGTTCGCGGCGTGTGGACAAGACCCGGGTGGCCATTATGGCTGGAACATTGCACCCCAGTCCCATGATTAATGGGATTATTGATCGACCCTGCAAACCTAATCTTCTCATTAAACTGTCGGTTAGATATGCGATATTTCCCAAGTAGCCAGTATCCTCAAGAATAGCGAGAACAACGTAGAAAGTCAGCACAAAAGGAACACCCACCGAAAGCGCAGCGAGGATACCTGCATCAAACCCCCAAAGTGCTATCCTCGCTAGAATCTCGTTTCGCAGAAGAGAGTATGCAAGATGCCACAGAAGTGGCGAGACGACCGACCCCCAGAGTCGACTGATTAGATCGCTCAGAAAGCCTCCGACGAAGAACATGAAACCAAATGTTCCCATAACAACTGCGAACATGAGCGGTATGGCTGTTGGCGGCCAGACCGCATAGTGCCGCCCGAGCATAGCGGCCTCTTCGCCTAGCTTAATCGGCCTGCTCACTTCAGCTGCAATCTGGTGGGCAACTTGGTATCTGGCCCTTGCAAAGACCAACTGCGCGGTATGGTTTTCTTTCAATTCGATGGCTGCGCGAAGCGTCCGACCAAGCTCAAGGATCTTTCGCCCTCCCGGAGCTTTCTGCAGGGCGCTCTCGATGTCCGCATCACCTTCAATCAGCGGCCAATGGAATCCCATTGGCAACGGTATCGAGTCGAGAGCATCTCTTGATTCTTGGACCGCTTCATGCAACCTCTCAAGGGCTTCTGAGTAGGGAATATCAAAATGGGGCTCCGCTCTCGGGCCTGCACCTCGCTGGGTCGCAACAACGATTATGGCGTCAAGCAGCCGTCTGATGCCTTGGCCTGTAATCGCGACCGTTGGAACTATGGGTACGCCCAGAATTTTCTCGAGTCTTTGCTCATCGATCACGATGCCCTTCCGGGCTGCATAGTCGACCATATTCAGCGCAACGACTATGGGAAGCCCAAGTTGGATCAGCTGAATGACCTGGTACAGGTTTCTTTCAAGATTGGAAGCATCAACGACAACTACAATCGCGTCAAAGTCTTCGAAGAGGAGAGCCCCCTTTGCCACGCGTTGATCTTCGGAGACAACATCTAGTCCGTACGTGCCGGGCAGATCTACAAAGCCGATGTGATGTTTTCCGTACCTCAGGGATCCGACATTGAGTTCGAGGGTCTTGCCAGGGTAGTTTGCGGTGATCGCGGACAGTCCGGTTAAGCGATTGAAAAGAGCACTCTTTCCAACATTCGGGTTCCCAGCGAGCGCCACATGAAAATCAGCTTGAATCCCGGCTTGGATCGCTAAGTCGCGGCAAGACAAACTTGTCAGATCCGAGAGGTCAGGTCTTCTTCACACGAATTGAGGAAGCCACCTGCTTGCCTAGGGCATAGCGGGAGCCTAAGATGCTAACTATCAAAGGCCCGTCGAAAGGGGCTTTCTCCTCAACGCGGACTGAGGCCCCAGGAACAAGCCCAAGGGAGGCCAAGTAACGCAGGAGGTCCGTTCTCTCTCCCGCAATGCTAGCGATTATTCCCTCTTGATTCGCCGCAAGTTTGGATAGGGGCTCAAGACCTGCCCTATCAATTCTACCGGCCGCTGTTGGCACTGGATTCCCATGCGGACAGGTCTTCGGGTTCTTCAGTAGCTTCTCAAGTGCTCCCACCATGTCATCAGTTATTGCATGCTCGAGCCGACATGCGATTTGATGGACCTCACTCCACTTCATTCCCAAAACTTCTGTGAGTAGTCGTTCAGCGAGCCTATGTTTTCGTAGAATGGTCAAAGCGATCCTTTCGCCCTCCGAGGTGAGTTTGACGCCCTTGTAGGCCTCTCGCCGGACAAGCCCTTCTCTCTCAAGACGCGCCAGAGTGTTTGTGACCGCGCCCATTGAGACGCCAAGCGACTCAGCGATTACACTGGTTCTTGCAATACGTTCAGCTTCTGTAAGTCGATAGATTGCTTGGATATACATCTCCATCGGCTCTGACGATCGCTCTTCCATGAGGATGTCCTCGCAATCGTACTCGAAAATGCGAGCACTCGTATTTGATTCCTCTCAAATGAGAATATGTACAGACATTATTGGTCGCGTCTCGGGCCGACTCGAAACTCGCTAGTATGACATACAAGACGGTGTGCTATTGCAGAAAATACGGAGTCTTTGCGACCGGACTCCCAAGCGTTCTAGAGCCGGTCTTGGTGCATCTTTGACTTGTAGAAGAAGTAGGTGATTATGAGGAACGTGATGATTGGGGAGACCCATGAAGGAAGGTGAACCTCGAAACTCTCAAGGATCATTATGAGGCCGAGTGCGAAGACTGAGTACATTGCACCGTTCTTTAGGTACTTATACTTCCTGACATTCTCAATGTTGCTCACCGTGAGTTGCCTTACCACTATTGCGCCGATGCCGTTTCCAATCAGTATCAGAGGGACCGAGAAGGTGAACGCGAACGCTCCCAAGACGCCGTCAATCGAGAACGTTGTGTCTATTACCTCCAGGTAGAGTAGTTTGCTTATGTCGGAGAGATTTGTCGTTCCGTCTAACATTCTCTTCTCCATCTGAGCTGCGTTCTCTTTGAATCCATGTGTGATGAAGAAGCCTGTTGAACCAACGACTGCGCCAAAGGCCATCATGGGATGCGTGTTAATGGCAAACCAGACCACTGCTGCGAGTAATATCGAGACCGCAGCGTAGAACCAGACACCATGCTTCTCTATGAGGGCTTCTCCTTTCAGTCCATAGTGTTTCGGTTCCAGGAAGAGCCAGTAGAAGAACAAGAACACCAAGAATGTTCCTCCACCGATTAGTAGAACCGGTGCGGATTCCTCAACGGCTCTTATCACGTTAGGGTCTGAGGTCAACGTTGCCACGACTACTTCGAGGAAACCTAGGTTCAAGTTGCTGCTCCAAAGGATCAGAATCGGCAGAAGACCTCTGACTAGGAAAACTGCGATAATGATTCCCCAAAAAAGAAACCATCCCCTCGATCTCTCAGACATCGTGGAGAGGACTTCGGAGTTTATGATCGCATTGTCTACGCTGTTCACGACTTCGAAGAGGCTCAGGCCAGCGATGACCAAGATGTATTCAAGCACTAAGAACTAACCCTCGCCTAGGAGGATTTCGAACCGTTCTGAGAAGCGATGCGGCTAGGAGAGGCTTGGATGGAATCATCGTCGTTCAGAATAGTCTCCTGCTCATTTGCGACCCGAAGGCCGACCTACGCGACGGCGGTCTCCTCTTAAGACTTCCTACAAGAGCGGTTTCACATTCCTTGGCGGTGCTCTGCGCAAGGGTTGATTGTGTAGAACTACCTCATCGAGTAGCAATGCTACGAGAACTGGTCAACAAACAGCACTAGAGCGCTTGCATTGATGCCAATGGGTTGGGGATGACGGTTTCGACGGAAGAGACCCAGAGTTTCTTGTTTTTGCGAGCAGAATAATCCGTGAAACTTGTCTCTTGCGATCACTATCTCCTCAAGACTTCAATGGAAACGATAAGCTCGCTGTTGTGGTTGATTATCCTGGGGGACTCCTTCTGCGATATCGGTGTTTCCGAGTAATGATTTGAGAGCCAACTTACGAACGTATCCCAAGATGGTCCGAAGAGGCCCAGTAGAAGGGAGGGTGTCTTGACCTACTTGATCTAATGATGCTAAGTTCTCAATAACGGCATTATGGAGCAGTGTGTTCCCATTCCGCCCACTTTCTGCATGTAAGCCCCCTTAACACCATAAACTATGCATCCGTGATCCTTCAAAGCCTCTATCGTTCTGGGATTTTCTTCATAGGCAATGAGAGTTCTCGGTCGCAGAGCGATCATGCAATTGGCGAAGAAACCCTCCTTGAACGCCCTAAAGAGATATTCGAACTCGTTCGAATAGTCTTCGGGGTCTCCTCCCACATACACAATCTTATCCGGATCCAAGATGTCGTCGTCCACCAGTGCGTCTATGAAACTCTCTTTTCTGCCTATGAGTTGGCCTCCTTTGTAGACTTCCACTCTCCCGACTCCCTCAATGAGCGCTACCTTTGATTCCATCAGGTCGCCATAGATGCGCTCTTTCCACCATGAGGGAATCTCTTTCCCTGCCTCTCTGTAGCTTCTCACGATCGGGTGCCATTCTTCCAGATCTTTCCTAATGATTTCTATGGCTTTCATCAGGAATTTTCTGCCGGGGCTTGGATGATCAAACACGTATGGAAAGACTAAGGCCCCATCATCGTCGATCATGACGAACGCGCTATCGAAATGATATGCCCAGTGGAAGGCATAGGAAGTTGATTGCTCCCATGGATACATAAGAACGGCATATACTCTGAGGTGTGGGAAGGCTCTGGAGACTTCTTGAACGGCCTCTCTGGTCGAGTGGTAGTTCAATGCCACAGCAACAGAATCCTCGCTGGGAATCGTACAGTCTCCCCCTTCAACGTAGCACCCTTTCCGTTCCATCTCCTCAACAACGAAGTCAACACGAACATCAACATTCTCCCGCATAGTGGGATTGTGTAGCATGACGGTCTTGGTTATGCGGTCTTCTAAGCATCTGTTAAAGCGGAACTTATGGCATAGGAAGAAACCGCTAGGCGTCATCACTCCAAGATCTCTTGTGTTTACGATATCTCTCCCCGCAGGTCTGATGCCAACTTTGAAAGTGCCGTTGTGCTTGATGATGGGGCAACGTTGACCGAAGATGTCATTTGCATTAAGACTCTTCCATTCTTCGCCCAAGATTTCTTTCAGCCTTTGCCAGTCTTCTAATGGGCTGTAAATCGTTCTCATTACTTTCTCAAATTTCGTTGGATCGCCTTTCGCTGTGTCTAGTGTCTCCTGTAGTAGTTGCTTCAAGTCGAAGAGCTTCGCGGATGTGTTCTCCCGCATGATGGCGTGGACTTCTCCGAGGTCCCTCATTAGACCCGTTACGTCTTCCTCGTTGTAGTACCCCGAGTAGACGAATGGTGTGTCTGCGCTTAATGCGTTCAATGCCCACAGGATTTCTGGTCCACCATCATAGATGACCCCAGCCTTCAGCTCGCCAACATCATTTCTCACGTTCCACATCGACTCTCACAATTCCGAAGAAGAGCCCTCTGTGCAAATATGAGTTGCGCAGTGGATTCCAGTTACGAGTGTATGATAATGTAACACATTTTGATTTTCTTGTCATATCGAGATCCTTGACGGAGAATCAGTCACGAGGACACAGAAAGACAGCGCGCGTCTCCGTGATCGGAATGAAAAGATCTCTGTGTGTCGGAGAAGCCTTATGGCCGCTGAAGTTGGACATCCATATGGGTTCAGATCATTGAGCCGCACGGCCAAGCGATGATAGCGTCTATCCGTTGGTGTTATTGATTTCGTGCACTTCCCGAAATCGATTCGGGCAGACCACAGAAACCTAGGTATTGAGCGCGCTGCTGCGTGCGGAACTTGAGAGATCAGACATGTTGAGAATAGTGCCTCACGCCGAAATGTACAGTTGCGCACGTGACAGGATTAGCGATTTTTGCCCTCTTGCCAAGCACGGAATATATTTAAGAATGTGAATATCAGAGCTCGGTGCGTGTTCCAAATGAGTGTGACTCTTCAGCAGAGGCTGAAGCGATTGGCCGATTCGGGACTACGTGGATCCTGCAAACCCGCTGAATTGGTGTCTCAACTGGAGAAGCAGGTCAGACTGTTGGACGACCAGATGATAAGGCGCTTGGAACAGGTCTGCTTCGGGCTCGCGGACAAGACTAGGTTGAAGATTCTGAAACTCCTCGCTAAGGAGGAGCTTTGTGTATGCGAGATCATGGCTGCACTCAGGTTGACTCAGCCGACGAGCTCTCATCACCTAGGAATCCTAGAAAGATCCGGCCTAGTCGAGACACGCCGAGAAGGAAAATGGGTCTTCTACAGACTTGCCAGCCCGAAAGTTGACAGTCTACTGGCATTGGCGTCGAGGTTGGCTCAGGGAGGTCTCTAGAGTGGGAGACAAGGCACCTCATGGGCTTTCGCTGCTGAACCGGTTTCTCACTCTATGGATCTTTATCGCGATACTCACCGGAGTCTCACTTGGCTATGTATACCCGCAGATCGCGATGGTCATTAGCTCTCTCAGCATAGGAACGACTTCAATCCCCATAGCGGTCGGCTTGGTCTTGATGATGTACCCTCCGTTAACTCGCGTGAAGTATGAGGAGATGAGGAGAATCTTCAAGTCCCTACGGCTCCTCGCCTTGTCGCTTGTACAGAACTGGATTGTGGGCCCCCTAGTCATGTTTGGGTTGGCAATGCTTTTCCTGCCCGACTACCCGGAGTACATGATAGGCGTCATCCTGGTCGGGCTGGCACGATGTATAGCGATGGTAATAGTGTGGAATGAACTGGCAGACGGGGACAGAGAGCTTGCCGCAGGGTTAGTGGCCTTCAACGCGGTTTTTCAGGTTTTGTTCTATGCGGTCTATATCTATCTATTCGTCACTGTCATGCTGAGCGTACTCGGCCTCGTCAAGGGAGTGGAAGTAAGCGTATCAATCGTGGAAGCGGCGATAACCGTTTTCACATATCTAGGCATACCGTTCATCTCAGGTTTGGTAACTAGGTTCGTTCTGCTCAAGAGGAAGGGAAGGGATTGGTTTGAGGGGATATTCGCGCCGAAGTTCGGTCTCATAACCCCTGCGGCCTTGCTTTTTACGATAGTCGTAATGTTCTCGCTAAAAGGCACGTTCATAGTCGAATTACCGTTGCACGTTGCGAGGATCGCCATACCGCTGGTTTCCTATTTCTTCATCATGTGGTTCATGACATTTTTGATATCCTACAGGATTGGAACAAGGTATCCGCAAGCCACAGCCGTATCGTTTACTGCCGCGTCCAACGATTTTGAGTTGGCCATAGCAGTCGCTGTTGCGGTATTTGGAATAAACTCGGGCGAAGCCTTCGCTACGGTGATAGGCCCGCTCTTTGAGGTTCCCGTGCTGATCAGCCTCGTCAATGTATCGCTGTGGCTCAAACGGAGACTATTCCCCGAAGCGAAGGCCATAGAACCAGCGAAGGTACCTCTAGGGTTGCAGAGAGAATGGGGTGTGCTGTCTACGTCCCGGGAGGCTAGAGTTGAGAGCGAATCATGAACGGGCGCGGAGATAGCT
The DNA here is from genome assembly GCA_964598845.1 of uncultured Candidatus Bathyarchaeia archaeon. GTDB lineage: Archaea > Thermoproteota > Bathyarchaeia > 40CM-2-53-6 > 40CM-2-53-6 > FEN-987. The sequence goes on from CAZRDM010000009.1 coordinate 54,063, forward strand.
TCTGAGATGAGCGAGGAAGCAAACCTCCCGATTAGGAAGGTGAAACCCCCGCCAGAGTATCCTCCCGAAGAGGGCCATTACCTGCGAGGGAACGACTACTCCCCTGCCGCCGTCGTGATACTACTCCACACATTCTACGACAAGATACCCGAGTATCTTCAAAGGCTGGCCAGCGTCGCCATCGAGAACGGCGCTGCACTCGCGGGAATGCTGCAGACAGAAAACATCGGGATCGAGAAGATTATCTGTAATGTCGTGGCGAACCCGAATATTCGTTACCTGATCGTGTGCGGGGTTGAGTCAGCCGGCCATCAGCCAGGCCAAGCGTTATCCTCTATTGTGAGGAACGGCGTCGACGAGCGCAAGAAGATTATCGGAGCCGAGGCGCCAACGCCATACCTATACAACATACCGTTTGAAAGTATCGATAGATTCAGGAAACAGGTGACTCTAGTTGACCTGATCGCCGAGAATCGAACACAGATCGCAACCGATCCCGAACAAGTCAGACAGGCTGTCAGAAGCTGTTATCAGGAGACTCCCGTCCAGTTCATGAGCTTCAAACTCTACGATCTTGGAGCATACCCTGACGCAGCAATCTGCTCGAAACTGACGTGGAGGATACTCCAACCGTGGACCGTTGTCACTGAAGCAGAGGCTGAAGTCCTCAGGCACATACAGAATTCAGCCAAGAGATCTCGACAGGAGTCCGATCAAGAGCTCTTGTCACTCTTGGAGCCGCGTCGCCGCGAAGGGGAGAGAGGGAACAAGGATGCGAACCGAAAGACTTGACTCTCGTACTGCCTTGGAGCCTAGGAGGACAGACACCCCGTGACTCCTATGATCTTCGAGGAGATTGCGCGAATGAGACGAGAACGAACCGAAGCTGCGCTTGCCACTGTGGTAGGGGGCGAGAAAGGCACGCCGGGAAGGATAGGATTCCGCATGCTTGTGTACCCGGATGGGAGGATCTCAGGAACGGTTGGAGGCGGATTGCTTGAGGCAAAGGTTCGCGAGGAAGCCTTACGTTGCTTGAGTGATAAGAAGCCGAAGCTCTTGGAGTTCACGCTTGATGAGGAGAGCGCCGAGGGTATCGGAGTATTGTGCGGAGGGAAGGTGAAGATCTTCTTGGAGCCGATCCTAGTGAAGCCGACATTGTACGTCTTCGGAGGCGGGCATATCGCCGTTCCTCTTGTGCAATTCGCCAAGGCACTTGACTTCACCGTCGCAGTCATGGATGACCGCGAAGCGTTCGCGAACACGGACCGATTTCCTCTTGCGGACGAGGTGAAGGTCGGCGACTTCAACAATACAGCCAGATCCATAGAGTTCCGCGAGGATGATTGCGTCGTCATAATCACGAGAGGGCACCAACACGACGAAGCGGTTCTGAAGGAGTGCCTCTCGAAGAGGAGGCTCCCGACATACGTTGGTATGATCGGAAGCAGAGAGAAGATTGCGAAAACATACTCTCATCTGAAAGAGCAGGGAGTCTCGCAGGAATTGCTTGACGGAGTCCGAGCGCCAATCGGCCTAGACATAGGCGCGCAGTCTCCTGCCGAGATCGCGTTGAGTATAATGGCGGAAATCATTGCACACCGATATGGAAAGCTATCCAACGAGCACTCCTCGCGTAGTCATAGGGCATGATATGCAGTTGCGCAGATACGGGTGGAAAGAGTGGGTAGCTGCATTAAACGGCGTGTTCTCCTTGTATGCGTAGAGAATTCGGACCGCAGTCAAATGGCTGAGGCCTTCGCTCGAAAGTTTGGAGGCGATGTTATCGAACCTGCAAGCGCCGGAACACACCCTGCTTCGCGAGTAAGCCCGACAGTTGTTGACGTGATGAAGGAACGGCAGATCGATCTTTCGACGAGAACGCCTCAACTGTTGACTACGAGGCTTGTAGAGGAAGCGGACTTGATTATCACCATGGGTTGTAGCGTCAAAGAGGTATGTCCTGCCCCGATGGTTAAGCATTCAATTGACTGGAAGTTGGAAGATCCAAGCTGCAAGAGCATCGATGAGGTTAGACGGATAAGGGATGAAGTCGAGCGGAAGGTTCGCGAGCTTGTGGACAGCCTCCGCCCGGGCAAAAGCCAAGATAAGAGCGAGCACCAAGAACGGTTTTCCTTCGACTCAGGCGTTCCAAGCATAGCTCTCCTATATTCTGACACTGTCAGCCGGATTTTTGCGTCAAATTAGGGTACTCTTGCGTGGTCGAAGGATTCGCCGCAGCGATGCACGGGTTCTCGCGTGGGTTTCGGATAATTGTGATGGGAAAAGATCAGCTGGACTTGGCCCGATCACTTGCGAGGGTCAGTGGTTCCGTCTCAGCAATCTCAGGTCCCGTCGCGAAGCATCTGAAACAGCTGAGTTATGAGGGAGTCCTGGTCCTCCGTTTCCCTCGAGACGGCGATCTCATACTCTCCCATGCCGTGCGATAGTCTATGAGCTAATTCGATGCACAAATCACGAAAGTCAATATCGTGATAGGTCTTCAAGCCTTCTGTCCAGCGGGCTAGTTGACCAGAAAAAATCACGCCACCAAGGGAACAATCAAGAGTTCCGGTAGACCTAGCGGCGGGAGTAACAATGGCCAACTGAAAACTGAAACTAGGAAAGCATCCAAGAGCTCACGCCAAGTAGATTCGACCCCCCAGACAATGAAAGACGCGTGCCGAGGATCAGTGTGATCTACAGATGACTTGACCCGCAATTTTCTAGATCAGGCCGAGCTGGGTCAGCACACTCGTAAATTTCCGTAATCTTTCCGGGCTCCAGCCTGAAGACCATCCCTTCACGAAATCGGAAAGACCGCTTCGTGGCCGGAATGATCTTACCACCAGCCAAGCTGCTGTGAGAATCTCAAATTCTTAGCCACAACTCGCTTTGTCTCAGAGTTGCCAGAGCCTGTCGATCTTGAAAGATCTCCGTAGGCTAGCGCAGCTATCACGAGGAGCCCCAGAATAGCCGGCAGGCCGAAAGGAATCGTCATCAGCTCATCTTTTGCAGGCGCAATGAAGAGACCGAAACCCACGTACGCGTTTATCGCTCCATGTCCAAGGGTAGCCGGGAAAACACTCCTTGACTTCAGCCTCAACCATCCCAGAAAGAAGCCCACTAGGATGCACCACACCGTGAAAGCTGAGATGCCGACGAGATCTCGGTGACGAGGATAGTTGTAGCCCATCAAGATCACAGGTGCATGCCATAGGCCCCAGATCGCGCCGCTTAACAGTAGTCCTCCTAGGAGGTTGAGTCTTCCGACGAGCTTTGGTAAGAGGAATCCACGCCAGCCGTACTCCTCACCGAACGCAGGGATGAAGTTGATGAAAGGTGCGAGCGCTAGATTGATGACGGTGAAGTACCAAGGGATCTCAGTCGCGGGCGGAAGGTTCGGATACGTCTCCGTAGCCCTCGTCATGGTAAAGTCTATCGATGCTGTTCGCAGAATCGCAACGAAAAACAACCCAAGAGCGATTACAGCGAAAGGGTAAGCCAGACCATACAGATAGTGTCTGACTCCTCCCTTGGCGACGCCATAACTTCTCAGACTGCCATGCTCCATAAGTTTGACCGTTATTACCGCCGAAGCAAGTGGAACAAACATCACACCTACCATAACCCCTGGTGCAAACCAGACCGTAAGACCGCCAGAGAGCCATAGCCAAGTCTCCAGAAAATATGTCACAACGAAAGCGATCAAACAGAAGACGATAACCTGCCCTGCATTATCAGTCATGTGCATCCGCGCCCTCAATGGTCAAGTCAGCTGGTCGAGTGTACCTCGTCTCGAACAGAAAAGGTCTCTCAACCAAAAATCTGGCGCGCAAAGTGCAAGTAGACCGGGCGAGAAAGGGATGAATAGCTCGTATGTGCATGCACATACGAGGACATTGGCTCAGCTCACAATTCGGTTGCCCGAACAACTAAAGCGCAAGATGAAGCAACTGCGGGATCTCAACTGGTCAGAGATAATTCGGGAAGCTATCGAGGCGCGGGTTCTTCTTGAGTCTAAGAGAAGAAGACTTCGCGACCGCAGACGAGCCTTGGAAGCGATGAAGCGAATGAACGAGATTGCCGAGACTCTCTCATCTCGCTATTCTGGCCCTTGGAGTGGAGTTGAGGTCGTACGGTATTGGAGAAGACACCGATATTCGTCGTCGACGCTTCGGTAGCAGTGAAATGGTAGATGACTTCGTTTCGGATCTAATAGACCTTCAGGCGCCAAGTTTGCTGCTCTATGAACTCGGTAATGCTCTAAGATGCCATCCCGGCTCGACCGAGCGTGATTGTGCAGACGCCGTGAAACAGACACGAAACCTTGGCTTAGGTATTCACGAGCTCGATGACTCCCTAACTGAGATGGCATTGATGCTATCGTTTCGCGGGAAGATCACATTCTATGACGCAGCCTATCTTGCTCTTGCGAGAGAACTCAACGCAATTTTCCTGACTGCAGACAGGGTTCTCTGTACTCAGATCAGTGAAGAAGCTAGGTCAGGCATGACGTTCCTGGAGGAATACACGCAGGCTCGTTGCGGCTGTTAGAGAATTCTCTTAACACGAGCGCTGGATCTACGGTTGCTTCACTTCTTCTTCACAGGGGCGAGGACCTTCGCGTATAGAATGGGCTTTCCGCCCACCACTTCGGGCTTCTTTGTGTAGATCTCTATTGGTGGGCCTGCCCACTTCAGCCCCTTACCCTCAACCCATTCTGTGAGCTGCTTGTATGTGTTCTTGAATTCTTCTCCCGGACCCTTGTGCGAGATGGCCGCGACCGTCATCGAGGGAAGCTTTCTGACCTTGATCTTTCCCTCCGACTTGACCTTGCCGTAAAGGGGAATCGCAATTTGGCTCCGGCACTTGGATTTGGGAGTCTTCTCGGGATCGTCCAAGTAGATACCCAGAGGATAGAAGCCCGGCATGACCTTCTTCTCCTTTGCCCAGCCGTACAGGGTCTTCATGTACTCCTCCCACGGGACCTTATCGTAGGGGCCTGTGTGCTCGACGTATGCAATCGTCATTGATTTTCTCTTCTCAAGCTTAACGTTGCCCATTCACATCACACTCATCCGGACAGTCATCATTCTTACTTAACGGCTTTGCGTATCAGCAGAAATGGAGACCGAGCGACGGGATAGTAGGGCATCCAAAGGTCGAAGTGTGAGTTGGAAAGGTAGGTGTGCATTAGCATCAGCATGCCGAGAAGGCTTCTTCCGTTAGTTGACCATCTCACCTATTCCACGATGGCCACAGTGGCCTGTGAGACTGCAGTCAGACAAGTGAAAGGCGTCAGATCCATGTCGGACACGTAAGAGCGCAACCAGCCGAGGTCTCACGATAGACGACACCTGTCGATAGTGGCCATAGGCTTACTAGCATTAATAGAAAAGGGATCATTAGGAAGCATCGCGCCTCGGGTGCTTCTCCAAGCCCAGAAACGCGAGTATCTCCTGGATTTCTGAGCGCCAAAGAACCTCCAGCCTCTAAATATGCCGATGATCGGCACTCTTGCTTCAGCGGTTGGAAGTTATCCATGAGACCGGGTCGAGATAACGAGTTGCATTATGGACTGTACCTGCCCAATTTTGGTAAGTCCTCCCATCCTCACAGATTGGTTGGACTCGCGTTTGAGGCGGAGAAATCCGGCTGGGACGGCTTCTTCCTGTGGGATCACATCGTCGAGTGGAATCAACGGGTCCCGATCTGGGATCCATTCACAACCTTGGCTGCAATAGCCATGATGACGACGCGGATTCGAATCGGAACGACAGTCACTCCTTTGCCTCGTCTTCCACCGTGGGTCGTCGCGCGGCAGACAGTTTCTATCGACCACCTGTCCAAGGGACGGCTAGTACTGGGTGCAGGGTTGGGCGGCGAGCGAAGCGCCGGGTATGAACGATTTGGTGAAACAGCGAATAACAAGATGCTGGCTGAGAAGCTCGATGAGGCACTCGAAATAATAACTGGTTTCTGGAGTGGCAAGCCGTTCAGTTACCGAGGCAAGCATTATCAGATAAGGAGAACTGTGTTCTTGCCCCCTCCAGTACAGAAACCCAGAATCCCGATATGGGTTGGTGGTTTCTGGCCACGCAAGGGCCCCTTCAGGCGCGCTGCCAGATGGGACGGGGTGATTCCGTTGAGACTTCCCATGAGGCTCCCCCAGCCGCACGATTTGCGCGAGATCCTTGCCTATGTCAGGAAACATCGAACTAGTACTACGCCGTTTGATATGATCAAAATCGGTTGGACTTCAGGAGTGAACAGGAAGGCGAATACGGAAAAGATAACACCATATGTTGAGGCGGGCATAACATGGTGGCTGGAAAGCCTGTACCATGATTCGCCTCAAGCCATGCGAAAACGAATCCGCATGGGTCCTCCTAGGATATCGTAGCAACCTTTGCCACACTGAATCAGCAGGCAAGAGAATTGTCACTGGTAGGGTTCTTGCCGTCAACCTGGTTATCAGAGGAATGAAGGTGGTGATCTCAACCCAAAGTCCGGTGTACGCCCGGTCCACCATTGAAAATGTTTGTCGGCTACGATTCTGAATTTTGATGCTCTGTCTGGTTGTCTCTTTCTTCTTGAGTTCGAAGGCTTGGGTTGACGATTCGTTGTAGGCTCCTAATCTTTCCTTCGAGGAGTTCAGGTCTCTGGCCGGGGTAGGTTTCGTTGCGGTTGAGGACGTGATAGATTGACACGAGAAGCTTCCTTGCGACGCCGACTATGGCTCGTTGGCGTCCACGCCTCGTAGAGACGCATTGGCGGTTCTCTCGGGGTCTGACAAGCGCCACCACAACACGAGTCGGTCAACCGGTGCAGAACTCACCGCGGATCTTCAGTTGAAGAACAGGTCGCAATTGCCTTAATTAGTTGCGTTAGGAGCTTGGTCTAGCTAGACTAGCAACTCCCTGAGATTACGAGGTCTCCTCATGCGATATCTGATAAAAGAGAGAAGAAAATATTATCTACATTACATCTGTGAAGTTGAGCAAGGGAATAGCCGTCCGCCACTATTCCCAATCAAGAAGACGATGCTCGCCTTCCAAGGCCTTCATCTTGGTTATGTCCTGTGTGACCTCTAGGGTTCCCCTGTAGCCTCCGTTCTTGTCACGAACCGCAAAGTACCGGATGTGGACGAGTTTCCCTTGGTGGTTGATCCAGAATTCGGCTACGTTTCGAGTTCCGGCCCGGAACTCCTGTAGAATGCGGTTGACGATGTGTACGCTGTTGGGCGGGTGGCAGTTCTGAACCTTCCGACCAATGACCTGAGGCGTACGGACAAAGATCCGCTCCTTACCTTCCGAGTAGTAGCGTACGACATCGTCTTGGTCAACGAATGTGATATCGATAGGGACATGAGTCAAGATCAGATTCAACTGCTCGATGCTCAATTCGCCTCTGTTGAGGGAGAACAGATCTTCCTTGAGCTTTGATGCCCCTCTTTCGACGTAGCCCCGACCCATTTCCTGCCAGTCTTGGTTGGTTAGAACCTCCATGGCCATGGGGAAGAGGATTCTCTCCTCTTTGACTATCATGTCCTCCATTTTCTGGGCGAGCTTCTCGCCTTTGTCGATGAGGCGTTCGCTTTCTTTGGAGTGCAACGCGGCTTTGGTGTCCTTGAGCAGTGCCCTTACCTCGTCGTGCACCGACCACATCACCTGAGGAGGAGCCGTAATGCCCCTCTTCTCAAGGAAGGGGAAGAGCTGATTCTCTTTGCGTTGGTAATGGGTCTCAACCCTAGCTAGCTCATCGAGTCTCTCGCCAATCTTGTCCCTCAATAAGGCGAGATTCCTGTCTCCTTGTGCGGTTCTTAGCGCAACTAGTGTCTCGCGGAATTGGGCAACTGCTTCGCTTAGCTGCCGGTTCTCAACTGTTAGCTGAGTGAGCGGATGCTGGGCCCCAGTCTCAAGCTTTGCTTGCTTCTCCAGTCCTTCTTGGAATAGCTGAACGTGCAAGTCGCAGAGCTTTGTAATCTCCTCGGGACTGAGTCCTTCCCCGACGAGTTCCTGCTCCAGGCTGCCAATTTCTCCTGGACTGACATCTTCTAGAAGACTTGCAAAACGGGCTTTGAGCGTCTCAGGAGCCTTGCCCTCATGGAGTTCCTTGATTATCGCCTTAAGAGCCTCTCTGCGTCCTAGCCTCTGAGGACTCTCACGCCGCCCCTTCTCAATTGCCTCGGTCAGGTCTGATATCAGCTGATCGATAGTCATTCCGCCCATTGAAGCAACGGTTTCAAGTGAGGCGGTTCGCAACGCAATCTTTCTGATCAGAGGATTCTTGAGTTTCTGGAACTCAGGCCTGTAGTTGACCAGAAAATCCAGAAGGAATGGATATTCCTTTAGAAGGTCGTCCAATCGAGTTGTAGGACTGAGCTCCATCGGTTGTCTTCCTCTGCAAACCGAAAGCCCTCGCATTTAGGTCTGATCCTGACTTTGGGGCCACATGGATGAGTCATCGTCTCTCTCGAAAGTCAATGAACACTGGTTCTCTTGGTCGACTGCGATGGAAGCGATCTCGAGGTTGATCTTCTCCACCTGCGCGTCTAAGGCGTCCAAGAGTCACAGATCCGTCCTCTGGGCAATCCAAGTAGCCTTGCAAGCAAATGCCACAATCGATCGGACGTCGTAACGCAAACCCGCGGTCCGTAAGCGCTATCACGGAATCTATGCCGACGCCTGAGTTTCAGTCCAAGTCCTACACCGTCAATGATGCCTCTCGTGGCGTAATTCTCATATGCAATGATGTGGGCGATTAGACGGGGGAAGTACGCAATTATTTTGACAAACCAGAACGGATCGTGCAGGACCATGACACCTGTCTCACCTCTGTGAGCATAGTAGACCGCTTCCTTTTTCGAATGCCCTATAGACGCGCCACGGAGATGTCTGCCTGCGAGAATCGTAACATAATCCAGCGTATACCCTGCTGCCCAGACGCGTTGCGCAAGCTCGTAGTCATCTCCATAGAGAAAGAAATCTGGAATGAATAGCCCACCTGCCTTGGTTATCGCTTCAGCTCTATACACGGAATATGCTCCGTCAACGTAGCTGACTGGCGCTCCGGCATAATCGGTCGCGGCTCGCCTCGATCTTCCCCTGACAAGAACGTGCCAGACATCGGAGAGATAGCATCCTGCATTGTCTATTCTGCGCCCGTCCCATGTCAAGATCTTTCCTTGCGCACCTCCCACACTTGAATGGCGTTCGAGATAATTGATCAGTCCCCTGAGCGAGTCGGGGTTGGGGGCCAAGTCGCTGTTGATCAGAGCGATGTACTTCGACGTACTTGCCCAAAGGGTGAAACCGAGGTTGTTGGCTGCTGCGAACCCTATGTTTCGAGGGAGTCTGACCAGCCTAACATCATGTCCCTTTCTCGCGTAGCTCTCTACTATGTGCTGCAGGTGTAGGCCGCTGCCATCCGTTGATCCGTTGTCGATTATGACCACTCGCAGTGGCGCGTAACTGAGCTCGAGGATAGCCTGTACACATTCAAGAATCACCTGTGTACTCAGGCAAGAGTTGCTGTTAACAACTATGACGCTCGCTGTGGGCAGAGTGCTCATCGCCGAGTCTGATCCTTTTTCATGTCTCAGAGAATCAAGACGTTCTTGGGCGTTCCGCTCCATAACGAAGTCTAGAGGCCCGTTGTTCAGCTTCCGGCTGGGAGAGGTCCGTGACCTCTGGAAAGACATCGATTGCCGAAGGCGGGCGCCATATTAGCGGTTCTCGTCTGCTAAGCCTATATCCATCCAAATAGCCTCTCATGGTGGCTGCAAACTGCTTCTTGGAAGCCGCCTCACCCAGATCTTTCCTTAGCACAGACACAAGATAGGATCTTGGGAGGTTGGTCAGAAAGAAGAGAATCTCGTTCTTGCACCAATTGTAAATTGCCTCTGAATCCTCTACGCGTCTCAAGCTTTGCTGGCCGAAGTGCACAAGCTTGGCGCTCGGCACGGTCAGCACTTTGTATCCTTTTTTCGAGCATCTAGCGCAGTACTCTGTTTCCTCATAGAAATAGGGACTATATCTCTCGTCGAATGCTCCGAGACGCATCAAGACATCCGTCCTAATCATGAAGCATGCGCCGGATACCCATTCCACTTGCCTAGTCTCATTTCCCCAGTAGAAAACTCTCTCTAGGGGAGTAAAATATCCTGCGTAAAATTGTGCCGCTCCGTCCGGATACATCAGTTTCGGACCTACTACCGCAATGCTCCGATCGGTTTCCGCAGTGCGAATCATTCTGCTCAGCCAATCGTTTTGCACTATCCGGGTATCGTTGTTCAGAAGAAGAATGTACGATGGACCGTGTTTCGCGAGAGCATACTTTATGCCCTGGTTGTTTCCTCGGGCGTAACCGTAGTTCCTACCAAGGCTTAGAACGTCCAAGTTCTGAAGTCTGGCCTCGGCGTGTTCCGTGCTACCGTCGGTAGATCCGTTGTCAACCACAATGACTTCGTAGTTGTCATAGTCTGTCAAATGAATCAACGATGACAGGCATGCTGTAAGACGCTGTCCCCCGTTCCAATTCAGTACCAGTATGGTGACCTTCGGGGGGTTCCCTCGTTCCATCATTAGACGCGATCCCTACTGTCGAGCGACACGTTGACCGCGACCCCACCAGTGAGACAGGAGAAGTCCGGTGAGAAACCAGAACCCATAGTAGGTCTCTCGCACAAAGATGTAGAACAATCTCCAAGATTGTCTGCTTGGAGACCTCACGTAGTGATACAGCACTTTGGCCAAGAAGAGCCCCAAAGGTATCATCGAAAGCGTCGGAGTGACCAGAGTTGCTCTGGCCACAAATGCTAGTACGAGAAAGCCTACGCCGGCCGTATAGTATCCAAGCTGCGCATAAGGGTTGACGAGGTTTTCTCTTGGACTCGTTGTTTTCCAATATTTCTTTAGAAATCTTGGAAACGTTCTGCCATACCACAGGGCCTGTCTCATCCAATCTCTGCATGTGTGAGCATAGTGCCTATAGCAGTAAGCATCAACATAGACAGGCGAAATCGGAAGCCTGGCTGCAAAGTCCCTGTCGTCCCCGAACCCGAGTTCTGGATCGAACAGAGTATTTCGGAATACCTCGCGGCGGTATCCACCAGCAGCGTGGACATCAATGGGCGTCAACGTATCTCTTCTCACGTCGTCGAGTGCGCAGTGAAATTCGATCCATGTATCAATCATCGGGATTGTCTTCACTCGCACAGCATTGTGGTTGACTAGCTCTCTCTGTACCTGCGAGACGAGAGTACAATCCGTCACTTCGAAATCCACATCGAAGAACATCAGGTAGGTCGATGTGCTACTCAAAACGCCAACGTTCCTTGCGTTGGCGGGGCTTCGAAGATCTCCGAAGTCAGACTCCCGTAGTAGCTCTATGTGGAAGTCATCTGAGCCTAGCAGTCTCTGAAAGTTCGACACGATGTCCAGAGTTCCATCGGTTGAACCACCGTCAACCACGATGATCTCTATGGGCCGATAGTCTTGATGGAGGATGCTCATCAGCAGCTTCGGGATCCGGCTGGCTGAATTCAAAGCGGGGATAATCACGGCGACCTTTTCTGACGCGGAGGTAATCTGCTTGGATCTCATGATGGTCTACTCGGAATAATCCCGAATAATCTGTTCTGATCCTGTACTCTGGACATGAAGTCCGATCGAGGCGATATCGGTACTCTTAGTCTCAATCCAATGTTCCATACAAGTGCGGAACTCCTGCAGGCCTGAAGGCGTAAGCGTCTTTCTTGCTTCTACGGGCGACGAACTCCATATCTGTACAGGAACTTGCGATAGGGTTTTCGGATGACATTCGAAACTCCCATTCTTCGTGCTACTCGGCTTGCGAGTTCAGTAAATGAGGGCCTGGCGCCTGTTGCGCGAAGCAGTATCTGACGCAGGAATCTGTAGTCTACTCCTGCTATCTTGCTCTCCCAAGGAAAGCGCGATCCGAGACCATCAGGTGAGCACGATATGAGACCCTCCCTCTCGCAGAAATCATGCAAAAAGGATCCCGGTATTGGCGTCAGGAATGAGCACGAGACTATTTCGGGCTTGATCTGTGCAATAGCTTCCGCCGTTTTGAGATCATCCTCCGGATAGTATTTCGAATCAGCGTACGGCACACCAAAGATGAAGTTACCGTAGATCTCGAGGTCGAGCTCTCTGAGAATCCTCACCGCTTGCCAATTCTGCTGTACGCTTACCCCTTTGTTGAGCCATCGAAGGATTCTCTCCGAGAACGACTCGAACCCAACGCTCACCATCTTGAGTCCCGCGCTCTTCATCTCGCGGAAAAGCCCGGGATATCTCGCTATGATGTCAGCGCGCGAAGCAGCCCACCATCTCACTTCACGATCAACAAATCCGCGCTGATGCATTTGCCGGCAGAACTCCTCAGTCCACCTTTGGTCGATCACGAACTGATCATCATGAAAGATGATGCTCCTAAACCCATGCTTGGCGTAGAGTACGTCGAGTTCATCCAAGACATTCGACACACTTCTTCGACGTATGTATGGTACACGCGTTCCACCGCTCTGTCTAGAATAGAGATTCTGCTCACCAGGCCCGCAACAGAACCTGCATTGCCATGGGCATCCGCGCCCAGTCAACATCTCTACTGTTGGCGGAGCGAAGGGATTCTTCTTGATCATGAATGGTGGGAACCGTATGCGCCAAGTGTAGTCATCCCAGAGTTCCCTGTCAGGAAAAGGGAGAGTATCCAAATCCGGGGGATCCCCCCAGAGCTGGGGCGGGAACTCATCTGGGTTGCTTACAAGCCTGGGCAAGCTTAACTCTCCTTCTCCTCTAACCACATAGTCCACGACGCCGGTCTTCAGGCACTCGTCAGGGAACATAGTCGGATGAATTCCGCCAACAATTGTTCTGGTTCTTGGGCTTGACTTTCGGGCACGGCGACAGCATTCGATTGCGATATTGAACTCGCAAGTATGCATGGTGACGGCCAAGAAGTCTGGATCTTGCTTCTTTAGGGCGCTATCGTACTCTTTCCAACCGTCAAGGAGTCTAAGGTCGACCAGTTGAACATCGTGGCCGGCCATCTTTAGGCAGGCTGAAATGTATGCCAAGCCGAGTCTTATGCAGGTAGCGTCTATAGTGGTAGGCAGAGCATTCCATGGGACGACGACAATCTGCGGATTCACGAGAGTCACTTTCACCAAGATCGCTACCGGCATGCTAGTGGTTTCCAAGCATGCGCTTTAAGAATTGACGCGTCAGACCTATCCGGCAGGGGGTTCCATGACAGCAAGACTAGGCTGGCTCGGCGCCGCTGCCCCCACCGAATCTTCGGTTCGCCGCACGTATCACAGGAAAAGGACTGCTGGCTTGAGAATCATGGCGTCGCGACCCTGAGCGAGGAATGCGGCTTGAGGGTACTGATTGCTGGCGCGGTTCTCGACTCCTCCTGGCCGGGAGGAGAGCCGACAATTGCGAAGGGACTAGCAAATGGACTGAGGAGTGCAGGTGTGGAGGTCACTACATATGGCCGGGTCAGACCATGGAGAAGGCTTCTATCTAGAGCGCTTCTCCCGTACGATGTCACGCCCCAGGCGCGCCGTCTATACTCGAAGCTGATAGGGCAGGACAAGCCAGACATCGTCTTGGGCTTTTATGACTACGATTGCTCGCTCTATCTATCGTCTCTTAGACTGAGAATCCCGTCTGTGGCGTGTGTGCACATCTTCTGGCCAGGCTGCCCTATGGAGACGTTCTACGTTGACCACCGAGGCATCTGTGACAGTCGCTCATTCTCGAGATGCACAATTCACGTGAGATACTCCCGATACAAGACGGCGAGAAGTCTTGCAGGATTTCCTTCGGCGTTGCTTGAGTATGTGACATTCTTGAGCCGGCGGAGCATACTAAACCAGCTAAATGCCCTAGTTGTTCCGAGTCACGCCGTTAAGCGAAAGCTGTCCTCTGCCGGCTTCCACAATATGCACGTGATCCACAACGGTCTGAACTTGAATGAGATCGACTACAAGGAATGGACCGGCGGTCACAAGATAGTGCTTAACCCGACCGGTCGAACGGATGAAATGAAGGGTCTGAGCCACTTCATAGCTGTTGCCAAGAAGCTAAAGCGAAAGTGGGGCGCACATGTCACATTTCTGGCGACTGGATATAGAGGAGACAATTGGGTGCATGGAGCTGGACTTCACTCTCGATCACAGGTGCTAAGCCTACTGAAGCAATCGTATCTCTCGGTGATTCCACCACTGTGGGAAGAGCCTTTCGGCATTCGAGTCATAGAGGTAATGGCCGCAGGAAAACCTGTTGTCGCGTACGACTCCGGGGCCATGCGAGAAATCGTCGCAGATGGAGTGACCGGATTCTGCGTACCGCGAGGAGACCTCAAAGCCCTAGCATCAGCGATCGACTCCCTCATAGAAGACGAGGACCTCGCTAGGAGAATGGGCATGGAAGGGCGACGCAGGGTTGAGAAGTACTTCACTACCACTGTGATGGTGGACAAATACCTCGATCTGCTGAACAGGGTCCTGAGCGCCACGCGCTGTTGATTGCGCATGATCCTCTAGAAAAGGACCTTGCTTGGACTGTCTGACGACGTTCCTGTCTTTCCTCAAACCCCGTAGGTCTGAGCAAGGCTGAGGTCGAATACCTTAGGCGAACAAACCTTATCACGGTCGTTCAAGTCAACGCACGAGGAATGCCATTCGCTTCCAAGGCGTTCTCTGCGATTGTCTGCAGGGGGCTCCTTGAGGCCCTGCAGCAGCCGGATGAAGCTCCTAGAGAGTTCTTCAGACTTCTCAACGAGAGTGGCTTCGCCATCATCATAATTCGTGAGACGTATTTGTTCTGGAGCGTTGTTCAGACCGTCTAGACGCAGCTTAGTCGGGGACGGCTGAACGTCTATCATGCCAGCATGAGTAGAAACAGGCTTATCTATCTGATGAGATGCTCCGGCTTCGAAATCGTGAAGGTTGCATCCGCGAGACTAGCTATTCTATCTTTCGTCGTAGCAAGGAAGACATCTCTACCCTGGGCTCCGTCAGACGAGCTCATTTGCCGTTCACAGGCGCTGCTGCTTGTCCTCTAGACTATGAATGCTTCCTAGCGCCAGCATGATCTTTCATTGACAAAAGAAATAGAACCGCTCACACGATCATGAGATCGACCTTTTCCTCCGGAGAGTAATAGCTCATTCCATCTCTCGTGACTATCTTTATGGAAAGAGTATGCCAGCCTTTTTGTAGAATTGCGGAAGAGAAAGTTGCCATATAGCCGGAATATCTAAAGTTCTGATTGTTGAGGCGGGTTGATACGTCTGGCCTGTCCAATCCATAGTAGGTTGGAATGTCACTCTGCCCATCTATGGTGATGAAGACGGCGGATGCTACATCTTGCGCCCGCTCGTCTACAGCCCACCCCGTGATCGTGAAGGTTTCCTTTCCAGTTGAGACGATGACCACAGGATAGCTGTCTCCTGATAGCGTCTTTCCATTGACAGTCTCTATCTGAAAGAGAGTGCCGGAATCGAGCCGATCGAGCCTTGATAAATCAGGCCGAGCGACGCTGAAGACATTCAGTTTGTTTACTTGTAGGAATCTGGCCCACTCTCTCAGATTTGCAGGATCGGGGCATAGGTACTTTCTTATGTTCTCGTCGGACTGTATACTGTGCGTCTCGAGCACGTAGGCTCCCATCTGCGCGGAATCTCTCAGAGCCGGACCCAGATGCCATCCTGCACCATAGGAGACGATCGTCCCGATGAGAATTATGGCGAGCAGGGCAGAAGCTCCGAAGCTCGTACGTTTGGCGGTATGATGCTGGGAAACTGACATTGCCAAGAAATACGATCCTACGATTCCCAAGACAGTTATGGGTGTGTATCTAGACGACAACGCGAGCTCAATTCCGAAACCGGTCCTGCCTATCGTGTTCGCCGCGGAAGCTAGAACCGCGAAAGCGATGAACGAAAGCCATACTCCGTTTCTCCTGAGGATTCTTCCTTTGTACGCATGACCAAGGACCACAGCTCCGATCAATAATACAACTACGCCTATCGCTGCTGCCATAGCGTAGTGAATGCCGATGAACGAGAATGGGGATCCGATCAGCGTCAGGAAGTAGGCAATCGTGCCTAGGGGATCTGTGGCAAAATACTCCAGAGGAGGATGCCAACTTGGCTTGACGTAGCCATAAAAATAGAAAGCCCAAGTTAATACACCAATAATACTCCAAGATAGCACCTCTGTGAGCCTCCTCTTTCTTTCAGACATCATGATTTGAAGTAGCCCCGCGGGCCATATCATCAAGCCTACGACGAGAGAGAAGGAAGCGACGATTGCGCCCAGGACCGATGAGATGAACCACAGATCCAGTTTTTTACTGAAATTCAAGAAGGAAAGTGCTGCTACCCCGCCCAAGACCATGAAGTAAGTGTGGCAGGAATAGCCGAACAGTATCGTGTGGTATTGTCGAAAGCTGAAGATCATTATCGACACCGGAAGAAAGGTCAACAGAAGCTGAGGGACGCGACACTGCGACGATCTTCGCCATAGACACAACAATAGTAGCGCGCTTAGGGATAGAAGCGCCCAGCTCAGATACATTTCATCGACGGTGTTGTATTGTGTAAATCTGCTCAGAGCAAGCATGGCTATCCTAGCGAACGGAAGCCTGTGCTCATTCTGTTGAGCGACCAAGTCGGAAAACGAAAGAGACCCGCTCATCATCTTTTCGATGAGGGGAACCATTGTCAACTCGTCCCAAGCGATGACGTTTACCCCAAAAGCATGAATGTAGTAGAGTAGTGAAAGTCCTGGCAGGACAACAAGAAGGCCACACGCAAAACGGGATAATGAGGCAGAAGCAACCACTTTCCGAAGTCCTTCATGCACCTTCTGTTTCGCCCGATTGGAGCTGTCAGTCGACCGTTAAAGAGCGTTTGGGAAACGCTGTTAGCCATTCTGCAGAGGGTTCTGCTTGCGTGACGGCAGTGAGGCCGAAGGACAATGACCGAACAGCTTCGATCGTGGAACTTGTTTCGGCCTTCTGGGTAACTCTACGCGTCTTGGGGTAGTGCGTCTTGTGCTAGCGAGCATATTGGCGCCTGCAAAGAGCAGCTTGATCAGCATAGGATGTTCGAAGTTTGCGCTGAAATCGCCTCTCAAGTACGCCAAGACAGTCGCCGAGTAGGTGGGTTCATCCGCATCAACAAATCGTGATGAAGCGAGTAGCATCCGTATTGCAAGAGCGCTTAGAAACATCAAGGGATAGAAAAGGGCGCTAACGCGCGCCTTGGACAAGCATTTGGGCCTCAATGAAGACTAGGTCTTGGGAGTGGTTTGGGTTCTCAATGTGACGTTCTCAAGCAAGCGTGCTCTTGGATGTCGGAGTCACAAAAGACTGCAAGAATGGAGCAATAGGTTCCGCGACTGCTTCCCATGAGAATCTCTCGCTCAGCTTGAGCGCGTTGACTCTGATCGATGAGAAGGCATGCGGATTCATGAAAACGCTTCGAACGATCCGGACAAACTCTGGAATAGAATTGGCAAGCAAGTAATGCGTTCCTGGCTGTAGACCCGGAACGCCTTCCACGCCGTGACTCGTAGATACTAATATGATCCCAGAAGCCAAAGCCTCAAGCACCTTTATCCTGGCTCCGCCTCTGACGCCAGGGCCGAAATACGGCTGAATAGTCACAAGAGACTCTCTGAGCAGTCTATGCTTCAGACTCTCATCTACGAAACCCCTCACCCCTACGTGAGCTGATGAGTGTATTCTCTTCCACGTGTTAGGTTCTATCAGATTGACTGGTCCCCCAACTATCGTCATCGTCGTGCCGTCAAGTTCATTCGACACTTCCAAGAATATCTCCACAGCATTTCTAAGAGCGCGTCTGTTTTCGTCGCTGTAGTAACTTGAGACGAAAATGAGGCCGTTTCGCCTCTTAGGTCCCGGCGCCATAGGTTCAACTCCGTTTGGAACTATGACACGCGGATTCTGATGACTGAGATACCTTCTCGCTGTCTCATGCGAAGAGAAGATCATACCGTCAAATCTGGTCACTAGCAACCGGTAGATGCCCTGTGCGATCGACCTGACGAAACCCACCGGGCATGCGTCGCTTCGCCAGTCCAGCACGTCATCAATCAGGCATGGAGTCCCTAGCAAAGTCGAGAGCAGAAGGCTGGGTAGAGCTGATAGTTGTTGCTCGGCAACTATTACCGAAGGCCGTAGACTCTCAATTTCAGGTAGCCTACGGAGTACCGCTACGGAGAATACGACGGCGAACATGATCCTGTATACCATACGGCTCCTGCAAAACCATATTCCTCGAAGGATCTGGCAGGGTGCCCGAATCATCTTCGGTACATGTATTCCAAACGCTCGCTGTCTCTCCTCGCCGAGATGCGGAGCAATTACGAAAACGTTGAAGTTCCTTGACTCAAGATACTTGGCGAGTCCAGCAATTCGGAAGGAAAGTCCTTCGGGGTGAGGATACTGGGTGTGAGTCACAAAGATGACAGAATGCTTGCTCGCATGTGGGGTTGTACTGATTCTTTCCCTCACGAAGACCCCTCGACTCGAGAAGCGAGATGTTGGTTCAACAGCAGGGCATCAAGGAGACCGACGATCCTGTCTAGAGGGGCGACCAAGTTGCCGAGTAAGGCATGATCAATCGTTGCAGTAAAGAGCTGCATCACTTGCGTGTCGGAGAGCTTTCGTTTGAGGCCTCTTCGTGAATTGGAAAGTAGGCGCAATGACCTGATGACATCCGAGTGAGCCCGGATTTTGTAGGATAGCCAGCCCCAAAGAACTGCATGTACAATCGTAGCTGCCTCCGTCACGAGCAGGATTGGCAGCAGCCTGATCAACATGTTCGTCTGGTAGTTTTTCAGTACGACCATCAGTCTGCCTCTCTCGAGATAGCCCAGTTTGGCGCGAAGGTCGGAAAACGAAGCGCTCCCTACGTGATACACTAGGGACCCGGGCAAGTAATACGCAACCATTCCGATCATCAGAGCTCTCCACCCAAATCTATGTCCGAGCCGTAGCCTAGACAAGTCTCATCAAATCCGCCCAACTTGTCAAATACGTCTCTCCACACGAAAAGGCATGCCCCCGATGCGTAGCCAACCTGTCTGGGTCTGTCGTACTGGCCGTTATCGTGTTCGCCTATGCCGCCACAATGCCCGAAACCAGCAATGGGCAGCTCGTTCCCAACTGAATTGACGATGGACCTATTGTGAAGGAATAGAATCTCTGGCTGCAAAATGTTCGCCTCTTGTCTGACCGCAAACTCCACGAGCGCCTTTAACCAGCGTGGATCTACTTCGATGTCGTTGTTGAGAAACACAAGAAACTCACCGGTAGTCGCCCCGACTGCCTTGTTATAGGCTGAGCCGAGGCCTAGACTGGAAAGATTCTGAACTATCAGAATGTTCGGGTACGACTGTCTCGCGTTCTGAACACTTCGGTCCACGGAACCATTGTCTACTATGACTCCTTGAAAGTCTGGATATTCGGTCGCCGTAACGGATTCGATGCATCGCTCTAACATCGGGCCCCCGTTGTGGTTGAGGATTAGGAGGCTGACCTTAGGCGACGTATTGCGTCGGTCACTCATGTAAGGGGCCTTCTGGCGGATGCGGGGAAATCACGGTCGAGTCCGGTTTATCAACTCTCGCCCCTCGTCTACTGTGTCCGCCTGCTATGCGCAGAGCGTATCTACCTTGTCGGAGAAGAATTCGCCGTCCCGCCAGGAATGCTTCAATCGGATGCTCTTGATTACGTCGCACTAGGGCACGTGCACAGCCATCAAGTGGTGCCTGGGAAGATCACGATGGTGTACCTAGGTTCCTTGGAACGAATTGACTTCAGCGAAACTCCTGATCTCCTCTTCGGTGAGGAAGTTCTCGGGAGGCAGTCTCCTTCGGCTCTTCTTGCCCGCCCTGATCCATCTCACCTCGTCTGGGCAATCGTCTTCGCAGTTGCGTACCCACTTGTAGAACTTCGTTCAAACGGTTATTCCAGTGTGGCGAGATCGCTGCTCCCAAAGTACCAGTAGATATCCGAACATCAATCCTTGTGCAACTATCTCCGGAAGCGTGGCCAAGGTGAAGAATACTGGAGTAGTTGTGAAGACGATTTGTTCGATGATGCCGCCGCTCCCTGCTATCGTCCCAATTAGGAGATAGAGCGAGGAGACAGACAGCCAACCCCAATGTTTCAGTTCAAGAATTCTGCCGAGAAATGGGTAAAGCGCTACTGCCAGAAGAAAACCTCGCAGGATCTGGGAAGGAATGACCCATGGGCCGAATTCGCTTGGAGGTTTCATGTAGGTTTGCATTGTAGGCCCACCATATACGCCGCTCCATTGAATCCAGTAAGCCAACAAGCCGGCGGTCACATACGTGACGATGTGAACGATGATTGTTCTTGAAGTGAAAAAAGCAAATGCCTTCCTTGTCAACTCGGATTCAGCTCGGTGATATGGAAGTCGTACGTTTCAATACTTATCGGTACCAGATAGTCCCGGATTGTGTGCGGGTCTAGTGGTGCGAGGAAGCAGAATTGAAATTGCCTGATTTTTGACTCAATGCATGGCCATTGATGTCTAGATGGTGCGGCCGCCGAGAACTAGTCGTCGAACCACTAAATCTCCGCTGACTTCACCCTTAGTTCTTCAGATGCTCATCAACTAACCAAGTATGGTATTTCTGCGTTTTTCACGAGATTTGAGTCTCACTATCCACGCCCAACTCTTCGCACAAGACCCGCCATTCAAACATGGTACCCGCGGTTCCGCCTAGGCGACAAATCTCGGACGAACTTTGGAATTAGTCGTATCCACATTTTTGTCTCTCTACACGTTCAGCTTGACTCGAATTGAGGGGCCGTCTTCTCTCGAGGTCATCCATTTCGGTCAGTTTCAGCTTTGCGAAGGGGTGCGCGACAGCGCTTAGGGGGAACATGTAGGGCACTCTCTCATCCTTTGTCGAAAGGAGTACCTCGCGGGACCAGCCTTGCGCAAAGTGCGCAGGTCATTCTGGTAAGGTCATCTGAAGACATCCTGTTCTTGGACATCTGCAAGGCAACCCTTCTGGCCATTTCCTCAACTTTGCGTGTCAGAATTCGTTCTTCGAGGGTTCTCCTCGCCCTCCTAGCGTGGAGATATTGGCTCACCGCCGCTTGGGTGATCCCGAGTCTTCTCGCTACGTCGACCTCGGAGAGACCATACTTCTCCACGAGCTGGCTAGCTAGCAGCGACCGAAACATCGGCAAGAAGATCCGACCCATGATTTCGCAGCGCGGCCGCATCGTCGCTCACTCCATACATGGTGCAGCTATCGTGGCAAAGCAATATGGCATATAACGCCGTTATAATATATTCTCGTACATGATGTAATGTCGTTTGCGATATATAACACCGTTATGACATATCGCTCATCGCGGGAAGGATTATGCCCACAAATATCCTGGCTGTCGGATTATTCGCCGTAACCGCTGCATTCCTGCCAACCGGCATTTGGTTTTTGAAATTGAAACCATTCAACGGAGAAAAGAAAACGAGTTCCGACCGTGCTTTCGCTTTTACCGTTGGGGCGGTGGGGATCTACGCTTTCCTAGCAGGCTTTTACTTGATGGCGGCTTCACCGCTCAGGGATCCATACAATGAATTCTTTGGGGTCATACACCTATACTACGGCTTGGTACTCGTCATTGGTGCGATAGCCGTAGGCATGGATTGGGACCTCAGGCCCGCATCCTATCTTGCCTTCTTGGGAGGACTGATCAACATCCTCTACGTTTACATCAATGAGACGTTGATCCACAACGCAAACTATCCATTCGTCTTCGTAGCTGCAGCACTAGTTGGTCTATCAGCTCCTGCAGCAACGCACATCAAATCGGTATGGGCTAGCAGAGTAACCGGCATCCTGTGCATAGTACTGGCGCTTGTTACGTTCTACATAGGCTGGAACGCCCTCATCGGCCACATAGGCAGAGGCCTAAAACCAAGCTAGTGAAATATGCGGTAAGAAATGGGACTGCATTGAGGAGACCAGCCCGCTTTAGCACTGGATATGCCCGGATCGATGCAATACTGATTGGCTGGAGAACTTGTTCAACGTAAAACGGACCAATACAAGGCCTATCGAGGAGATATTTCCCGTTCGGTGAAGAACTCCGCGGAAGCGTGTAACGGGATCCGGGAGCTCCGGTCCATCCCTCAAGGGATTTCGATAATCTTTGTATCCGAAGAGTGTGAACGCAATGTTCTAGGTGCACTCTGTTCCTAGGGTCGGAATCATATGTCGTTCAACCTAGAATGTGACTTCTTAGCCACTGCCAGAAAGTCGTGAAACTCTCTCACCACCGGAGAGTAGGGATGGTGCGGCCGCCGGGATTTGAACCCGGGTGTCTTCTCGCCCTTGTTGAGGGCGATCAGAAGCGTGGCAGGCATGCGTCAGCGAATAGTATTCAACGCTGATCCCGTCCTAGACCAGGCTAGACTACGGCCGCACTGGATAGACCACGACTTGACCGAGGTCAAGGGCACGACAACCGTACGGGCGAATAATAGCCTTTCGAGAGTTACCATAATAACCCGCTTCCTACTCACGTGAGCAGAGACTGAAAAGGACGACCTGTGACTTTGAACTAGGACTGAGGATCTGCCGCGGCAGATCTTTCAAGTGACGCAGGCTACTTGAAGAAACTGATTAGTTACGAAGTACTCGTAGTTTGCGGAGGCCGAATCTATGCTCAGGCTAGCCGTGGATGTTGGGGGCACCTTCACGGATGTAGTCGCAATTGACGACGCAACCGGCCGCTTGTATGTCTTGAAGGTAAGAAGCACTCCGGCGGCTCCTGAGCGAGGACTTCTTTCCTCGCTCGAACGTTTGCTCTCTGCAAATGGTCTTCCTCCATCAACCATCCTCAGCGTTGTTCAGGTCAGCACGATTGGGACGAACCTTTTCTTGGGGCAAATTGGCATAGGCATGCCGAAGACCGCGCTCATTACCACCAAAGGGTTCAGGGACGTTCTTGAGATTGGTAGACAGAACAGAGCCGAGCTCTACAACGTGTTCTTTCAGCGGCCTAAGCCCCTGATACCTCGCAAGCACAGATTCGAGGTTTCCGAGAGGGTTGATTCCAATGGAACGACAATACGGAAAGTCAGCGCTGATGAAGTTGAGCACCTCGCAAAGAAGCTCAGGGATGAGAGTATTGAATCGGTAGCGATCAGCTTCATCAATAGCTATCTCAACTCTGAGAACGAGATAGATGCTAAACGTGCAATCTGCACAGTCGTTGGGACGAACGTCTTCGCCTCTTCTGAAATCGACCCTGAGCACAGGGAGTACGAAAGAACCAGCACGACTGTAGTGAACGCTGTACTCGCCCCGGTCGTTTCTCGATACCTTCAGATTGCCATGCAAGGAATGCGAGACTTGGGCGTCAATGCACCCCTTCAGATCCTGAGTTCTTCAGGAGGCCTGGTCGATGTGAAGGAAGTGACTTCGAAGCCAGTTGTAGCTGTCGAGTCCGGTCCCGCGGCCGGCGTCGTGGGAGCTGCCCAGATAGCAAGGCGCCTTGGCATTGGACACGCAATTAGCTTGGACATGGGTGGCACAACCGCTAAGGCCGGTTGCGTTGTAGATTACAGACCGCTCATTGTTCCGGAGATGGAGATTGGAGGAAGAATCCATCTTGGCAGACTAGTCAAGGGCAGCGGCTATCCAGTCAGATATGCCTGCGTAGACTTGGCTGAGGTGAGCGCTGGCGGTGGGACCATAATCTGGGCTGACGAAGTTGGCGCACTCAGAGTCGGTCCGATCAGTGCTGGCGCAGAGCCTGGTCCCGCATGTTATGGGGCAGGCGGCAATGATGCGACAATAACAGATGCAAACCTGATGTTGGGAAGACTTGGCTCGACGCTTCTCGGAGGAGAACTCCGCCTCGTTCCAAGACTTGCAGAGGAAGCGCTTGATCGTGTCGGCAGCAAGATTGGCATGACTGCTCAAGAAGTCGCGGCAGCATCCCTGAAGCTGATCAACCTTCACATGGCGAGGGCTGTTGACATAGTTAGCCTTGAGCGTGGACTTGATCCCCGCCAGTTCGCACTAGTCGCGTTCGGAGGCGCTGGACCGATGCATGCAGCTGAGCTAGCGGAGCATGTCGGTATCAACACAGTAATCGTTCCCCTGTTCCCCGGCTTGTTCTCGGCTCTGGGCATGCTGATGACAGACATGAAATATGCCTACGTGAAGGGAACACTGAAGCTTCTGGACGATTTGGCGGATGACTCCGTCGAAGAACTCTACCGAGGAATAGCAGATGAAGCATTGGAACAGCTGAAAGCACGTGGAATCGACATCTCAATCGCCGAAGTGATGAGGAGTGTTGATCTACGCTATCTTGGGCAGGGCTACGAGCTGGATGTGGCCGCGTCCACTCCTTTCGACAAGAGCAAAGTTGCTGAGAAATTCGAAACAAAACATGAGATGGTCTACGGCTATCGCCACGATGGCGAGAAACTTGAACTCACAGCCCTCAGACTCACTGTAATCATCCCCATCAAGAAGCCAAGCCTCAGTTACATGCCAGAGACGGCTTCCGTCGAACGAGATGCGCTGAGACAACATAGGAAAGTCTGGCTCAACAGAGCATGGACCGAGACACCTGTCTTCTGGCGCAACGGTCTCCCGGGAGATGTGATGCTCAGGGGACCAGCGATCGTCGAGGAGTATGACTCAACTGTCGTGGTCCCTCCGAACTGGGATTGCGGAAATACCGAAATGAATTGTCTGGTCCTAGAGAGGAGGAACCCGCGATGACTTCCGACAAGCTCAGCGTCGAAGTCGTTAAGCACAGTCTGACCTACATCTCGGAAGAGATGGGCATTGCACTGAGGAAATCTGCCTACTCACCCAACATTAGGGAGAGAGCGGATCATAGCTGCGCGATCCTCGACGTGAACGGAAGGACAATAGGACAAGCTGAACATATCCCCGTTCACATAGGATCCCTTCCTTTAGGTCTCAGATGCACGCTCCAATACTTGGAAAGGCAAGGTGTGGAGACCCGCGCGGGCGACATGTTCATCGTGAACGATCCGTACATCGCTGGGACACATCTCAATGATGTGACACTCATCAGGCCTGTCTTCCTCGAGGATGAGTTAATCGGCTACACAGCCAACAAAGCTCATCATGTTGACATCGGCGGGATGACCCCGGCTAGCATCAACTCGCATGCAACGGAACTCGTCCAAGAGGGGATCCTACTTCCCCCTGTCAAGCTCATGGATGCAAACAAGCTGAGAAATGAAATCGTCAACATATTGGCGACCAATACGAGGATGCCGGAAGTTACTCTCGGTGATCTGAGGGCTCAAGTGGCAGCGAATCTTCTTGGCGAAAGAAGATTGGTGGAGCTTGTGTCGAGCGTCGGTGATGAAGCCTTCCAAGATTCCTGCGCGAAGATGCTTGATCAAACCAACGAACTCGCGGTAGCCGAATATAGAAAAATGCCGAAGGGAGACTGGAGAGGAGAAGACTGCTTAGAGCTTGATCACACGCTGATTATGATTCGCGCCGAGATTAGCATGACCGGAGAAAGCGTTGAAATCGATTTTACGGGTACAGACCCACAAGTCCAAGCTCCTCTCAACGCCGTCTTGGGGGTTACGACGGCGGCTGTGACGTTCGCAGTGAAGACCCTCATGCCAGCAGATATGCCGTTGAACGATGGTTTCAACCGAACGATCACGGTGACGGCACCAGAAGGTACGATCGTTAATCCAGTGAAGCCGGCTCCTGTGGCTGGAGGTAACCTTGAAACCAGCCAGCGCATCGTGGACACAGTCTACCGAGCCATGGCGGAAGCCATGCCTGACAGGATTCCCGCTGCCTCACATGGTAGCATGAACAACTTGATGTTAGGAGGGGTCCACCCGGAAACCGGAAAGACTTGGGCATTCTACGAGACGATTGGCGGTGGCTATGGTGGAAGACCAAGAGCAGACGGCGTTGACGGCGTTCATGTAAACATGACGAACACGCTCAACACGCCGATTGAGGTGATGGAGCATTATTACCCAATCAAGTTTGAGGCGTATAGGCTGCGTGAAGGAAGCGGGGGTGCCGGAGAGTGGAGAGGTGGGACTGGCATCGAAAGAATCCTCACAGCAAAGGCTTCAATCCGGGTTGCTCTATTGGGGGAACGATGCAGAATTCAACCGTGGGGCTTGAGGGGCGGCCTTCCGGCTCAACCCTCGGAATATTTGGTTAGACGAAGCAATGGTAACATTTCCCAACTCAAATCAAAGGACGCAGTTCTCCTTGACGTAGATGACACACTGATTCTGCGCACTGCAGGCGGAGGCGGGTACGGCGACCCGAGAAGAAGGCAGCCTTCACTCGTCAAAGAGGATTTGGAGAATCAATATATCACAGAGGAGCAAGCTAAGGCCACCTACCCACAAGTAGTCACGTAAGAAGAGCTACGCGTCAAACTATCTGAAGAGAAGTGCAGGTATGTATTTGCGAGCCCATTGCAGTCGGATGGGCACTCTTTCAGGTTAGATCGAAGCTCTCTTTCTCAGTCGCTAAGATTTCTTGGAAGAGCTTATTGTCGATGTTTCCCCCACTTAGTACGGCAACGATAGTCTTTCCCTTGAATAGATTCCTTCTTTCCAATATGGGAGCAATGGCTGCGGCCCCAGCTCCCTCGACAACTTGTTTTTCCTGTCTCCAAAGAAGATACACTGCCTTTCTGATAGTCTCTTCTCTGACCAGCAAGACAGCATCAACATGCCTTCGGATAATATCGAACGTCATCGATCCCTTTTCGATGCCTCCATGAAGACCTTCAGCGATCGATTCGCGCATTTCGCAGGTAACTATTCTACCAGCCCTGAGTGACTCGTATATGACTGGAGAGGATTCAGACTGCACCCCTACGACTTCAACGCTGGGATTAGTGCTCTTGACAGCGACGGCGATTCCTGAAACTAAGCCTCCACCTCCCACGGGAACGATGATCGTGTTGACGCCGGGCAGATCCTCCAAGATTTCTAGTCCTATTGTTCCCTGTCCCGCGATCACAAATTGGTCGTTATAGGGAGAGACATAGGTCAATCCTTCCTGTCTAGCGAGTTCAATGGCCTTTTCTTCTGCTTCGTCGTACACGTCCCCATACAGGATGAGTTCAACTTGATGTTTCTTGATCTTGTCGATCTTGATTTGCGGCGTGTTCCTCGGAACTAGGATCTTCGCTGGTAAGTCAAGCTTCTCTGTAGCGATAGCAACGGCCTGAGCATGATTGCCTGCCGAAGCGGTGATGACCCCGCGTCTCTTCTCTTCCTCACTCAGATGAAGTATCCTGTTGAGGGCTCCTCGAATCTTGAAGGAGTTCGTTATCTGCAAGTTCTCAAGTTTGAGGTGAACACTTGCATCGCAAAACCTGCTTAAGAATTCGGATTCCACTAGAGGTGTTCTTCTGATTGAATCGCCTATTGCCTTCCTTGCTTCTAGAGCATCTCTACGATCTATCATCCCAGAACTGCAACCACGCTATCTTGCCAACCGGGTTTGACCATCTCGCTTTCTTGGCAAATAGGCATGCGATATTTGGGGCTATTGTGTCCTGAACTGCGAAAGTCAACCATTTCAATTGATGCCTTAGCTATGGTATCTATGGTATTATCGCATTGATGGCATCGTCGTTGCCAAGATGGAACAAGAGCACGGGAAAGCCCTTTCGCTGGATATGTGATGCCAGACACTGATCGTTCATTCGTTGGGATCGAATCGCCTCTCCCCCTGAATTGCTCTAGGTAAGGGGATGATACTTCAGGCCATACCGAGCTTAGCCAACTTCTGAAGGTCAGTCATGCTTTGGACTAGGTCAGTTTGACTAATTATTCCAACTATCTTCTCCTGCTCGGTGACTACGAGACGCTTCACTCGCTTCTCCACCATTCTCCTAGCCGCATCGATGAGGTTCGACGAAGCATCAATCGTCGCCAAGGGAGCGGTCATGATATCAGCGACCATGATCTTCGACGGATCAAGGCCCTTTGCAACTATCTTCTCAACCAAATCACGTTCCGTAATTATACCGAAAGGCAGTCCGTCCCGGTTAGCGACGACTGAACCAATTCCCTTAGTAACCATCATTCTGGCCGCGTCTTGCGCCTTCACCTTTGAATCAATTGAAACAATTGTCCGCATGATTTGCCGTACTGCAATGTTTTCCGGCGAGCTCAATGTTTGCCCCACTGCTTACTGGCCCAATCGAATTAAAGACTTATCGGGAAATCACGAAGCCCATCGCGCATATGCTCGGGGATTTCTATCCCGCACTAGATGGTTCTTTGGCGTGACGTACTTGTTCTTAGCGAGTGAGAGATCGATGTATCTCACGATACACTCTTCCCCTGTCGTGGAAGCACGGTAGACGACTTTCCCTCGCGGGTTCACGATCTGCGATTGCCCGATGTATCGGAGTCCGCGCTCGACGCCCACCCTGTCAGCGGTTATGGTGTATATTCTGTTTTCTAGTGCTCGAGTCTTCATCGCCTCTGGACAGTGGGGGAGGACGAGATTCGCTGGATGCGCAATGACCTCGGCGCCATTCAGCATCAGCGTCCGCGCCGATTCTGGGTAATACCAGTCAAAACATATCATTACACCAATCTTTCCGAAGACCTTGAATTCCAAGCCCGGTTTGAAGAATCTCTTCTCGTTGTAGAAGAGGTGGATCTTCCGGTATGTGCCGATGTACTTCCCATCTTTGACTACTACCGCAGAGTTGTATAGACTTTGTCCATTTCGTTCCGCAATTCCAGCCACTACTGTCGCGCCATTTCGCTGCGATGTGTCCATCAGAGTTTGTGTGCTCAAACCTCTTGGGACTGGCTCCGCGACCTTAGCAACTTCTTTTCGAGATCGGAAATTGTAGCCCGTGTTGAACAGTTCAGGTAGGACAAGAAGGTCCGCGCGGCTCTTTCCAATCAGTTTGAGAGCACTATCGACGTTTTCTTCAACCGCCAGCAGTTGAGAGTTCATTTGGACAAACCCTACGCGCATCAGTGTCGCCCTCTGTCTCTGTGGGATTCGCGGATCTTTGACTGTTAAGGACTCGCCGAATACAAACGTTGCCAAGAGGAAAGTTACTACGAACCCCAGTCGAGTAATTGGAACAAACCGATTCGCTTTGCCGGTGAGAATGTGATTATTTCCTTAGTTACAGTGGGGGGCTACTCTGTAAGATGACCAGTGCGATGAAAGAGAACATGGTTATGAAACCTGATTCGATAGCCATGTATGTGACCGATGATCCCCCCGACACCACATCCCTCCTCCGGAAGAGATCGGCCAAGCCTACAGCGGACATTCCAAAGATCGCAAGGAATACCTCATTTCTCAAGAAAGCTTCATCAGTGGAGAAACAAGAGGCCACTATTTATCGCTACGCAGAGCTATGCTCGCTAAATTAGCAGTTTGGCCTCGAGTTTTCCCTTCTCCGCTCTTTATTCGAAAAATTGGAGACAAGAATGTGAAGCGAGATTGACTGTGAGTTTTCTATTTGGACCGGCCCTTTGTCGGTGTAATGCTTAAGACCGCTAGGCTAAGTTCTGCAGGGGCTTCCGATGCGGCTGAGCAAGGAAACAGGTGCAAGGGAATCGCAGGTCACTCCTGTTGCGCAGCAGCATGCTCCCAAGAAGGCTCTTCTCGGGCAAGCTCTCGTGCTGGTTTTGAGTTTGATTTGGGGGTTGGCTTTCGTTGCGATCCGGAGAGCCGTGTTCGAACTAAGCCCCGCAAGCCTCACGCTGATCAGGTGGCTGATCGTAGCTGTATCCTTCCTTGCGCTGGCGCCTCTCTTTGGCCGGCCTAAAGTCCACTTCGACAAACAAGACTTGCCAAGGTTGCTTGTCGTATCCTTCGCTAGCGTGGGCGGCTACCATCTCTCCCTTAACTATGCCGAAACCATCGTCTCCTCAGGCCTCGCCGGGTTGCTCATCTCCTTCGGCCCCGTCTTCGCGGTGTTACTCTCAGCTATTCTCCTGAAAGAGAGAGTGAGGTTGAAGCTCGCGGTCGCGTTAGCATTGGCGATCGCCGGAGCCTTTGTACTGTCGCTTTCGAGCTCTGACTTCAGCTACGCATACCTGACCGGACCCTTGGCGGTGATCCTCGCAGCCTTCATGTATGCTCTGTTCGCTGTGACATCCAAACCCCTAGTCGTCAAGTACGGTGCCTTTCCCATAGCCATCTGGGCGGCGGCCATTGGTACTCTCATGATTCTTCCTCTAATCTCACCGCAGTTCATAGTCCAGGTTCTTGCTCTCTCGGCGGTTGGATGGGTTTCCGTATTGTACCTTGCAATTTTGAGCACAGTTGTGGCCAACATGATTCTCTACACGTTGATCGGCAAACGTGCTGTGTCGACGCTCTCGGTTCAATTGTATCTGATTCCGATAGTCAGTGTGGTGGGAGGCATCCTCCTGCTCGGCGAAGTCATCACGGTGTTCACAGTAATTGGGGGCGCTCTTCTTCTGGTCGGCGTCGCCTTGGCGACGAGCGTAAAGAAATAGGAGATGACTGTCAAGAGCTCAGAACATATGAGCGCATCTCACTCGGTCCAATATCATCCTCCGTTTGCGGATCATATAGGGCATGGCCTAGATGGCTCAGGAAGACTTGGACCAATTGACCCTCGCAGAAAAGTCGTCAGGGGAGGTAATTCTGTCAATCGTTGAGAAGTATGACATGACGCCTAGATCTCAGCATCTCAAATGGCGAAAATGATCGGAAATTGAGTTGGTGCCGAGGGCCGGAAATTCCGGGACGCTTTTCGCGTTCCTTTTGAACCAGCGATTGGGTCGGCCCAAGTCGGGCCGTCAGCCCGGTCTTCAGCCTCACCCACGCTGAAGGTGTCGGGTGCTCTCCTTAGTCCCTCACATTCGTCTGAGGTCAGGCTGAGCTTTCGAGGGAATCGATCCTACCTCGGCATCCTCGGCACGCAGCACGTGTGAAAGATGACCGGCAAATAAGAGTTTCCGAAATTTGGCGCGCGCTACGGACTTCGGAAAGAGCCTCGCAATCAGTTATGCGGATTCTATTAGATTTGACGAAGGTTTTTAGGATGAAAATGAGGACCATCCGGAAAGGTGGGCCGGTAGATCAGTCTGGTATGAGCCTCGCCTGCGAGACGGCGATGCGACCAAATCGTCCGCTTGGCATGTCTAAAGAGCCCGCAATGCGGAAAGAGAAAATCCCGGAAGGTCGCGGGTTCAAGTCCCGCCCGGTCCACCATCTAGCCTGTCGGAAACACACTCGTATAGCTTCCGATAACCTTGAATTGTATGTGGGCAGTTTCAGGAGTCGTGGATCGAGGATGCCTCAGTTTGCGTCCTCTCATTGATCTGAGGAGGTGCAGGTCATCGTTTATCATCCGTTTGACACGAAAGGCTGGGTCAAGGTTTCGTCGATTGGTTTCTCTGTATCCTATGCTGTTACGGCCCTGTTGGGCTTGGCTTTCCCCAGTCAGACCAGCGGGTTGACACAGGCCTTCATCAAGTTTCTAGGGGGATCCAAGGGCGGAATCTGGACAAGTGATCAAATATTCTGGTATGTGCTTGGCTGGAACGCACTCGTCGTTTGTATCATTCTCGTGATGGGCATTCTCGCGCTGAGCTTCGCCTATCCCATATCCTTCGGATTCTTCGTCGGCTTGAC
>CAZRDM010000010.1:0-84788 GCA_964598845.1 uncultured Candidatus Bathyarchaeia archaeon
TATCCTCGGAGTAGATGAGGCCCTCCACCTCGTCGCTCAACTTGCGTAATGTTCCATGCCTTGCGAACACCTGCTCGCGGAAGCGCTTCCACGCATCGTCGTCTATGTATAGGCTAACCTTAGCCAAAGCAGCTCCACGCTGGTATACCAGTAAACCTCCTAATCAATCTTG
Organism: uncultured Candidatus Bathyarchaeia archaeon; assembly: GCA_964598845.1. Taxonomy (GTDB): domain Archaea; phylum Thermoproteota; class Bathyarchaeia; order 40CM-2-53-6; family 40CM-2-53-6; genus FEN-987. The sequence goes on from CAZRDM010000010.1 coordinate 173, forward strand.
CCAGCGCAAACGCGTTGACAACTAACCGTGAGTTCATCTTTCAAACGCCACACGATCATAGTGGGGCCGGTGGGATAGGAACGCATTATCTTGTGGGTTCAGTGATTTTCCTCTAGCAGGAAGAATTGGCGGAGTTACGAGTGAAGGGCCAGCGGGATTTGAACGCCGGAAGGCTTCTAGCCCTTTCCAAAGCGAGAAACCCGGCTGGAAATCCCGCCGACCGCAATTATCTTGAACGCAGTTTGGGGTTTGGAAGGATTTTGTTAGCCTAAAATATGAGGCGTCGTCCAGCCGAGGCATGACACCGATGCCAAACGCTGAACACCCAAATGCGAAAGTCGTTCGACGGCTCTATGATGCGTTCGCCCGAGGTGACATGGAGACAACCAAGAGCTGCTTCGTCCACGACGCAGTGTGGCACTTGCTGGGACGGAGTCCCATCGCCGGCGACCATCATGGCGTGGATGCGATCATCCGCTTTTTTGGGAAGCTGAAGGAGCTTAGCGGAGGCACATTCAAGGCGGAACTCAACGATGTCGTTGCAAATGATCGACACGCGGTAGCACTGCAGCATGCCACAGGGACACGCGGCACGAAACGCCTTGATGTCACGGCTTGCCAAGTGATGCGCATTCAAGACGGCAAGATTCTTGAGGTGCGGGGTTACTACCCCGACCAGTATGCTTTGGACGACCTTTGGTCGCAGGCGCTCATATCATACTTCCGACTTTTGTTACGAAGTGGTGGGGCCGGTGGGATTTGAACCCACGACCTCTGGCTCCAAGACCCTGATCTTTCTTGGAGACGCCAGCGCCCCAGGTTCACCGCGCGCTTAAGCGCTCTGGTATCCTGTTGGCGGAATCGTGTTCCCAGACCAAGTTGTCCAGAGAGTTCTTGCAAGCAGTCTCTTCTAGACGACGGCCCCTTCCATCTGCAGAAACAAATGCGCGCTCATAATAATCTTTCACTGAAGTGAAAGCCTCATAATCCCAAGGCCCCGAGAACGTTTTGGAAACTCTCAACAGAACACTCTTGCTTGTACAAGCTGAGACTCTTCAGCACAATCTTCCTATTCGGGAAAAGCTTGGAAGCGCCAATTAGTCTGGATAGTTTACCGAACAAGAAGTATTGAAGTAAGGATGTTACGTTCGCCACTCGCCTCGTCATGCTCCCGCTCTCAAAATCCACTATGCACGGTATTGAAGCGCGATTTACAAGCACATTCTTCGGGGCATGGCTCAGTTCACCATGATCGAGGCCTACGCTGTCCAGCTTGAAACAATCTTGGACAAGGCGACGCATCACTCGTTTCACGATCGAGGCGTTCCCCGCCTCAGGTCTTTGAACCCACTTGAACAGCGGCATACCATCAAAGAATCCCATGGCCAACAGATTTCTTGTTGCAGTGTTTAGCTTCGGTCCGACCCCAACGCTGTTAGCGAGACGAAGCAGTCTAGCTTCGTTCTCCATCGAGGCTCTATCGGCGTCTGCACGCCTGATTTTCAGGGCGACGGGTTCTTCGTCTAGAAAGGCGCGGACGACGAGGCCAACGCAACCCTTACCCAAGATTGGTATTCCATCGATCAGGGTGGAACCTTCCAGTACCAAGGCCGTCACTCCTACGGATACCAGCTCTTTGATTATGGCCCTCGCTTGCGCTTCATCTGATAGAGGGTACGTTATGATGCGAGAGTACTTTGTGCGTAGCAGCTTCTTGACAGGGATCTCGTTCTCTTCAAGCAATCCAAACGGGCCTTCCAGAAAGATATCTCCGCATGAACTTGGCAAACTCAAGATTCCGCGATACCAGTGTCCCCGTTCCTTTTCCGTCGAGAATCCGCAATCTTCTCCTGAACGACTTCGCAAGAAGCGATGCTACTCCCAGGTCAGCGCCACCAGACCTGAGGGCAGATCGGAGCAGCCGTCGGGCTGAAGTCTCCGTTCTCTCTTTCTGTACGATCCAGCGTTCCCTCTCAATCCATGGCCCGCAAACCGTATCTCCTTTCATTAGATGTTTCGAAAGAAACGCGAAGCTCTCGTTCAACTTCCAAACTGGTGGTCCCTCGTGTCTCCTAGAGTGCGGCAAATGCTCCGTTTCTAGTTCAAAGAGGAGGACATTCAATCCCTTCTCGTCGCTCCAAGAAGCAGTCCTGATTACATTGAATTCGTTGTTCTCCAGGAAATGAACCAAGGCTCTCTCCGTTCTGTAGAGCTGGCTCCACAAGATGTCGACTACGGCATCGATTCGTCCCGCCGCGATGCAGAGAAGCACCGAGCCACGATCCTTGATCAGACGCTCATATTCGGAGTGCCTCAGGGGTTTCGTCTTGGGTTCAAAGAAATATGCTTCCGATGGGTTCTCGGTGAAGTATCTGGAGGCTGAAACAAAATTCCAGAGCTGTTCGGCGCGGACAGCGGCTGCGAGATTACGTCCCCTGTCAACTGGGTCGATGACAACTAGGGGTTCCCTGAAGATTCGACGAATCTCTCGGTCTCTTTCCGCGTAGTAATTTTCAAGGTCGATGAAGCTACTCTCCCGCCAAGTCGTGAAACCTTCAACGACTTTAGGGAATTTTCCGTAGTGCAAGGCAAGAGTTTCGCATAACATGCCGCTGAAACCACCAGTCTTGATATCAGCGCCATATGCGCCGACACCTCGCATGAACGCCTTGAGGAGTCTTACTTCATCACGCTGTTCGTCAGTCATGTGCGTGCGAATGTATTCTGTGTGATATGGTGTTCTGTCTGTGGCGCTTAACCAGTTACCTTTCTCAACCCTATAGCATGGGACAACGTTGACTTTGAGGCTATCAACTCCAAATGGAACCGTAGCCTCGACGTAGGGATGTTCAGCGTATCTCTCGATTACTTGGAAAGGTTCAAGAGCCTTTTTCGCGATTGGGAGGCAGATCTCTCTGAGTTGCTGCTTTGTCAGGTCAGGAGAGACCCGCATGAAGATATCGACATCAGCGAGACCTCGGATCCAGGTATCCTTCGCAACTGAACCATCCAACCGAGCTTCTGCGCTGAGATTTGCCCTGTCGCATTGACGTTCGATCGCCCTCCTGATCTCTTCAGCTCTACTCTCGACAGCTCGCTTCAGTCGTGGAGAAGGTACGAGCTTCTTCTTGACTGCGTTGCACACCACATTGACTTTGTTCAAAGATTGACACTTAGCTTATCACGTTAGATAGAAGCCTGAACTTCGTGCATCGTCGTGTAGATTGGCCCCTTGGGAGTCAATGAGCTCTTCTTTAACCGTACGGCTCTAACTTGCATCTTTCCAAAGTCTTCGTTCCGCATATTCGAGACATACTCTGCTAGAGTTGCCCTGTTAAGTCCGGACCTCACACGAGATATTGTCAGATGTGGGCTGAAGCCCTTGCTATCAGCGGGCAAGCCAATCTGTCTGAGCTTGGGCTCTAACTGATGGAATATTTCATCCAGCTCCTTGTGCCCATGGATTATCCCAACCCAGACTACATTGATGCGGCTGAGGTTTGGAAAAGCACCGAGACCTGAGAATTGAACCTCGAAGGCAGGGAACCGTAAGCCGTCCATCGCTTCCTTGACTCTCTCGATGATCCCCAGAGGAATCTCGCCAAGGAAACGAAGAGTCAGATGCATTATGTCTGGATCTACAAGTTTCAACTGTGCCCGCGTCTGTTCAAGGTCTCTCTGCACGTTAACAATGCGTTCTCTCACGGAAGACTCATCTATGTCCACTGCAACGAAGGTTCGAATTCGTTCTTCGGGCATGTGAACCCCCAGCTGAAGCCTAATAATCAGATCAGTAAATTTAACAGTTCACAGCCTCGAGAGGTACGGGCGCGACATTGGGGACGTTTGCCAGCAGATGCAGAAAAGGAAGAAAGTGATCGCCGTTTCTGGTATGCCGGGCGCTGGCAAGGGGGTCGCGACTGAGGCCGCCAGACAAATCGGATTTGAGGTAATCGTGCTAGGCGATGTCATTAGAGAGGAGACTGAACGAAGAGGCCTAGAGCCTACGCCCAAGAACATGGGGGGCGTCATGCTCCGAGTAAGAGAAGTCGAAGGGGCAGCTGTAGTGGCGAGACGTCTCATGCCCAAGATAGAAGCTTGCTCAGGCCCCATTGTCATAGTTGAAGGTATTAGAAGCCCAGCTGAGCTCGCTGAACTGAAGTCAAGACATGACGTTGTCGCAGTTGCAATTCACGCTTCGCCTAGGACTAGATTCGAACGTCTCGTCGCTCGAAATAGGAGCGATGATCCGAAGACCTGGTCAACCTTCAGTGAGCGAGACTTCCGGGAACTCTACGTCGGACTGGGAGACGTGATCGCACTGGCCGACCATGTTCTCGTCAATGAAGGCACCATTTCTGAACTCCAGTCCTCGTTCAAGAGCTTGCTGAATGAGTTGAAAGCCTCATGAGGGTAAGGATCATGGCTGAAACCATTGTCAACCCGACTGAGGATGAGACAAAGGTAGAACGTGCATTGAGAAACATGTTCCCGTCGGCGAGTATTGAGAGAACGAGTGAAGCGGACGATGTGGTCAGGCTAACGGTTCGCGGGGAGGATTTGGAATTCCTCTCCAACCTTCGAAACCTAATCAGGCGGGAGAGAATCCGAAATGCAGCACGGTCTATCCTACACAGCAGGACTCTTGGCCAGAGAATGAGGTTCTATCTTAACAAACAAGCCGCCTTTGCAGGGCGCATCTCATTCTGCGAAGCCTTCAGAGAATCCCCTCATGGTCCAATATCAGTCGAGATAGAATCGGATGACGCTCAGCTCGTTATTGATTTCTTGGCCGCAGAACCAAGCCAAAAAACCTACCAAAGGATCATGGAGTCACGGAGACGGTATCCATATCCCTAGGAAGAATAATCTCAGGAAAAACTCTCTTTGCCTGCCGCAACAGTTGCGTGGAATCTTCATACATCGCGCTGATATGAAATAGTGCGAGTCTGCGTACTCTGCTTCTCTTTGCAACATGCGCAGCCTCAACCGCCGTTGAATGCCCATACTCTCTCGCCTTGTCCGCGGCTGAGGCGTCGAAGCAGCTGTCGTGAATGAGGAGATCAGACTTGGCAGCGAGTTTGATAACCGACAAACAAGGCCTAGTGTCCACGGCGTAGGTTATCTTCGCCCCCCTCCTTGGCGGTCCAACAACTAACCTAGATGGAATCGTCCTCCCTCCGACCCTCACAGCTTTGGAGGTCTGAAGCTTCTTCCAAATTGGTCCTTCTGGGATTCCAAGTTTCCTAGCCTTCTCTGGATCGAATCTGCCCGGTTTCATTTTTTCCCGAAAAGAGTAGGCAAGGCATGGGATACCATGTTCTGCGGTCGCCGCCCAAACCTCGTACTCACTATCCCTTAAGACTCGTCCCGAGCGGACTTCGCGGATTCTGAGAGCAAATTGCGAGTATAGCTTCACGACTCGATTGACATCACGTATGAATCGAGCAATGCCCTTGGGGCCGATGATTTCGAGCTCGCGTGTCCTTCCCATGAAAGAAAGAGAGTGGAGCAGACCAGGCAGCCCGAAGACATGGTCGCCGTGCATATGGGTGATGAAGATACGCATCTTCCTGTTGGTTCCAGCTTTGGCCTGTAGGAATTGACGTTGGGTTCCTTCACCACAGTCGAAGAGAAGCAGTTCGGGGCCTCTCTTTAGGAGAACGCTCGGGAGATTTCGAAACTTGTTAGGAACACTTCCTCCGGTTCCTAAGAACGTGACGGACATGGACATTCTTGCCATCGATCCTCATGTGCTCTGGAGAACCATGATTTGACGTGTCAGGCTGCGGTGAACCCTCACGAGATGTTTCTCCCTGACGGTGAGACCCGCCTGCTGGCCGTAGGCTTCAACCTGCACGTCGGCCGGAGCGGAAATGCAGAGGTGCCCCTTCTTCACCAATGCGCTCTTCACCTCGCCCAGAAAGGATTTCACAATGTCCGCGACCTTTCCCCCCATAGTCGATGAACCGCGCCCATAGGGAGGATCGGTCGCAATCGCGTCCAATCCTGTGAATGACAATCGACGCGCATCGCTGCAGACAAGACCAATCGTATCGAGCCCGAAATGGCTAATGTTTCTATGTGCTCCGCGCAGCATTCGCAGATTAACATCAGCACCTACAACATTGCAACCGATTACTGACGCCTCAATTAGGATCCCTCCGACCCCGGAGAAAGGATCACAGAAGATTGCACCCCGCTTCGCTCGCGACAAATTGACCATACACCGCGCAATCTTCGGGGGCATCGTTGACGGATGGAAGACTGGTCGTCTCCTCGGCCTACGGGGCGCAATCAACCCTGACGGTTTCGCGTAAGCTGACACTCCGAACAGAAAATGATCATCGAACAGCAAGCCTAGGAAAGTTACTTCGGGCTCGCGAAGATTAACTTGGAAACTGGGGGCTTGTTGCTGAAGGAGCGAACCAGTATCCCTTTCCAAGTTAACGCGACGGATTGACTTGTTGACTCCTCCCAACCTTAGCGACCGGACCGCGAAAGTCGCCCTGCCTCTAACCAAATTCTCAAAATGCAGATTCCTAATCAGTCCGTAGATTTCCTGTCGCTTTGCTCGGCATCTTCCTAACTCGATACCCGACCAATCATACATCAGGCTTCTTTGAGCCACATCCTTCAGAACATTTGTCGGCGCTTCTAAGGTTAGCAGCCTGTAACTTTGCTGCGGGTGTGTATACCTGACCCCGACGGATTCAATGACGGCGAGCACTTCTGCAGCTGGAAGTGTGGGATGTTCACCGGAGAGGACAAAGAAGAGTCTACCTTGTCGCGATGACTGCTCCAGTGATTCGGATACTACCGTCATCTTGGTTTCTTGGCATTGATTTCCGAGTTCGCGGTTGAGTCCAATGCAACTGAAGCTTAACTGATTTTTACGCCGCAATTGTGGCAGAAGCTCTGCCCGCTAGGAACGTCTGCACCACACGAACTACACCTCACAGTGCCCCCGGTCTCGGCTGTGGTTGGAGGAGCTTCAGATGGTGGTGCACCAATTCCTTGCTCGCCTTCACCGGGCATTGGAGGTGTTGGCTTCAAAGTAGGTGCTGGGCCCTGTCGTCTTCTCCATACCAGGAATGCGACTATGATCGCCACAGCGGCCACGACGCCCAGTAGGATGTAGAGTTGAGTGTAGCTAGTTGTCCAGATTGCGTGGACAACTTTCGATCTGTCCATAGTGACTGAGCCCTGAGGTGAGGAGCCCGAATAGTCGCCCTCCCATCTCACAAACACTTGTTGCACAAGGAGACCGACGGGAGAGGTTACTGAGAAAGTGGCAGTCGAGTCCGCATCATAGTATCCTGAACCCTCGGGATCTCCCAGCGAGGAATCCACGAGTAACTGGTATTGTGTCTGATATTTTGCGATAGCCTTGCGAGGTCTGTCAAGGGTCAAGCTGACCGGATTACCGGATTGGATGACGCCATCTACCTCCCATCCCTTGAAGATGTACTGCGTCCCTGGAGGACCAGCGATCGTTTCCTGTGCCTGACTGGTTTGAACGGTCGTGCCTTCCCTGAACCAACCTCCACCGCTTACCTGTGTGACACCATCGGGATCCGTGACTACCGTGAAGAGGTAATGAGTTTCGTAGGTGAAGGTGTGACTGCCAGCCGAGCCGACTGTCCAGCTGTTTTGGGCGCAGTAATACCTTACGCCAGCCGCTCCGGAAACATACTGGTCAACGACGACCGTGTGAGTTGTGTCAAGTTTGAAGGTGAGCTTCTTGATGTCCGACCCGCCCATTGTACCTTGGTCCTGACCATCAACCTGTATGTTCACAGACACATCCGATGGAACACCGGAGAAAGAAAGTGAAACATCGTATGTATCGGGGGTTACATCGAAATAGACAACCGCGCTACTGAATCCTCCGCAGAAATCATCCGCTTGGAAGCTTACGGTGTATCTCCCGACTGGTTGCGAAGCGGTCAACGTCTTACTAATTGCGTAAGTGGGTCCGTATGCTACGTAAGAGAAAACGGACGGCGCCCCCGAAGGTGGCGAGATTGTTAGTTGTCCTTCGGCGGGCCTGTTGACTGAAATCAGGATCGTGATCTTGTCACCGATTCTGTACGTCGATTTGTCGGTAGACAGTGCAACCGCGAGAGCCGGTCCAACTTGAACTACCATGACTGTTGCGGCAGGGCTAGTGCCTGTATCGGGAGCCGGCGCGGAAGTTGTGGCCTTCACTGTGAATGGATATGTTCCCGGACAATAGATCGGGAAAACTCCGGTATCAATGGTGAGAGAGCTAGTTCCCGTTCCAGCGGCAGTAGTTGTCACAGGGTTCGGGGAGAAGTGATAAGCCCCACCAACCAAGCCCGAGAGCGATAGTGTGTATGTGCTACCTGGTAGGGCTCCAGACAGATCAATGGCGTACATCGCAACAGAACCCTGCGGAATGACTTGTGATGCGGGTGTTACAGTGACAATTACAGCTGCATGAACATTTGGCAGATTCATGAGTCCAAGAAGAATCACGCCGAGCACGAAACCTATTTTCAAATGTCTCAAGACTATTCGAGCCCCAGCAGATCTGGATACCTTACTTCGATAGTTGACTCTATTTAAGCTGAGTAGTCGAACATTCCCGCCGCAGACATCGTCACACACCCAGTGAGTTCTAGAGGTTCCTTCCAATGCTACAGCTCTTGTAACACAATCTGAAGATTGCAGAATGTTTAAACAGATAGGCGTTCCATAGCTCGATTGCGACGATGAGGGAATCAGAGTTAACCTGAATCTGATGTGTTGATAAGGCATTTGCCCTGAGTCGCACTTCACTCTGAGAATAGTCAACAGTTAATTAGCGATTGGGCCAACTACGACCTTCGGGGTGTGAAGGGGTGCCCTTCTATCTCTGCGAAAACTGCGCTCGGGACAAGGTCAAGCTTGACCTGACATTCGCGGGTATCAACCAACTCTGGTTGAGAACATCTCCCAATCCCGATGGATTTGGTCCTCCCTGTGAATTCTGCAATACGCCGAGGACTATCTATCAAGTGCAGATAATCGGAACAAAATTCGATACGGAAGCTCAGCACTTAGAGAAGATGAAGGCAGAAGTGAAAACTCTCCTCTAACGCGCCATTTCTATCGCGTACTTTTCATTCCAGCTCGATAACTTGATTTCTCATAGGCGTCTTAAGTGGAAGCTGTAGGACTTCACAAGAAGGGAGAGATTGAGCTTATCCAGATCCTAGAATACCTCTCAAGACTGAGCTCGTACCACACGGCAGGCGCAATCGCATGTTTTTTGGGCATAGTGAGGGAGGACCCTGTTCGCGAATCTGACGCTAAAGTGACTCATCTAGAGTACGAGGCCTACGCTGATCTCGCGTTGAAGCGAATGGAGGAGATCAGGCGGACCATGCTGAAACAACCTGGCGTTCTGGAAGTGGCGATTCATCATGTTATCGACAAGCTCGGAGTTGGCGAACCCAGCCTGTTTGTTGCAGTGCTCGGAAAGCACCGACAAGAAGTGTTCCCGACACTTACCGAGACTGTTGAGAGAGTGAAGAAGGAAGTGCCCATCTGGAAGAAGGAGTTCACTACCAGAGATTCGTACTGGGTTTCTTCTGAGCAGGCAAGAGAGGACTGACCGTCACAAACCGTTAACCACTTCTGGTTGTGAAATCTTATATTCAATCTATCCCTAACGAACAGCCGTCGAAACCTGCGGACTGACTAGGGATGACTGTAAGCGACAAAGTCAGACACTCCCTTCAGGAATTCGGACTCACAGACTACGAGATCCGCTCCTACACTTCACTCCTTGAGATCGGCCCGGCGACGGCAAGTGAACTTAGTGAGGCCTCAGACGTGCCATACTCCAAGATCTACGAGGTTCTTGGCTCACTTGAGAAAAAGGGATGGATCGAGATGGAGCACGGGCGCCCGAGCAAATACTACCCAAAGCCTCCTTCAGTAGCGTTAGATATCGCGAGGGCTGAGAGGGAGAATACTCTCAAGACGAATGAGTCGATCATTCTGGAAGAGCTTCAGCCGCTCTACGAGAAAAAGGGAGTTAGAGAACGACCAGACATCTGGATTGTCCGAGGAACTTACAACGTGCTGGCAAAGATCAGGGAAACGGTCGAACAAGTCCAGAAGGAAATACTGGTGGCTGTACCCGCCATTCCAGATTCTGTGGCTGAAGCGCTCATACCGCTCGTGAAGACAATCGTCGAAAGAGGCGTGAAGGTGCAGGTAATGACGATGAAGAGACCTCTGAGTGAATCTATGTTCAAACTGAGAAGGTTCTGCGAAGTTCGTGTGCGAGAGCAAATGTTCGGCGGCGGCATCATCGCCGATGGTCGAGAAGTTATTCTTCTCCTCGGTCAAGAAGGCGACGAAGCAATAAGCCTCGCTATTTGGTCAGATCACATCGGTCTGGCGAAATATGCCAAGAACTACTTCGAATATCTCTGGTCAGACAGCGAAGAATACCAGAGATTACGAAGTCCTCTCAAGACTTAGAGGAGCTAACGCTTTTTCCGATCTCAATTGCATGGATTTTGGAAAGAGCTTATTTTTCGCCCTCGCCCATCCGTTCGAATGCTCTTTTCGGTTGCATTGAATCCGAAATTCCCAATCTTGTCGACCGCCATGCACAAGAGCCATACGCAGCATTGATTCGCGAAAATTGCTATCGAGCTGTGTCGTTAATATAGGCGTCAGAAACTCCGCGCCGTGAGTGGACGTGGGGAATACCGCTGCGCGTTCGGCAGAATGTGATCGGTGATTCCAACTCTGCGCAAGAGCAAGGTTGGAATAGTCTCCTATTCAAACTCCACAGTCTGCAGTTCTTAGCCTCATTTTCCGCTTGGATCGCTTTGTTCTATATTGCGGTTCTCGCGAAAGAACTTGGTCTGAGCGACATCGAGATTGGCACGATCGCAACGCTCTACGGCCTGTGCCTTCTCTTCTCAAACTATATGTTCGGAAGTCTCTCAGATATTTTGGGAACAAGACAGTTCTTGGTTTCGGGATTCCTATTCTCATCCGGAGTCTTTCTCGCGCACCTCTTCGCCTTCAACTACTCATCGCTCCTGTACATCAGAATACTCACCGGGATAGCCTTGGGAGTTTATCCCGCCGCTTTGTTTTCCCTCGCCTTCAACACAAACGCAAGAATGGGTAGATTCTCATCTTACGGTGCATTAGGCTCATTTGCAGGCTTGACAAGTGCAGGTTTTCTCTCCACAGTTTATGGGACTAAGAGTCTCTTCGTGCTAGGATCAATCGCATTCTTCCTAGCATTTGTCGTTTCAATAGGAATAAGAGAGCATAGGTCAGTATCTGACCAGAATTCACTTCACCCGCTGAAAGTGGTCATGGAGAATCTTCCCACGTACGTTGCCCTGCTAATCAGACATACAGGAGCCAACATCATCTGGACCTTCTGGTCGCTCTATCTAATCGCCTTGGGAGCAAACTCCTTCTATATTGGGATGATTACCGCTTCGAATGCATTGACACAATTCTTGACGATGCGCTACTTATGTGACAAACTCGACAGTAGAAGGGAATTCAATTCTGGTCTATTAATGTCAGCGGCTCTTTTCCTAGCACTCGGTTTCGCAACAAGTTTTTGGCAGCTCTGGCCACTATTCGCATTGATAGGAGTTGTTTGGGGCTTCGTGTTCGTAGGTGCTGTCAGAACGGTAGTTGACCACAGCAGCCAAAGAGGTGCAGCCATAGGCTTACTCAATTCAGTATTGAACATGTCGAGTGTGCTCGGCCCGGTTCTGGCCACTGTCGTAATAGTCTTCGGGGATTATAGAACAACGATGTACGTCGGCGCAATCCTCTCATTTGCGTCCTATCTCATTTCGAGACGACTCAATAGTCCTTCACATACCAGCTTCCTACCGTGAACATACACCTTCAGATGTCTCTCGGGCACTCTCGGGCAACCAGTGCTACGCCCATGCTACTGGGATACTTGATTATCGAAAAATTCGCGGCTGAGTCTCAGCTGCTGCTCACATTCAGGAATCATAGTCACACCTCAAAAGATACTTGATCTCTGAAATGTGGGGATACCGATGTCCGTAGTTGATGTAATTCTAAGTCGTAGAAGCATTCGGAAGTACAGGATGAAGAGCGTGCCTCATAAGATTGTGAGGAGAATACTTGAAGCTGGAAGGCATGCTCCCTCTGCAAGCAACATGCAGCCTTGGCATTTCATCATAGTTGCGGATCAGAAGATTAAGGAGGAATTGTCTGAAGGAAGATGGAATACTTTCATCAAGGAATCCGCGTTCACAATCGTAGGGTGTGCTTACGTAGGCAACGCCTACGGCCGCAAGTGGTCAACCATCGATACCACGATAGCGCTAGAGAACATGGTCATTGCGGCTTGGTCACTGGGAGTAGGCTCGTGTTGGATAGGAGACTTCAAAGCACGAGATGTGAAGGAATTGCTGAAAATTCCACCAGACTGGAAGATCGTATCATTAGTCAGCTTTGGCTATCCAGACGAAAGACCAAAGAAAACGAGTAGGAAGCGAATAGGAGAAATCGTGAGCTATGACAGGTTCTGAAAGTTGAAGCTCTCCCGCCGCGACTACTTTGCCGGAACGAAAGGTTCCAGTGAAGGGACATTGACATCCAAGCCCCTGATTTACAGAAGCTGGTCCTTCGAACGTCTCTGGCAGAGAAACACCATGCTAGATCAGCGGCGGATCGGCAGAATCTCGTAGTTAGCAAGTGGAGTTATCAATGCGCGAATCCCCACCTGCCTCGTTTTCGTAGGCCTGGGCCCGTAGATCAAGTAGACGAAATCGGGTGTCTGATCTTCAACTCCAAGGGTCACCAAAGTATCTGACACCCGTCTTACTTGTTGAGAGGTCAGGCCCAAGCCTTGAAGTAGCCTATCGATGTGAAGGGCGCTCACACTTGCGAGTACTGTTTGACTGCTCTCGGGAACTCCCAGCTTTCTGAGGAGAGCGTCTTCCTTATCGCTCTCCACCTGAAGAAACTCGGCCAGTCTAGATGAGAGACTGAGAGCTACCTTCCCATGTCTGAGCTTCAGGCCGATTTCCGTTGCGGGATCGAGTGTACCGATCTCCTTGAATATTTTCAACGCTTGAGCCAGTTTGAAGTTGAGTTCAGACGCTTCTAGGCGACAACGCAGGCTGATGATCTCTTTCTGTGCTGCTTCTGCCGGCCATCCGTGATCAATGAGCTGTTGGATCAGCCAACCCTTCCAAACCCTCTTGTAGACCCGAACTTTCATAGTTCCTTTCGATGAGACAACGCACCGGCACGGCTGGCTCCTTCCTCCAATAATCTTTAGCCCGTTCTTCTCGGATATGGATAGCCGCGTGAGCAGACTAGGGTGAAGGGACCCGCCTTTTACCCATAGGCCTCTTCTCTTCCAAGAGACATGCCGCAAGTATGGGGGGATCAGACTCTTGACCATTCTTGATCTAGCGGCAAACTGTTTCGTGTCACGGGCGACTGACGGAAAAATCTTGGCTGTAATGTCATCAGATGAAAACGGAATTTGTCCCTTGAGAAGTCTCTTGACCTTTTTCCGTAGGGAGATTATACTTATCTTCCGGCTCCTTCCCTCTTGCGTAGTCAGCACCAAGACCGGCTAGATTGACGATCTTCTCGAAAAGTGCTTCGACTATAGTGTACTTTCACGAATTGTTCAATCCGCTCTGATTGTAATTGACGCAAACACCGGCACTACGTTAAGTTCTTGGAGCTCTTATGGGCAGCTCATCAGAAATCCTTCTTGTGAGACATACTACGCGAATCTTGTGTATGCTTCGCGAAGTTCTGCGATGAATTTGGCCTGCCACTCCGTAAATCCATCAGGCGAAGTTGGATAATTCATGTATCGCTCGATGAGTTTCCTGCTTTTCATTGCTGTGTAACGTAGCCCTCTTGCCAAGCCGAGGCGTGGGATGGCCCTAAGGATTCTTCTTGGGCTCCCAAAGTCAATTCGTCTGAATTCTGGATGTTCCCTTCGTGAGATGCTTTCCACATCTTCGTCGTCCAGAAAATGTTTCATGCCGTAATTCAGGTCCTCGTTGCTCAGAGTTTGAAGGAACCGTCGCAAGATTTCGAAGCTCGCCATACGGTGGCCATATTTCTTGACATACTCTACGTTGAATTTCCAGAGAGCCCGCTCCGAAGGGTCATTTGCCTCCAAGGCTTGTGCAATTACCTTCCCGGCTATTACACTAGCATAGATTGCGGGGCCTATTCCACCAGCGTCAATTGGTCTTGGCATCCATGCAGCGTCCCCGATGATCACGTATCCGTTTCCAATGAGACAGTCATTCTGCCTCCGAACAGGAACCTGCCAGCTACCCACCGCGTTTCCCCTGTCCTCCTCCTCGTCAGCGAGCTTCCAATTCCTAATCGCCGGGTTCATACGAACATAGTCGTCGATCAAGGACCGCAACGTGTCCTTCCTCCCGGACCTCTTGTTCCTCGAATCGAGAAGCCGCTTCTGAACTCCCAGTCCAATGTTAGCTTTGTTCTGTCCTTTGGGGAAGACCCAAGCATACCCGCCTGGAGCTATCTGCTGATCCAAATGAATTATGCAGTAATCAGGATCGAAGAATGTGCTGTCTTCCTTCCCGACATCGAATTTGATAATGTATCTTCCCGTCGATTCCATGTCGTTTTCCTTGTCGATATCCTTCTCAATGTAGCTCTTTATCGGAAGGTTAGTTCTGAGGCGTGAAGCAGAACCAGTTGCGTCTACTATGATCTTCGCGGTTTTCTTGAAGGTTGAATTATCCTTCGTGGATCGACAGTGAACGCCGGTTACAAAGCCATCCTCTGATAGCAGAGCTTCAGCTGAGGTTTCAAACTGGAGGTCTACTCCCATCTTCTCCGCGTCTACCACCTGTCTCTGCGGCAGGAGTTTACGGTTGAGTACATACCCTTCGCCGTCGAACAAGGCTTTCGATGAGTGATCGGGGGAGTAGGCGACGACACCTTGAACACGTTGTTCAAGCTCTGGCTTGCCATAATGGATGCCGACTTCAGACTCGAGAAAGTCGAGGCTGTTCTTGCTGACAGCGTCACCGCAAATCCAGCCGCTGGCAGTCTTCTTTCCAGCCTCATGTCTGGGATTTCGATCTACTACCAAGATACGCAGGTTCTGTGCGGAATGCTTGGCAATCGATGTGGCAGTGATGAGTCCAGAGACTCCACCTCCAGCGATGATTACGTCGTAGTCAGATCTCATGGAGCCACCGGCACCGCTCAGGGGCAGGGGTCACGTACACCATCCCATCGCAAAAAAACATTCAGGTTTCAATGGAGAGGGGTTGGGGGAAACATCCTCCTAAGACGGTCTTCTGTAGGAGGCACAGCCCTGCGAAGAAGGAGTAACGCGTAGAAAAGAAGAACACAGTGGAAAAGCCTTGTCTACTTGGTCTTTATCATGCCATTCTCAATCAAGAGGAGTTCAGAGGACGGAGCGTTCAATGCTCCGAGCGGACATCCGCATCCAGCAGCATGCCCTTTCCCTTTCCTTAGGGTGCCCTTATACAATCCCTGCTCAAGCGTTGTCCTATGCTCGCTCTCCCATTGTTCGATGGGGATTCCGTACTTGGGTTGGATCGCATCCCTGTACCATTCTGGGATGACGTTGAACGCGCAGAAAGGTATGATCCTGAGGTCGGGGCTCAGGTAGTGGATGTCGCATCTTCGCAGACGTTCTTCATCATGATTGTACTTGTCCATGAAGTGCATCATGCCGAGGAACATTGACTTGTGGTGGAATGCTCCTAGCGAGGAGTAGTCGTTCTTCACAAGAGCGTTGAAGAGTAGTTTGCTCAGGGCCAATCCCTTAGGTTGCCTGCTTCTATCTATGAAGGATCCGATTTTCGCAAGTACTTTCGCTATCACGATGTACTTGTTCTTGCCTGCCTTGAGTTCATCGGCCTTCTCTTCCAAGTATTCAAGTAGGCCTTCAAGATCAACGAATGATGCAATTGGTACGAGTTTGTCGTCTTCTTTGAATACGTAAGTTCCTGCACCGCATGCGAAGTGGATTGACAACTCGTAGCGTGGTCGCTTCGTCAACGCTTCCACAAAGTGAGTGATTGGGACGCAGCTAGGGACTGGGAACCAAGACTCCCTAGAGACCTCCCCGTTCGTCTGCTCCTCGATTCGTTCGATGCAGTCAGGGATTGTTATTCGATACTTCTCACGTTCAGATCTTGTCAATCTGCCCGTTAGTGACACTGGTTGAAAGTTGACGGCATGAATGACATCCATATTCCTCTGGCCAAATCTAATGAGCGCACCAAGTTCATGGTCGTTGACGCTCTTGATGACTGTTGGAACGAGGACGACACCCAACCCGACCTTCCTAGAATTCTCGATTGCAATCGGGGCTTCCCAATGGTTCTTGGGATTGGTTCTTGGAGTGACTCCGTCGAAACTCATGTAGACCGTGTTGACACCTGCTTCTCTAACCCTTCGTGCCAAGTCTGGGTCAAGAGCCAAGTTGATTGCGTTGCTGTTCAGTTGAATGTGTTCGACGCCTTCCTCCTTACAGATTCTGACAATGTCAGCCAAGTCCTCTCTTAGGGTGGGTTCCCCACCAGTGATCTGAATCGCGTTGCCCGGTACCGGCCTCTCTGCTCGGAGTACTTTGACCATCTCACGTATTCTCTCAAGGGATGGCTCATAGACATACGCTCCCTCAACTCCTTTCTTGGCGTAGAAGAAGCAGTACCAGCATGTCAGATCGCAGCGGTTCGTGATGACTAGATTGGTTAACCCTGAGTGGCTCAGGTGACTTGTGCAGAGTCCACAGTTCGTCGGGCAGGCGCATTTCTCCAATGGGACGTTCGGGTTCTCGATACCTTTACCGTTATGCGTGAACTCTGCGAACTTGTAGTACATATCGGCTGAGCCGAAGTAGAGTTCTTCTATCTCGCCATGTTCGGGGCAAGTCTTAGCCATCCAAATTTTGCCGTCGCGATCAAACACAGTAGCGGGAAGAATCCTGTTACAGACTGGGCAGATGCTTCTCGTTTCCCGGATTAGCTTACTCTCAACCATTTCTATCTGAATGGTTTCCAGTTTTACCACCGTGTTAGGTGAACTATCCGACCGGTTCATTTTGAGCCATATTAACGGTTTCCAAACCAAAACGAAGGTGAAAAGTGTGGTCGGAACTGGAGATCTGAGAGGAGACACCTCCGTTGCGGACGCATCTCGCAGTCCCATATGAAAGGTAAACCATTTCTCGACGACAAAAGCACCCCTGTAGGCCGGCTGATGCTAGTGACTGAAAGAGCAAAGACACCAAGTGAATCCGCTACCACGATGGTCCGCGTTATGATGCCCATGGACGCCAACCTTTCAGGTAACGTCTTTGGGGGGACTATTCTGAGACTGATCGATGAGACGGCTTCGATAGTGGCTTTCAAGCATGCAAGAAGCAACGTTGTTACAGCGTCCATTGACCGTATGGATTTCTACTCTCCGGTCTACATCGGGGACCTACTGCGCCTGAACGCCTCAATTAACTACGTCCACAGAACCTCTATGGAGATCGGTGTTCGGGTAGAGGCTGAGAACCCACTTACGGGCGAGGTGCGACACACAGGCACTTGCTTTCTCACTTGCGTTGCCCTCGACAAGAATGGAAAGCCAACACCTGTTCCACGACTAGTTCCGGAAACTGAGGAAGAGAAACGACGTTGGGCTGAAGCCGAATCAAGACGTAAGATCAGATTACAGCAGATAGGAAGACGTGAGAACTAGCGAATTAGGCCGGCAGATCAAGTTGAGTCATCGCTCGGAAAACTTCAAGAAAGAAGTGTGGATACGCAGCATGCCTCGGTTGAAGCAGCAATCATCGGAGTTGTAATCAGCTTTGATGACATAGAAAATAGGGCATGAGTAACCGTACTCGATATTGATCTAGAGCGCTTTATCGGTCACGATGCAAGCTCCAATTCTTGAAGAGCAAGGACTTCAAAGGAAAAGTCATTGGGGTGGAAACTGATTTTCTAGTTGTGAAGTCCGAGGAGCGCCCGCTTGGTCTTGGTCAAGGTAGCCAAGTCGTAATCGAGGATTAACCACGATCGGACATCTCTCTTAGACGAGAAGCGGGAAATCCTCCTGTAGGGGGACTTATAATACAGGATGCGAACGCAGTAGTTGCGTTTACCAAGTGGCAGGCGCGCGACCGAGGCTGAGTAGTTGATTCGTAACATTGAGAAAGACTGGCGCGAGCGAGTTGTCAAGAACAATCTTGACCTTATCATTCTCAGACTCCTTCGGTCCAAACCTCGGTGGGGATATGAAGTCAACATGGCTATACGCGACAAGTTTCGAGTATACCTCAGCGCAGGTACACTCTACCCTCTCCTCCACTCTCTGGAGGAGGATGGGCACATCCAAGGAGAGTGGGAATCTGAGAAAGGAAGGGGGAGGAGGATCTACAAAATCACCGAGACCGGCATACAGTTTCTCGAAGCTGGGGAACGATCCACCTTAGAATTGGCGCGTCTAATTCAGAGCGAAGCTTCGCAATCCGCGAACAAGGAATCGTAGGGAATTCGAAAGCAATATCAATAGACGATAGACCCTCGGAGCTAAGATTTCACCTTGAAAGACGGAAATGCCATCTCGAAGGCAGTCAGCTTCTTCAGGAAGAATCCTGTTGCACGTGTTCTGTTAGTCATCGCTATCCTATTTGCTGCAACCTATGGCAGTGTGGAGGTCTTGCGTCTCGCACTGGGCACCGAGTCACCACTAATGGTTGTGTCCTCAGAGAGCATGATTCCCACATTGAACGTCGGAGACATCATCCTAGTCCGGGGTATCGACCCGCGAGACGTGACTGTGGACACGATAATCATTTTTCACAGTCCGAACGACTGGGATATGCCGATCGTTCACCGCGTCGTCGCAGTCGAAAATGCAGGGAGTTCTGTCTTCTTTAGAACGAAAGGAGATCACAACCCCGTTCCCGACAGTTGGATCGTCCCGGACCAAAACCTCATGGGAGTCTACGTAGGGAAGATCCCATACGTTGGAATTATCAGTCTCGAGTTACGCGGTCCTATAGGTGTGACGCTCATAGTCCTGCTAGTCGCTCTCATAGTGGCGATCGAGTATAACGAATCCAAGTCCTCGCAGCCTAAGGGTGGACCTAGTTTCAGTCGCCCGTCGTGACCAGTTCTCCAACTATGGCCGTGTGGGTCCGCAAGACTCCGCTTAATGTTTGAATTCTTTCTCTGACGATACCCGTCAGGCCATTGATGTCCGGCGCCTCAAAGGCGATTATGTCGAACATCCCCGTAACTGGATGAGCCGTCTTAACACCTTCAATTCCAGATATCTGTTCGGTGAGCGTTCTTGATTTCCTTGGGGCTATCTTGATGAGCACGTAAGCCCCGATCTTTCTCCTTTCAACCATGGCGTCTCGTCAGTTGACTCCTATTCACTCGCGTAATATGCACTTAGGCCTACAGTGGTGCTGTTTGGACTTGAGTTCTCCGTTTGAGGATAAGCCAAGCTACTGCGAAGCCAACAATCAAGCCAACTGCAACTCCGACAGTCACATACATTGCGTAGGCGATACTCGGTTGCACCATTGATCCTCCGGGCACTAACACTAAGCCACTCAGTGCACTCCTTGCAGTGTTATCGGCTCTAAGAACTGCCCGCAACGCTTCCACATAGTTCATCTGAGAATACTTGGCGTCAACCTCCCTGAGCTGACTCCCTATCAGATCCACCACATCATTGCTCGTCCCTCCTTCCTTCAACTGCTCTAGCAGCGATTGGACTTCTACGTATATCTGATTCACATGAGCTCGCCGAATGGCATCTTTATCCGATTGTCCAAATACGTAGTCCCACGTGTAATAGCCCATTGCTGAGACTGTGAAGTCGCCAATGTCCCCAAACTGGTGTGGATGGGCCAGTCCAATCATATGTCCTGCTTCATGGATCACAGTTTGAGTGAAACCGTAACCCTTCTTCGGTTGAACTGGAGATACGTAGTAACCACGCTGGAACTGACGCTGACTCAATGACACAAGCGCCAGATCTCCCAAGGCCACACCAAGTAGAGAACTGTTCTCCGGGTCTTGATGCTGGATTACCCATTTGTACGTGAAGGTGAAGAGCGTGTCCTCGCTAAAAGCGAACGCGAATATCGGAACAGTGAACTCGGATCTGTCGCGGTGAAAATTCTGTTCGAAGACTTTGATGTTCTCTTGAAGGTACTTGTAGACCGGTCGGGCATCTATTATACCATACTGCAAAGGTTCAGCGAAGACCGTGCCGAATGTGTACGAGTCGGTGAACTTGTAGTTTGATCCAATTACTCCTACCAAGTCAGGATATTTTGACAGGTCTTCAAACTGGACTGAAACCTCGATTTCTGAGTAGGGTAACAGATCTTCGAATGCCGCCTTGATCTTGTTTGGGTTTATGGTGGACCTTATGTTCACTTCAGCTCTTTCTTGAGCCGTTCGATTATCGAATACGTGTATGTCGAATGTGTACTTCTCGGAGTAGGTGGGAGTGTATACGTAGAACGGTGTTATCAAATTCCAGGTTGCCTGAAAGATATAGTCGGAAAGATATTCTGTGAACCATGTTCTTCCGAAAGAGGTCTGAAGATCGATTCGATTATCCTTCAGGACAATCTGGAGGGGCAGGTCTTCCCAGGGACTCCAGAAGCTAGGTCCTGCGCTCAAATCGTGGAACGAAAATCTGTGGACCCCGCCCCAGCCGGTCATGAAGTCCCGGAACCTCAGTTGGTAATCGAGATCAGAATCACGGTATTGAACGGAGTAATAGTGACCTGTCCCACTTGGCTGATCGTTTCTATTCTCACTCAGGAAATCCTTGTAATACTCGAAATCGTAAGATGGAAGTTCGGGCAG
The DNA here is from genome assembly GCA_964598845.1 of uncultured Candidatus Bathyarchaeia archaeon. GTDB lineage: Archaea > Thermoproteota > Bathyarchaeia > 40CM-2-53-6 > 40CM-2-53-6 > FEN-987. The sequence continues at coordinate 21,094 of CAZRDM010000010.1, forward strand.
GTTAAGAAACATTAAGGTCCATCCGTCCGAGGGAAAACCTCCCACATCCTGCTGGTTCTTGTATAACCAATCCTCAACCTGGTTCGCGTCGTAGGCGACGTACTTGAAACTGTAGAAGTTGCCGCTCGATACGTAGCCTGATGGTTCGGCTACGTAGTAGTAGAACCAAGGATTCGGCCCTTCACGGGATATCTCGATGCTCTCCAGGAACGACACAAGTCTTGCTTTGAACGCGTCGCTTGCGAAGGCGAAGTTGTAGTCGATGGTGTAAACTACTCCCGTCAGGTACGGTTGCGGGCTTAGGACCTGTTCATAGGTCGTCGTCGGAAGGCTGAAGTTCCATTTCATGTAGTCGATATTCACGAGTGCAGGATCTATGCCGACGAAAACAACCTTGACAGGTATTGTGACTTCCCGCTTTATCGCAACTTGTGCGTTAACCGGAGCGATTACGGTTTCACTCGGGCCGAGTCCGAGAATCAAGACGCTCAGAACTAGGAGAGCGGCTAATGGTCTATTCTTCAAAACGGAACCTCCGATTGTCAGATTGACTTAGCGTGGGTGTGCCTTGTGGTTTAACAACTTTACTCGTATGTTATCAGAACCTTCTCTTCGAGAGTGTCCTGAAGTTTGGTAACGGCTCGATGAACTTCAGCTTCCTTTTTCGCGCCTGTGCAGACAAGTTTGCCGCTTGCGAAGAGTAGTATGACCACTTTGGGATCGTCCATTCGATAAATCAAGCCTGGAAACTGCTCGGGCTCGTACATGGTGCGCTTCAGTGAGTAAGTTGATTTCTCCAAATCTATGTAACCCCCCAGTCCGGCCGATGCGACAATGTTCTGGATTTGAATCTCAGGTTTGCCTAGGATCACTATGCCATTTCTCTTGAGCTCATCGACGACCTTCATGACCGCTTTCCGAGCCTGCCGTTCGGATTTGGCGCCGGTGCAGACCATCTTGCCTGAGCTGAAGATCAGGGTCGCGGTTTTGGGTTTCTTCAAACGGTAGACGAGGCCTGGAAACTGTTCGGGACGGTATTCGACGCCAGGGAAGACGCGGACTATCGAATTCAGATCGATATTCTGGTGAAGGGTTGCCGAAGCAACGACATTCTCGATGTTGATGAAAGCTTTCTTGCCAGGCAGTTATGCCACCTTATATAAGGAAGGTTTGCGGACCCGGTAAACCCCCTCGATATATAAGGCCTTTTAAAGCCCGGACTAGTCCTGCTGGCCGATGAATTACTGATTCTTGGTTCGCTAGCTTGCGAACGCCCTTCGTGAAATCTCTAGTGAGAAAAAGTCGATGGAGAAACCCGTCCTATCCTCTTACGAAGTGCGGCTGCAGCAACGAGCGCAGCCACTAGGGATGCGATGAGCGGTAGACTGTAACTTGGATACTCCGGAATCGGTGTGATCCAGTCAACAGTAACCAGCGCACTACCAACATTCCCCACATTATCATAAGCTACCACAACAACCGTGTACGATCCCGGTGTAGCGTAGGCGTGGTATCTGACATCACTCACCCTGCTTTGGCAGCAGTAAGGCACATCCAGAAAGGCTCCGTCGCCGAACTGCCAAACGAGTTTCGTAATCCAGAGCCCTGGGAATGTTGTCGCTGAAACGCCGAAAGAATAGGCCTGTGGTGGTGGATTCGTGAGTTGAATCGAGTCGAAGTAAACGTGCACGACACCCGCGGTCGTCATGGGGTAAATGGAAGTGGTAGTTACGGTGAAGGATACGCTGGTAGTGACCTGAGATACATTGGCAACTGCAGAAGGACCGAGGCTTGCTAAGCCTAGTGCAGCGGCCAAGACAATGCTGAGACTGACCAAAGACTGAGAATTCAACGTGATTCGCGGATGGTCTTTGAAAGTGTGAAGATAAACCTACCCGCAAAAAGACGCAAATCCATGTTAGTTTCCTGTGTGCCTAAACCTGCAAGTTAACAGTCCGTTGCGCAGACAACGGGTAAACAGAAACGTTTGCGAGCTGAGGCTATTTGGATTGTTTTCCTAACTCTCGCTATTCCGGAGCCAAAAGAAAGAAGAATTGGGTCGAGTTAGTTGCGGAGCCTTCTGCGTCGTCGTGCCATCGCAAGAGCTCCAAGTCCCATGATAATTCCGGCAACGATTGATTCCCACGGGAATCCCGGAATCGGTGGAAGCTGGAGCGGCGTCGAAGTCGTGCCTGCTGAGGTTTCAGTGGTTGAAGATTCGGTTGTCGATGATTCAGTTTCTGTTGAGACGCTTACTGAGGAGGTAGTCTCAACTGAAGTCATCGTACTAGTCTGAGTAGTTGTCGCGGAGGTCGTTGCCGTACCGCTAGGCGTTGTCTGCGTCGAAGTACCGATCTCGCTCGTGGTTGAGGTGCCTGTAGAAGTCGTTGTCACGACACTTGTTACCGAACTTGTTGTCGTGGTGGGCGTGGACGTTGTTGGTGTCGTTGTCGTCCCACTAGCCGTGACACCGTCCGGCGGGTCAAGATGCAGAACCAAGGCCAAGCTAGCGGGGTTTCCTGTGATCTGGGTACCCACAGCGAGTCCATTCGTACTTGAGCGCAACGCAAGTCCATTCAATGTCCCCAAGTTCGGGATCGACGGGGCTAGCAGTGTAGACCACGAGTTCGTTGCACTGTCGTAGTGTACAGTGACAGGAAATCCTGTACCGGTGTCGACGCCCACGGCCCATCCGTCAGTTGCTGGCGGTCCTCCCAGTACGAAAATCCCGAACAAGTCGAGGGGACCAACGTACGGCGCATTGATCGTGATTGGAACCAATGTCCATGAGAATCCGTTCCAGTACAGCATTGTAGTTGCGCCTCCACCGCTCCCAACGGCCCATCCGTGGGTGCTATCTTGGAAGAAGACAGATCGCAGAATGACACCAGCGGGTATCCCTGGTGGAAGACCAACTAGGGGCCAAGCGTCAGCTCCGCCGTTGGTTGTGTGAACGATTACTGGCAGGCCGACACCGTCTCCCCCAACAGCCCATCCGCTCTGTCCTCCACTAGTGGGGTCGAAGAAAACCGAGAAGAGACCCGGTGTCCCAAGTGTGCTCGGCGCCGTGGAGAAGCTCCCTCCAGTCGTGGTGGAATGCATTATGACCCCAGTTACGAAAGGTGGCCCTGGAGTCGTTCCAACAGCCCAGCTATTTGAGTCACTAATCATATAGACGGACCGCAATGCACAACCACAGGCAGGAACCGTTCTTCCTGTCCAAGTGTTCCCATCGAAATAGAGCGTGGAAGCCGTCGCAAATCCTGGAGATACTCCTCCGACTGCCCATGCGCTAGAAGAACCTGTCATGTAAACGCCAAAGAGGGCCGCCGGTGATGCTAGCGGCAACACAGCTGGGGCCCTTGTCCAACTGAAGGTACCTCCATTCCATCTGATTATCGTCGGATTACCCGCAGCATCGGGATCTCCCACAGCGAAACCGTCCGAGTCACTTACCATGAAAACAGAATTCAGATTGGGGCGTTGAGGCGATGTAGTCGTGCTGAAGATTGCTCCAGACACCGAGCCGCAATTGGATAGGCAGAATGCCGCAACACCGGAGGCTCCCACCGCCCAAATATTCCCGCCCGAAGGCGCGAAGACGACGGCATTCAGGCCTATGGGCGCGGCGACCGCGATCTGGTTGACTGGAATTCGGGTCCACGTTGGTGCTGAATCAAGCGATGTCCCGTGGACAACCGTCGGCCCACCAGCGTCGGAATCGCCTACGGCCCAAGCTTCGGAAGCACTGACCATCACTATCGATCTGAGATTCGCTGTACAGGTCGCCGGGCTTACCGCTCCCACCCAGGTATTACCGTCAGTAGTGCGTATGATCGTACATGAGTCACCAACTGCCCAGCCGTTTGTTGGAGAGGACATCGCAACACCGTTGAGGTTGTTTGCCGTCGGACTTGCTCTCGGTGTCCAAACGCCAGCCACAAAGCGGAATATCGTGCCACCGTTTCCGACCGCGATCCCGTCATCCGCAGCGCAAGGCGAACCGGTACAATGGGTCATGTATAACGAGTTTACTGGATTCGCAACTACTGGTCCACAACCTGCAACCGTACATCTCGACCATGCTCCGCCTGCTCCTGGCACCCCGTTCCAAACCCAGAAAACTCCGTCCGCTCCACTTTCAGTGCCAACAGCATACGCGTGTATGAAGTTACCCGGTGGACCGCTCTGTACCAAGAATACGCCTCGAACTTCGGTAGTTGCTGGCGTTGGTGAAGGTATGGGATATTCGACCCAGTTGACTCCGTTAAAGAAGAAACTCACTCCTTTTCCTGGCGCGCACGCTCCTCCCGGGCCAACGCCTCCAACAATCCAGCCAGCACTACTCGTGATGGAGGTCAGTGGGTTCAGAGGTCCGCCAAAATTGACGGAATCCAGCTGGCAGTTGTTCGGTGGAATGGCTGCTTGGTTCCAAGAGAACCCGTCCCATTGAAATGCGAACCCGTTGTCGCCAACCATCCATCCGACGCCGCTTCCCTTTCCACTCGTTCCACCGTTGATCATGTAGACGCCGTGCATGTTTGAGGCTGGGTTGGGGGTGTATTCCGTTGGACTAATCAACCTCCATAGTCCGATTGGCGGAGCTCTCGCTGGGACCAAAAGCGACAGCAAGACCATGGTAGAGAGGAGCAGCGATAGCGTAATGCGGATCTTTCGTTGCTTCAAAGGAGACAAACTACTTCACCCGCTCACGTCCGAGCATATAAGCGTTGTCTCGTGCCACACATCTACAATTCAATTTGAGGCCTGAAAGGATTCCAGTTCTAGCAGAGGACTCTAACACATTCCAGTCTCTCACTTGCGCTCAAACTCCTTGAGATACTTCCTCACGGCTTCACGTATTACATACGAGCGAGAAGGCACCTTATCCTCGTCGACTAGCTCATCGATCCTGTCAAGTAGCTGCACCGGTAGGGTGGCCGTGATATTGGCCATCCGCCTCGATTTACGTCCTGGCATTATACTCACGCCCTCCGTTACCAGAGAGGTTTCGGCCAAACCTGATTCCTCGCAAGAAGTGAGCCGGGAGCAATAGGGTAGCTCCTAGCCTCCTGCATCCCTTAGCCTCCTACGCCTCAGCACTGTCAAGGTTACTAGACCAATCGTGATTCCGGCGATTATTGACTCAACTGGAAATCCTGGAATACCACCAGGTGTTGTTGTCGCTGTCTGCGTCACTGTGGTCGTCGTGCTTGTGTAAAGAATTGAAGTCGAAGTAGTCGTTGTCGAAGTTGCGACGTGGGTTGTCGATGTGGATACAGTCGAGACTACTGTCGTTGTGGATGTTGCTGTCAAGATACCGCCAAACGGTGCGAAGCGCAGTATTGTCGATGGCGGGCTAGCGGCCACCGGTACTGGGGGCGCCGAGAAGATGGGTGAAGATCCGACGATCCAGCCTTCGCTTCTAGAAATCATATACACCGAGTTGAGGTTTGGTGGAATCATCGGAAGGCCCAGCAGTGAAGGCGCCAATGTGATGTGCGTCCAAGCGATCCCATCCCAGTGGAAAATTGTTACCACCAACTGTAGCGGATCGCCAATGTTGCCAACCGCCCAACAGTCGTTTGAAGCTGGACAGTAAATCGACCTTAGGGTCGGAGGTGAAGCCAACGGACCCCCTGGCACCGTTGGAGTAGACACAAGCGTCCAGTGCGTCCCATCCCAGTATATGATGACAGGCCCAGCCGGAGGACCAGGCGGCAGAATGCCTCCGACAGCCCAACCGCTAGTCCGACTTAACATGAAGACCGAGTTCAGATTAGCTCCTACCGGAAGGGCCGTCACGGTCACGACGCTCCAAGTTCCCACACCACCAGTGACAGTATAGTGAAGGACTGTGCCTCCAGGCACCGCGCCACTATCCCCGACAGCCCAACCCTCATTTGGCCCTAACATGAATACCGAGTTCAGTGGCGGTAGAGGAACTGGAGTCACTGGCGCTGGGAATATGGCCCAGGAGCCGACTCCTCCAGTGACCGTGTAGTGCAATATGATTCCGGACCCACCTGGTGCTCGCGGCATGGTCACACATTGGTCCGGAGTGCCGCTACAGCCAACGGCCCAACCTTCAGTCGGGGACACCATGAACACAGATGAGAGAATATACGACCCCGGCGGCGGGGTTACAGTGTTCCAAGAGCCGCCTGTAAAGTGTAAGATGACTGGACATATCGGTCCGACGCACGTGGCGGTTGGATCAGTCCCCCCTCCCACCGCCCAGACATCTCCGCTCGAAAGCATGAACACAGCGTAGAGATCGTTGGTTGCTCCGATAGCCACACCTTTCGTCCACATGAAGCCATTCCAGTGAATTATTGTGGGCTCAGTCGTCAAAGGCGGAGGCGGAGGAGGGCCAATAAGGGAACTTGTGGCACGGCCCACAGCCCAGCCATCATTAGGATTGAAAGGCCCAGTCAGAGGTGGCCCAAACGATATCGAAGTAAGTTCAGTAAGAGTTGGACTTGTAACGGTCCCCCAGTTGACACCATCGTAATGTAGAATCTCCCCCGCCGTGCCGACTGCCCACGCGTCGCTGGCCGTGTTCATGAAGACCGAACTGAATTCAAACGCGGTAGCGGGGATTGTTGGAACCTGGTTCACAGGAAGGGCTGTCCAAGTTCCACCTGAATAGTGAACGAACGTCCCGGCGGTTCCGACCGCCCAACCCTCAGAAGCTGAGATCATGAAAACCTCCTGAAGATCATTGATTGTGGTTCCAGGACTGACAGGACCTGTCCAGACTCCTCCAGTATAGTGAAGTATTGTACCTCCAACTCCGACAGCCCAACCGTCAGTCGGACTGAGCATGAACACCGAAATGAGCGTCGTTGCAACCGGGGAGGGAACCGCAGTCCAAGAACCGCCGAAGTAGTGGTAAATCGCTCCCCCAGCTCCCACGGCCCAGCCCTCTGTCGCACTCACCATAAAAACCGAGTTAAGAGGAGTTGCCACCGATCCCTGCAGACTCCAACCTCCTCCCAATCCGGGAACACCAGTCCAATGCCAGAAACGTCCGGCCGCACCAGCAACGTTCGATCCAACTGCCCAAGCATCCGTGGCACTCACCATGAAGACAGATTCGAGAGGACCAGCATCAGGGCCGGTCAGACCGGATAGCTGTTCTCTCCAAGTGACTCCGTCCCAGTGAAGCGCGATCGCACAAGTCAGCGCACCACCACCACCACAAGGGCCAGCTCCCGCTGCGTCGAAAGCTATACCAACAGCCCAACCATCGTTGCGGCTTATCGGCCGACCGGGAGGACCAAAATTCACAGAGGTGAGAACGTAGCCAGCAGCAATGTTGGGGTCAGTCGGATTCTTTGGCACTGGAACAAGATTCCAAGTTGCGCCGTCATAGTGTAATACTGCAGGCGATGCATGAAGGCCATCCATTACTCCAACTAAAGGGGTTCGATAGTCTCCAACAGCCCAGCCTTCACTCGCAGATAACATGTAGACCGATCTCAGAGGTGGATTGTTTGGAGGATTCAGGTAAGCTGTTGGGTTGATGTCCCTCCAGACACCCAACACACCACTCTGACTCTGTGCCGAAACGGAGAGAGCAAGAAGTGATATCGCTATGAACACGATCGAGAATTTGGCCTTACGCATCGAGACCCACCACTAGAATTCCTGATGAACGGAGAGCGAGAACGAGGGATAACTAATAACATTAAGTAATCATTACATGTTAAACCGAATGCGGTTAATTTCGTTCATCTTACCGCAAAGATGCCTCGTTTACGTCTCGTCTCTCTGGCAGACCACTGCCTTTGTATGAGTTGCGAGAGTAATTACCCGTCCATCCCACTAGCAGTTTGCGCTACCCAAGTCTACGACCAGTGCCCATACAATGCAGACTTATCACTTTCCTGACTAGAAAGAAACGCACATGTCATGGAGGCTCGCTCCTGGGCCGCTAGGAGAGTCTCGCCTGACGATTCTTGTCGTGGTCTGCTAGGCAGGCTTCGCACACTGTGCTTCCGCAGTTCTTGCAGCTCTTCAATGAGCCCTGAGGTGGCTGGCCGCAGAAGCCACAGCATATGCTGCCAAGCAACTCGACTAATGCTCCATGCTTGGAGTCTTCACGATTCCTATAAGCCACGCTTCAAAGTTGCAAGACCAAGGAGCTCGGTCCAATGAGGATCCGTCTCAGATTGTACGGCGTCTTCAGAACAGCCGCGGGGGACAGCCAGCTTGAACTTGAAGTTCTTGAGGAAAGACCGAGCGTGAGAACTGTCATAACTCAGCTTGTGTCGCAGGAGCAATTCAAGACCTTGAAGAATCTCCTTCTGGAAGACGGGACAGCGGATCCCCGACCTAATGCACTGATCATGGTTTCAGGTCGCGAGATAGGCACATTGAATGGGCTGGAAACCCAACTTGGAGAGGATGAGGAACTGGCCCTGCTTCCAGTCGCGCACGGTGGTTAACAGATACGCTCGTTGTAAATCAGAGATTTCTGGTCTGGAATTTCGCGTTGGGCATAAGGAGTTCGTTCATGCTTCCTATTCTATATCCGAAGAGATCGAAAGTAACGTACGTGAAGCCCAACTGACGCAGTGATTTCGCTAGGCTGTTAAGTAACTCCTCGTTGAAGAACAGTCTACGTTCGTCTCTCCCGACCTCGATCCTCGCCAAGTTTCCGTGATCTCTAACCCTGAGTTCTCTTACGCCCGTTATGTTTCGAATCAAGTTCTCAGCGTTTTCGATTCTCCTAAGCCTTTCAGGCGTTATCGTCTCACCATATTGGACTCTCGATGACAAACAAGGCATTGATGGTTTGTTGAAGTTTGGCAAGCCAAGTAGTCTGGCTAGCTCTCTAACCTCAGCTTTGCTGAATCCGGCCTCGGCCAGCGGCCTTCTAACGCCTTCCTCGTTGAGAGCGGCTATGCCAGGGCGATGTCCTCTCAGATCCTCAGCGTTAGTTCCGTCAACGATGACAGATATTTTGAGTTGTGTAGCCAAGAGCTTCAATTTCTCACTCAACTCCTTCTTGCAGAAGTAGCATCGGTTCGCTGGATTCGCGACGTAGTTGGGATCTTCCACCTCCTGAGTTCGAATGGTGATATGTCTGAGGCCAAGCTGCCCAGCAAGTCGCCTCGTTTCTTCCAATTCAGAAGAGGGCAGGCTCGGAGATTCCGCAGTAACTGCAATTGCTCCATTCCCAAGCGCGACCTTCGCAAGATAGGCAACAAGCGTACTATCCACGCCACCGGAGAACGCGACGATCACTCCTCCGAAAGCATGGAGCTCACTCAACACTTGGCTGGCTTTGCTGCGAATATGAGGCGAGAGAATACGCAATTCTTCGCCCTTGATGGTCACTAACTGTCCGGTTTCTGCTGCTAACATTTTATGCTAGGTCAGACAGCTCATCGTACTTAGGAGTTGCGAAAAGGCGGGAGCACTTGCGCGAAATCTTGCAGAAACTCGCACAAGGAAAAATTACAGTAGACGAAGCAGAGAAGGCGCTCAGGCTCTACGCAATAGAGAAAGTGGGACAATTCGCTAGACTAGACGTGACACGTGAACTCCGCCGTGGAGTACCAGAGATTGTGCTTGGTGAAGGAAAGTCGGACGAGGACATTGTTGGAATCTGCAAGCGTATGCTAGATACGAGTGGCCGAGTAATCGTTACTCGATTGAACGATACGCAGATCACTCGCCTGAAGAAAACTTTCACACCAAACTATGAGCTAACAGAGTTGCCGCATGCGAAATCATTAGTCATGAGGAAGACCGACTATAAGCGAGTGGAAACAGGCGGCCGCGTTGGAATAGTAACTGCTGGGACTGTGGACTTACCGATCGCCGAAGAGGCTGCGATGATCGCACAGGAGATGGGTTGCAAGACCTTCCTTGAGGCTGACGCAGGTGTCGCCGGAATTCATCGTTTAGTCGAACCGTTGAATCGAATGATAGAGAACGATGTAGACAGCTTGATCGTTGTTGCTGGAAGGGAGGGCGCGCTACCGACGGTTGTCGCGGGCCTGGTCGATCTTCCTCTCATCGCTGTACCAACATCCTCAGGTTACGGTTACGGAGGCAGAGGTGAGGGGGCGCTAATGGCGATGCTTCAGGCTTGCTCGTTGGGGATAGCTGTCGTTAACATAGATTCCGGTATCGCTGCAGGCGTGGTAGCTGGGCAGATTGCGAACCGCGTGGCGAAAGCGCGAACAGCGCGACCAACGACTCATTAGTCCGAATGATATTCAATTTGGTTCGGGCAGAAACAGAACCATACCTCTAAGGCGTCAACGGAATATCATGTGCTCTTGATGGTCTTGAGTTGCCCTATCGCCGTTCTTACGACATCCACAGATTTGAGAAAGGCCGTCTTTTCCTCTTCGTTCAATTTGAGTTCTATCACCCGCTCTACGCCCCGGGCACCGAGAACTGCAGGAACATCCACGTAGATGCCCTTCATGCCATATTCACCGTTTAGGTGCGCCGTCATGCAGAGAACCATCTTCTTGTCTCTGATGATGCTTTCCACCATACGAGTTATTCCGTGAGCAGGGGCGTAAACTGTTGCTCCCTTTAGCGTAATGACTTCAGCGGCGATTTTCCTTGTTTGCTCGACCGTCTGTGTCACCTCAACCGGTGAGAGTAGCTCTGTTACTGGAACGCCACTTACAGTCGAGAACCTCGGGAGCGGCACCATCGAATCGCCATGCTCACCTATAACGACCGCTTGGACAGAACTAGTTGACACCCCCAGAGCCCTTGCAATGAAATGTTTGAAACGCATAGTGTCCAACATTCCGCTTTGGCCAAAAACTCGTGAGGGCTCGAAACCAGTCACCCTCCAAGCCAGGTAGGTCATCACATCCACTGGATTTGTGACCATCAACACCAAAGACTTCGGAGTATATTCCACGATGTGTTCACAGATACCACGAATGATCTCTTCATTCTTATCCTGCAAATCCAGCCTCGTCATGCCAGGTTTTCTGCCCAAACCACCCAGGACGACAACCAAGTCGGATCCGGCGATGTCTTTGTAATCGTTTGAACCAATGATGTCGACATCGGCACCTTGCTCCGCGGTCATTTGTCGGAGATCAAGGGCCTCGCCCTGCGGAAGACCTTTGATGATATCAATGAGTCTGAGATCACCCAACTCTCGAGATGCGACCTGAAGGGCAACGGCACTTCCCAATTTTCCGGTTCCGATAATCGAGATCAGCTTGCGCGCCGACAACTATTACACTAGTTGTACTATCCGAAGCCCTTGCATAAGGTCCCATCGCTTCTCGTAGGATTGGAGACGCGAGATCGTACGCTATCGTGTCGCGATTCGGCGTTTGATGTTTACTAATAAATTTTCGCCTCATTCGTCAGGAATTCTTGCGAGTTTCTCGATTCTTTAGAAAAGCCTTTTATGGCTTCAGCATGCGCTAACACCCATTCGTTTCAGACAGGGGAGGGAATGTTCATTGGTTGAAATGTTCTGCGTGAAATGCAAGGAGAAGAAGACGGTGCCAGACGATCAGACTACCTTGGAGAAAACTGCCAAAGGGCGCAACATGCTGCGTGGAACTTGCCCGACTTGCGGCACTAAGATGACGAAGTTCACAAAGTAGTAATTCCTCCCCGTGTAGATCCGCTGTCTTCCGTGTAGATCCTCAACGGATACACCATTCTACATGTTTCCATGCTCAAATCTTCTCACCGGGAAACCGTTTTTCGGTCTCACAAATACGATGATGACTCGCGGAAATCACAGAGTGCATTTTTCAATAACCTTCAGAGTCTACTGTCTGTCAACCAGTTGGTAATTTGGGGCTATCTGATTGGAGATCAGTTCGTCACACCTGAACTTTCGAATATCCTTAGTTGAAATTGAGGAACTGAAGCCCCATGAGGAAGTTGTCGATTCGATCGTGAAGTCGCTCGCAAGCGATATGCAGTGTGAAGGAAAGGTTCGAGATCCAATTATTGTCGATCAAGTTGAATATGTGATCTTGGACGGAATGCATCGCTTCAGCGCCTTGAGATCGCTTAATTGCCGCTTCGTGCCTTGCTGTCTTCTTGATTATGATAGCAGCTTGGTCAAAGTCGGCTCTTGGTTTAGACTTTTCCAAGTGGAGCACGCGGAACCTGTGGCTGAGGAATTGCTTGTGGAGGCTGATCTGAAGTATTCGAAGCAGCATGTAGACCTTGAAAGCATGGCTTACCAAGCAGACACCGTCATTTTGGTTGAAGGTGATCTCGCCTTTTCTATGGATCAGCCTCTTGATCCGCTGGAACACGCAAGGACGGCGGTTCGACTAGAGAAGGCGATGGTCAAGAGAGGCTACAAGGTGAACTATCTATCTGAGATGGATGCGATAGGGAATCTGAGATCAAGGACAGTGAGTCTCGCCATTTCGCTTCCTGTATTCAGTAAGCGGCAAATCAGAGAATTCGGGTTGAGTGGTCGCCTTCTGCCGCACAAGGTTACCCGCCATGTGATACCCTCACGCCCACTTGGCATTGATGTCCCAACAGCGCTTCTACATGACCCAGCCATCTCCGGGGTTGAAGCTGAGAGGAAGCTGGGCGACTTGCTCGCGGCGAGGCATGTGGAAAGAAAACCGCGAGGATCCACGGTTGGTGGAAGGCGTTATGAGGAAGAACTCCTCGTGTTCTCTTCGTGAGTTTCAGCTTTATATTCCGCTCATTGTTCTCTATCGGCCGAAATGCGTGACGTACAATGCCATCCGAACTCAAGGATGCTGAAGAATTTCTTCGAATCTCAGAGCGCGCAGGTGAATGCCGCGTTAAGAGGCTAAAGGACATGGTTAAGCTTAAGCTTCGCACATCGAAGCAGCTTTACACTCTCAGCGTCGATCCGGATAAGGCAGCAGAACTGCTGAAACAGATCAAATGCGAAATCATCGAAGCATAGCCCTTTGATCTCTGAACGAGCGAGGATTCTCCCTGTCACCGGCAGAGATAGGCTTCGCCTCTCTTCTTTCAATTGGAGCCTTGGCGGTTCTCGCGTCCTTCTACTCCTCGTACCTTGGGTGGAGATTCGAACGTGAAGCATGATATGTCTTGGCAAAACCTAAGGCGGGATATCACCCGCGCGTTTGTGTAGTGATACCTTGCAAAGGCGAGGAGGCAGGCCTCGAAAGAAACATTGTTGCATTACTGAAACAAGACTGTGACAACTATCAGACGATAATCGTGACAGATACAGACCAAGACCGTACATACAGGATCGCCCAATCAGTTCTCTCTCAGCATCCAAACGCAAGAGCACAAGTGGCAGTTTCGTCTACATATCCGAACGCCAGTGGAAAAGTCGCAGCGATGCTAACCGTACTCGAACTGTCTTCCTTCCACAGCGTACGGTGGCGAGGTTTAGCGAGAGCAATCTGTTACGACTCCTCAGCTGGGCAACGCGTCAAGTCGTTATTGTCCCATGGATCATGACATACTGCATAATTAAGTCGGCTCGAAGGAATGAAATCGAATGGCGAGGTCGAAAATACACGCTGACAGGAACAACCAAATGCTCACCGCGAAACCTTCCCGAAACTCCTCTTCATGATTGCTTGGCTAGCATACCACACAGTCTAGCAAGCTTGTTCAAGGGAAATCTCCTGTCCGCGGTCACTAGTACAAACTTCCTTCCAGAACGAAAGATCAATGCGATAATCTTCTCATGAACTAGAACCGAGTATTGCGCTTTCCCGAAGAACTCAGCTAAATCTTCAGCTTTCTGAATCGAAACGAGTTTCGCAATGAGATGCGGCGTCTTCTCGAGAGGTTCAATGGGTTCTACGCCCTCCCTCATCCCACCCTCTAAGATCCGACCGCTCCCGTCAACTAGGGCCGCGAATCGAACCCTCTTGTCAAATTTCATGACCCTGTTGTAAAGTCGCCCCAAACTTCCTCTCTGACTATTCTAACTGTTATACAGAAAGAGCTTACGATGATGCAGGAATGGCTTGGTTAGAACTCTGGTATCTCCTCAAGGAGCATCCCTTCAATCGTGACAGGTTTGAGTTTTGCAGTGAGCGAGAGCGCCTGTTCCAGTTTGGTTTGACGTTCGGCGTAAATGTCCAAAATAGATTCACCTCTCATGACCTTGTGTCCTCTCTTTCCGAACAGCACAAGTCCTGCACCCTTTTCGTTAGGGGCTCCAGCGGCTCTGGCAATTTGATTGATCGCTGCGTTCGACACGTGAGTCACATAGCCGTCAGCCGGGGCTGTTATGCTCTGCTTGTGAGACCCTACGTGTACTTGCTCGGATTTGATATTTGGGTCTCCGCCTTGGGCTTCGACGATTTCCTGCATCTTCTTTAGAGAACGACCGCTTCGAAGTATCTCCTTTGCTAGATCCTGCCCAGCGCCTTTCATTGCCTTACCCGCCATTTCAAGAAGTAAACCAGCCAACGCAGTCGATTTCTCCACTAGACTCGTCGGTCCAGCACCTTCGAGTGTCTCAAGCGCCTCCTTTGCCTCAAGGCCAGGACCGACTGCATGACCCACGGGCTGACCACCGTACGTCACGCCGCACCTGATTTTTATGCCCAACTTCGCCCCGAGTTCGAGGAACTTGTTTCCAAGACGCCTCGCTTCTTCCGATGTTAGGACCTTCGCCTCCTCTCCAGTGGGGATGTCCAAAACGAGGAAATCTGTCCCAACTGCTAATTTCTTCGCAAGGATGCTTGCCATCATTTGAGGCTCTGGGTCCAGTTGTAGTTGATACTCGACGGTGATGAAAGCGTCATCGGCCGGAGCCAAGTTCAATCCGCCACCCCAGACAATCGCTCCATTGACCTTCAAGGCGATTCTTCGCAACTCTTGGGCTGAGAACTCTACAGGAGCTAAAACACTCATCGTATCGGCGGTTCCGGAGCCGCTCGTGATTGCTCGGCTACTTGTTTTTGGTATTAACAAACCCGCGGATGCAACTATCGGAACGATGATCAGGCTAACCTTGTTCCCGGGAACGCCGCCGATCGAGTGTTTATCATAAACTGGTTTGTCGAAATCGATCCTATTGCCGGTCTCAGCTATCGCTCTTGTTAGCCAGAGAAGTTCGTCCTCGCCCAATCCATGGTAATGCTCAGCCATGAGAAAAGCTGCCATCTCAACTTGACTGAGATTCCCGTTAACTACATCCCTGACTATGGAGTAAACCTCATCGCGATCCAACTTCTTCCCATGCATCTTAGCATGAACATGCTTCACTGAGGCCGGAGGAGCAATGGCTTGAAGGGCAATCGATTGACCTTCCCCGATCTTCAACTCATCAGCAACAGCCGGCGGCAAGCCGACCTGGCTTGGTTGGACGATGGACTTGGTGATATCCACGAGAGCTACAGTCACTCTATCATTGCCACCTCGAATTCGAACCCTATCCCACTCAACGACCCCCAATCGCTCAGCGTCCTTGCTGTTCAAGATTACGACTTTTGTGCCAGCTGAGAGATCAAGGACCCTTGCGTTAAGGTTATACAGAACGGTTTCACCCGCCGGTGTTGGCTACAACGTGCATGGCTTTTAATCTGCGTTTTGCAAATTGCGGCGGCATTGGGCGGTATCAGGCTTGCAGAATAGCGGCGGAGAATCGCATATCATTCTCGGCTACCTCCAAGACGCGCTCAAGAGAGTCAACCTCCCATACGCTGATGGTCTGTACGACTACCAGATCGACTTCTCCATCAGGAAGAACAAAGATCGTGAGAACATAGGCGCAAGATCGATCGAGGGAAGCTCCCTGCGCGCTTTCACGGAGCGAGGATGGGTCTACTCAAATTCAAACAAGACAGATCCGAGAACCATTCGTACGCTTGCGCGTAGAATCATAAGGCACGCATCGTCGTCCAAGGTGACGGACAGACTGCGTCTGCCGGAACCCATCAAGATCAACAGGAAAGCACCGGTCAACAGAGACCCTCAAGTGGTTTCGACCGAGGAGAAACTTCAGAAGATTCGTGAAATCTTCAATCTCGCCAGGAGCATGGACCCACGAATCGTAGATGTCCGCGTTATCTACTCTGAAGTATTGATGGAGAGGGGGGTGGTGACATCCCATGGAACGGAAGCGCTTCAGATTGTTCCTAGAACACGAATCATCCTGATGGTCATAGTCAAAGAGAATGGTGTGACCGAATACGACTCCACACTACTCGGGGGCAGAGTTGGTTTCGAGGTCGTCGAAAACCTAACGGAACAGATAGTTAGAGATACTGTTCAAAGCGCTCTAGAACAACTCAAGGCAATCCCCGCTCCTAAGGGACTCCAGAAGGTCATCCTAGATCCGGGAACGGTAGGCACCGTCTGCCATGAATCGTTTGGTCACGGTCTTGAAGCTGACCAAGTGCTTAGAGGAAGATCATACCTCAAGGATATGTTGGGGAGGAAGGTCGCCTCAGATCTCGTTACGATGTACGAAGATTCAACCGTTGAAGGTGCTCATGGGAGCTATTACTTTGATGACGATGGCACGGCTTCGAAGAAGAACATCCTCGTTGAGAATGGGAAGCTGGTCAGCTTTCTGCATGACATGGAAAGCGCGGCCGCCATGAACGCTGAGTTGACATCTAATTCTAGGACGCAAAGCGCTGCGCGTAGACGTTTCATTAGAATGAGCAATACTTACGCGAAACCTGGCGACTGGTCCCTCGAGGACATCATCAGGGACACGAAGCAGGGAGTGATGATGGTCCATTGGCAATCTGGGATGGAAGACCCTCTTGGCGGAGGAATGCAGGTCGTTTCGAAGAAGGGCTACCTTGTTGAGAATGGTCATAAGACGAATCCACTGAAATCGATCACCCTGACAGGACGTGTTCTAGAAGTTCTGGGTAACGTCGACGCAGTGAGCAAGGAGGGATTCTTAGTTGATTCTGGCAATTGCGGAAAAGGAGCGGAGGATTACGTCCCCGTCGGTGACGGGGGAACGTGGTGGAGGACGACGGCGGTGATCGCATGAATATACCTACAATACTTGACCAAGCCACGCAGACGCAGTGGGAGATTTTCATACAACGGTCCCGGAGAACGGATATACAGCTTAGGCAGAGCAAACTGGAGGCGCTGATCGACCAAGAGAACTCAGGCTATGGTATCAGAATCATAGCTCCCCGAGCCGACGGAGCTGGAGTTGGCTTTGCTTCCTGCAATTCGGAGAAGGAAATCGCAAGCACAGCTACCAAGGCTTACGACCTCGCAAAGGTCAACCGTTCACCTTCCTTCTCGCTTCCTAAGAGAACGAAACTTCCTAGAGTTCAAACTGTAGACCCGAAGATATGGAGAGATCAAAGTGGTACTGCTGAAGACTATGCCGAAGCAGCGCAGGCATTAATCTCTGATGAGAAGGAGATTTCGCTAACCTTCGGCAAAGTCAGAACTTACGCTGTTGAGAATGAGGTGATCAACAGTAACGGTTTATCGTATAGCTCGAAGGGAACCTACGTTTACTTGGAAATGACTTTCAAGATCGGCACCCGAAGTAACCCCACGGAGTACTGGCCGAATCGGTACGCGAGACGGATCAGCGACGTAGACCCGGAGAAGATTGTTCCACAATGGATGGGCATAGCGAAGAGCTGTCTAAGGCGACACCCACCTAGAACCAAGGAGACTGCCGTGATCTTCTCTCCGGCAGTAGTCTGCGATACCTTTCTGCCAGCGATCGGTTTTCATGCGAGCGGCGAGGCGGTAAAGCAGAATCTCTCTCAGTTCGAAAAGGGCGGCAAGGTCGCCTCAGAAGACTTGACAGTAGTCGACGACGGACTGTATCCCTTCGGACTGCGCACAAATCCATTCGATGATGAAGGCCATCCGCAGCAACGGACCAAGTTGCTTCAGAATGGCGTATTCCGGAACTACATCTATGACCGACTAAATGCACAGACATTGGGTTTCCATCCAACAGGGAACGGGATTCGAGCGAGAGGTTTCCCAGTTGACGTTGACGAGCGCTACCAGCTTCCCCCCTCAAATGCGCCAACAAATCTATCGATCAAGCCTGGCACCAAGAGCCTCGAAGATCTCATCAAAGATGTGAAGGAAGGAATCATAATCTATCAATGCGCATGGATCAATCCCGACGAAATCACTACAAGATTCGGTTCTGAGATAAGAAACGCCCAGGAGATTGTGAATGGTGAGCTAGGTACCGGGATAGTTGGCGGCACACTCAGCGGCGCAACATTGGACCTCATCCACAAGATATCGGGAATCTCCAACAGAGCAGAGATCGTCTCTGGATACTCATTCGGTTGCGTAGCCCCTTACATAAGATTCGAAGGTGTCCAAATCTCAGGACCTGCATAATACAGAGCCGCTGCCGTTACAGGGTCCACAACGGTCAAGCAATCCTCATGAGGAAATCCTGAATCGATGGCACCTGTCGAGGTCTGAGGATCCCGAATACTCGCGAGAATTCTCTAACCGAATGTGCAACTGTCCGGCAATACTCGCTTGTCGCTTACCAAGAGCAAGGCTCGTAACCATAGAATTGAATGGTAACCACACCGAGTTCAGAGTCGAAACATGAATTTCCTTATGGTTGGTTGCTTCAGCATTCTGAAAAAGAGCCGAAGATTCTTCGCTGTTGTGAGTAACTATCGTATGATTGACATAGTCCAAAGCCAAGCCATCTAGTAACGGAACTCGCAAGAAACGCCTAGGTAGCCTTTAATTCTGCGGATCAGCAATCGCGGCTTTGGGCCGGTCGTCTAGTCTGGTTAGGATACCTGCCTGACAGGCAAGCGCAGGAGCGCGGACCGCAGGTGGTCGAGAGTTCAAGTCTCTCCCGGCCCACTACTCAAGCGCCTGCTTCTCCACTCGAAGAAGAAGTACACGATGGTGGCTGCGACCAATATAGACGCAATCGGCATAGTTAGCTCTCTCTCAAACGCCTTCGGCGCAACGAAGTCCCGTTTCGAGATAATGAAGATGGCGTAGCGTCCGTTCCGGTTGTCCTGCCAGGCAGTGAACACGGCCTCGCCATCAACGGATATTGCTGGTGCAAGTGACAATCCTCTTCCTTCGTGCTGGGAGAGAGTAATCCGATCCGTCCAATGGTCACCCGCGTCATCGCTTCGCATATAGAACACGTCGGACGACGTCTCCGCTCCGTGTGTCTTACATGCCCTATGGACTTAGGATGATATTACTCAGTAAGCGAAAAATGTATTACCAGCGTCCAATCGGGCGGAGGCGTTCGATCACGTGCAGGGTATGCAGCCACGATTCAGACTCGTGCATTTGCTGTCCGGAGGATGGTCACGTTTGTTCAAGAGATTGGGGAGAGCTTGACTGCCCCATCTGCGGCCCCTAGTTCGCCTCGCGCCAGACTGACAAGACTGCTCTAGATTTCTTTGAATAGCATTGAAGCGAGAGAGCGAAGCTGTTCATGGTATGTCTCCGGATAGAGGAATCGTTCGGCCGCAGCAATACTGCTCAGAAGACTGTTGCCATCTTGAGGCGTAAAGCAGAACCCAAGAAGCTCGTTCCCGTTTCTGACGTACAGGGACGGAAGAACAACGACCGTCTGATTGAGTATCCGACCGAACCTTCCATGATCTCGACCAAAAGAGAATACGAGACTTGCCATGTCCTTGTAGGTTACCGCGATCCTCGGGTTGTCCATGATTCTTCGCAGAGTATCCTCCAGTGTCAACCGACCGTTTAGGAGCATGTCGAACCAGATGCAATGCATGTACTGCGAATTCGTCTTGATCGCGCTCGAAAAGAGATTCAGCTCTATCCCGAGAGTCTTAAAGAGGTAGAAAGCATCTCGAGCATGGTGCGTTCCCCATGGGTCTTCATGTTTGCTAGTTTTGGGGGACGGAACAAAGTCCTTACTGTCACTAATGTCACTTGCTCTCCTGATGCAGAGAAATTTCCCTTCCTTAAGATTTGGCGACCCATTGTTAAAGGCTAGAGTCTTCAGAATCACAGCAATGTTATGCGTATTACAGCTCACAATTTGAATGAACTGATCGCTATCACGGAGAGCTTCATCATTGATTCCGTAGGCGTAGGACTTTCCAAATCCAAACTCAGAACCCTGCGCCAAGAACCCTCTAACATTCTTCGCATATTTCTCGTAGAACAAGCGCTTGTTAGAAAGCCCATTTCCATCAGGCGTACAATCTATTACAACGGACGCCCTCCCTATTGCTTCTTCGTAGTCGTAGGAAGGTTCCATTCCTAACTCGCGAAACTTCTCCCAGTTGCTGCGTTCGGCCGCTAAGCTTGCACCTCTCTTGATGAGACTCTGCACCTTCGACCTGTCCTCCAACAACGGTGTGCGCTTAGCAAAGGTGACCTCATCTATTCCGAGTTCTTCCTTCATGTCTGCAAGGATCCCAACCAAGGGTTCTCCGATCGTCCCAGTTCCAACTACGTGTACGATGTTACCGCGCATCACACGGTTGCCTCAAAACTGCACAGCAAGTGATATTACCAAAAAGGCTTACGAAGTAATACTTCTCCACCGCGGAAGAGCTTGGTCGTGGCACACGCTTATCACATTGCCTCATCGCCTTGACTTAAGAGCCTTAGACTTCAGTTCACATGTTTTCTCCAGATGCGTTAGCTTTCTCTCTAACAACCGGCTAGGAGGCAACGAGACGTACTACGGGCACCCTGTACGGGGAGCAAGCTACATGATCTGGACCTAGGTCATGGCAGAATTCTACCGAGCTCACCTCCCTCCGTGCTCTCCGCATATACCAACCGGGACAGGGAGGCCAAGTCGTGTCATCGGAAACCTAATCGGGGACTCTCTTACTTTGCGAGTCGAGATTGTCATGGACAGACTTTACGTCTAAAGCGGCGTGGGCCTTCGAGCCACCCATCAACTCTGTTAGAACATCTTTCAATTGATTGAAAGCTCGTCGATTCGCCTCAGATTAACTGAATGCTCTCCGATGTGTCGGAGGAACCTTCAGGGGACAGTTAATGGTGTTTTACTTGATAGCCGGCACGCTACGGAAGAGCGATTCCATCTTATTGGGGCCCCGGCGACCCATCGTAAGGGAATGTAATTATCGTAGGTAGACAAATATTACTTGTAAGTGCGATTTCGAATGTAAAGTGATACTCTGTCGCGGGAGAGTTGATTTGAACCTTGAGTAAACTCATGCGCTGGTTCGACGAGATTGGAAAGCAGGATGTTGCTCTTGTCGGAGGCAAGTCAGCAAGCTTGGGTGAGATGACATCAAGAACGAAGATTCCGATACCTTATGGCTTCGCTCTCACAGCGGAGGCGTATAGGCTCTTCCTCAGAGAAAATGGACTAGAAGATATGATGGCTGATGCGCTTGAACTTCTGAAAGATCCTAACGATACCCCTACACTGCAGAAAGTGGGGGCTGAGATCAGACACTTGATCACCTCGGCGGAAATACCGAAGGAACTAGAGAAAATCATCGTTGACAGCTACGAGAGACTGGCCGTGCACGAGAAAGTTAAGAATCCGTTCGTTGCGATCCGAAGCTCTGCTACAGCTGAGGATCTTCCCGACGCAAGTTTTGCGGGTCAGCAGGAGACATACCTGAATGTGTCTGGAGCGAAGAATGTTGTGGAAAAGGTTAGGGAATGCTATGCCAGCCTGTTCACCGATCGAGCCATCTTCTACAGGGTGCAGAAAGGATTTAACCATCTTGACGTGGCTCTCTCAGCCATAGTTCAGATGATGTGCCACTCTGAATCCAGTGGCGTAATTTTCACCATGGATCCCACCAACGGCGATGAATCTGTTGTTATGATCGAGGCAACTTACGGGCTGGGCGAGTACGTTGTAAAAGGTAGCGTGACACCGGACACATACTACGTGGACAAGGGAACGCTCAAGATCATCCGAAAAACCATACCGACCAAGAATATAATGCTAGTGCAGAAACCGGACGGCGGGACCGAGGAGAAGCTCGTGCCTGACTCGCTGAAAGATGACCAAGTCCTGGATGACGATAAGATAGTTGAACTCGCGAAGTATGCACTCAAGATCGAGGAGCATTATGGGCGAGCAATGGACATTGAATGGGGATTCGATAAACAGACCCGCAGGCTGCTCATACTGCAGGCGCGCCCTGAAACGGTGTGGTCCTTAAGAAAGATCCCGATCCCCCCGACGACAACCGCGGTAGTGTCAGATAGAAGAATTCTTGTGAAGGGACTCCCAGCTTCGCCGGGGGTCGGAGCAGGCAAAGCCCACCTGATTCCATCAGTTGAGCGGGTGGGCGAATTTCAAACCGGCGAGATTTTGGTTACTGAAATGACAGCACCCGATTGGGTTCCCGCAATGAAGAAAGCCAGAGCAATTGTCACAGACTCTGGTGGCATGACCTGCCACGCGGCAATTGTGAGCAGGGAACTTGGAATTCCTTGCATCGTAGGTACCAAGGACGGAACACGAGTTCTAGCGACGGGAATGGACGTTACGGTGGACGCCAAGAGCGGTGTCGTTTATGAGGGAATATGCTTGGAGACGGCAATCTCCCAACCGCAGCCAACCTTCTTCTCGGGCCACTCAGGATACACGGAGGCTCCTGTGACTGGGACAAAGATTTTCGTCAATCTCGGCGAGCCTGAGCTTGCGGAAAAAATCGCTCAGCTACCTGTTGACGGCGTCGGCCTTCTACGCATGGAATTCATCGTGAGCGATCACATAAGGAAACATCCGATGTGGCTGATCGAGATGGGCCATCCTGAGGAATTTGTGAATAAATTGGCGGACGGACTGGCAACTTTCTGCAGGGCATTTTACCCGAGACCCGTGGTGCTCAGGTTCAGCGATTTCAAAACAAACGAGTACGCCAAACTGGAAGGTGGAGAGAAATACGAAGGTGCGGTAAAGGAGGCGAATCCTCTGCTCGGGTTCAGAGGAGCAAGCCGCTACACCGATCCGAGATATGAGCCAGCCTTCAAGCTTGAGATTGCCGCCGTCAAGAAAGTTCGGAACGATATGGGACTCAAGAATCTGTGGTGCATGATCCCCTTCAACAGGACGGTAGATGAATTTGTGAAGATTCGCGAGCTCATGCGACAGGAGGGCTTGAGGCAGGACGAGGACTTCAAGCTCTGGATAATGGCGGAAATCCCCAGCAACATCCTCCTCGCAGACGAGTTCTGCAAGGCAGGGGTCGACGGCTTTTCAATTGGAAGCAACGACCTTACCATGCTAATACTCGGCGCGGACAGAGACAACGAGACTCTCGCACACTTGTTCGATGAGAGAAACTTAGCTGTCAAACGTGCCATCAAGAACCTCATAGACAATGCCCATCAACATGGCAAAACCGTCAGCATCTGTGGGCAAGCCCCAAGCGTCTACCCAGAGTTCACTAGGTTTCTGGTTGAGTCAGGAATTGACAGCATTTCAGCCAATCCCGATGCGGTGATACAGACGAGAAGAATCGTTGCTCAGGTCGAACAAAGGATCCTTCTAGAGAAACTCACGGGTCAGCGCTAGGACGAAATTGCTCTAGCCAGCGTTCTGGTAACGAGATAGATCGGGGGCTACTTAGCGACTAGACGTAGTCCCACCAGATACTTACCCAATTAGCGTACTTCACCTGTGCCACTTCCCGCAAGACACGGGCGTACTCCATTTCGGTGGTACGACGTGCTGGACATCTAGCCGTCACGAAGCTCACCGCTGACACGGTACTGTCCGTAATACAATTAAATGAAATCTTGTATTACTCTGGGATTCATGAAACGACGCTACAGTATGACGCTAGACCCATCTCTGATGCACAAGGTCGACCTATTGGTGAATGGAGCCCGATTTACAAATCGCTCCGAGACTGTGGAGTTCCTGTTGAAACTCGGAATGGAGCAGTTCAGACCAGAGCGGACTGCTCTGATACTTTGCGGCGGCCTCGAGACTCGCGTAAGACCAACTTCATTCTCAACCCCTAAACCCCTGTTACCAATAGGTTACAAAGCACTCCTAGAATACCAGATTGAATATCTCAAGCGATTTGAATTTGATAGAATCATTCTCGCTATCGGATACCTCCAAGAACAGATAGTCCGATACTTGGACGAGCACAGGCTAGGAATACGATTGCGGTACAGTTTCGAGAAAGAACCTCTCGACACTGGAGGAGCAATTAAGAATGCTGAAGCCATGATTGGCTCCGACTTTCTTGCGCTCAATGGCGACGTTATCTTCGCAGGTTTGGATCTCGATAAGTTGATCTATGCGCACAAGAAATCTAACGCTCTAGTTACAATCGTTCTTGCCAAATCAAGGACGCCGACAAGGTTCGGAGCCGCGGATGTTGACAGCGATAATAGGGTGACAAGCTTCATCGAGAAACCCAAGAAGCAATTTCCAGGTGAGGTTTGGGTAAACGCGGGAGTATACGTAATTCGGCCCTCGATCCTCACAAGAATCCCAAAGGGAAGACGGACTTCTTTGGAACTGGACGTTTTCCCGAGACTTATGCGCGAGGGAACCATCTTCGGTTACAAACATGAAGGTTACTGGGCTGATGTTGGAACGCCGGAAGACTACCTACGCGTCCAGAAAGACCTCCTGACGGGTGTTTTCAAACCTGAGGAAGCAACAGCAGAAACGAGTTGATCTGGCTATCCCTGCTCACGTTAACAATGGAATCCTGCTCTTCAGATCTCTAAGAACTTCATCCGCATCGTGCTGCGTAACGCCGCGCGATAATGCAGGCCTCGCTTCATCGTCACTCTCAATCAATTCCGGAGCCTTTTCCCCAACGACTGCTTCGAACAATTTCCGCCAGTTCTTGGGAATAATCGCGGCGTAATCGAAAGCCGCCAAAGTGGATGCCACGACCGTCCAAGTCCTGGCGACATTGGCCAAATTGTAACCACCGCCTCCGAAAACGATCAGGCGAGCCTCACTGATGTCATGGGCAAGATTGTGTACGGTAGAAGCAATCTCACGGTACGCTTTCGTTGTAATTTGAAGATGAGCAAGGAGGTCGTTTGCGTGAGCATCTGCTCCGCATTGCATCAGGAAGACCTGTGGACGATATTTTCTGACAGCGGCTGGAACTATCTGCCTGAACAAGTTGAGATAGACATCATTGCCTGTGAATGGGGGAAGTGGAACATTGATTTTGAGGCCGGAAGCTTTCCCTTCTCCGATTTCTTGAATAAATCCTGTCCCTGGGAAGAGGTGGCGTCCATCTTCATGGAAATCTATGTCTAGGACAGCTGGGTCAGAGTAGAATCCATACATAACGCCATCTCCGTGATGTGCATCAACATCCAGGTATAGTATTCTTTCAGCTGCGTACTTCCGCTTCAGGTATGAAATTGAAACTGCTGGATCATTGAATATACAAAACCCTGAAGCACTATGTGGATGGGCATGGTGAAGACCTCCAGCAATATTCATAGCGTGCGAGAATTTCCCAGACATGACGAGATCGATAGCCATCAATGAAGCTCCCGTAGCTAGCGCAGAAGCTTCATAACACCCAGGAAATACCGGGGTGTCCCCAATATCGAAAAGCCCCTTTCCCGAGCGACTCATGCGACCTACAAGGTTCAAGTACTCTTCTAGATGAAAGAGGAGAAGCTCTTCGCGACTGGCCACGCGAGGTTCGACGACTTTAACATTTGGAGAAGAGAGAAGCCCCACTGCTTTCATCAGCTCGAATGTGAGCTTCAACCTAGTAGGTTTGAGGGGATGAGCTGGACCAAAATCGTACTGTTGAAACGAATCGCTGTAGACGATGCCGAGCGTCAGTGGTAGCCCCTCACGAAGCGACTCCCACCAATTCAGCACGGCACAATATCACTTATTCGAACTCCTGAGTTCAGTTCTCCATGTCGGTTTGCGGCTTCAATCTAGACCTCGACGGATTTTCATTAGCCCAAACTTGAATAGTCCATACGTCATTAACGGAACTCGGTGCCCGAAGGTGCTACAATCCCCAGACACATTCAAGCTCACAATAACCGAGAAAGCCGCAGAGAAGATCAAAGCAGCCATGAAAAAACAAGGAAAGAAAGACGCAATCTGCGTGTGTGCATATCCGGCGGCGGTTGCCACGGTTTCCAGTACAGTCTGACTTTCGATAGCAAGAACGACCACGACCATGTCATAGAAGTCCATGGCGTCAAGATAATTTTCGATGAGCAAAGCGCTCCATACTTGGAGGAGGCTGAGATTGACTACGTAGAGTCAGTCATGGGAGAAGGTTTCATGGTAAACAACCCAAACGCAGTCGAAACCTGCGGTTGCGGGCACCCCTTCAAAGCTAAGTAGCGCTACCAATCCGCCACCGGACCACTTAGAAAACCTCGCCTCCTTTTCTCATAAGAGGGTCACGGAATAGTAGGAGGCCCGAAGCATTGCTCCTTGCAGCGAATTATGTAGCCAATGCGAGAACTGTATTCAGCAGGGCTCGATTGTTGATGGTGGTTTGGATGTTATGGCGTAACTCACCCAAGTGACGCCTTGGACTTCCCCGGCTATTCGACTGCTGATTTCCTCTAGGACACCGCTTGGAAGTCTAGCCCAATCCGCGGTCATACCGTCCAATGAAGTAACAATGCGCACTGTAACCATATGGCCCAATTTTCTCTCATCACCCAAGACTCCAACGGCCAAGTCGTCACCGACAATTGCAAACGCTTGCCAGATCGAATCGTACAATCCGTGACGCAAGAGAACATCCTCGACTATCATTCCTGCTTCACGGCAAATCCTGAGCTTCTCTTCCGTTATTTCACCAGTTATCCGAACTGCCAAACCTGGTCCAGGAAATGGGTGCCTTCCAACTATCGCATCTGGTATGCCAAGTTCCTTGGCCAGTTTCCTGACCTCGTCCTTGTAGAGGAATTTCAACGGTTCAATGGTTCCGAACTTCGACCATTCAGGTATGCCTGCAACATTGTGGTGGGTCTTGATCCTAGAAGCGGGGCTCCCAGTTCCCGCGCTCTCAATTACGTCCGGGTAAAGCGTCCCCTGAGCCAGCCATCGAAAAGTTCCAAGCTTAGCGCTTTCTTCGGTGAAGACCTTGATGAACTCCTCGCCGATGATCTTGCGCTTCTCCTCAGGATCTTTGACTCCTCTTAGTCGTTCAAGAAAACGCTTGGATGCCTCCACATTGTGGAGATTGAGGTTGAGATCTTCCTTCAGAGTCTTTAGGATAAGCTTCTCTTCATCCATTCTTAGTAATCCGTGATTCACAAAGACGCATGATAACTTGTCACCTACGGCTCGCTGCACTAGCACTGCCGTTGTGGTTGAATCTATGCCTCCGCTAACGGCACATAATACCCTGTCATTCCCGACCTCTGAACGAATATGATTGACTGTCGTTTCGATGATTGACTGTGAAGTCCAAGTTGGCGAACAGCCACTTATGACATTGGCAAAATTCTTGATGATATCGATTCCCCTCTCTGTATGCGCCACCTCCGGATGGAATTGAACGCCATACAGACGCCGTGATGACTCACGGATTGCAGCCGTGAAGCAGTTCTCCGAGCTCGCTATGACTTCGAATCCCTTCGGAAGCTCCTCAGCATAATCCCCGTGACTCATCCATGAAACAATAGACCCACCGATGCCGCTGAACAGATCAGTTGAATCTCTGATTTCTAGCGGAGTCTTCCCATATTCGCGGCGCTTGGTGGCTTTGACCCTACCTCCGAGCATTTGGACCATGAGCTGCAGACCGTAGCAGATGCCGAGAACGGGTATCCCCTGCTGGAAAATCTGAGGATCGCATTTAGGGGCATTTTCGTCGTAGACGCTTGCAGGTCCTCCGGAGAGTACAACGCCCTTCGCGTTTATTCTGAGGAGCTCTTTCGCGGGAGTTGTGTAGTGAAGAAGCTCCGAATAGACTTCACATTCCCTTATCCGCCGAGTGATAAGATGAGAGTACTGTCCCCCAAAATCAAGGACAGCAACCACTTCTCTCGGCATCGCCCATCAATCACTCATGTAGGTATTGCAACATTAACGTTGCCACAAGGAGGTTTGGGATCATTTGATTCTCTTGAGACCTGTCGGATACCTTAGCGCTAGGTCTGCGTACGCGTCCTTGTACTTGTTCCAGAGTTGTTTGTCTGACTCTGTAACATCTCGAACGATCTTGGCAGGGATACCCACGGCCACTTTTCCGTCAGGGATTGATTGACCGATCGTCACGACAGCGCCTTCGCCGATAATGCTCCACACGCCGACCACGGCGTAGTCGCTGACGACCGCTCCAACCCCTATCACGGCATACTCCTTTATGGTGCAATTGTGTAGCAGCGCACCATGGCCGACCTGGACATGGCTTCCAACTTCACATTTCTCGTTAATGCGTGCGTGTAAGACACAGTTTTCCTGAACACTCGTTCTATCGCCGATTACGACTTTTCCATAGTCGCCCCTAATTCTGGCGCCTGGACCTATGTAGCACTGTTCTCCAATTATTACATCACCAACGACCTTGGCATCTTCGTCCACGTAGGCGGATGTAGCGATCGATGGCACGCGTCCTTCGAATTCAAAAATGCCCAAGTATCTTCCCGACCCCATTTCCTCAATCGAAGCTTATCGCAGCTAATGGGACGTGAGCATGCCACCTGCTATATTCGTTTTACCCGTCATCATGTATCCAGCGTAAACGGTTCCACGAATTCAAGAACGATCACATCTAGCCCGATACCACCGATACAAGCCAACTTTGATGATGCATCCGTGATGCTGAAACATTGATATACGATATTGGGGGAACCCCGTCTTCAAGGCATGTCATTGCTTCGAGCGATTTCGGATCTGGTAACACGGAAAATCATACCTAGGAACCTGAGATATCGTTTTGCGCGATCAGGCCACGGGAGAGAATTCGATCATCTTGCGGCTTACAGGGAGCAAAGTGGTTCGGAGCATTGCCCTTGCTGTAGAATGCCCCTTGTGACGAAGACAGAGAATCACCTGACAATGTCGCACAACGTGCGAACTTGTCAACTTGTCAACCTAGCGCTTGCGAACTTAGGCATAAGCCTTGACCAATGCGTGCAGGTGAGGATCTACCCGTATTTCGGACCGTTGAAAGGATACTACTCTCCAGCGAATCCGTTCACAATTCACATTTCGGAAGAGATGTACCAGCTGTTCCCCGAATATGTCATCTTCCATGAGACGAAACATTTGGTTGACTGCCTGGGGAAAGGATGGAGTGAGGAGAGTTCACCTGACCCGTTTGCCCGCGAGTTGTGCGGGAGGTATGGGTTCAGATGCCCGCCTCCGCACCAATCTGTCGCTATGATTAATCTCACTGGCGTGCAGATGTCCTGTTAGCTTGTCCGGTACGCTGACTCACGATGCAGATTGGGAAACGCTAGTCAGGTCAGAGCTCTTCGCTTCACGAAGTCACAGTTGCGTTAACTCTCAACTCAAAACGTACAGCTTTATCTTCTCTTCCAGTTGGCTCTTCGGAAGTGCTCCCACTATCCTATCTACTTCTTCCCCGTTCTTCATGACGAGCAGTGTAGGGATGGCCATGATACCGAACCGCTGTGCGGTCTCCGGATTTTCGTCAACATTCAACTTGCCAAAGACTATCTTACCGCTGTATTCCTTCGCCAGCGCCTCAACAATCGGAGCGATGGCGCGGCAAGGGGCGCACCAAGCGGCCCAACAGTCTACAACCAACAACGGGTAGGTCTTCACAGTCTGGTCGAAATTCCTATCGCTAACCACAATGGGCCTGTCAATGCTGGGTGTTGACATTTTCTCCATTAGTTCACGCATCTTCCTTGTTCGTATGTCGTCAAGCTCATCCAAAGTTGGACCTCTTTCGAGAGCTCAGGCGACACAGTAATCATTTGTTATAAACATACCCTGCGACTAACTCAATTGATACTACGCATTAACACCATAGACTTCTGCGAAGATCAAACCAAAAACCCGACCTGATCATTGAAGTCACATCGAAGATGGGGGCACTGGCTGGAAGGATTAGTCAGAAACGCTGCTTTCGCTCGGGATATCGTAAGCAACCGGAGGCCGTGTCGGAGTACTTGATGAATTCCGCGAGCTTCTCTGAGAATTCTTGGAAATACTTTCCGCATCAACCTTAAGAACGGTCGCGTGGAAGGTTTCAACTTGTGAGAGCTGTTGGGTCTTGATTTTGATTTCAGCGAAGAACAGGAACTCTTCAGAAGAACGATCCGCGAATTCGCTAGAAAGGAGATTGCTCCGAGAGTTAGGGGATATGAACGTAAGAGAGAGTTTCCCTGGGAAATCTACAGAAAGATGGGACAGAATGGGCTTCTAGGTCTACGATTCCCCAGAGAGTACGGAGGTCAAGACGCAGACGCTGTCACGATGGGAATCCTAGTCGAAGAACTGGCTCGAGTTGGGTGGCAGATACCCCTCGGGGACATCATGGGAGAAATCCTTGCGCTTCACGGCTCTGAAGAGTTGAAGTCAGAGTGGCTTCCCCCGTTGGCAAAGGGCGAAAAGATTCTCGGAGTGGCCAACACCGAGCCCTCCGCGGGCTCCGACGCCGCAGCAATCATCACGCGTGCAGTGCGGCAAGGTGAGCACTATGTCCTCAAAGGAGAAAAGCAGTACATCACAGGCATCAATGAGTGTGCGGCATACTGCGTTCTGGCAAAGACGGATCCAGACAAGGGTTCGAAGGGAGTGAGCATGTTCTTGGTTGAGATGAACCGACCGGGGGTTGAGAAATACGATCTTGACGCTTTGGGCTGGAGGCTTTTCTCCTTTGGGGGCATCGTTCTCAAAGATGTCAAGATTCCCGCAACGAATCTGATCGGAGAGGAAAATCGAGGTTTCACCTACGTAATGGAAACATTCGATCTGATGCGTACGCTGCTTGGCATATGGTGTGTCGGTATGGCTGAGGGGGCGCTTGATGAGAATATTGAATACGTGAAGCAGCGAAGCGCGTTTGGACGCCTGATAGCGAAATTTGAGTCGGTTCAATCCCGCATAGTTGATGGCTACACCCGACTTGAAGCAGCGCGGCTACTTTGCTACAGAACACTCTGGTTGAAAGATAAGGGCCACAAGATTACGAAGGACTCAGCCATGATCAAATGGTACACTCCTGAGGTTGCCTTCGATGTGGTGAACGACTGCCTGCAAAATCGAGGGGCAATCGGATTCACAACAGAATGTATGGACGAATACCGATTGCGAGAAATTCGAGGTGCGATGATAGGCGACGGAACTGCCGACATCAACAAGATCATTGTTGCACGTGAGTTGCTAGGCAGGGAGTTCTTGCCCTATCGGTAAGAACATGTGCCATTCGGATCTGCAGAATCTTACGCGGTATCAACAGGAGATGCTGGCGAATCGCAGACCATTAGTGACGACGCTATCTCGTGCCCTTCTAATAGGAGGTCGCTAAAGATGCCGGCCTCTATTGGCCGGACCAATCAGTCTTGAGAACCGAATCCTACTTCCCCTCGCTGACGATGGTTGTCAAAGTCGAGCGTATTTTGTCCAGTCTCCGAATCTTCCAAGTAATCACTTCTTTCAGACGATCCATAGATTCAGTCTCAACCTTTGCAACAATGTCGTAAACACCGTATACGAAGTATGATTCCTTGACCTCAGGGACTTGACGGAGGCTCTTCAAGACATCATTTTCTGCACCTGCGTCAATATTCATAAAGACGAAAGCTTTCGGCATTGAGGCAAACCCCATGCAAGAGTACGGTTGACGAAGATTAAGAGATTATCTATGAGGGCGTATTCCAGCCGGAGGGGGACGGACAGTTGTCGACACAGCCGGAAGTCATGATTCAGCGTATTGAGGAGCTTGTTCGAAGACGATTGACAACGGACAGAAGGATGAGTTACGGATGGTTGATTGTCCCTCTTCTTCCAATTCTAGTGGGAATAGCGCTTGCCGCGTCTCTAGTGCGGGTAATCATTTCCCTAGTCCCCGAATTCAGCAGCTTTGAACAGCCTCAAGAAGCATCGCGCCTATTCGGGGAAATTTTCGTGCTTTATGGAGTAGCGATCATGTCGCTATTCCTTGTACTTTTGCTGGGCGCATTTGCACTTTACAACCTTCTCGATCGAAGAAATGCCCATTTCAGGAGACAGCAACAGCTCTTCGTTACCCTCGCAAAGTATCTTGCAACCAAGGCCGGAGTAAGTTCAAGTTCGAAGCTGACGCTGATAGCCGAGGACTCCGTCTTCGAGGAGCAAGAGAGACCAGCCGGGCTTTGGTCAATACTGTATGTTTTCGTTACACCAATCATCGGTCTTGTAGTTGCTTACAACCTTACACAAGACCTGCGCAAGCACGAGGAACGACAGTCAAACTATTACCAAGTCCTCCTAGGCACTCTCGGCGAGATAGGCATTACAGCCACCCCGATGTCCCTGTACAAGTCGCACAAGAGGGATCCACTGTTGTACATAATACTGACAGCCATCACAGGTGGGATTTTCTGGATATACTGGTTCTACACGCTTCTCAAAGACTACAACGAACACTTCGCGGACCATTCGTCCTTCGAAGAGCAACTTCTTGCCGCGCTCAAACCAACAACGCCGCCGAGGGTCTGCGCGGCATGCGGGGGCTCAGTACCTGAGAACGCAAGATTCTGTCCATACTGTGGGGCCGCACAAAGAAGCTAGGGTGACTTCGATGAGATTTCCCTCGAAGATAGGTTTCGTGTTTAAGCGCAACAAACTGTTGATCGGAGTGATTGCCCTCACATTTGTGTCTATTATGACCGTCTCAACGGTAGTCGCCTATGTGATCTTCCTAACGTCTCCCGACCTGGTTAGCGGGCTTCGAGATATCTTCGGAACAGCCAAAGGATATCTTGCTCCGCCTCCTCCATACACGAATGAACTCTACCGACTCATTTTCCTGAACAACATAGGTCATTTCTGGAACCCGCTTCGCGCACTGGTTTGGCTACCCTTTGTCGGCGCCTACAGCTTGGGTTACGAACTGCTTCTGAACGCGATCCTAATCGGAGGCGTAGCATCTTTCACCACTCTGACTAGGGGGGCCGTCTACACCGTCGCGGGATTGACCCCACACGGGATAATTGAGATCCCAGCATTCATCCTAGAATTTGCTGGGTTGGCGCGGTGGCATGTTACCACCACAAAAGCGATTTACGCAAAATTGAGCGGCCGGAATGTTGACCGACCGCTACTTCTAGAGGGAATAAAGGATACTATGGTGTTGTCGCTGTTCTCAGTTGTGTTGTTTGCCGTGGCGGCATACATTGAGGCGTTCGTTACTCCACGTTTCTTGGGACTTTAGGCGAATTCGTAAGTGACTTGAACTGTGGCAGTAATCTCGACCGTACCGGGCTGGATCGGTGTAGCAGGGACTGCCTGGGCTAGCTTCTCGAAAGTTGGCTGGAATGTGTAACCTGGTGTCACGGAGATGGGCCCGACCATCTTGACTCCAAGACTTGTGGTCATCGCCTTTGCTTTGGCATCAGCATCTTGAATCGCCAGTTGCAGAGCTTGACTTTGGAGTGTCGCCAATGTCGAAGTTGAAAGCGTGAAGATTACTCCCTGTACTTCGTTCGCTCCCGCCATCAGTGCAACATCCAAGACCTTTCCTACTGAAGCCAAGTCTGTTAACGTGACTTGTATTGCATTGCGAGCTACGTATCCTAGAATTCTCGGCGGAGTAGTCTGATCGGGTTTACTTTCGTATATTGGAGTCAAGGAGTACGATGAGGTTTCTATGGAGTCCTTGCCGATCCCAGCATTGACAAGCGCTTCCATGACCTTGGACATGATAGCCGCATTGTCACTGGTCGCCTGAGTTGCTGATGCTGCCTGTGTCTGAACAGCGAGGAGTAAGACGGCTTCATCTGGGTTTGCTGATACCGTACCTACACCGGTAACTTGAAGCGTCTTCGTTATCGGAGTCGGAGGGATGACTTGTGGCCCTAGTGGTCTCGTCAGGGTTATGGCGCTGATAAGAACCATTGCTACTATTGCAATGGCAGCGAGATAGTAGATTCTTCGTGCCGCAATTTCACTCATTCAAAGCACCTCCCTTTTTCCTGGATGATTGGTGAAGGAACACTCCCTGCCATAACCTCATGGTTTTGAACATGGCGTTCATGTTTTAGAACACCCGAGGGGACACTCGCTGCAAAGTCCCCTAACGCTGGGGGAGAGGATATTTAATGGACAGGGATATGGTGAAAGGACACCCCTCCGTTGTCGTTTTCGTTACACTTGGCAGCTGAAATTTTATCTGGCCAGAGGCGAGGTAGGCGTCGAATTCGTGGTCGCACTTGTTCAAACTCTTCATAACCAGTCGCGTAATTGACCAGATATCGCGTGACGTGAGTCGACCCTACGAACGTATAGGACTATTGATGGGTACTTTGGAGAACGGATCGCTTTGGGTCAATGACATAATTCCCGCTGGTGGTGAGATGAGTGAGGTTTCTTGCGTTTTTCCTCCGGAGCGACTTGCGGAGGTCGCGCACGATATGATCGAGGGGAGGATAGAGGGGCGGATAGTTGGTTGGTATCATTCTCACCCAGGACATGGCTTGTTCCTGTCGCAGACAGATTTAGACACACACATGCGCTTCTACCAGTTCTCACCTTACGCGATATCACTGGTTGTTGACCCTAAGTCGCGAGAGTTTGGAATCTGGATTTATGAGAACGGCGTCGGGGTAGTGCAATTGCCAGCCAATCTTATTCACATCATTTGACCATGCTCTGATCGAGGATCTTGTTCTCCTTCACGATCATCGCATGAAGCTTCCGCACCGAGGGAATATTGGAGCCTCTAAGGTTTCTCGTAGTGCTCTTCCAGAGATCCCTCAATATGGTTGGAGGGTATCCTCTGCGGTTGTAGTTGATAACCTGCAGGAGAATGTCTAGGCCATCGGCGGCATGCACGATCTTTGACTCAATCGTCTTTCTCGCAAGAAACTCGTCTTGAAGGTTTGTGTATTCTCGAACGATATCAGAATGCTTTATTGCACGAATCAGATGGTTCCAAGCTGCGCGTTCAAGTTCAGCCTTGATCGCTTCACCCCTCCTTCCCAAGTAATCCAAGTAGGCCTTACTAATATCAAAGGTCAATGATTCCGAAAGATCGTGCAGGATAGCCATCCTCAGAACACGGACAATATTTA
This sequence comes from uncultured Candidatus Bathyarchaeia archaeon, assembly GCA_964598845.1. Lineage (GTDB taxonomy): Archaea > Thermoproteota > Bathyarchaeia > 40CM-2-53-6 > 40CM-2-53-6 > FEN-987. The sequence continues at coordinate 56,203 of CAZRDM010000010.1, forward strand.
CGCGGACACCACGTTTACGCTCAAGGTCAGTCAAGAGCATTGAAATCGCGCAACTCGAGAACGTGTGATCCGCAACAGACTCGACATCATGCAAGCTCACACCGTGGCTGATCCATCCAGTTCTCGGAAGTGTCTTCATCTTGGTGATATTCAAAAGGAAATCTAGGAACTTTGATGCCCCCGCTTGGTTCAACGCAGAGACAACAAGGGTTAAGCTTTTGCTACAATAGTTATTGCCTTTCCAGCTCATCTTGAGGCGCTATGCAATTACGTTTCGAGGCCAGCCCTATTCTATCGGATCATATTCTCATGACAGTGGTTCAAACGTAGGCTTTGCGAACTCCACTTAGGCGGACTGACGTGCTCGCTTAGCCGTATATGGCGAAGCTTTCTCTGCGATTCTGGCATACATGCGGGTCCTTGTCGGTTGCTAGGGAGAGCGCTTGAGTGGTTCGATTCACGCATTGATAAGATACTAGGTATTTTCTAGGCGAGTGCCTTGCCGCAGAATGGACAGAATGTGCGAATCTGACCTTTGCAGCCAAGATAACTCGGGTAGTATGCCGAAGCAATGTTTCCTGATACGAGTTATATCTTTGGCAGATTCGTACTTATTCAAAGGAACTGATTGAGCGGTCCCAGTTCATGTCCGCAAGCGCTAGGCTACTACCTGTCAAGGAATATCCGTGATACCGCAGTCCACATCGAAATCTGGATGCCAATTGATCCGATCTTGATCCTCAACTTGTTTCGGAACTAGGTTGCAGCCGTACTTCGTGTTGGCGATTAGCGATGTGAAGTTAACTTTGAACAGAGCCCGAGCTGTGGACGGCAGGAGCGTGGATAGGGCGAAAGCTGCAACTACCAGCGCTGAGATGTCGGAGACGGGTTTACCTCTTGTCAGAACAGTCAAGCCTGGGGCGGATGCTTTCTCGAAGATCTTCTCTTGGCTGTTGTCCTCGTAGGTTGCGATCAATGGCATTTTGAAGTTGACCGCGCCAGCGCACAAGACGCTTGCGGGAATAGTGGTTCCGTCCGGAAGCATGATCTGCCTGTTGCTGTCGAAGATGTAGGGTGCGCCAGAGAAGATTCTGCGCAAACTTTCCGTGCCCCTTGTGAGAGTGATGCCTACTGCAATCACTATGACTGCGATCAGAAAGAACGCCAACCTTTCGGCATCTTGTACATCCAGTCAGCTCGGAAGAAAGAAAGCAGCATTTTTCCTGTGATCTGAGATGGGTACACGAGCTGTTCTTCTGCTGGCGGCCTTGTACATCGTTCTCGTGGTTCTCACAGCCTTCAGGATTCCGGGTGGAATCTGGGGAGTGGTTAGGTCGGGGGATTCATTCTGGGACTTGTGGGAGCAGCCATAGCGATTAGGGCTGAGGTTAGGCTCTGGCAGGAACGCCCAGCCGCTTAGGCAAAGCTCGGCTCTGTCGGCGGCACCACATCGAGGCTGATGATCGCCTAGCGCTGCTTGCTGCGAACCGTTTTGATATCATATATGCGCGCGCCAAATGGTCGCAACCCGGCCGTCAGCAACCACGTAATCCAAACTTCGCGGGGATCGTTACTACAGAGTCCTGTTGCTGGTGACAAACTGAGTACATGCTTGAATTCCCTGACTCCGTGTAGGCATGATTCCATGGAAGTCGTCGGCAAGTCCAGCATCACCGGGAAATTTCAAGTGACGCTCCCGAAATCCGTAAGAGAATACCTCAGGGCTGATAACGGCGACCTATTGGTCTTCATCAAAGACCACGATAAGATTGTGGTAAAGAGAGGCACAGTGAAGATCGAAGAATGAATCATTCGCTTGGCTCTTGATGGAGGCTTTCAAGATTAGCTGATTGAGATGCATCGGCGACGAACGGGTAGAGAGTTCAACGATGTGTTAGTCGAATCCATAGACGAAACCATAGTCGCGCTATTCAGCCGGAAAGTGGTCGATGCGCTCTTCCTTCACCTACAGACAGTTCACTCTATTACGAAAAATGAGGTCCCCTACCGACTTGAAACACTGTTCTCTACACTGGAGAGGACATTTGGCCTCTCTAGCTCCAAGATAATCTGCAAAGCGATTGCGAGGAGACTCCATGTCAAACTTGCTTTAGCCTTCTTTGACAATCCTGGCCGAACATTTCTCGAATACGTTGAAGAAGCGAAGATCAAGCTAGAAGACAGTAAGATCCAACTCTGAAGAGGAAAGGAAAAGACTTGCCAAGAAGAAGGAAACTTGGAGGAGTATCATCCAAACCCGCAAAGCCGAAAGTCAGATACAAGAGGACTTCGCAAATCGGCATCACGGAAGGCAGGAGAGCGGATGGCTTACTGCTTCACGCAGACCTTCTACGAAAGAGCTTCAACAGTGCCAAGGACGCCCTCTTCGTCCTTGACGCCAAGGTTCCCCCCGTCATACTAGAATGCAATCAAGCGGCGTCCAAAATCTTTGGATACAACAAGTCTGAGATGGTAGGCAGAACGACGGCTTTTCTTCACGTAAGCAGCGAAAGCCTCAGAAAGTTCCAAGCTCAACTCTACCCAGCGATTAAGAAGAATGAGTACTTCAGCTTCGACTATCAAATGAAGCGCAAAGATGGCTCCGTGTTCCCCTCGGACCACACGGTGACGCCGCTTCTAGACGACCATGGGAAGCGAATAGGCTGGGTTAGTGTTGTAAGAGACTTAACAGAACAGAGGCAGGCGGAGGAGACACTGCGGGAGAGTGAGGAGAAGTATAGGGCACTAGTAGAGAATTCGCCCAACATGATTGGAATCCTCCAGGATGGGATTCTGAAATACGTTAACAAGACTGGGCTCGAAAGGTTGGGTTGGAACTACGAAGAGATCACTTCACCTTCCTTTGACCCAATAGAGAATGTGGTTGCTGAGAGATTCAGAAGTCTGGTCAAAGAGAATGTCGGCAGAAGGCTGCGTGGTGAAGACATTCCACCTTATGAGATAAGCCTAGTCACTAGGGACGGCTCTGAAATCTGCGTAGTGGTTCGAGGGGCAAGAATCACCTACAAAGGCAGGCCTGCGGACGAGTTCGTCTTCATCGACATTACTGAACGTAAGCAGATGCAGCAAGAGCTCTTAAGGTCTAATCAATTCTTGACGAGCGTCATAGAGAATGCGGATGTCTGGCTTGATGTGCTAGACGAGAAAGAACGCGTCCTAATCTGGAACAGGGCTGCAGAAGTTGCGAGCGGCTATTCTCGAGAAGAGGTCGTGGGACACTGGAAGATATGGGAATGGCTCTACCCAGATCAAGAATACCGAAAGCAGATCACTGAAACTGTCGCCGACATACTGCAACATGGAAGGGTTGACACGAATGTTGAGACAAAGATCAGGCGGAAGGACGGGGAGACTAGGATAATATCTTGGAACGATCGGGCCCTAACTGACTCGGATGGCAAGGCGATCGGGACTATCGCAATCGGGCACGACATTACTGAACTGAGGGAGATGCAAGACGAGCTTGAACGCTACTCCAAGCACCTGAAGGAATCTGAGGAGAAGTTGAGGGCACTCCATCAACACGCGTTGCAGCTGGGCTCCGCCAGCAATATCGAGGAGATCGCGGAGAGTACACTGGATGCAATCCAATTTGCCCTCGGATTCGATGTCGCTGATGTCTACCTCGTTGCCGGAGATTGTCTGCGAGTGAGAGGAACGAGGGGAGCACCAACAGGATTATCTGAAGAACACCTTAACGGACGCGGCTTGGTGGCGAAAGCTGCGAGAAGCCAGGCAACAATTCGAGTATCGGACACGACCAAAGAACCGGACTATGTTGATAGAAAAGGATGGGATTGGACGGGGCCTCACACGATGCTTTCGGAGCTTGCCGTACCCGTAGTAGTGGACGCAGAAACTGTTGCCGTCCTGAACGCCGAAAGCATTCGTCTTGATGCCTTCTCTAGCGAAGACCAGAGACTCCTCGAAACATTGGCGGCTCACGTTGGATCCGAAATGCACCGTCTGAAACGCGGGCAAGAACTTGAGACGTATTCAAAACATCTTGAGGAGCTTGTGGAAGAACGCACCAAGAGACTTCTCGAGAGTGAGGAAAGATATCGATCCATAGTTCAGAACATTCCAGCCATGGTGTGGACTTCCAGCGAGAAGGGCGATGCAGTATTCATCACGCCAAATGTGAAAGAACTTCACGGCTATACCCCAGAGGAAGTCTACACTGGTGGCCAGCCCGTCTGGTCCAAGCACATACATCCAGATGACAGAGCGAAGTTGAGCGAAGGGTACGAGGCGCTCTTCACTGATGGAAGAGTGTTCGATGTCGAATACAGGTATCAACGACCTGATGGCAAGTGGCTGTACTTGAATGATCGGGCTGACTTGGTGTACGAGAAAGACGGGGTAAGATACACGGATGGAGTCACGACGGATATCACCGAACGCAAGAAGATTGAGACCGCTCTACGTGAGTCCGAGGAGAGGTTCAGAGGAATCGCTGAGAGAAGCGTTGATGGAATCTTCGAGGTTGATCTTGAGGGTCGCTTGACTTACGCTTCCCCGGCGGTGGAGAGGATCTTGGGTTACGAGCTCGGGGAAGTGGTTGGGACACTTTTCCACAAGTACCTGTCTACATCGGAGCTTCCGAAGGCCGCTTCAAGTCTGAGTAGTCTGAGAGACGGAAAGAATGTCGAGGGCGTAGAGTTTTGTGCTCTGAAGAGAGACGGGTCTCAGGTTTTCGTTGAGATCGGCTGCTCTCCAATTGTCACGGGCGCAAAGGTTGTTGGTGCCCAAGGAATCATCAGGGACACAACTGAACGGAGGAAGACGGAGGAGCGTCTTCACCAAGCTGAGCGGTTTGCTGTGATCGGAGAAACAGCGACAATGGTTGGGCACGACCTCCGTAACCCGTTGCAAGGAATAGCGGGGGCTGCATACAATATAAGAAAACAACTACGGAATGCACCTGACCCATCCACGAAAGAGATGCTCGCAGTCATTGACAACGGAGTTGAATACGCAAATGGAATCATCAATGACCTGTTGGAGTTTTCAAGAGAAATACAACTCCAACGATTCCCCGCTACACCAAGATCAATGGTAACGCAAACGCTCAAAGAAGTTAAGGTCCCAGACAACATCCGAATAGACGATACGACAGTAGATGCTCCAGAGATTCTTGTGGACGAACCGAAGATTAGACGTGCACTTATGAACCTGATCAAGAACGCCATCGATGCGATGCCGGAAGGAGGAAAATTGTCAGTATCTAGCGTGAATTCAGAGAGCGAAGTGTCGATAACTGTCAGCGATACGGGATCTGGAATTGCCCAAGACCAAATGGAGAAGATTGGGACGCTGCTCTATACAACCAAGGCGAAGGGGATAGGACTAGGACTGCCAATCTGCAAGCGAATTGTTGAAGCCCATGGGGGCTCAATGTCGGTTGAGAGCATTGTGGGAAAGGGAACAACCTTCACGCTGAAACTTCCAATCGGAGGTGAACCATCATGAGTGAAGACGAAAAAGGCAGAATACTTGTCATAGACGACGATGAGGGAATACGTAAAGTCGTCAGTGCGGCATTGAAAAGTGAGGGTTACCTAGTGGACACAGCGAGCAATGCGAAGGAAGCCATTGAGAAATCCCAGACCAACTTCTACAACCTGGCGCTCATAGATATCCGCCTACCAGACATGGACGGCACAGAACTTCTGACCGCCATGAAGGAAACAACCCCAGAGATGATGAAGATCATTCTTACCGGCTACCCGGCACTACAGAACGCCGTAGAAGCAGTAAACAAAGGCGCCCACGCCTATTTGGTAAAGCCAGTCAACATGGACGAACTGCTTCGAACAGTCGAAGAGCATCTGAAAAAACAAAGCGAACTGAAGGAATATGGCCAGGAAAGGCTAGCTCAATTCGTGGAGACACGTTTCAAACAACTGCAAACAGAACTCGACACCCCAAAGACGACGAACAAAGAGTAACTCCAACGACAATGCTGCATTTCAGCCCCGTTGGGTCCAACTCTAGCCTCCATTCAACGAACGGGAACAATTTGGTTCTTGATCTTTGATCTTGCCGTTCACATGCACATCGGTCTCGTAGAACTCTAACAAGGATCTGAGGGCAGCTCGCATGTGGAATGCTGCTGAAAGACTCTTCTGAGCGAGGGGCGCCAATCTGCCTTTGATCTGTATGACGACCTCTAGAGGCTGCTGCAGAGCTGGGTCCATGAAAAGCTTGGGTGTCTCGTCTTCCAGAAATTCATAAAGGCGTTTGGCATAGTAGCCTTTGGTTGTGGGTTTGATGTCCGATCCGTCTAGCCAACCCTTCACCTCTAGGAGTTCCTGGAATCGTTCGATCCGCTCACGCTTTCAGGCTTTGACTTTTGTTCTTGGCGCAGACTTGCTGGGCTAGTTGGATGAAAGCGGCGTTCCTCGTGATCCTCGTAGTCGTAACCTATGGGGTTACAGTCACTGCTTTCTGGATGACCTCTCCTAAGAGCTTGACAATCTATCCCAGCATGGATAGTTACAGTTGGCAATCTATCCCGCACGCCAATAACGGCGGTTCCAACAATTTCGAGATAACTTCGGCAAGTCAAGAGTTGAATAAGAACATGAGAGGATGGTTAGCCTTCAACATCTCAGCTATCCCGTCCGGTATTTGGGTCATCAACGCCGAGCTACGCCTGAGGATATGGCACAAAACTACAAGCGAGCCATCCGAGCTGATTGGAGATAGCACTGGTCGAATATACGCGGTCTATCGTTTGACGCAGCCTTGGACAGAATATGGAATAACTTGGGCAAATCAACCAGCCTACACCGAAGAACACCATACGACCGCCGCTGTCCCACCCGGTCAAGGTGGGTGGGAGGGTCCGATACTCTGGATGGAATGGGACATACCGGACATTGTGAAGGATTGGCTTTCGGGAGCAGGCAACTACGGAGTCTTGGTTCGCGATATGCAAGAGAACTCTACGATACTCTACTCCACTCAATTCTTCACGCGCGACCAAGTTCCGAACTCTGGATACTATCCAAGACTCATTGTAACCTATGTAACTCCACAGGAAGTAGCCCTTTTCAGTATCGTCCTGATCCTAGAAGGATTCCTTATCATCAGTATCTGGCGAAGGAGAGAAAGTCCACGTGCACAGTCAGAAGTGTGATGATGCTAGATGGGTCGTTTGGCTGAGGGAGCTAGAAACGCAGTAGAAGTCTGTATGGCGGTCAAACGAGGAGAACATGTACTGATTCTGACCGACCGAGAAACTATCGAAGTTGGAGAAGCCATTCGGGATGCAGCCGAGGAGGCATCCGGAAGCAACGTGAAATTGCTCATAATGGAAGACTACACGGACCGACCGGCAAGGGAACTACCTAAGCCTGTTCTTGGGATGATTCCTTGGGCGGATGTCACCTTCTACGCTGCCCGGAGCAAACCCGGAGAACTCGCAATCCGAGAACCCTTCATTCGAACGGCAGTAAGGTACGCGCGGCACGCACACATGCCCAACATCACAAGGGAACTGATGGAAACCGGTATGTGCGCTGACTATCTGAAAATCTCAGACCTGACTAACAAGCTAGAGGCCGTGGTGAAGGGGCGCCGGAAAGCCAAGGTCACGAACAATGTTGGATCAGATCTTGATGCAGAGTTCAATTCTTCTTGGAAGTGGAAGGTCTCTGACGGATTGTACCATAAGAAAGGAATGTGGGGAAATCTTCCTGAGGGTGAGATTTACACAGCGGCCTACAGAGCAAATGGCACGATGATCATTGACGAACTCGGAGACTGGTTCAGCCCAAAGTACGGTGTGCTCACGAAAACACCTGTGACTTTGACCGTAAAGGATTCACGAGTTGACCTATCCTCAGTCAAGTGTGGCAATGAACAGCTCAGGAAGGAATTCATTGAATACCTGAGCACAGACCCTAACAGCAACCGTCTCGGCGAATTTGCGATAGGCACAAACATCTTCCTTGAACGCTTAACAGGCAACCTACTGCAGGATGAGAAATTCCCATCCGTCCACTGCGCCTTCGGCAACCCGTTCCCGGACGAAACTGGGGCTGATTGGAAATCGACCACACACGTAGACGGGATAATGCTAAAGTGCAGCATCTGGATGGATGGCAAACAGATAATGGATGAGGGCAAGCACTTAACCAAGTAACCGAATCTTTATCCAGTGAAATTCTGACACGCGGACTAGCAACCCAACGAAAGCAATAAGTAAGGACTTTCGTTATCACACCAGTCCTTCATCGGGTTTGAGGAAATTATCGTGTCAGCATTCAGAGCTGGGAAAATTGAGCGAGTAGCAGGACCTGTCGTCGTAGCGTCTAACATGCTCGGTGCTCGCATGTATGAACTTGTCAAAGTCGGTAGCGCCGGACTAATTGGTGAGATAATCCGAGTAGAAGCTGACACAGCGACAATGCAAGTCTACGAGGAGACGACCGGAATCAAACCAGGCGAGACTGTGGAACGCACCGGAGCCCCGCTCTCCGTGGAGTTGGGACCAGGTCTAATTAACCAGTTCTTTGACGGAACTCAACGACCGCTTCCTATATTGCTGGATAAGGCAGGAGCATTCATTCGCAGAGGAATATCCGCTCCCGCACTCGACCGCGACAAGAAATGGAAATTCACACCTGGAGTGAACAAAGGAGATAAAGTGATTGGAGGCGACGCCCTCGGCGAAGTTCCCGAGACTGTTCTTGTTAAGCATCGAATCCTTGTTCCCCCCAATACTGCTGGCATTGTCAGGTCGATTGTTGGGAAGGACGAGTACACCTTAGACGATCCGATTGCAGAAATAGAGACCAATCGTGGCGATGTCAAACTTTGTCTAGTGCAATCCTGGCCGGTTCGAATACCACGTCCTGTCCGCGAGAAGGTTCCTTCAGACACACCGCTGATAACCGGACAGCGAATTATCGATTTCTTCTTCCCCATCTCGAAAGGGGGCACAGCCGCGATTCCAGGAGACTTCGGAACGGGCAAGACGATTATGCAACACCAGCTCGCGAAATGGGCTGATGCCGAGGTAATTGTCTACGTTGGTTGCGGTGAACGCGGCAATGAGATGACGGAGGTTCTTGAGACTTTCCCCGAGCTTAAGGACCCAAGGTCTGGGCAACCATTGATGGAGCGGACGATTCTCGTTGCAAACACCTCCAATATGCCCATCGCAGCGAGAGAAGCAAGCATGTACACGGGCGTCACCTTGGCTGAATACTTCCGCGATATGGGATATGACGTAGCGCTCATGGCCGACTCTACGTCGCGTTGGGCTGAGGCATTGCGCGAGGTTTCGGGACGCTTGGAGGAAATGCCCGGTGAGGAAGGTTACCCAGCCTATTTGGCATCACGATTGGCGGAAATATATGAGAGAACGGGACGCGTGAAAGTGATAGGTACCGATGAGAACAAGCTCGGCTCAGTTTCAGCCGTCGGTGCAGTGTCTCCCTCCGGAGGAGACTTCTCAGAGCCGGTAACCCAGAACACACTTAGAATTGTGAAAGTCTTCTGGGCACTAAGCAAGCCGCTAGCCGAGCGGAGACACTTTCCCGCTATCGATTGGCTAACAAGCTACTCGTTGTACCTCGACTCGCTCGAGAATTGGTACAAGAGCCAGATGGGCCCCGAATGGTCCGCCCTACGAAAGGAAGCGATGGCGCTCCTTCAACGTGACGAGGAACTTCGCGAGATAGTCATGCTCGTAGGTCCTGACGCGCTCTCCGAGAGCCAGAGAGTCATTTTGGAAGCAGCTCGAATGATTAAGGAAGATTTCCTTATCCAGAGCGCCCTTCACCCCGTAGACAGCTACTGCTCTCCAGAGAAGACGTTTCGGCTAATGTGGTTGATCATGAAATTCTACGACAGAATGAAGAACGTAGTTGACAAAGGGATCTCTCTACAGCGCGCACTGGATCTGCCTGCAAAAGATGAGATTGCGCGAGCCAAGATACATCCCTCAGAAACCTTCGACCAACTTGCTGGAGGTCTCGAGGTCAAGATAGAACAACAGTTCCAAGATCTGACCAAGGAAATCCTTGAAGTGGCCAAGTGAGGCAGAATACATGTCAGTGGTGGTTAGAGAGTACTCGACAGTTGACCGGATCTCAGGACCACTTCTCTTTGTACACAACGTGAGAGGGGTCGGGTTCGGCGAATTGGTCAGGATTCGGACACCGACCGGAGAGGAAAGAAGAGGGCAAGTTCTTGAGATTCGGAGCGATATGGCTGTCGTGCAGGTCTTCGAGGGCACCTCTGGATTAGACGTTTCTTCGACAGCCGTTCGCTTCGTCGGTGAGACCCTTAGACTTCCCGTCTCAAGTGATCTACTTGGAAGAGTACTCGACGGAAGCGGGAACCCAATAGATGGCGGACCGCGCATTCTTCCTGAAGATTACTGGGAGGTACACGGCGCACCTATCAATCCATACGCCCGGACATATCCCAGAGAGTTCATACAAACGGGGATTTCAGCCATCGACGGCATGAACACCCTCGTGAGAGGACAGAAGCTTCCATTGTTCTCTGGCGCAGGCCTGCCACACAATCGGGTGGCCGCCCAAGTTGCACGCCAAGCGAGGGTCAGAGGAACAGAGGAACCATTCTCAACGGTCTTCGCAGCTATAGGGATCACGGCGGATGAGGCCAGATTCTTTCGAGAGGACTTCGAGAGACAGGGGGCCTTCGAACACGTCACGATGTTCGTCAATCTTGCAGATGACCCGGCGATCGAACGAATTCTGACACCACGAATGGCCCTTACCGCGGCGGAATATTTCGCCTTCAAGCTAGACATGCACGTTCTGGTTATCCTCACCGACATGACCAATTACGCCGAGGCTCTGCGTGAGATTTCTGCAGCAAGGGAAGAAGTCCCGGGACGGAGAGGTTACCCTGGTTATCTTTACACCGACCTAGCCACCATCTACGAACGCGCCGGGAGAGTACACAAGGCCAAAGGTTCAATCACACAGATGCCAATCTTGACCATGCCCCATGATGATATCACGCACCCGATTCCCAACCTAACGGGTTACATTACAGAGGGCCAGTTGATAGTTGACCGTGGACTTTACAGGAAAGGTGTCTTTCCCCCTGTCGATGTATCTCCATCCCTTTCGCGACTGATGCGGGAGGGAATCGGAAAGGAAAGAACTCGGCAAGACCACCGTGAGGTTTCAGACCAACTCTACTACGCATATGCTGAGGGACGAGCGTTCAGGGATCTCGTGGCGGTCGTCGGAGAAGAGGCACTTTCCGCCAGAGACAAGATATACCTAAGGTTCGCCGATGAGTTTGAACGACGCTTCGTAAACCAAGGCGAATATGAGAACCGCGACATCGAAAAGACGCTTGACCTAGGATGGGAGCTACTTGCGATGCTACCTGAGAGTGAGCTGAAACGTGTTGACCCTGCCACAATCAAACAATTCCACCCCAAGTACCGGACTGGGACAGGAAGCTGAATGCCCGAGCTCATTGCTGGTGTTCACCCAACCCGAATGGAACTATTGACGCTGAGGAAAAGGCGCAATATAGCAGAAAGAGGTCGCGATCTCCTAAGAGAGAAACTTGATGCATTAATGCTGGAATTCTTCCAGTTCGTCCGCGAGATCTCCGCCCTTAGAGCGAAGGCACAAGAACTTCTGTCTCAAGCGTACGATAGCTTCGTGGAAGCCCAGATGGCGATGGGCTACATGAAGCTTGTACAATCGTCCATAGGCGTTGAGGACAGGTTCTCGACAGAATCGAAGTCTCGGAATGTGATAGGCGTCACGATACCCTACATACAGGTGAACGTCAAACCTCTCACGGAATTTCCCTACAGCCTCTATGATACCTCAGCGAAACTCGATGAAGCCACCTTGAAGATGGCAGATGCGATCAAGGCTATTGCGGAACTCTCCAGCGCTGAGGCCGCCGTGAGAAAGCTCGCGGAAGCAATCGCGGCCACCAAGAGGCGCGTCAATTCATTGGAATACGTGGTCATCCCCCGCATGCTCAGCACCATTCGGTACATCGAGATGCACTTAGAAGAGGCCGAGCGAGAGGACTTCTTCCGATTGAAGAGAATCAAGAGCAGAATGGCGAAGGCTGAAGCCAAGAGAGAACTTCAGATTCCCGCAGCCTAAGCGCCAAGATCCGCAACCTAGGAAGACTGGCCTTTCAGGAGAAGTATCGCTCGGGCAAGGTCACCTCGCGCCTCAATAAGGGCCTTCCTCGATTCTTCCAGAGTCTTGCCAGTTTGTTGGGCTACTAATTCGACATCCGCTTCAGGCGTAGTCTCATTTTCTACCCGAGCGGCTGACTCGGAGACACGGCCATCAGCTATTTGGTACATCTTCTGCCCCTGAACTGTAACCAGAGTAACGTTGGGTGCTTCGATGATTATGTCTTTGGAGGGGGTCTTTATGATGACCTTTGTGACATCAGGCAGTTCATCCACCTTCATGCCCATCTTCTGCATCATTCTCGTTGCGTCGCGTCCACTGGGAACGCCGCGTGCTGCCTTGAGAGCCTTGTAGGCCAATCTTTCTCAACGCCTCAAGTTTCAGCTCTCGAATACAATAAGAATATCGGCCTTCAGTCTACCTCAGTCCTGAGACAGATTCAATGGCTTCCAAGATAGCTCCATCAGTAATCATTCTCGCAACGGCTTCGATGTCTGATGACATCGGGCGGTCTTCTCGGAGCATAGGAACCTTCTCTCGGATTTTCTCATACAGCAATCTCGTCCCCTTGCCGCATTTGTCGGGACCTCTAAAGTCGAGACCCTGCGTTGCACAGATCAGTTCAATCGCGATAGCTCTTTGAGCGTTCTGGAGAATTGTCCTCGCTTTGAGCGCTGCGGTCGCACTCATGCTGACGAAATCCTCCATGTTGCCAGATGTTGGTATCGTGTCAACGGTAGCTGGGTGAGCTAGGACTTTGTTCTCTGAAGCAAGCGCGGCCGCCGTGTACTGCAGGGCCATTAAGCCAGAATGCAATCCCTCCAACCCTTTAGCTCCAACTAAGAAAGGAGGGAGACCATTACTCAGGTCTGCGTCAAGTAATCTAAATACTCGCCTTTCAGAAAGATTCGCGATCATCGAGAGAGCTATGGAAATGAAGTCCATCGCCATTCCCACAGGCTGACCGTGAAAGTTACCACCTGATAGAACATCCGGACCGTCTAGGAATACTAGCGGATTATCAGTGGCAGAGTTAATTTCAACCTCCACAAGTCTCCGAGCGAAAGCAACAGCCTCCCGAGCAGCACCAAGAACCTGAGGAGCACACCTCAACGAATATGCATCCTGCGCAGGCTCATGCTCTGCACTCACCTTTTCTTTGACAAGCCTACTTTCTCTGATCATCGAGCGAATGTTATACGCAGAATCGATCTGGCCTTTGAAAGGTCTTGCCTCATGAATCCTGGGATCAAGAGGTTGAACGGACCCGAGTAAAGCTTCAAGTGTAGACGCCATGGCGACATCGGCGATCTTGACCAGTTGCTCAGCATCATGCACCACCAAGACTGCTAAGGCAGTAGACATCTGTGTCCCATTGTTCAGCGCAAGCCCCTCCTTCATAGTCAGTGAAAGTGGCATCCGTCCAACCTCCTTGAGGACCTGCATTGCAGACATCGTCTTTCCATGAAACTCAACTGAACCCTCGCCCATAAGTGCCAGTGACATGTGTGACAACGGAGCAAGGTCCCCACTCGCTCCAACAGACCCCCTTGACGGAATCAGAGGGTGGATACATTCGTTCAGAAAATCCTTAATCAACAACGCGACGACTGGTCGAATTCCCGAAAGCCCTTTTGCCAACGTATTTAGACGAAGAAGCATCAATGCACGTACAACGTCCGTGGGAAGATCTTCGCCAATGCCACAGGCATGACTTCTTATGAGATTCGTTTGGAGCTGAGTTGCTTGATCCAAGGTGATCCTTGTTTCACTCAGTGCTCCGAATCCAGTTGTGACTCCGTAGATCGTCACGCCATCGTGGGCGAGACGTTCAAGAGCGAGGCGCGATTTCTCGATATTTTCCAGCGCATCCTTTGAAATTTCAACTCGAGCCTTCGCCCGCGCTACTCTGACGACATCTTCTATCGTCAGTGAAGACCCGTTGACGATGATCGTTTCATCCGACATGACTCTTCCTCACGGCCGCTCTATCCTGGGTACTAGTGTTTGAATGTGTTTGTCAACTGGCAAGAACAGATGCATCGTATCCGTCCAATCTTTTCTTGAAACCATGAGTTCTCTGCGCATCCGAGGAAGTCGAGGATACCAGCAGCAAGCAGAGCCTCCAGCGTTTTCAAGAGCCGCTTTGAACCGTACTGTTGGCTTCTAGACTTTCGTACCCTGTGCAGAGACGTGCGCGAAGGTATTTATATACGCCCTAAGGCGTACGACCGAAAAAACATCTGTTCGGTGCCATCTTTGGGCAATCCACCGCTTGAGAAGCTGCGATGACCTACTTGAGCATCGGAACCCCTCCACCAACATCTTCTTTGATCCTTATCCTTGCTCTAGTCTTATCGGCATCCTTCACACAGAATGTGAATGCTGCGCCGTTCTTCGACGCGAAAGTTTTGCTGACGTTGAAGGCAGACCCCGCTCTCCGAACGACACTTGAACAAACGGCAACCCACGCTGATTCTGAAGTAAGAGTCATGCTGGTCTTTTCTCAACCGCTGTCAACTGAACAGGTGAGGAATCTATACTCCTTGGGAACCATCGGGACTCTAACGACTCACGTCGCTTCGATGCATTTGCCTCGAACGGCATTACCGCAACTCGCCTCTCTGGACTTCGTCGAACGCATTTCACTCCCGAAAACATTGGAATCCCGACTGGATGCCAGTGTGCCTGAGATACTCGCTGACGAGGTGTGGGAAACGGCAAGGGACTATGAGGGTAACCCTGTGGATGGTACTGGAGTTGTGATAGGGATTGTCGACAGCGGTATAGACTACCTACACAAGGATTTCTACTTCAAGAACGGTACCAGCAAAATACTCTCCATCTGGGACCAGTCGGTCACTGGCAAAGCGCCTAGTGGGTTCGATTATGGGAACGAATGTACAAGACTGGACATACAGATCAAAGCGTGCAGCGAGTCCGACGGAGTTACAAATCGGCTGGAAAGGGGGCATGGAACAGCGGTCGCCGCGGTTGTGGCTAGTACTGGTCAAGCAACGACTCTTCTCGGTAGCTGCCTGCGCTATGACGGAGAAAAGTGGCACAATGACACCGCGAGATGTCAGGACCGCGACAGAACCCCTTTCCTACTCCTCAATGCTTCTATTGACTTTCGCTATTTTGGAGCCCACGAAGAGTTCAACACATTGTACTTCGAATTCGCGGCGAAGGGCGTTTATGGTCCACTCAAATGGGAATATTCTACGGGGTCTGGTTCTTGGAGGCATCTCACAATAGACTCAGATGGAACAGCGGCATTCGATCACAATGGAACAGTAGTTTTCACACCGCCTATCGACTGGGCGCCAGACACGGTGAACGGTGATGCAAACGCGTATTGGCTTCGCTTGAGGACCAATACCGTCAGTAGACCTGCATCAGTCTATCGAGTCCAAGAAAGCCCACCTTATATCGGCGTCGCTCCGGGTGCCTCGATCATTGCGGTAAAACTCATCGACGGAAGTGAAGACCACGTTCTTGACGGTATGAGCTACGTGGTAGAAAAAGCTCGTGAACTTGGACGCCCGCTCGTAATCGATCATAGCTTAGGTGACGCCTTAGGTTCCCATGACGGAACGGAAACATTAGAGCTTGCCTTCGCAGACTTCGCTGAGGACGGGATACCGATTGTTGTCGCCGCCGGAAACTCGCGAAACAAGAATCTGCATGTAAGTGGGAAACTCTCACCTGCACAGTCCGTAACAGTCTCTTGGAACATGTATGAGAATGAGAGTCAGAATTACATTGACATCTGGTATTCGGTTTCTAGTATCTTCGCAATCTCGGTTAGGACGCCGAGCGGCAGAACTGTCTCGGGTCCAACACCTGATTCAGGGATCAGTACAGAGGACGGGAGTGTCATAATCATACCTGACGAGCGCCCCACGGGGAAAGAGTGGTGGATCAATGTTACGTCTCTTGGCGGGAAGCCCCTCCAGACGAACCCTTGGTCATTTACACTAACCGGCGTGACCGTCTCGGACGGGACGTGGGACGCTTGGAGCGAGCCTGGTAATTTCACTGCTAATGCTGACAGCCTTCTCGCAAAACGCTACATTATCGATCCATCAAATACCATCGACACTCCGGGCGCAGCCAAAGGGGTGATAACTGTAGGCGCCTACATGACGAAGTACCGCTGGAGGTCCGGGTGTAGCATTTGCATAACGCATTCGCAAGATGTGGGTTTACGTGGAATCTGGTGGAGCCCCTACGCACCCGGAGTTGGCAATCTAACCTACTCAAGCAGCATGGGACCGACCAGAGACGGCAGAATGAAGCCAGACATTGTGGCCCCCGGCGCTAACATCGCCACGGCTAGGGCAATAACAAGACCTCAAAGATTTTCCGACCCAGACAATTATCACCAAATTTGGCGTGGAACAAGTTTCTCGGCTCCGCATGTGACCGGTGTGATCGCCCTCATGCTCCAGATGAACCCTCACCTTAGTCCAAGCGAAATCAGAGCTACCCTGACCGCGGATGCAAGACAAGACAGTTTCACGGGCCAAATCGACAAGCAAAACGGATCACCGCTCTGGGGTTGGGGAAAGGTGAACGCACTGAAATCAACCCAGGACGCCCCGGAACTCTATTCCATTAGGCTGGAAATTGCCTCGATTGGTCGAGACCTTCCCGTCAATCTTACTCTTGATGGTCAACTTCTCCTTACGACATGGCTCAACCAAACCCACGTTCATATTCTTGAATTTCGTCGAGACGGAAACCATACGATCGCACTAACGCCTGTGATCTCCATAGGGAATGGAACACGGTATGCAGTAAGCGGGACTCCGTGGACGTTCTCTTCAGGTGGAATCAGAACGTATCGATATCGGCTGCAGTACTTCTTGCGCGTTGTCTCTGAGTATGGTTACGCAACAGGGACAGGTTGGTACGACGCGAACTCAACAGCTATCGTCAGTGTGATTCCTTCCTCGGTGCCGGGCTACCGATTTGCGGGATGGTCGGGGTCGACCAACTCTAATTCGACCACGATAGATTTGACCATGAACTCAGACAAGGAAATCGTGGCTCGGTGGGAACCCGAAGAAGCTACAGAGCCTATGCCCAGCTCGTACGTGCCCTTGATCGTAGCTGTGCTTGTCATTTCTTTGGTAGCTGTGTTCACTCTCAAATATCTTCGTGGAAAGACAAAGGTTAGACTTCGCTTGGCTCCTCAGCACCCTTCCGAACCTTAACCGCGACCCCTCTCTCGAAATACCGCATCTCAGCGCCACTTAGTACAGCTCTTCCAACCGCCAATAGTTTGCCGTCCTCGTCCGTTACGATGACCTCCTCCATTGGCCTCAACCTCTCGTCTGCACGCACAACATGCTTGGCGAAGACATCGCTCCCCGCCTTGATGAACTCCGCCACATCCTTCTGAACCACAACCACATTGGGGGGTTGTTTGATTCTCGAGAGTATGATCTTCGCGCCATGAGGTGTAAGGGCAAGATAACCGTCCTTGGGTCTCAGTGTAGCGATCAACTGTCCACTTCGGAAAATGTGCCTGATTCTTCCGGTGCGCTTTGAGCAGACTATTCGAGTATCTCTATCGAACAGCACCGCTCCAACGCCTTTCCCAAATTGATAGTTTCCAATTCCTACCAACTTCCGAAGTTGGGCCAAAGCGGGGCGATCCAAAGTTATCATAAGCGGTGAGTCGAGAAACCAATTTAAGCTTCAAGCTAGCTTCCCGAAAGCGACCGAGACGCTCGCATTTGAACTGCGATATCTGCGGAAGAGAAATCATAGGTCAGCCCTTCAGGGTTAGGGTCGAAGGAGCGAAAATGCTGGTCTGCAACCAGTGCGAAAGATTAGGTAAACCCTACGAAGAACCACCTGATACGGCTCGGCGCCCTCTCAGAACGCGTCCACTTCCGAGTTTGCCGCGACGCAGAGCTCCTGAGTTGCCCAGAGAGATGCATGAGTTTGAAGTCGCTGAGGACTATGGGGAACGTGTGCGCAGACATCGCATGAAGTCAGGACTGTCCCAGGACGTTCTGGCGAAGCGCGTCAAGGAAAAGCTGTCAGTCATCCAAAAAATAGAAACTGGGAAAATGATCCCAGACACACGATTATGTAGAGCCTTGGAGCATGAGCTTAGGGTTAAGCTTTTGGTGCCGCGCAAGGAGGTTTCGCCAGTTCCGAAGACTGCGGCACCGACTGCAATCACACTTGGTGAGATTGCGAGAATCAAGGGAGAATCGCAAACGGAGCGATCTGACTAGCTCTCCTTGACCCGTTTCCCACGTTCCGTGGGAATTATCTGCAGCTTCGGGTTCGGAAAGCTGACGTTAAGACGGCTATGCTTGAAGAGCCAGTCGAGAAAGATCCCAAGAGCACTTACCTCGCTTAGGGGCTGGTTTGTTACAGCAACATTCCAGTCTGCAAGTTTGAAAATTTCTGCAGGCATCTTCTCTGCTCCTACAACGACCAGTTTGTTGGCGTCGGAATGGCGAATGTGATGGATAATCTTCGGCAGTGGAATACCGTAGGCAGTTAGATGGATGATTCTGCCTCCTAATCTCTTCCATTCCTTCGCGATCGTCCGCCAAGGCTTTCCGGTCTCGATTGTGAAATCTCCACCAAACTCCAATGTCACACGACTCATTGTCTCCTCGAGCTCTCTGTCATGGACATCTGACACAATGACGCCGTTGGCGCCAAGCGCACGCGCCGTTAAGCACACATGGGTTGTTACTCGCATGTCCCTTGGGATTCTGTGCCCCATGCGCATAACCATAACGCGCTGCTCTCTTTGCGCGTCTCTTGTGTCCATTAAGATCGGCTTATCGAGTCTTGATTATGAGCATCATTCCAACGACGAATGGTATCGTTCCCATTAGCTCGATGATGCCCACTTTGAAATAGGTGGCAGGCGACACACCGCCTTGGGTAACGAAGAGTGAGCCTGAGATCAGCGCCATAGACCCCGCGAAGAACAGCATGAAACCCAAGGTGGCCAGGGTTTCTTTCATTCTTATGACCCGCGCACGAACACCAGTCCGGACTGTATAAAAGAATTACTTGCGCTCGGTTCTTGCCGAAGTTCTCAACAAAGGATTAATGCAAAAGAAGCGATTATCAGGCTGAAGTCTTCCCTGCTGGTGGCTTGATTTTTGTCAGTGCTGGACGAGGAACTCATTAAGGTTGCAAATCTGTTCGGCGGTGAGGAGGCTGTCACTGTCGTCAAGAGTCTGAAGAAGTTGGGAGAAGGCACGGATGAAACGATATCGAACGACTGCCAGGTGCGGTTGAACACTGTTAGAAAGATCCTTTACAAGCTCTACGATCACGGCCTCGTCTCATGTACAAGAATTAGGGATGAAAAAACAGGTTGGTTCATCTTCTACTGGAGGCTTCAACCTGACCAGCTGGACGCGTTCATCCGAAGCCGCAAGAAGAGAGCCCTTGACAAATTGAAACAGAGACTCGACTATGAAAGAAATCACACGTTCTTCGTGTGCAAGACCGACAGCGAGGTACGTGTAACTTTCGAGGACGCCGTTGAAACCTCTTTCAAGTGCGTAAAGTGTGGAAAACATCTTGAGAGCTCAGACAACTTGGACATGATCGCTGTTCTTGAATCGCGAATGGAGAAACTTGAGGCCGAACTCAGCAGATAAGAAACGCTGACCGACATGAGGATCACTATTCTGCAAAGACCGGACGCAACGCCTCCTGAGGACTTTGCCGACGAGCTTGAGAGAGCGTTGTCTTCATTGAAAGACAAGCTTTCTGCGTCGACTCGTCTCATCAGATTCTCTAGTGAAGGTTGGGCTGTAGTCGACGTTGCCGGCAGCGATGAAGAAGTTTTAATCGAACTGGTCAGGAGGCAGTTCGGGCAAGCTCAGACCGACCTTTCAGAAATCGCATTGCACGGAAATTACGATGGCATAATAAACGGGTGCAGCGACGACAGCTTAGAAGTGGACATCGGGATAGAACGCCCCGAGCAATTGAACCTCAACGTTAAGTTAACCGCTCTGCGCGCTCAACTTGCTGACGGCAAACCATTGTCGCTTGGGGAGATCGTGGAGCACTACTGTCTTCACGAAGGCACCAAAGTGAGTATTCGGGTCACATGTTTGGATACCCGAGAAGGCACTCTTGAAGGTTGGCTAGCGGACGCGCAGATCGAGCAATTCTCAACTTGGATCCGCACGGGATTGGATCGAGTTCAAGTCTTCAATTGCTCCCGAAGAGCCGTGGAGTCTGCTATCCGCCGAGCAAACCTTTGGAGAGACATAATTTCTGTGGATTCCTTGACCCTCACAACCCATTCTCTTCTCTGCAAATTGGGTACGGATGCCATTGGGCTCATCCCCAAACTGGGCTCGGTCCTTAGGAAACAGCAGTTGAAACCATTCCTTCCAAAGAGAATAGTGTCAAGATGTCGTCGATGGTGATCCAAACCTCTACCTACGCGCATGTGAGACTTCTTGATCTTAGTTATCCTTCTCCCTACCAGAACCTAGCTCTTGAAGAAGTGCTGGCGCGCGGCTGCGAATTCAGCCCCTTCTCGGCGACCGTCCGCCTCTGGGTGAACCCTCCCACGGTTGTCGTTGGGCGTTTCCAAGATGTGAAAGCAGAAGTTGACCTAGACACATGCAAGAAGAACGAGATCCATGTTGCGAGACGATTCACAGGAGGCGGAGCGGTATTCCACGATGAAGGCAATTTGAATTTCACAATAGCAACGCGACGTCTCGAAGGAATTACATTACAGAGAATTCACGAGAATAACTGTGCAGTTATCCTACATGTACTCAAGAATCTTGGTTTGGAACCCATCCTTCTTCCTCCCAACTCAGTTCAAGTCTCGGGAAGAAAGATCGCGGGCGCTGCCGCGGCATTGGGCAGGGGCTACCTACTCTGGCATGCTTCAATCCTTGTTTCAACGGACACTCGAATGCTCAATCAAGTCCTGTCACCGAGTCGAATTGACGTTCACACGAGTCTCATCCGAAGCAGGTGGCATCCTGTCACAACAGTAGAAGATGCTATCGCGAAGCGAATCAACATTCGAGAATTCAAGAATCAGCTTCAAGAATCGTTTGAGGAGTTCACTGGGACAAGTTCTGAGAGAGGAAACTTGTCGAGCTATGAAAATTCCGAGATGATAGCCCTTCACACTGAAAAGTACTCAACTTTCGAATGGAACTTTCACGGCTACTGCAAATAGGAACCATCAGAAAGAAAGGAAGAGGAACTCACACAACGATTGCGGTGTGAGTTCTTTCGACTCCTTTGACCGATTGGATTTTCTTTATCACGAGCTCAGACACAGTGTTCATGTCCGACAGTTGCAAGTAGGCTATGACATCGTACACACCAGTCACCGCATGAGCCATCTCAACGCCGCGAACCTTGGATATGGCCTTGGCAACTGCACGCGCTCTCCCCAACTGCGTCTGGATCAAAACGAACGCCTTGACAGCCATAGAAACACCGAACATAGCTCCCCGGCCAACGCTACTTAAAAAGAATTGAATCCAACCTTGAACGAGGCTGTGGGAAAAACCTCTTGGAGAAATGAGAAAACCACAAATAGACAAGCGTCCCCAGTGCTATTCGATTCCAATGAAATCAACCCAGCTCAAGGTCAGAGTCGCAATGCTTGCTTTCTCGATAGCTATCGCCTTGTTATCAGGGCAAGTCGGTCAAGCGTCTGCGGTTTCTTACTCGCCGCAGTGGTGTTATGGATACTACAATATGGCCTACTACTGGTATTCTTACTACGGCTATCCATACTACTATTATTACAGCTACCCATACTACTGCCGCTACGGATACTACTACAGTTACGGCTATGATTATTACTATTACACGCGACCGTCCAAGTACGACCTGACAGTCACGACAGACCCTTCTGACCTAGGAACTGTAAACGGAAACGGCACTTATGACCAAGGAAGTTCGGCATCGTTCTCAATAACGCGCAACATTATCCAAACGGCGCCAAATGTGCGATACGTGTTCTCCCATTGGAGCGGTGACTACTCAGGAGTCGGATCAAGCGGCACGATCACAATGAACGGACCTAGGAAGATTGTGGCCGTATACCAACTGCAATATTACTTGACGGTTAACGTGCAACCTCAGACTGCTCCCCTTCCCCAAGGCGAGGGCTGGTACAATGCAGGTGAGACCGTCACAATGAGTGCGCCTGGCCAGATAATCGGCGATGGCGATGAAAGACGACTTGTCTTCCAAGGATGGAATGTAGACGGAAGGAGCACGGAGACAGGGATCACTCTAACATTGAAGATGGATTCGCCCCACACGATTGCGGCTCATTACAAGCAGCAGTACTATCTCCAAGTCCTGACTGATCAAGGGGTCGCATATGGAGAGGGATGGTACGATGCCGGAACCTCAGCTCAAATCTTCGTTTCAACTCCCGTTAGCACAACTTACGGCGTAAGCATGATCTTCAATGGTTGGCATGGCGACATACAATCCAACGACCAGTCGACAACGGTCCTCATGGATAGCCCGAAGACAGCAATTGCATCTTGGCGCAGCGATCCAACAATACTCAACCTCACAATCGCCCTAGGAATCATTGCAGCCTTCCTAGTTGGAGCTGGAATCTTGGCGTACATTGCATTGAGCCGGAGCCGCCTTTCTGCACAGTCCATCAAGAGTATTCCCGACAAGCACTCAGCAGCGCGCGCAGAGAGCTCGGTCCCCCTCAAGAAGAAAACCGTGCCAGTCAAGAAAAAAGAGTTAGGCGAAGAAGCGGACACAGCCAAGCGGGAAAAGTGACGCCAAACAGCACTCTGGAATTAGCTCCATAGTAGCACTCCAACGTTTGCCGAAACCGCGGAGTGCAAGCTCTATTGTCTCCAAATTGTTCCTTCCATCGGTTAAACGTGTTAACATGAATATTGAGGACGTCAGAACTCAGATTCCGGTTCTGGGGAAACAGGTCTATCTTGACAATCTGGACTGGCAGCTGTGGCACCCTGGCCACCCGGTCCGCGATAACAGTAGCCGGCGCAAAGGCTGCAATTCAATTCACGTTGAAATATCCACCCCAAGATAGATGGCCGCTGATTGAGCAGCCTGTTAAGCACCTGACCACGGGTCTAGGCAGGAAAGCGAAACAGATCACATCCCCCGCCGAAGGCGAGCGATGCAGCGGAATAGTGACCTTTAAGATCGATGAGGCGGCGCCAGTGGCCCATAGACTAGAAATAATCGCCGCTCCCAGAGTGAATACTTTTAGAGTATCACCGCACTTCTACAACGCAAGAGAGGAAATGATACATTTCTAGGAGAAGTATAGATTGGACAGGTCTAGACGCATCTAGGACTACTTGATTCTTGTCATTAGTGTATCAGGAACATCTGGGCGGTGTCTATGGCAATAGTACTCGATTCTACCGAACAGGTCAACTTGCCACTCCGCCTCTCTGCCGCATAGTGGAAGGTCACATATCGGTGTCGATGCTGAATTCGGTGCGGCACCTGAACTCAAATCTGATCTGCTCGCTGGAACGCGAAGTTTTTCTAAGCTCTTTCGGTTCTTTCCAGACAGCTCGATAGCGCTCTAGGCGATCGGTGGACAATACTGAAGGCTCTTCAGGTTGACGCTGTAAGCAAGAATTTCGGCGTGATTAGAGCGCTAAATGGAGTTAGCCTCTCAGTCAACGAGGGCGAAGTTCTCGGTTTACTTGGTCCCAACGGATCTGGGAAATCCACTCTGATGAAGATTGTAGTTGGAATTCTGAAACCCGATAGGGGAGACGTCGAGGTTTTCGGGACGAGCGTCGCGAAGAATCCCCAAACCGTAAAGAGAATGGTGGGATTTGTTCCAGAGAGCCCTCGACTATACGAGTTTCTCACAGGTATCGAGTACCTAGACTTCGTAGCTGACGTGCACGATCTAGACCCCGCGGCAAAACACGAACGAATAACGGAATTCCTTAGAGCGTTGGACTTGGAGGGCAGAGAGAGCGAATTGATTCACGGCTATTCGCAAGGCATGAAACAAAAACTTGCAATAATCGCTGCTCTCCTGCATAGACCCAAAATCCTCGTTCTTGATGAACCGTTAAACGCATTGGATCCGAGGTCAGCACGAATCGTGAAAGATCTCATTCACAAGTTGCGTGATGATGGTATCCCAACAGTGTTCAGCACTCACGTCCTTGAGATAGCTGACGCCATCTGTGACAGAATTGTAATCATGTACGAAGGCAAGGTTCTGGAGGAAGGAACAAGTGAACAACTGAAGTCGAAGGCTGGTTCGCAGGGCTCAACACTCGAGGACGTATTTCTCAAACTGACCGGAACCTCCGATGTACGTGAGATCGTCGAGGCCCTTAGTCGATGAAGCCCCGTGCTATCTACAAACTCGCGGTCGTTCTCACAAAATCACAGTTGCGCGGGTATCAACGGAGCAGACTCACTTCACGAATTTTCGGGGACCCAAAGATAGTTCTGGCTCTGGACATCGCGTTGATAGCAGGACTCGGAGCTCTGAGTCACGTCGTGGTCTCCACAATTCTGCCAGACACTGTTCAGCGCTCCGTTCGAGAGATTGAAGTTGAAGCGTTGGCTGGAATCCCCGCGGCTCTGACTTTTGCAGTGATCCTATTCGGGGTAGTGGCTGAGATTAGCCAGTCAATCCAGTCGATGAGCACAGATCTAGTTAATTGGTTGCCAATCTCGCCCATCGAGTACGTGTCGGGATCCATCCTCTCGTTGTCTTACACCTACTCATTCATGCTCTCCTTTTTCCTCGGCTTGGCTCTCGGACCCGCTATACTCTTCGGAATGGTCGCGGTTTGGTTGGGAGCAGGCTTCATGGCAATTCTTTCCTTGCTCATCGGAGCCTGCGTCATTGAGATGCTACGGGCTATCACAAACCGGATAACTTCAAGCTTCTACCGAAAGAGCGGTCGGTCAGGCATTTTCGCGCGTCTGCTGATAACGATTGTCGTTCTCGTATTCATTCAACTCCTTTTCAGTGGACGAATAATCGTCTTCCTTCTCCAAAGCGTCATACAGACCGCGAAAGCAGCTTGGTTCGTTCCAGCTGTTTGGCCTTCGCTTGCGGTTCTCAGCGTCTCTCAAGGAAGCATTGCGGGCCTCCTCCTATTCGGCTCATTATCCATCGTTTTCTTATTGGTGCTCTTTGGACTCGCTGTGAACTTTCGCGATCGCTTTTGGGTTCCGGTTCCAATCTCCGTCAAGCTCACTGCACAAGCCTACCGCCCACTCGCGAGACACAACCTATCCCCGATCATGGACACCGCGGAGCTAGCTATCTTTCGGAAAGATTTGCGTTCCTTGACTAGAAGGCGAGAGATGGCACGTTACTTGGCGATACCATTTGTTGTCATGGCTTCATTGGGAATTTCCTTAGTTCCGCTGAGCGGCTCCTCCTTACCTGAGGGACCGGGATTCTTTGCTACAATACCCCTCTACCTGATACCAATAGCGACAATCTGTGGAATCATCTCAATGACGAGCATAGGTCAGGAAGGCTACGCAGTCTGGCAGCTGTACACCGCTCCCTTGAATGCACGTCAACTCCTGAAACCAAAGCTCCTCGTCACCATGCTCATCGGAATAGGGTTCACCGTCGGCCTCGCCGTCGTCCTCGGTCTCTTCCTGAAAATAGTTGTTGACCATTTCCTTGTTCTGTTCATCTTGGGTATGGCTGTCGTTCTAGAGGAATCAGCGCTAGGTCTCTATTTCGGTGCCAGGTTCCCCGACTTTAGGGAAACGATACGCAGTAGGTACGTGACCATCTGGGGCTCCCTCATTGGAATGCTGCTTGGTATCGTCCTGACCATTCTGACAGCCTCCCCGGTTCTTCTCTCGATTCTCGTGAGACCTTCGGCAACCAGTCAATCAGCCGTTATCGCATTTGCTATCGGCCTGATTGTTTTTTCTACAAGTTGGAAGCTGGCGCAGAGACAGGCGAAGCGTCTACTGGAGAACATTCGAATCTAGCGGCTTGATGGATTCTGAAGGCCTCTTGGTGGGCCGGACCGGATTTGAACCGGCGACCTTTGCCGTGTAGAACCGTCTTTAGGGTTGTTTGTATTCTCGCTTTGTTCCATCCTTGAACTTTGACCGCCCTGTACATGTTTCCTTTGCCATCATGATGTTTGACAACTTCAAGAAACTTCTTCGCCAACTCCTCAGTCTGTCTCACCCAAGATAATATCCATTATCTTGCCAAAAACTGTGAGTTTCCTAGTCGCATTATCTGATAACTGAACCGATGGCAACAGTCGCCCTCTGATTGGTAGTGTGCGTGCGTTCGGTTTACCTCCTACTAAAGAAGCCTCTTGGTAGAAGCCGCGGCCAGTCGAGCGCTTGCCATCAGACGCGGGAAAACAATCTTTTAGATATTGCATCGCGTCTGATCTGTCTGTAAAGTGGGAATCATTGGTTACGGCTCGAACCATGTTCGCGGCAGGGTTAGCGGTTATTGTTATTGTTGCATTGGCTTCAGTGGTGGTTCTCCAGCAAATCGCGCTTCAGCGCGCATCACAGTCTATGTTACAGACAACGACCACACAGAACCTCGCGAGCGCAACAACGACTCCAATCCAGACAGGAATACCATACGTTCTCATCAAATATTACGGCTTCACATATACTAGCTTTGGGTCATGCAACCCAAAGTCTGGCTACATTTTCCTAATTCTAAACATTCATTTTGAGAATCATGGATACGATACCGCTCCGACGGGATCGCATTCAGGGTTGAACTTTGGCTGGTACTTCTATCTGGACATCGATGGGTTTCAACACGATTCATATTACCTATCATGCATGGGCTCCAGCGACCGCCTGCCTTCGACCGATGTTCTAAACGGTCTCTCGGTGTGGGGTTTCTTAGCCTTCGAAATCCCAGCTGGTTTTAGGTCGTATAGTCTAATCTACAAACCTGAAACTGGAAACTACAATGTCCGATACATCGATGAAGGATTTACTTCTGTGCAAGTTCAGACGAGTATGACACAACGAGCTCAAGAACAGGTAATCTTGGAAGCATACAATTGGACAAATCCAAGCTATCTTTTCATAACGCTGAGAAATGTTGGACCGACATCTGTAACTTTTTCTGAGTTCTATCTTGACAACGTGAGACAGACCCTCTATTCGTTTTCGAAAAACTGTCCTAGCCCACTTCCGCCCCAGCAGAAATGCCGCGTGACTATTGTCATCACAGCGGTCGCGATAATGACCGGGGCATCTTACCCGCTGAAAATTGTCACGTCTGAAAACTCCGTTTTCTCTTACTCAGTGATAGCCGGAGGAGCGAGCTAGACAGTTTGGAAATAGGATAATCAGTTAAAGAAGAACTGAAAATGGTGGGGCGGTTTACCGATTTAGCTGTTAGGCTACTTACGTTTCCGGAATAGCATGTATCCCTCTGGGCTTGTGGCCACATACTCGAATCCCGCTTGGGTTAGTTCTTCTGCTTCCTTAGTGGTCTTGACCGCTTTCGATATCCAATCGTCACTCTCGAAGTTCACTAGGTGCGTATACCGCATGGTTGAGGACCTGTGTCCCAACTGCTGTTTGACAAGTGCTAGGTCTTTTGCCCGGTAGTATAACGTACTGGCTCGGAAATGTCTGAGTGTTCTGAAACTGATGAGGTTCAGTCGAGGATTCACCAGCTTCCTCGCAAGTCGGCGTCTGCGTCTCACGAAGCTTCTCCTCGCGTAAACTAGGCTCCTGATCGGTTCATCCTCATCTCTGTGGAACACGTATCTTCCCAGTCTTGCCTGCATGTACAACATTGCGAGACATCGGTATAAGATTCTGAGATGTCGGCTGTTGTTGTGCTTCTCTGCCTCTATTGCTATGGTTCTCCGTTCAGTGTCAATGTCTTGCCGTCTCAGTGCCCATAGTTCGCCGGGTCGGCAACCTGTCTCAGACAGTGTCTGCAGAAAAGCCGCCATCTTCCTGCCCATCCCCGATATTAGTGCGTGAACTTCCTCTTGATGAGGTAGGAAAGGCAGTTTCTGGGTGGGTTTGAATTATGGCGGATTCCAACTTAATCCTTTAGATTTGTAGAACCTGAGATAATCATAAGACAATTTTTGTTTTCTGGATTCGCTTAGATTGGAATTCACAATGTAGTCTTTAACGGACTCTGGACTGTTTAACGAGACATGTCTCGCGATAGATTTCAATCAAGCTATGCTTGCAAGAATTGTTTGCTGGCGATAACCCTGTTTCCGCATCCACTCGCTGCACGAGACCAGTTCTCCAATATGTGGGAAGAGCCGGATTGTAACCGGAGAAACCGTAGGTGTCTCGGGTTCATTTGATGGTGGGCCGGACCGGATTTGAACCGGCGACCTTTGCCGTGTAAGGGCAACGTTA
>CAZRDM010000011.1:0-71306 GCA_964598845.1 uncultured Candidatus Bathyarchaeia archaeon
CGTGTGTGACTTTATGAAAGATGTTTCCTGTTGATGTCGGTTTAGGCTGGCTAGTCCGTTGGTGCGCTGGTCCCATTAGGCGACCGAGTGTGTGACTGGACACAGATCCTGAGCTGCTAGAGTACTGGGCTCTGCGCCCGGATGAGTGAATGCAGCCTGAAGCCAGCTGGGAGGTGAAAAGAGGAATGGTGAGGTTCGTGGGATTAGACATTGGCAAGTGGAAGTGTAGGGCTGCAATAATGAATCAGGGAGGCAACATCCTAGACGAGTTCACCTTCACAAACAACCGCGAAGGCATCGAAGGCCTAGCCTCGAAGCTCACGCTAGAGGATAGGGTTGTGATGGAATCCACGGGAAGCGTCTGGACAAATCTATACAACTGTCTCGATGATAGGCATATACACGTCTCGTTGGCTAACCCCTTGAAGACCAAAGCAATCGCATCAGCCAAAGTCAAAAGCGACAAGGTTGATGCCAGAATACTGGCGCATCTCCTGCGAAGCAACCTCATAGCTGAATCGTACGTTCCAGAAAAACCTCTCAGAGAAATCAGAGCCCTCATCAGGCATAGAGTCGCCATCGTCAAGATCAGAACCATCGTGAAGAACCAGATCCACGCCATAATAGACAAACACGGCCTCTCATGCCCCTACTCAGACATGTTCGGGAAGAGTGGAACGGAATGGTTGAGGATCCTCAAACTCACGTCTTTGGATAGATTGATCCTAGATAACCATCTAATCCACCTCGAAAGCCTGAAGCAGCAAACCGACCGAGTGGACGAGGATATTCACCGCAAGGCATGCGAGGACGAAGACGTTAGGCTGCTGCTCAGTTTGACAGGCGTAGACGTGTACACGGCCCTGCTGGTCAGATCGGAGATTGGAAGCATCCACAGATTCTCAGATTACAAGAAGCTTGTCTCCTGGGCTGGATTGGCGCCATCACTCCACCAATCCGGAAGCGTGGAGTATCATGGAAGCATAACCAAACAGGGGTCTAGAATGCTGCGTTGGATCATGGTCGAGGCAGCTAGGGTAGCTGTGAATCATGACCCCAGAATGCGAGCCTTCTATGAACGGGTGAAGCATCGAAGAGGAGACCAGAAGGCCATCGTAGCCGTAGCCAACAAGATGCTCAAGATCATCTGGTTCATGCTAACGCGAAGAGAACCATACGAGTCCAGAAACGAGAAACGCTACCAGCAAAAACTTAACTCAGTCGCAGCGTGAAAGAACAATTCGCTGGCAACAGGCCCCCAGGATCACCAGTCTAGACCACAACATCTTTCATGAGTGCGCACCATCATAACCACAATGTATCTTATCGAGACCAAAACTCAACGAGACCTAAAGAAGGAAAACGTTGCAGTCAAGGCGTTGGCCGCGCACGCGTGGTCTAGAGCCGCCAACGGACTAGAAACCCCACACGGCGTCGAACAGCCCTCTGAATGGGAATATTTGGTAATCAGCCGTTGCTCAGTTAGTCTCGGTATCTCGAAGGCCTCATACATGTCCTCGCGTCCGAGGAACCTGTAGAACTTCCTCACATACATCACAACATTGCGATACGTGGCCTGATCATACGGTTCGCCATTGAGATTTCTCGCAGCCGCGAAAGCTTCTCTCACTTGTTCAATCGTCTTCGGCACGCCTTTGATACGGGCCTTTCTGGCACCTAAGAGAAAGCTCCTCGCAGCCTTGAACTGTGTTCTCCGAGTCTCAGGAGCAAGACCTGAGGCAAAGTTATTCTGATCAAACTCACGAAGCTCTGGGAAGTTGCGAAGAATTGTGTGAATCTCGCCTTCCGTGTTGTTAGGCATACAAGAGATAGAGGAACATGAGGGATAGAAACCGCGATACCTATTGGGGGTTCATCAAAGATCCGATCTACGGATACATACGACTAACCGAGGTCGAAAGGAACGTTATCGATACTCTAGCCGTCCAAAGGCTTCGTAGGATAAGGCAACTGGCTGGAGCAGAATACGTGTATCCAGCTGCTAACCACACTCGCTTTGAACACGTGCTCGGCGCCATGTACCTTGCCGGTATGGTGACAGATAACCTCCCGTTCTCGCTTGCAGCAGACGAGAGGCAGAAAGTACGTTTAGCAGCCCTGCTGCACGATGTTGGCCATGCTCCCTTCTCACACCTCTTTGAACCCCTCTTAGTGAAGTATCTGAATAGGAATCATGAAGAAATGTCCAGCTGGATAATCGCTCATTCAACGTTAACTGACATAATCAGAGCGCAAGGATTCGATCCGGTAGAACTAAGCCGGCTTGCCATTGGAAAAGTATCGAAAGATGGAAAATCGTTCCTTGGACAGATAATCAGTGGCTCCTTCGATGTCGATAAAATGGACTTCGTCGTTAGAGACTCTTACCATACGGGAGCGGGCTACGGCTTCGTCGATGTTTTCAGATTGATCTACACGATGGACGTTCTGGAAGGAAACTTGGCTGTTGACATAACCGCGCTCCCAACCCTAGAGAGTCTCATACTGGCTAGGTTCGAATCCTTCAGGGCCATCTATTTCCATCGTGCATGCAGAGCAGTTCAGATGATGTTACTCAAGGCCTTAGACGCAGCTAAGGATGATCTAGAAATCCTAAGAGCGAAGACTCCCGAAGAGTATCTGCAATGGGACGACTACACTGTATGGTCCAAGCTTCTCGTAAACCCGCAGTCTCGTAAGATCATAGGGGAACTGTCGGAACGAAGACTATTGAAGTGCGCCTATGAGAAGACCTTCTTCGCTAAGGATGAACTCGTTTCAAGCGTTTTCACTAATGAGAATGTACGGCTGAAACTTGAGGAAGAGATCGCTGCCAAATCTGCAGTTCAGACATCCGATGTGGGAATCGATGTACCTTCTCTTCCGTCCGTGCCTTATCACTACGCGATGGAAATCCCGATCGATATCCCCATCTTCTCGAAGACTCGCTCAGGCGAGAAGATTCCGCAAAAGATAGCCGAACTCTCAAAGGTCGTGGATGTCTTGAGAGTTTTCATGAACATAATTCGGGTTTACACAAGAGAGCAATATCGCGAGCAGGTTGGTAAGGCTGCGCAGCAGGTTCTGGGTGAATCACCGCTCTCAAACGTTCTATCGTATTGATTGCCTAGCTCCCAATGCTCTTTCTGCGGTCTGGGGGGCTATTGAGACTTTGTCAAGAAGCTTTGCGTAGATTCGAAGAGCCTCAGCCTCATCGAGCTCAGTGAACAACGACACCAAAGCAATCTTACCACACTTACCTGCCAACCTCTCAGCCAAGGCACGCGTTGTCATGATGTACTTTGCCCCGACTAGTACCGACGATCGACCGACCGCAACTTCACCCATCCCGGGCATAGCTATTGCAAGCGTTCCCATCCGCATCCGATCCTCAAAGAAGAACGCTATGAGGGCGTTTTCTAACTGCACAAAATTAATCCTGAAAACTCTCGAGTTGACTTCCAGCTTCTCTTCGTTCATTTCCAATGGGGGTCACTGCGAGCTAAATCGAGGGGGTTAGTTAACTCACCGATTCATGCTCGCATGAAATTGCTTTGTCCTCGTGGGTTTGCCTGCCTTTTCATTCTGGTTTTTTGATATGCGACGCAATACATCTTATCATCAGTACTATGGGACAGCTCCAATAGCTCACGAGGCTTCCATGACTTGGCAATGCTACCAGAGGACATGAAGCACCTGATCAACTACGATGAAAAGCTCGTACTCGTCATTGAAGCCAGTGACAAGGTCGTTGTAACTGACCAGCGGATAATCCTGAGAAAATCTGCGGGTTTGGGTCTCAGGAAGAGCTTCGTGGACTATCCCTATTCGAACATGGTCAACATCAAACTTGATCGCGGACTACGCAGGGCCAGTGTTGAGATTCTGATGCGGTCGGGTGTTCAGAGCATAAAGATCGGGAATCTGACGAAAGAGGATGCCTACCAGCTATATCGGAACATACATGAGAATATGGTTCGAGCCTCCGCACCACACTCCGGACAACCATTTCCGCTTCTTATACAGAGCGCAGACCGCACGTCTCACAAAGGAAAGGATGAGGAGGAGCGGGTGTGCAACAAGTGTGGTCGAAAAGTTGCCGATGATTTTTCAATCTGCCCCTTCTGTCGATATCCATTGAAAATCGAATGCCCTGAGTGCGGCAGGAAGCTTGACAGAAAATTCAAACTCTGCCCCTATTGTGGAGAAGACCTATCCTACTTGGAAGAGATCGATCTAGAGCTTTAGAAACCGTCAACGCTTTCTTCACCTACCGCGAATCAGAGCTGACTGTAGGATTGAGAATCGCAGTTATCTCAGATATTCACTCAAACCTCGACGCTTTGAGGACCGTCGTTGCGACCCTTCCGGCTTATGATCAGCTTCTCTGCCTTGGGGACATCGTAGGATACGGAGCCGAGCCCAATGGAGTCATCGAAGAACTTCAGCACCTCAATCCTGAGGTCGTGCTTATGGGCAACCACGACTACGCCGTCGCAACAGGTGATACCGCGGGATTCTCTCCACACGCCGCGCTGGCTGTGGAATGGACGAGAGGGAAAATTGAACGGGAACGGTTGCGTTACCTCTCTCAACTACGGCCATCAATGAAGCTGGAATCGGATACGGTCACCCTTGGCCTCTTCCATGGGAGTCCGGAAGATCCGTTGACCGAATACATCTTTCCCGGAATCCCATACAATGAGGCAAGGCAGATAATCCACAAGGGCGGAGCTCGATTAGTCCTGCTCGGACACACCCACATCCCCATGATCTATTCGTTCGTTGATGAAATGCTCGCCAATCCTGGTAGCGTGGGCCAACCTAGGGATGGGGATCCGCGAGCTAGTTTCGGTATTCTCACTATTTTAGATGGGAAGTTCTCCTTTGAAGTGAAGCGTGTTACTTATGATGTGGACTCCGCGGCCTCAAAGATAATTGAGGCCCGCCTTCCCAGCTTTCTGGCAGATCGCCTTTACACCGGCATGTGAAAAACACTCGATGTGTGAATTATGCCGATTTCTTGAGGAATTCTTTTAAGTTGCCCTCGATGCATGCGCCGAGATGACGAGGGGGTCACGTGTACCGATTCGGTGATCGCGTTTACGGTGATCACTATCAGTTCTTCTGCACCCGGATCCTCACACAGTAGAGTTACTACGCCTGCAACTGTTGAGCAAGAAGCGAAGCATGAGACGGTATTCCAAACTCGGAAGCCTAAGCGAACGGTAGTAGGTATGAGGCCTTTCGCGCGTCGAGGCGGGACATTCTTTGGTAATCGATGAAATGGTGATCGAACGCTGACCCACAGGATATGTATCTCAGTAATGATCAAAGAAGGCGAGGACATTGATAAGCTCATTACGAGCCTTGCCATGAAGGAACCTGACTTTGTAGAATTTCGTCTGGACTCGGTTCACGATTTCGAGGTGCTTCGAGCCATCACCCAAAGGAAAACGTTCCCAGCCATAGCGACCGACAGGTCAGATAGGGACATGAAATCGAGAAAGAAACTGCTCCTAACGGCTGTAGAGTCTGGATTCGAATTCGTCGATGTGGAACTCACAACTCCGGTTGGTGAAACTATGGTCAGCGAGATCAGATCTCGTGGTGCCGAAGTGATCGTGTCTTATCACGACTCTTCCGGAACGCCTAGCTCATCTCAATTGAGGAAAATCCTGGATGCGGAGATAGAAGCTGGAGGGAACATTTGCAAGATCGTTCCAACAGCAATCTATCCCCGAGACAACTTAACTGTACTGAACTTTCTCGAGAATAAGCCCAGTGAGAGCAGAGTGATTTCTTTTGCTATGGGTGCCCTAGGCACTCCTTCTAGAATTCTTTGTCCGCTTTTCGGATCGGAGTTCACTTTTGCTGCTCTTGGTCGCGACTCTGCCACCGCTGAAGGGCAGCTTAGCATTGACGATCTTCGAAGTGTGTGGAAAATTCTTGGAATCCAGTAATCTAACCATTTCCGGGAAAACTGATGTCTACTGCGTGATTGGCGATCCAGTTGACCACTCCATGAGTCCGATCATCCAAAATGCAGCGTTCAAATCAGCGGGGATTGATGCAGTCTACGTCCCATTTCAAGTGAAGCCATCTGATCTAAGATACACAGTAAAGGGCCTACGTTCGCTTGGAATCAAAGGGTTCAATGTGACAGCGCCGCACAAAGTTGCAGTCATCCGTTTCCTCGACAGACTCGACGACGCGGCCAGACAGATTGGATCGGTGAATACAGTTGTCAAAAAAGAAAGATGGCTCTCCGGGTATAACACGGACGGGCTGGGAGCTCTTAGGACATTAGAAGAAGCCGGTGTGAGTCTACGAGGGAAGACATTGCTGTTGTTCGGAGCAGGTGGCGCAGCAAGAGCTATTGCCTACACAACAGCTCCTCAACTCAGAGCAATTCGACTCGTCAACAGGACCCTTCGCAGGGCCAAGCAACTGGAGCGTCGCTTGCGCAACAAATTCAACATGGATGTTTCAAGCATCGCCCTTTCGAACAAGGTACTTAGGAGGCTTGTTGAGGAAGCCGAAATCGTCGTGAATGCATCATCGATGGGGATGGATGGTAGAGCAGATGTACCAGTCAGGAACGGTTGGCTTCACTCAGGACAGTGGGTCTTCGACATAGTCTACAAGCCTATCGAAACGAGTCTGCTGAGACTTGCCAGTCAGTCGGGGGCTCGCACAATCAACGGCTTGGATATGCTAGTGAACCAAGGTGCATACTGCTTCGAACTTTGGACAGGCAGAGCGGCACCGGTTCTTGAGATGCGCCACGCCATAGCGCAAGAACTGTTGGCGATGTCCCATGCCAAGAACAGCTGAGGCAGTAAGCCATGGGGCAATAACAATTGTAAACGCCATGGCAACGGGCAAAGGTGCGGCTCTCGGAATCAACCTTTTGACGAGGGCGAGGGTGACGATAACTGATCAAGCGGGGGTCTTCACGGGGCAGAACCTCAGCGACCCAGACGAGGATACAATGCTCATGAAGACCACTGCTCGTCGGGTACTTCAACGATTCAAAGTGCACAAACGTTATGGAGCTACCGTGGAAACTGAATCAAATATTCCAGTGGCGGTCGGACTGAAGAGCAGTAGCGCCGCTAGCAACGCAATCGCATTAGCAACTTCGCACGCTCTCGGAAAGGATGCAAGTGATCTTGAGACTGTGAACCTAGGCGTCGACGCAAGTCTTGAGGCAGGGGTGACATTGACTGGGGCCTACGACGATGCCTGTGCAAGCTACTTCGGGGGGCTCGTAGTCACTGATAACGTTAACCGCAGAATCTTAAGACGGTTCAAACCCAAGGGCCACCTCCGAATCCTTATTCATCTGCCTGACCAGAAGCGGTACACCAAGGACATTGATCCTCGGCAGCTTGGGGGCATCAAACCATTCGTGCAACTGGCTCATCGGGAAGCCATGCGAGAGAACTACTGGTGCGCATTGACGCTCAACGGATTGATCTACTGCATGGCGCTGGGCCAAGACACGTCTGCAGCGAAACAAGCACTTGCATCGGGGGCTATTGCGGCAGGACTGTCTGGAAAAGGACCCGCTGTCGCAGCCATTGTTCCAACTTCAAGGATTGAGGAGGTTCTCTCTGCTTGGGACTCGCTTTCTGGTAGAATTATCGAAGCTTCACTCAACTTCGAGAAAGCAACACTTGTGAGGACGGAAAGTTGAACGTCACAATCCATCCGAAGCGGAGTCTCTCCGGTGAGATCACGGCACCACCCTCCAAAGCTCAAACACATCGGGCTTTAGTCGCGGGACTACTATCGGAGGGTACAACCACCATAACCAACCCCTTATCGTGCGACGACACAGAAGCTACGGCTCAGGCGGCTTCGACGCTCGGGGCACAGGTACGGCGGGGGGAGCACACTTGGATGATTACGAGCACAGGAAGGCCACGAGCGCCTCTAGGTGAGGTTCATTGCGGAGAATCCGGTGTTACGCTGCGTTTCATGATACCGATCGTTTCCTTGACAGGATCCCATGCTGTGCTGCGAGGAAAGGAGAGCCTTATGCGGAGGCCGATCCAACCCCTAGTTGAGGCCATGGAACGACTGGGTGTTAAAGTGATCGTTGAGAGCGATAGCGTTCGTCTCATAGGCGGCCCACCAAAAGGGGGGACAGTTCACATTCAAGGTGATGTCAGCTCACAATTCATCTCAGGTCTTATGTTCGCCGGGCCACTGATGGAGAACGGGCTTAGGTTGGAGATCACTTCCCGACTAGAATCGCGCAACTATGTCTTGATGACGGTGGAGACCATGAGGAAGCATGGGATGACTGTCAAGACGAATCGCGAGATGGCATTCTTCGAGATCGCGCCTACTCAGAAGTACTTTCCTTCGGAGCATGAGATTTCAGGCGACTTCTCCTCTGCAGCATACCCTCTGTCGGCCGCCGCGATAACGAACTCTAGACTCCTAGTTCGCGGACTTTCGCCGACTATCCACGAGCCAGACACCGTTCTACTGGACGTGTTGACTCGAATGGGAGCCAAAGCAAACTATACAGAAGAAGGAGTACTGATCGAAGGAGCCAAACTAAGTTCCACCGATGTCGACCTTCGCAACAGCCCAGACTTAGGGCCTATTATCGCTGTGCTTGGTTCGTACGCGGAGGGAAAGACGAAGATATCAGGCGCCAGAAGATTGCGATTCAAAGAATCCGACAGACTTGCCGCAATCAGAACAGAACTAAATTCTCTCGGTGCGCACATAGATGAAACAGGGGAAGGCTTACTGGTTCATGGGCCATGCCGACTTGAAGGTGGAAGAGTCTGGTCGCACCGTGACCATAGGATCGCCATGGCTCTCAGCGCGGCCGCGCTCAATGCTGAAGGGAACGTTACCGTTGAGGAGGCGGAATGCGTTTCGAAGTCATATCCAAATTTCTTTGAGGACTTGCGTTCACTGGGGGTTGAAGTAGTTGAGTAGCAGCTCGTTCGGGAAAGAGTTCTGTGTTACCGTTTTTGGGGAGAGCCATGGCCAAGCGGTTGCCGTGGTCATCGATGGTTGCCCCGCAGGACTCCCTCTTGCTGTGGACGATATCCAGAGCGAGCTAGACAGGAGATTGCCGCCAGATCCAACCGTCACCTCAGCTAGGCGAGAGAAAGACGATGTCCAGATTCTCTCCGGAATCTTCGAAGGCTACACAACGGGCGCGCCTTTGGCCATGCTCACCTGGAACAAAGACGTGCAGTCACGGGACTACGAGAAACTAAAATTCGTTGCGAGACCGGGACATGCTGACTATCCCACGAAAGTCAAGTATGGAGGATTCAATGACTTCCGGGGAGGCGGACGTGCAAGTGGCAGAATGACCGTCCCGATGATCATGGCCGGAGCTGTTGCCAAGAAACTTCTTGGGTTAGTCGGTATCAAAGTCTTTGCTCATACGATCCAAATCCACAACGTGAAGCTAGAATGCCAACTTTCGTATGAGACAATACGACGAGATGCCTTCGGAAACTCAGTGCGATGTGCTGATCCGGAAACAGCTGAGAAGATGAGAGAAGCAATTCTGAAGGCGAGGAGCGAGGGAGATAGCGTGGGCGGAGTGGTGGAATGCATCGCCGAAGGCGTCCCGCCTGGAGTTGGTGAGCCGTTCTTTGACAGCCTTGACGCGGACCTCGCAAAGATCGTCTTCAGTATCCCCGCAGTGAAAGGATTCGAGATCGGATTAGGCTTCAAGGCATCAGGTATCAAAGGTTCAGAGAATAATGACCCCTTCGTTGTGCGTGATGGGAAAGTTGTAACCTTGACGAACAATGCAGGGGGGATTCTAGGTGGATTGTCCAACGGTATGCCTATCGTTGTTCATGTGGGGTTCAAGCCACCATCATCTATTGCAAAAGAGCAGGAAACCGTAGATTTGAAAGAGATGGAAGATACGGTTGTGCAGCTTACTGGCCGACATGACCCGTGCATAGTTCCGAAAGGCGTCCCAGTGGTTGAGTCCGCAGCCGCAATAGTACTTGCAGACCACTGTATGCGAGCTGGCATCATCCCTCGAGTTATCGGCACGAAACCGAGAGGCGACGTTAGCGCAGATTCGAAGCTTCAACAGCCTCGTTGAACCGCTGATAGGCCGTGGAGAAGAATCTGTCTCTCCTCAGGTAACGGTAGTCCGCGCGAAGACCTTCGAGAAGCCTATATCTCTTCCTGCTCTTGATGGTTCTTAGAATCGCAGCGCTTTCTCGGGCCAGTTCTTCTATTGCATTGAGGGAGTTCTTGCAATCCATGAAGATGGATGCTTCGTTGTTCAAGTTCTCTTGAAAGATGGCTTCAGCCAAGAGTAACTGCAGTCTAAAGCTTGGCCCCGCGAATCTCAGCAATCGTTCCGGACTCGATGGGTTCTTCCGGAGAGTCTTAACCATCACGATGTTGAGAAGGTGAGGCAAGGCCAAGACCGCGGACATAATCTTATCGTGATCTTGAAAGCTGCATCGAACGATATTTGCGCCTCGCTTCCGCAACAAAGACAGGAAGCTGTTTGCCAGGCCGCTGCGCCTCGGAGTTGCTACCGTTAGGATAGTTTTTCCTGCAAGGGTCTTAGCTCCAGGTCCGAACATCGGATGAATACTGAGAATTGGGACAGCTCTAGCTGAGAGTCTCCGATGAAGTTCTCTAATCGGTTCCTTAACAGAAGAAATCTCCACGAACATTTTTTCGAGAAACAACTCGGGATGTTGAAGAATCTGTTCCAGAATACTTTTCGTAACCTGTGTAGGAGTGGCTAGAATCACGAGCTGAGCTTGCCGGACGGCAAGGTCTTGGTCCTCGACAAGCCCGAAACCGTTCTTCCGAGCTAACGCTCTAGCGGCAGCCTTGTTCTTGTCGAATATTGTGACTCGGTAGCCGTTCTTCTTTAGGAAGGTCGCGAACCATGCGCCCATCCTCCCGGCGCCGCCGATGACGCTGGCTACGACCACGAATCTATCGCCTTGCCAATGGCACATACAGCACTCGGGATGTGAGCTCTTGGCAACGAGACGGCTAATCTAAAGAAGGCCGGGTAATCTCCAAACGATTGGCCTGGACTAATGCTTACGCGCTGCTCGAAGAGCAGTTGCGTTGCGAATTTGACCGAGTCGAAGTTCGGTTTGTTTGCTCTGGGAAATACGTAGAAAGTTCCCTCAGGCTTAAAGAATGAGACATCGATCTTGCTGAGTTCTTTGCAAGTCAGCTCCACTTTCTCTAATATAGCGTTGACGTTCCGCTGGGCATCTCTCCTGCCTTTCTTTATCGCCACGAGCGCTGCCCGCTGGATAAACTCTGGAACACAAGTAACCGCCGTCTGAATGATTCTTCGAATCCGCATAGCCCTTTCTTTCGAGGTAACTAGGTATGCGATTCGCCACCCCGTAAGGCTGAACTGCTTAGAGAAACTGTTGATGTAGACATAATCGTCAGCTTCGCTCTCAAGAACACTTGGAGCCTTTGCGCGAACGTATCTATCATACACCTCGTCTGAAAGCACTAGGGTCTCGTATCTTCGTGCCAGTTCGATAATCTCTTCAAACTTCTTTCTCCCTATGATTTTCCCAGTAGGATTGTTTGGACTATTGATCACCAATATTCGCGCCCCCTTTCTCAACTCAGACTCAAGCTCTGCCAAGTCAATTTCCCAACCATTTTCAAGCCTCGTATTGAGTGGGATAACTCGTCCTTTGAAGAAATCCACGCATTCTTCGTAAGCAGGCCAAGCGGGTTGAGGAATGACGACTCGCTCCAGTTCCGAGACGAAGCTCGTCACGGTAGCGAAAATGGCGAATCTTCCTCCAGGCGTAATCAGAATTTGATCAGGGTCGATTGTTATCTCGTGCTGAGAACTCAACTCTTCAGCCAGCGCGTTCCTTAACTCCGGTAGACCGGCAGCTGGACCATAGCCCACGATTTTCTTCTCTATGAAAGTCTCGCTAAGGGCGCGAGTTACTTGCTTTGATGCTGGAAAGTTTGGTTCTCCTACGTCAAATCGAATGACTCGCTGGCCTTGCCGAGTCAGTTTCTGTGTGAGCTCAAAGATTTCCTTTAACAGCTGGTCTTTGGATTGTTTCGGTCTAACCTCTTGCTGGGCTCTAACCGATTCCTCGATCAATAGCGCTCCTAACCGTCTCGCGAAGGAAACGTCGAGGCCCAGCGCCTTTGCGGTTTGGATCACATTGTCCATTGTTACTTGCTCAGCGTCGCTATCAATGGTGGGGATACCCTTAGCCGCCTTGGCTTCCCCGATCTTGCCGGCGATCGAGATTCGTTCCCGGACCAAAGAGAGGAGCTGCTTGTCTGTTTCATGAATTCGCATGCGGTACTCTTCAAGCGTGCTCAAGACAGATGCCACTGAATGCGCTAGTGTCGCCCAGAGTTGCTTCAGGTGTCATTAAAGGTAATCGTTGCAGACATGACGATTATCAGCCATTCCAGCAAGGAAGAGAGTAGTCAAGATTCGAGATATCCTAATTCGACTCCATCTGTTGACAATTTGACGTAGCCCAATTCAATTTCGTAGGTTCCCTCAAGAGATCGAGTATGAATTCGTAACATGTCTCTATCCGCGCTCAGAAAGATGCCGATCTGGAGCAAGAACCCCTCATTGTTCAACAAACCGACAATGAGATTCCTCAAGTCGGGGTTCTGAAGGTCACGAACCCCTTTAGGTGTTCCAATCCTAATCGTCCGCCTTTGTAGAGTCCTCACGGTTCCTCCTTCTAGAAATCTCTTGTATCCCGCGATTCGAAGCTCGCGTCTATCGCTTCGAGAACGGGACAACACATCGCGTGCCGCTTCTATCCTCATGGATCTTGCTTGCGATCCGGAAAGTATTGGCTGGAGTTCTCCGTCTGTCGATATTCCAATAACGAGGTCAGGTTGCACAGCTGCAATCAGCCTTATCTTGTAGAGTATGGCTTCAGGATCGAGAACCCATCCGTCTGTATTAATGATGGTGAGGATGTTTTGTTCTACATTCGCCAGCCTTCGAATGCCTAGAGTTAGTTTTGTTTCAACGTGACTCGGACTCGTGTGACCGACAAAGATCATGCCGCTTGGACTTAAGTCGCTTAGCGAAAAAAGGCAATCTAAGGCGACGGCGCTGCCCACCGTCGTAGGCGGTCCTATATCGGCCTGGCCAATGTCTCCATCGATGACTCGAACTCTGAGCCCCCTCATTAGGAGGTCATTAGTAAGATATGTGCAGAGAGTGCTCTTCCCGACATCTGTCCCTCCGATAATCATTACTTTACCCTCCTTCACGTCCGAAAGAGCTTGAGCAGCCGTTCTCCACGACTTTGGTATCGTGCTACCCTCAAGCTGGAATGTGCTCCCCTTTTCGCCCCTAAGGATCTCGACTTCAACTTCGCTCGAAGCTTCTATGGGTAGTTGCTTCTCCTGTCTGATGACAAGTCTCTTGTCACACTCAAGTGGTGCAGCAAGTACTGTAGCGTCTCCGCTCAACAGTCGGAGCGAGGCAGGGCCGCGCACAATCAATGTGTTGTTAGGAGGTAGGAGGTAACGCATGGGCTCAATTCATTCCTCCGAGGTACATGTTCAGAGTCTTTTTTGCAACGATACAAATGAGAGAATATTGCTAAATACAATGTCGATTTCTGTCTTGGCTGCCCGTGGCGTGCGTTATGAAGGCTGACGATTACGAGATACCTGATGAGCTTTACTACACCAAGGAGCATGAATGGATGAGAATCGAGAATGACAGATGCCGGGTCGGTGTCACCGATTATGCGCAAAAGTCGCTCCACGAAGTGGTCTATGTCGATTTACCCAATCTTGGTAAGGCCCTCCTTCAGAAGTCTGCTATCGGAACGGTTGAATCCGTCAAAGCTGTTTCAGAGATCTATGCTCCCGTATCAGGAGAAATTGCTGAACGAAACGAGAACCTGATCGAATCGCCTGAGCTTGTGAATCAGGATCCGTACGGCGCGGGATGGATTGTGGTAGTTAAGCCTTCGCATCTTCAAGATGACTTGAAGAGTCTGCTGAAAGCTGAGGAGTACGCAAGATTTCTGCTGGAAGCTAGCAAGAAGAAATAAAGACTGCGGGTGATCGCATAAACGTTCTTTCATCGTTCATGCATTAATTTAAAAATGCGTAGTATGGAACTAGTAGGTTCGAAGCCCGCATGGATTCGCCGAAAAATTTCGCCCTCGAGGGGCGGCTGAAGCAGTCGCGGGTGTTTAAGCGACTGGCTCTACGCAAGTTGGGTCAGAAAAGACTGCAGGAAGGACAAGAGCCGAGGGAAGTATATGTTACGATCGCTTCTGAATTCCTAAGCCTGCCGTCACTGGATAACGTTGATCGTCTCTCAACTGTCTACGGTTACTCTAGGGTTCGTAGGTCCATCAGCCTCTTGGACAGTCTGGTATTCGAAGAATTCTTCTACGGAAAACTTCAGCTCTACCCGCTCTGGATAAAGCAGTTCACTCGTCTCCTCGACGCTGCTAGGCCACGCGCTATCGTGAAAGAATTAATGTCCAGTCAAGAATAAGCACAATACGTAGAACGCGGCTCTGGGAAGCGGAGTAGGCAGAGAGGCAGATTCCTCCGCATCATAGAAGGTAGTCCTCAATATGCCGTCAGCGCAGGATAGGATTCCGACAGGTTGCAAAGGTTTGGACAAGCTGCTGCGTGGTGGTTTCTCCAGAGGAGAAGTCACGCTAATCTACGGAGAGGCTGCTACTGGAAAGACTTCGACTGTGATTCAAGTGGCCACCTCAGTTGCGAAGACGGGATTCAAAGTCCTCTATGTGGATTCGGATCATTCTTTCACTCAACAGAGATTTCATCAGATTGCAGGAGAGAAATCGCAAGAGGTAAGCGAATTCATAATGCTCTTCCTTCCCGAGAACTTCTCTGAGCAACGTGCACTTATCGAGTCGCTAGAGAGCTATATGACTCCGTTTCTT
The DNA here is from genome assembly GCA_964598845.1 of uncultured Candidatus Bathyarchaeia archaeon. Taxonomy (GTDB): domain Archaea; phylum Thermoproteota; class Bathyarchaeia; order 40CM-2-53-6; family 40CM-2-53-6; genus FEN-987. The sequence goes on from CAZRDM010000011.1 coordinate 14,949, forward strand.
GGATTGGTAGTCGTTGATTCAATTTCGTCGCTTTATCGTGCTGCCTTCTCGCGGGCTGAAAGCATTTTCGCTCTCAATAGAGACCTCAGCAGGCAACTCGCCTATCTCGGGGAACTCTCCTCCTCGAACAAGATCGCTTGCATAATCACAAGCCAAGTACGCGCTAGGCTGACACCGCCCATTGGGGATGTGGAGCCTGTGGCACGGCGTGCGCTCTTCCATTTCCCACGCTCAATCATCAGGATCAGAAACACTCCTCGGCCGGAAGTGAAGGAGTTCAAGTTAGAGAGAATTGAAGGTGCGGATGTGCGGGGTAACAGTTGCCTTGCCGCGTTAAGAGAGGGTGGATTGGAAGATGTTCGTACCTAAGTCTTGTCTCGGTCAGGCGGACGTTAGCGAGCCGGCTCATGGTTGGTAGATGAAATGTGGCCTTCGGTGCAGGATTGGATTTCAGCGCTCTACATCATCCTGCCAACATACTGCACGAACGGTGCCCCAGTGCTATTCGGTGGGGGCAGACCCCTAGACTTCGGTAGGACACTTCGAGACGGGGAGAGAATTTTTGGCGATCATAAGACGATTCGCGGCTTCGCAAGCGGGCTGTTCGTCGGTCTCCTAGTAGGCCTAGGCGAATCTTACTTCCTGTCTCAGAACTTGGTTCTTGTGGCGACCCTAGCCTCGCTAGGCTCTCTCCTAGGTGACTTGGGCGGGGCTTTTCTGAAGAGGAGGCTGAAGATCAGACCGGGCCGACCATTATTCGGGGTAGATCAACTGGATTTCGTACTGGGAGCTACTCTTTTCGCCTCTATCGTGCTTGACATTGGCTTTGGTGTGTTGCTGATACTCTTGCTCGTGACTCCACCGATTCATTTTCTTGCAAATCTCGGAGCCTATGTGTTGAGGCTCAAGACGACTTACTGGTGACTTCAGAATTTCATCCACCGATCTTCGAGGTAATTAACGCATTTGAGTAGAATACTACCAAGAGCACTGTAATAGTTCCCAGTATGAGCATTAGGTACGCGTTACGTGGCCTGTACGCGTATCTGGTGCTTCGGAGAAGCATGTACAAGCCGCCTAGGCCAAGCATATACAGAAAAGCTGCGATTAAGCTCTCATTCAATGTCTGTTGCCCCAATGTTCCCCTGATTAGGACTGAGTATCCTCCAGGTGTTGGGAGTAGGGAGATTGGGCGCTCAAGTATGTCGTAGATTCCTCCCGCCAAAACAAATCCCACGAAGGCCAAGACTACTATAAGTGAGAGCGTCGTTGAAGGCTTCATCCTCCTCGCTGTCGGCGCTCTGAAGATTCGCAGAGAATAGCCAAGCTTACCGAACTTGCGTTGCAGCCTCCACGGCAATTTTCTAAGTTTGATTCGAAGTCCTTCGAGCATGTTACGGAGCACTTGGCACTTCAGACAACCAAGAGGCTAAAATATGTTACCGTCCAGTGGGTCTGTGGAACCTGCGTGGTCCTTCAATGCCTCAGAAGATCTTGTGCATCGAGTGCGGTTCAATTCTCTATAATGGTCTTGAATTGGAAACACCGGCCGAGATTATCCAGCGTCATAATGGCGTTTGTCCACAATGCAAGAAGAAGCTCGAATTTGATACGGAGAGGGTCAAGATAGTTCCTTTCGAAAACGGCACAAGGTGAGCATCAAGAGGGACCTAGCTGATTTCGCAGGGCTAGGAGTCTTACTAGGGCTTGTCGAAAGTCGTCCAACTCCAAGAATTCCATGAAAAGAATGGGTACATCACGGAATTTGCAGGGTTCAGGCTTCCTCTCTGGTTCAAGGGCATAATCCCTGAGTCTTTGGCGGTGAGAAACGCTGCCGGGATTTTCGATGTCAGCCACATGGGCCGTGCGATGGTACGCGGTAAAGATTCGCAGAGATTTCTCAATTATGTTTGGACCAACGACGTTGCATCACTGGGTGTCGGGCGGGGTCAGTACTCACTGATGTGTATTCCGGAGGGTGGAATTGTCGACGATGGTGTAGTCTTTTGTACGGCGGAAAATGAGTATCTTGTAGTCTATAATGCAGGTAATCGATCGAGAGATTATGAGTGGATCTTGGCAAACGCTCGGGGAATGAATGTTTCGGTAGAGGATGTCTCAGACAATGTTGCCATGTTTGCTGTTCAAGGACCGAGGGCTAGGCAACTCGTCCAAGAAGTGAGTAACACTCAACTCGGTTCAATCCCAAGATTCGGATGCTCTTGGACAGAACTTGCAGGCCTGAAGGCGCTGGTTACACGAACCGGATACACAGGTGAAGATGGGTTTGAGATTTTCGTTTGGAACTCGCCGATAGCCGAACCTGAGAAGGCACGAAAAGTCTGGAATGAGTTGTTGGAAGTTGGTAGACGATATGGACTTGAACTCTGCGGACTTGGTGCCCGAGATCTCCTACGCCTAGAGGCAGGGCTCTGCCTCTACGGGAACGACATTGACGAGAAGACGAATCCCTTTGAAGCTAGATTAGGATTCGTAGTCAAGCTGCACAAGGACTTCATCGGCAGACAGAAGTTGCAGGAGATCAAGGAAAAGGGAACACAGAGAGTCCGCGCCGGCCTTGTCACGTTGAGACGCGCCATTCCGAGGCACGGGTTTGCAATAAATAAGCAGGGGAGGCATGTAGGAATTGTGACGAGCGGGACACTGTCGCCGTTGCTGAACACTGGAATAGCAATGGGCTATGTTGAAAGAGACAGTTCCCAAGATGGAATCATTCTTGAGGTTCACATAAGAGATCGTATGGAAGGCGCTAAAGTAGTCAAACTCCCATTCTATGATACGACGAAGTACGGGTACATGAGAAAGGATTAATCGTCATAATCTCCCGATGTCTTCTGTCTTCGGCCAAACTTGGCTCGAAGGCGCGAAACCATACTCCCCGGAAGAGACTCAGTGTTCTCTAAGGCTTGTTCACGTTGCACAAGCGCAGCGAGGGGGTTCTGCTCAATCATGGCTGCAGTCGGCTGTAGTATTGTGACAATCGGCTTCCACCGCATCTCTCTCAAGTGTGGTAAGGGATTGCCACATTCTAGACATTGTTCCAAGTCCTCGGGATTCTTAGTTCCACAGGACGAGCAGTAGATGCCCTTCAGTATGGATCCACAATAGATGCAGTACCTTGCATCCGAAGTGTTCCGCTTGCCGCATGACCGGCAGGCGGTTAGACCCCCTGACATGGTTGCTTCCGCAGATTAAGCGACTATCATGTTTGCTATGAAAGAAGCCTTTCATGACCTTTTCTACTCATAATATCCATACTTGCATTCCGTTCGGCTACAGCAATCGACGAAGCGCCATCACAGAAACGCAGGTTTCCATTTTTTCGGTCTTATCCTCAACTCGATTGCCGGCATGGTGGAAGTTTAGGAGAGGAAGAAAAAGGTTGGCGTTAGGATTCTCTAAGATGCACTAAGACGAAAAGGCAGCTCAAGAGTAGTATCTGGCATGAATCAAGATTTGGCGAGAATTGATTCGCTTCATTAGCTTTTTATAACACGCGCAATGGGGTAGTCTGAAAAATCCATCCGGTGCAATCGATTGTCAGCTACTCGGCGGGCTCTCAGGAAACTTAGAGGTTTCCTGGGAAAGTATGTCAACCGTGAAATGCTCGCCGAACGTGTTCAGGGAACCCGCAAGGCCATATCGCAGATTTCGCGGGGCAGTGTTCTTGAGACGTTCGCACTCGGTTTGATCGTCGTCATAGCCATCACCGTTCGAATCATGCCTATTCGTTGGGGATTCTTCCTGAATGAATTCGACCCCTACCTACAGTGGCGGATGGCACAGTATGTAGTTGACCATGGCTTCCTTGCTTGGTTCAAGTGGCATGACACGATGAGCTGGTATCCGTATGGAGCTGACATGCCAACGTGGAATCTTTACGGAGAAGCCTTTGTTGTGGCCGCCATAACGATCCTGCTCCGCAGCCTTGGCGTTAGTGTCTCAGCCTTCGAAACCGCTGTTATCTTTCCTGTGATCGCTGGAACCCTTACCGTGATAGCCGCCTACTTCCTGGGAAAAGACCTCTGGGGACGAGGCGTTGGAATGTTCACCGCCCTGTTTCTGGCATTGAATGCCAGTAGCATTGGGCGAACTCAGCTCGGATTTCTCCGACACGAGCCTCTGGGCATCCTATTAATGCTGCTCATTTTCATATTCTTTAGACGGGCAATTGCCCCAAGTGCTTCAACACAGAAGACGCTCGTGTACGCGTCTTTGGCGGGTCTCTCACTTTATTATCTGGCGGCAACCTGGGCAGCGTTCTATTTTCCGCTTGACCTACTGGTTCTATATTCAGTTGTACTCGCAATCGTAGGCCGCTCCTCGAGGAAACTTCTTCTCACCTACTCCATATCCATGGGTATCTTCCTGCTCTTTACCCCGTTCCTAGTGCCCAAGCTAGGGTTTGGTGCATTAAAGGACCTGACTTGGCTCGTAGTGCCGGTAGGGGAAGTGGTGCTTCTGGCTCGGCAGATATCCTCCTACATCCCGAGTAGAAGGTTCCAGCTGTACACGTTAAGCGCGGTTGTTGGCGCGACGGCGGTTGTAGTCTTTGTGCTTTCTTACTTCAACATAATTGTGAATCCAGGTGGAAAGTTCCTAGCGGTCATTAATCCGTTCATTCGCGGCGATGTTCCAATTATTCAGAGTGTCGCCGAGCATCAACCTGCCACCTGGTCTTCGTTCTTTTATGAATTCGGAGCCATCATCTTTCTGACCCTTTTCGGGTTCGTCTTCATACTGCAAAGAGGCAGGAACGATGACATCTTCATGCTACTCTGGGGACTGACCTCAGTATATTTCGCAGCCTCCTTTGTCCGCCTGACTCTCATTCTGGCTCCAGCTTTCTGCATCCTAGCGGCCATCGGGGCCGTGGAACTCGGGAAACCAGCTGTGGACATCATAAGGGAAGCCGTAATCTATCCGAAACGGAAGACCCGCGTGATCGCTAGAATTGGCAGAGAGTTCGGGGTCGCAATCTTCCTGATCCTCCTCATCGTGATAGTTCCGTCTTTCTGGCGGGCAGTACAGGCCTCATACCAGCCTGCAACGATCGTAACCTCTAGCATCCCAACAATTCCACAGGAAGGACAGGAGCTGCGTTTCCAAGACTGGCTTGAGGCACTCTCATGGATGAGAGAAAATACACCGCCAGGTTCAGTTGTCTTCGCTTGGTGGGACTACGGCTACTGGATCACGGCGCTAGGAGATCGTAGAAGCTTAGCTGATAATGGCACACAGAATGCCACGCAAATTGGGATAATCGCCCAAACTTTCTTGGACAATACAACATTCGCCATTCCGAATCTCAAACGGTACGACGTTTCGTATGTTGCCATTTTCATCACACCTTCCAGCGCAGGCGGCGAGACCCAGTTTCAAGGATTCGGTGAGGATGGCAAATGGTATTGGATGGCTCGCATTGGGAACAATACGATATGGGGCCCATACAAAATAGTGTTCTACGAGCGAAGGGCCACCCCTGAGTCTGCTGCATCGACCTACTATAGAGTAATCATGAACGCATCCAGCGTGGCGGTGGCTAACGAAACGATCGCTGATAACAACCAGCTCAATGACAGGAGCATGCTAGGGCTTATGATGGACATTGCCACTCTTCGCACTGGAACACCTAGGTCACCTTACTTCACACAGGTATTCTCCTCAACAAACCGCTACGTCTTCCTGTTTCGCGTGAATTATGTCACTGAGACAAAAGCCAAGATGCAGCCAATAAGAAGCCCAATCACCTACGGAGAGAAAGTGGAACTAGCCGGCAATCTAACCGAAGTAGATGGTCAACCGCTGACGAAAGGACCCGCCCCGACGGTCGATGTCGAATATTCGATCACCGAAGGTCAATCATGGAACAAAATAGAGACTATACCCGTTTCGACCGAAGGAGTTTTCAACTACACTTGGACTCCGAACGGCGGTAGCTACTTGGTCCGAGCCCACTACCTTGGTTTTCAAGATTTCTATGTGGAATCCGCAAGCGATCCGGAACCACTCGAGGTCAAGAAAGCAAACGCGACCCTAACGTTGACGACTTCAACAGCGACTCCAACCCTTGGACAGAATGTCACATTCTCTTGGCATATCGAACCTTTCGTCAGTGAAGCGAACGTAACGCTGCAATACACTCTAGACAACCAAACCTACACGAAAATCAAGAGCTTCATAATGACTTCGACGTCTATGAACTACACTTGGAAGGTCGATGTCTCCGGAACCTTCCAAGTTGTTGTTGTCCTGAACGCTACCCGGGACTACAACGAAGCTCAAAGTCTGCCCGTCACAATTGCGACTAAGACATGAATTGAACCGGAGCGACAAGTTCTCAGGAATTCACTTTCACAGGTTGTCTTAGCTTCGCGTACTTGTCATGCGGAGAGAATTTAGGTGGATGGGGAGTCACAGTTTCGCCGCCGCACTTCGGACATGTCTGTTTCAATGTGTAAACCTTACATGTAGGGCACTTTCTCAGCAGCCACTTCAACTGAGTCTACGTCCTTCACCGCCAAGACCCTTGATGGCGGTCAACGCTTCTTCGATGGCCAGGTTTAATGTTGCCTGGGCGTCTGTGATTTCTTTGCTTCTAACCTCGATCCTGTAGCGTGGGGCGCCAATCGTGTACACCTTTATGCTTGTTCCACGGGTCTTCTTGACTTTCTTCACCCCACGCAAAGCCTGACGAATTGCCTCCACGCCCGCAGACCTGGTGCACGTAAGCTCCACGCTACCGGTTACTTTTGCCTTCTCCAATCTTATCTTCGTGCGCGCGACTTCTGTCAGAGCCTTAGCCCAATCTTCGCTCAAACCAAGCTTAGTGAATGTTACCTCCCCCTCGTCTATTACTTCCTCGAAAGCATCAAAGGGATTGTCAAATTTCTCGTAGATCAGAGTCCTCACCTTCGATGCTTCGTCGTCACTTAGTTTGAGCCGTTCAGCGGCTCCCTTGATTATCGAGTCAGCTTTCCTCACCTTCTTCCACTCAAGCATCTTCTCTGATTTCTCGCGTCCCGTAACCCTGCGGAGCGAGAGATCGACCTGTCCCCTCTGAGGGCTTACTCGCAATACCTTCAGAACAAGTTTCTGACCTTCTCTCACGTGAACTCTGATGTTCCTGACGTACGTGCTCGCGATCTCCGAAATGTGAATGAGGCCCTCAACTCCTTCATATTCATCGAGTTTTACGTACGCCCCATAATCGACGACGCGCTTGACAGTTGCCACTACAAGGTCGCCGACCTCTGGGTACTGTGAAGGAGCTGACATGTTGTGCTAGCCCTATCCAAGCTCTTGAACTACTTCAGCTTTGAGTTTCGGTCGCCCACCAGCAGGTTGAGCCAAGACTTCATCGCATACGGAACAGTGCGGTGCGAGGGAGGGTCTGTCGAAAATTACCTGCTCATTGCCACACTTAGGGCATTTGACTCGAATGAAACTGCTTCGAGGCTTCGGAATCAGTTCATCTTTGACCATTCTCGACCACCCGGACTTTTCTTAGTGGAAAGCGAATTGCATCAGGAACTAACCACATAAGTGTTATGGCTACGCTTTTCCTAACAACCCCTCCCAGTGCAAACGTTGTCGGAGAAGCAGGTGGTTTTCCGGATCGACGTGGATACGCCGACAGGATCATTAGTATTGAATCGGCTGCACCTAAGGAAGGGCTACCTGAAGTATCTTGGAACAGTAATTCAATTGATGAAGGAATTCGGAATCAAAGCCTCCTTCATGTTCATTCCTGCACGTACCACCCCTACGCCGGAGATTCTTACAGAGTTACTTGACACCGAGTCTGAAGTTGCCTTGCATGCCGATGAGGTCCTCCCGGAAAGGCTTGCTGAACAGAAGGCTGAGATGGAACGAACAGTTGGCAGATCCATCGTAGGAATCTCATATCACGGTCGTGACTTGGTGGACCTGATAGCGCATGCGATAACACGGAAGCACCGGTACCTTGCCTACCACAATCCCTATTCCTCGATGCTTGCTGGTTTTCGTTATGACGCGACCGGAGTCTACCAAATAGAGAAACCTGAATTCCTGCATTTATCGAATAGGAGAATTTTGCTCTTTCCAAGCTACAGGGATATCACGTACGGAGAGCCTATCGCCAGACTCGAGGAAATAATGCTCCAGAAAGAACTGAACATCTACATGATTCACCCAAACTACATAGACAAATACGGCTTCAGAAGGAAACGACGTGACGAAGTTCGTTCGGTCTTTGAATATGTAACCAGAAAGGAGGCGCAGGTCCGAACTTATGCTGAGCTCTGCGAGGAATACGAGCGGATGGCAGGATCCCGATAGCTACGAGACGTTGTCTTGGAAGCTTGGCACTACACGCGGAGAGCATGTTAGAGAAAGACGTTTGAGAGCTGTTCTACGCCTCCTAGACACGAATGACTCGGTATTGGATGTAGGAGCCGGACCCGCGACATTGAGCAAGGATTTTCCATGCAGAGTAGTGGCATGCGACCTGAGTGTCCCTATGCTGAAGAGGGCTAAAGAACGAGTCGAGGATGCTGTACGATCCGATGCCCAACGTCTCCCAATTCGGGATAATTCATTTGACGTGAGTTTTGAGTCGAGTTGCCTTTACCTAGTGGATAACAAGTTGACTATGATCGAGGAGATGGGGCGGGTAGCCAAGAAGCGCGTAATAATATTCGAGTCGAACAGGCTTAGCCTAAGGCGCCTCTACGAAAAGCATCTAAGGAAAGTAGTCACAAGTCCTGAGCATCCTTCGCCTGATGAAGTTGGGAAGTACGTTTCCGCGGCTGGTTTCTCACCAAAGATGAGTATGGTTGGTTTCTCACCCATCATGGGAGGAAGCCTCGCGTTAAGAGTGTGGAGACCGATAGAATGGTTCGCGGAAAGGTGTCCGGGCATTCGGAGGTTTGCTGGAGGCATATTGGTCCATGTCGACCTTGAGAAGCCTTAGAGTTGTATGGGAGAGCTTCGTGCGAATGCTCGCACGCCACGCTCCCTCAAACAGATTACGTGTTATACTATACAGGCGACTGGGAGTTGTTGTCGGCGAGAACACTCTGATTGGTGGTGACACATGGATAGATTGCGTGTACGTGAAAGGCAAGGTCAAGATCGGAAGTAATGTTCTCTTGAGCGGCCACTCAATCCTGATCGCTCATGACCCTAGGAGGACGGGAGATATCACGATCGAAGACGGAGCTTGGATCGGGGTTGGCTCTACAGTTATCTTTCCGGTTAGAATCGGAAGGAACGCGATAGTTGGCGCGGGTTCCGTTGTGACTAAGGACGTCCCGGCCAACGCAATTGCGGTAGGCGTCCCAGCCAAGGTGATAAAATATCGAACTGGCGAGCAGAGACTTGAAGATATCGCGGCAGACGTGCGCGGTCTCGCCTAGGTGATCTCAAGTTTTCGAAGTCTGATTCCGAAACGGTAGACCACAGTATCGCAAGTTCTGCAAGTGAATCTGAGCAGTTGCTTCTTCGTTGTCTTGGCTGTTCGTTTGAGCTTCGGAAACTTCTGCCCCCCGTAACCGTGTTCATCGCGCTCGTGGCGTCTGTTTCCGATAGCCATCGCGCGATCCTTGCCTTTCTTGTAGAGCGTAACTAGGTGTTCTGTGTGCGATTTGCACTTGGGGCAGTAGGTGTGTACTTCTTTGGGAACCTTCATCGCCGTCCGCCTGAGTCCGCTACGTAGCGGCCCGCGCTCTATTTATTGTTTAGTGCTTGATTTGCACTTCTTCTGCAACCTGAATGCAGTTTGGGTTCCGTAGACTCGTTTCTAATCGATCTGGTTTGATCCCCAGGTTAGAGCAAGGTCACATCTGGGCTAGTTCTCTGACTTCAATCTGCTTCGCAACGCCTCGCTTGATGAGTGCTTGAGCATTCTGCTTGGGCAGCGAGGCTACATCCTCCTTCTTGTAAGGACCATAGATCTTCAAGTCCACACCGACAATCTCAGGTACGTCGGAAAGGAATCTCACAACAGTCAGTTCGTCCTGTTCCTGGGGCTGCTCATCACGCTCTATTTTGTCTCGCTGTTCACTGTTGAATAGAGATAGAGACTCGTTGATTCTGTTGACGAATGCTTTCTCTTCTCGCGTAAGGTTGTTCGCTTCGATTGGGGGGCCCTCCCTTGAAGCAGTCATTATCTTTCGCAACCTTTCCTCTCTCAATTCGGATAGGAGACGTGCTGCCAACTCTTTCTCCCTGATGACCAGCCGACCTTGGAGAGTGCGCGGATCACTTGCGGCCGCGTCTTCTTCCAAGCTTGATAGATAGCCCGCTATGCGTTGATAGAAATCATCAGGGAGAGACTGGGACTTTTGGGAGGCCTTCTCCGCCTTCCAAGCTCTATAGAGTTCCTTGTACATTACTGATCCACCGGAAGTGCAACGCCCTTTGCGACTAGCAGAACTGCGGCTGCGAGTGGCAGTTCAAGCTTCTCATCCACGAATGGTCCCAAGACCTCATCCCGCAGCCGCATCTCAGGTGCCTCCTTCACGTAAACTGTTTGTTTTCCTTCAAAGACGACTGGTTCGTGGAAAGGATCGAATTCTTCCAACCGTTCAAGCTCTATGGTTGTTGCTTTCAGACCTGTCTTACCGTTCAGGGTTTCCGGCATGCGAATCAATCTATGAATGTCGGTTGTAACAACGGTGTCGATCTTTGCTGGAAGCGCCACCAAGGTCAAGGCCTTCTCGAGGATTTTTCTCCAAACCTTATCATTTATCTTCCATTTGTCTTGGAAGGAGCTCCAGAGCATTCTCTTCGACCATTCTTTCTTGATAGCCTCGCGTTGATTCAGGATTTGTGCGGCGGCTCCACGAGTGAATCCCAGTTCGACCAGTTGTCTTTCATCCAACTCCGTGAGAATTTCGTAAATTCCCTTAGCTAGTCTACCACGCCACCCGGGGTCGGTTAGATCAGGGCCCACAACAATTGGATGCCTGTCGTCCAGCAGGTCTTGGTATAGTCCCTGCTCTGCCGGGTCCAAGCCTAGAGCAATCACATAGTCCACCATCTCCTTTCGTTGAACCTCGTCCAACGTCTTCAGCGATTCTGAGGTTATGTGGAGATGGTAGCCTCTGTGACCTGAAAAGAAAAGGCGCATGTCGTCTGACTTGATTCCGAAGTCTTCAACAAGGAGTTCGATAAGTTTTAAGACTTCTTCCTTGGCCGCGAGTAGGCATCGATCACACAGCCAGGGTTTGTCGTCTAGCTTTTCGTGACCGCAGGCAGGGCATTTGGGTGGCTTCCTCCCTCTCCGATTTTCATTACACTTGGGACAGACCCACATGTCATGGGTTTCTTTGCATGGAGTATCAATATGATCTGCATCAACATCGAACACTATATCGGAGCCAAGCCAACCCTTTTCATCCATTTCAAGATCTGGGTGTCTATAATACGCTGTGGAGTAGTAGACGTCAGAGGGTGCGAGGGAGAGAAGTGTGTGAGTGAACGTTTCGAAATCTTGGAAGGCCTTGTGTCTTACCATGATTCGTTCCTTGAAGAGTAGAAATCCAAATTCGCGCTCCTTCATGTCGGACGGGGCCTTGATGGAGCTCACGTTGTTCTTGTAGTAGTTTAGAAAATTCTCTCTCAGGAAGTCGAACCGTAGTGTTGCTTGACTCCTAGACGGCAGGATTTCTTCCTCTCAGGTCGCTGAACGCGCTCAGGTATATCCGTCACAAATATAGCTTTGAGGCGAAGCGGTGAATCCATAAATCTGGGCCCGAATTACGGATTGGGATGTGAGACATCAGTGAGTGACAACTACGTCAAAGTCGGTCAACTTGGTGATTTTCCCGCAGGCAAGATGAAGAGAGTTAGGGTCGGCGGAGAGGAAGTCGTCGTGGCCAATGTTGAGGGCAACCTCTACGCCATCACGGCGATCTGTACCCATCGAGGAGGACCATTAGAAGAAGGAGAACTTGACGGTAGGATAGTAATCTGCCCATGGCATGGAGGCCAGTTTGATCTCACAACGGGCAAAGTTGTTAGTCCACCGCCCGTGAAGGACGAAGTGGCCTACGAAGTGAAGATAGAAGGGTCAGACGTACTGCTCAGGAGGAAGTAGGTGGTTCACGGCGGTCCTTCCATTCGCCGTTTCGTCAACAAGACGATTAGAATGACTCCTGCCGAGAGAACGATGATAGCCACATAGGTTTGAACTGGATAGGTGAGCACATAAACTGCCGTCACGGATTTCGGACGGTCAACAGTCACCGATTCATTCAGTATCTGTGCATCGTCAGTAACCCAATAGATCAGAACGTATTCAGCTCCCAAATAACCGAGGAAGCTTGAGCCGGGAACCCGTGCTGTGGCTCCTATCTTCACAGTTGTGTTTGCATCATACCATCCTGTTCCGGTAGTTTGGTCATAAGGCGAGTTCACTGACAAGAAGTACTGGGTGGTGTAGTTGAGAATCCTTAGGATGCTTTGGGTCGCGGTCAGGTTTCCATCTTGCAGCCGGTATCTCGTCCCTGTCTTTCCTTGGAGCAGAAAATCCGCTGTGAGCGTGTGCGAAGCTCCCTTGAGGAAGTGTATGTTCGTCCAAGAATCTCCCGCTAGCCGCAGTGATTCTCCTCCATCCACTTGAACCGATGCTTCGAGGGATTCTGGTATCCCTCGCGCGATTAGCGTTACCCTGAAGAATCCCGTTGCAGTTCTGGTGTCAAGTTTTCCAAACCCCCAGATCGGAGATCCACCGGCGAGCAATCCAGTGTGTGAATCAAGTAGAGCTGCTCCCCTGAGAATTCTCGGCAAGTCGGCAGCTCGAAGATGGGGATCGTACTGGAGCATTAGGGCAATCGCCCCCGCTACGTGGGGTGTGGCCATGCTTGTACCGGCAAGAATTCTGTGATACGCATCAGGGTCGGTCTCTCTTCTCGGGACGCTACTTGATCTTGCGGACGTTATTAGCATCCCAGGAGCGGCCACATCCGGTTTGATTCTTCCATCCCTCGTAGGTCCCCAAGAGCTAAACTGGGCAATCTCGCCGACCGTAGCGCTTATTCCCAGAGTCTGGCCGTTCATTCCCCTCCAAGAACTCTTCGTTACATAAGCGCCCACAGTAACCACGTAACGCGCTGTACCTGGGATCCCTATGGTGTTGTAAGGATCGATATCGTAGGCAGCTCCGGGAAGGAAGAAGGCGCCCGGCAAGGAACATGTTGCGGTATCAAGCCAAGCATCCCATTTGCCCTGAGAATTGATTTCGACCGCAGTCAAAGTTACGCTCCAGCCTTCACTCGGAAGTGATGTTGGTGAGTTGACCTCAAGAAATAATTCCTTGCCGACATCGGTCGCGCTGGTCAAACCGGTGATATTCCCGTAACTGCTCGTAACTCCTCGGGGCGGTGTTGGAATCGTGTAGATCTTTCCGTCAGGCGTGGTTAGTCTGGCGTCGATCCTGTCCTGCGGCGAGTACCACACGTCCATTTGAAGGGCGGTCGTGGTTTGCTTCACGGCTATTTCAAGAGTGACACTTTCGCCTTGGGACAATTGTCCTCTAGCGTGCCCATCGTCGCGAGCTGAATTACCGGCCGCGACAACGACCGGTGTACCTGCCCTAACAAAAGCATCAAGCCCAAGCTCCAAGGGATCGGTTCCATCATGCGCACCAATGTTTCCACCTAGGCTCAGATTGATGACGGCTCGCTTGCCAAGTTCGTCTGCTTTCTTCACTATGTAGTTGAGTCCGTCAAGAATTTGAGTAACATCAAATGTCCAGCTGGCACCCCCGCACACTTCATGCCCGCTCTTGACGAAAATTATACCCGCGCCAGGAGCAACTCCAGTGTAGTTCGCAGTCGCCTGCCCGGTGCTTGCGGCGATTCCAGCCACATGCGTGCCGTGACCGAAAGTATCATGTTCTGGACATCTCTTGGCCTGAATCTCGCTCCAAGCGCATTCGTATCCGTATCCAAAGCCCACGGGCGGGCGACCTTTGATCGTCTGATCCCAGACGTACAGGATCTTTGTCGTCCCGTTAGGGAATATGAAATCGGGGTGCGTAGTGTCTATGCCAGTATCGACGAATCCGATTACCACACCTTCACCGGTCACATTTCGCCCATAAGGATCCTTAACCTCATGCCACACCGTGACCGCTCCAATATCGGGTACGCTTTTTTCCAGATAGACATTGAGTGAGCGCGGTTTCTGAACTTGCGAAATGAATGGTAGCTTCTCCACCTTTGTCAATGAACTGGCATGAATGTGTAGAACAGCAATGGGACCTGCAATCGTCGTCACAGTTCCCAAGCTAGTGAGTAGCTGAACTTCGTGTGGCTTGAGATCGTGGTCACTTGAAACAAGCACTGAGATTGCGTCTTCCGGTATCTGTTGACGAGAGTCTAGCTCAATTGTGTTAAGTAGGGGGGCCTCCATGCTGTTCATTATGGGGGCAACGGCTAGAGTTAGAATTATGATGCTCAGAAATGGAACCGTTTTCCTCACTAGTAATTCCCAGTTCACTTCTTGGCAGTACCGCGAAGGCGTTTCCTTCTCCTTTGCCTGAAAATGATCGCGGCCTTCTTTCGATAGTAAGATAATGGATGAGTTATTTGGGCGCATAACTGGTCAGGGTTCACGCAAAGACCGTGAGTCTGCATTGTATGGCAGTTGGGGGCTGTATATTTTCTTCGTGAACCACGTTTCCCCGCTATGTGCTCCACTTGGTACCTCGCCATTCTCTCATCGAAGTCCGTAAATGACTTGAACATTTTGAGCAGTTCTTCCTCGCTAGTTCCGACATTCAGTAGGAACGCCGCCATAGCGAATCTTCCCATGTGTGAAATGTGTTTGCCGGTTTGGAGAAGACTAAGTAGATTCTTCTGGCATGGCGGCATGGCTATTGTCATGACTGCTCTTGGCATCTCATCGGCGGCAAAATACTGGGAGCGAACCTTCAAGACTGAACGAAGAGGCTCCACGTGTGCTTCCAGTTCATTTGGCAGAGCTATTTGTGAATCGGATGTCTTCGTAAGTACCTTCGTCTGAACTTCCTCCTCCAAGAGACGAGCGAAATCTTCGCGCGGCAGTAGAACATAGCCCTCCGTGAGAATCCTGTTGACCAGTTTCCACTTCAAGTCATGTATTCTTGCGGAATTGCGTACGTAGTCCCTGAAGTGCAGAGCGAAATCGAAGTGAGTTCCGCCAATCTCCCGATCTGCTAGCCTAGTATCCCATCCAAAGGAACCTGTTGCGATCTGAAGCAGTTTCTCGGGAGGTTCTTCCCTCAACAGCTGATACGCTCTCTTTGCTTCGACGAGCGCATAGCGTCTTCGAGTTCTATCGTCTCCAATAGCGCTTATCAACATTAGAGCTGTCGGATAGGCGAGAATGTCAACGTCTTCCTGTGTTAGATCGGTGGAGATCTTCCCGCCGAGAACGGCCTGTTTAACTCGTTCGATGGCTCGTTCAAGGATTGGCAAGAACTCAGGTTTCCCCAGTTCCGCGGGCTCTAGGTTGAATGATCTTATGAAGTCCGAGGCTTCAATTGTGAAAGGAAATTTTGCAAGATCAAGTTTCGTCAGTAGTGCTTGCATTATAGTTGCCTCTCGTGAGGCAATATGAGTTTGAAGTGCGTGGGTCTGTTCGCGTTGCTCCTACTACTCCGCCTCGATTCTGGGAGCCAAATAATAGAGTAACTTACCTTGTTGGGGCATCTCATACTCGAGCTTCACAGGCATGTTCGTCGAGAACTCCACTGTGACGATCTCAGCCGCCACGGATCCAGCCTTAGAGATTTCCGCAAGGTAATTCAAGTTAAAGGTTGCCTTGCATGGCTCTTTGACCTCCAACTCCAAGAGCACGTCACTTCCCTTTTCCAACTCGATCTTTGCACCACTCAATTCCGTAACCGCTTCCGCCACGAATCTCTCTTGAGTACTTTCGAAGCGAACATTGTCGCTAACGGTCTGAATCTGGTCGATAATATCCTTGAAGCTTGAACTGATCATCTTGATCTTCGAGGTGAAAGTGATCTTTGGCGTTGGGACTTCTTCGTCGCCCGGATCGAGTGTGGGAAGCGTGAAGGTCGTTCTCCATTTTCCTTTGATCACCATGCTCAGTTTCCGAGTGTTTTCATCGTAGGACATCTCCAAGGGTTCCGAGCCTGCGCCGCGTAGTTTCTTGACAATATCGGTCACGTTCAAACGAATCTTAGTTGGTTGAAGGCATGTGTATTCATCGAAAGCAGATTTGTTCCACTCAAAGTCAACCATCGCTACATGAGATGGATCCATAGACCTGAGTTTGATCCCTTCGGGAGTAGCATTGAAATCCGCTTCCTCTATTAATGTCGAAATGGCAGCTAGAAGATTCTTCCAGAGTCTAGCATCACCGATCGTTGCCTTGAACAATTCTCAACCACCAAATACTCGACGACGTTTAGTGAGATGTCTTTTCGTACTTTAATTGAGCGGTCTGAACCTAAGAAGCGAAATCTAGGAGCTCTCACGCCATGTGCTCCCGCAACTTACGCAGCGGAAGAACTGGGTAGATGATTCGTCTGCACCACGCGTCTGAACAAGCCAGTAGAATGCCTCTTTATGCCCACACTTGGGGCAGTCTACCCTAGTCTTGGGCAAGGTTCGAATCTTCTGCTCTTCCTTGCCTATGACAACTACGTTCTCTTTCTGTTGCTCGAGTCTCTGTATCGTGCGGTCTGAGCGCTTGGTTTCATACCCACATTTCGGACAGCTGAGTACAACGGACTTCTGTTTCTTAGTTGGGAGAAGCGCCAACCCGCATTTTGGGCAAAATTGCACTTTCGATAACGACCGGCTAGGCCAATCCCTGTGGGTTCCTTTTAAGGGTTACTTGGTGCATCCCGTAGAACTTCGACTTCAGACTCCTTGCGACCACGTCCGCAACTCTAACAGCTTCGGGCAGGCTTCGCCCCTCCGCGCAGCTGACCCCAAAGATTTCGCCCACCATATCGTAACTTATCCCGGTAGCCTTCACCCAGGTGTGCCTGCCACGTATCTTGATCCCATAATGCATTGTCTTCATCGCTCTTCGGGGTTTCTGTGACTTTCTTGGGCTACGATATTCGTCACTAATTGCCATCACAGGTATGCCGATCACGTCAGCCAAAGCGGCGATATCGATGTGATTTCCAGGCACTAGGTCTGCTCTCGATAGAATGACGGCACGGATTTGTGAGTACTGCTTCGATTGACGTATTGCTCTAGCTAAAGGAGAAATATAATCGCCTTGATCTTTTCGTATCCAACATGTCAATACGCCGTCAAGCCACAGGCTTCCTCTGAAGACGATGCCGACTACTGGGACCTTATCCCATTTAACCTTGGGAGCGCTTAGACCAAGTATCCTTGCTTCTTTCTTGATTACCATCAGCTCCTCAGCTACTTCGCACTCAACTTTTGAGCTGCAAGCTTTAGTAATTCTGGAAGTCCGGCTGCTGGGCCATCTGGATTCTGAGCAAGGGTTCTTACACTATTCTCGATCGTTATGATCTTCCTACGGTAAGCTTCTGCTAGGATGGATTCAGAAGCGTTTGCGAGATCCTTCTTCGTCACACGTGTCCCAAGAAAATCTCGCAGTCCCGCGAGCCTAAACGCCTCCGCCAGGACACGGTCGCTAACCTTAGCCGCTCGAGGATGACCACCTATTTCAGTCAGAGCCAAAGAATAGACAAAATTAACGTATGCGTCCCCTAGACTCGCCAGTCCCTTATCGCGCATGATTTGGCGAATATGCTCGAGATTACTCATCAGATTGTTCCGACGGCTTTCGCAAATTTCTCATTGAACTCATTGTTGCGCGCTTGGATATTGGACAAGGCGTTTAGCAGTATCTTCTCAGGCGACGCGTCACGTTTCGTCCTCATGTAGACTATGCTTGATCTTATTAGTGGGTGAGGTTGGTCGTATCCTGCAATCTCAACGTTCTTGTCTTCGAGGAGAACATTCTGCAGGAGATTGCAGAACGTGTGGTCCTCTCCTATTATCTCGAATCTTAACTCGTTCTTCGTCTTCGAAATGACTTTCACTTCCATCTAAGACACCCCTGACTTTCCGTAGTCTTCAGCGAGTCTCCTTCTCTCTATATTTCCACATGAGGAGCATTGAAGTCTCCTGTTCATTATCGTCAGCACTGCCCCGCATTTCGAGCAGAAGGCCTTCACCACTCCCAGACCTCTTCCAGCCGTCGTCAATTGCGGGATCCTGTTGGTCGTATCTATTACCCTCGCTCGGAGGATGTCGCCCGCTTTGCAAACGTCCGACATGTTTCTTTCGAACCTGGGACTTGATGAAGAAATATGGAGGATCGCGGTGAAAGGATTCTGCAGTGTCCTTCCATCAATTTTCCAGATACTCACCGTAGCCATCTTCTCCTGAGCATGAGTCACCGATGCGAGCACCGTCGTCCCTTCTTTGGGAAGGACCGGTATTCTTGTGATGGGTACAACCGTTACACGCTTATTTCTAGTATCAATTCTTGCAGTTCCAGTGAAATTCGCGTAGATGGTGCCTTCCTGCTCGTAGGTACCAGGTCCAGGGATAAATTCCTCTACGACGCCCAGCCTATCCCCTAGGATCACGGGGTGACTTACTTCACGTGCTGTCCTACTCAATTAGACTTAACTCCGAAACAGATATTCTTCTTCGAAGCTCGCGGAATCCGCGACTTATCTTCTTGCTACTTCACAGATTCGCGAGCGCTTAGATTACAGTCCCGTATATAAGGTGCCGCATGAGTTGCCCCTACCTGCGAATGATCCTCAGTAGGTCAACGTCTACGTGATGCTTCTTCTTGGTGTGGAAATCAAATTGATGAGGAATTTCCATCCTAGTTCTTATTGCTGTATGAACCTTTGATTCATGTGCATTCAACCATCGCTCAATGAACGCGCGTGTAGAAGACTTGTGTATGCTATAGATTACCCCGCTCAATTTCAGCGCGACGCGTAGGAATCTGATGTCCGCATGCGCTTGCTTAGTTCCAAACGGAGGATTCATGACAACCGTATCAAATGGTCCACGCAATGCCCCAATATCGCCTAGAACCCAATCCACTTCAGCATCGAGTAGCCTACCACTCCTCTTGGCTTCGTTCAAACCCAAGTTGTCCAGATCAATTCCGACCACTTCTCGTGCTCCCAGGATGGAGGCGCCTATTGCCAGCCGCCCTGTTCCGGTGCCGAGGTCTGCGACTGTTTTCGCTTCGATATCTCCGTGCACATAGCAGGCAAGAAAGAGCATCTCCGCGGCCAAGTCAGCAGGGATTGTGTATTGTTCAAGCGTGACCTTTGGACGGGGGTGAATGCTAACCCCTTGAAGCGCGATGGCGAGATCCTGCTTCCGGTACTTGATCGTTCTGCGCGAAACCTCTTCTTTCTCCAAGTCATCCACCCTGTAGGGCGGTGATGCGAGGCACGATACCTAATGCCACTCCTCCAGAGTCATTCCTTTGGTGTAGTCTTCCCAGGTCTTCTTTCCCAATACGACCATGACCTCTTCGGGGTTTAGAATCGGCTTTCGATAACGGTCTTGATCATCCGTGCTTATCCGAGGGCACGAAATTTGTACGTAAGCCTCAAGATCGGTGAAAGACTCTAGGGTTTCTGGTATCACTTCATTAGCACAGATCAAAACTACGGAATACCCATTCTCCTCCAACATTTTCTTGAGTCGGCGGGCCAGCGGCATGTTCGTTTGGCTGCTCTTCAAGCCAAGAATGATCCCAGTTTTCTTGGCTTCTTTGAAGCGGGTGATGTTGATCCATCGTTTACGCAGAAGTTTTCTGCATGTTTCAGTCATGTCTTTGGCGGTCTGCTGGAATGGATCGACTACGATAGTGCGTTTGCCGGTGGCGAGAGGTATTCCGAGAGCGTGAAACTCCCCTCCGCTTAGAACGACAATTGCCTCCACTTTCTCAAAAATCGCTCGAACGCTGCCATAGTCGCATCCCAACACCTGTCCAGCGTACTTGAGCCATCCCGAGGAGCGACCGATCAGTACTTGCTTCCCATGTTCTTCTAGAATCTTCTTTGCCCTATCGATCTGGTGTACATGTTGAATGTTAGAGGCGAGACCTATCACGTGTTCACTATCAAGCAACTGGACGGCTTGAAGCATCGCTTCGTCGATCGAGGCGGCAGCACGAGCCTCGACGTATAATACATCCTCTTCGGAAAATTCCCCTGGAATCTCCGCATGTCCAACATGGACCAGCAGATCCGCTTGGACACGTTGCTTCGGGTATAACGCAAGATCACAAGCCCCGTAGCATGGATCTCCTGAAATGAAGAGCTCCGCGTCGGTTTCTCTTTCCAGTAGCTTCGCGAATTCGAAGCCGAGAGGCTTCAGTCCCTCGGGCATTTGAAGAAGGACTCTTCTAGCTCCTCTTTTCTTGATCTCATCAATGATACGGTTTTCTTCTAGTTGGTACATTCCTTGACTGTAGGCTAGCTGGACGACTGCCTAACTTAACCGTTCCCTTATGCGGCACCTCATATGACACGTTCAGAACGGGTGTCTTGCGAGATTCCTGCGGGGCTCTAAGCCAGAAGTAATGGGACAAGACGCTGTTTTCTTGAAGACTAGTTCTGCCTAAAGAGCAGCTTCTACGGTTGGGGCACTTGTGCGGTCTGTATCATCAGTTTCTCTTGGGAGATGATGCAGGCAACTGGAAGCTTCGTTGACGCAACTCGGAGAGACTGCTTCGCAGCTTCGACAGCGTTGCCATTCACATAGACATCTATGAGAGATTGACTGGGCTTGACTCTGGCTGCTCTTCCCATTGGTTTGCCGAATGCTCTTCTCATTCCTTCCTGCAGTCTGTCTGCGCCAGCCGTAGCGATCATACGGTTTTCTCGCAGGACGACATGGGGGTAGACACGTAAATGTACCTTGTAACCCGTCTCGCCCAAGGCGTCGAAGAGGACTTTGTTAGCCGCTACACGGGCGGCTTCGAGAGCATTGTGCCTTATTTGAACTGGGGCCTGTGCTACCAGTGAGAATCTGTATTCGAAATTCGATTTGGTGTCTCCCATCATGAATTTCGATATCTTCGGGGGCGGGGCACCGTGGATGTATTCTTCCCGGGTGTATGGTTGACCTTTGGGTTGTCTGTAATTTCTACCCTTCATGATTCGTCCACTCAACGAGGCCATCGACAGTGCTTTGGCAGTACTTAAGTCTACACTAGTCTTGAGTAGGCTTTTCTGAACGCCCCGATGAGGAGTGACGCTTCGCGACTAGAGATGAATGATCGTGAAATGACATTGCGGAGAGCTCGCTGAGTAAGTTTCCGTTTGTGAGGTTGCATATCGCACTCTATCATTACGGTGTCAAATAGATGTAGAAGCCGTTGTTTTGACGACTCGGGGGCCAGCTCGACTGTTCTCGTTGTTGTTTTTTCCTTGAAGATCTCATAGAAGATGATTGACGCTGCGGTGGCTACGTTGAGTACGTTATAGGCTCGGCTTGCGGGTATTGTCACAATGAAATCGCACATCTCTACTTCCTGATTGTTAAGTCCGGAGCTTTCTCTACCAAGGATTATTCCGATAGCACCTCTTGAGGTGCTGACCTTCTTGGCCAGTTCTTCTGCTGTGATGGATGATCTGGATAAGTTGGATGTGTCAGTCGCTGTGATTGAGCTAGTGCCAACTACCATGTCGATATCTTTGAGCGCGTGACTGAGTGTCTCAACGATCTTTGCCGAGTTGAGGATGTCGAGACCATGCATAGCATAAGCTCTGGCCTCGCTATCAACAGGGCTTTTTGGGTTAACGATCCACATATCCTCTAGGTCAAAGTTTTTCATTGAACGAGCTATGGCGCCGATGTTTCCTGATTTCTCCGGCTCCGCTAGGATTACTCTAATCGACACGTTGATCACGCTTACTTCCGTAATCGGCACTGGCTGTAGCGATCTGATTCGACAACGCTACCAATTCCTGTATACTAGCTTCGAAGACACACTTTTCAGGAATTGTGGTTCTATCGAGCATTTGCTTCCAGTCTTCGGGGAATCTTAAGATGAGGTATTTCGTCAAGACGCCTCTCAACCGCTTTCGTCGTTGAGTGAACAGTACTCGCACCATTTCAGCAAACAATGTCTCATTCCTTATTTTTGGAGCTTCGGCTAGAGGGCTAATCGTAACAAGCGCTGAGTTGACCCTAGGCTGTGGGTAGAAGGCCGTGCGTGGCACCGTCACATGCAATTCCGCGTGGGCTCGACTTTGAAGCATGACTGTTAGTCTTCCGTAGTCGGGTGACCCGCTCACTGCAATGAGCCTTCTTGCGAATTCATTCTGTAGTAGTAATGATGCGAGCTTGAACGGACTCTTCAGAATCAGGAGTACAAGCTTCGATGAGATGTTGTAGGGTGGGCTTGATACGATCTTTGCCTGTTCAGGAATCTGGAAGGTCAACGCGTCACCTTGAACCACTGTGAGATTGCGGTGGGTGAGAAATCGATTTTGCAGATACTTGGCCAATGTTCTGTCCTTTTCAATCGCGATTACTCGACCTGCCTTGGCCGTGAGAGCTGCTGTCAAGAACCCTAGGCCGGGTCCTACTTCAACGACGGTGTCATGCTCTTTGAGTTCAGCCTGTTTGACTAGTTGGTCTCTCACAATCTTGTCGACGAGAAAGTGTTGTCCAAAACGTCTGAGGGGCGGGATCCCCAATGTGTCAAGTTCGCGTCGCACCCAAGCCACGCCTTGTTCCTCGACTCCTAATGATCGTATTCATTGGTCGGTTGGAGTACTTTCGTTTAGGAACTCTACGATATGCCTTTGACCTCTCCTGCTTGACAGCCCTGACAGCTTTACTCCGACTCTTCGCAGGATGGCGTTTGGGGTGGACTGCAGGAAATATTCGATTAGTTCCCTAGAGGATTGCTTGATGATCGTTTCGTCGGAAGTGAGCGTTTCGAGGGTTTTCGTCTTGCTATGAATGCTTAGATCGTCAAGGATGGCGATGATTCCTATCGATCGGCAGTTCAACGCATTCTCTCCAAGTTTCCTTGTTGCGGAAACTGCAAGTTCTTCTATGAGAGGTGCGATTTCCGAGAGGTCGCGTGTGTTGCTCCTTAATGTTCCGATCCTACTGAGTTGAGTTAGTCTTTCTCTTCCTCTTACCGGTTCATCGTCCTCTCCGCGAGCCGTTCTAAAGAGATAGTTACCCAGCCTCCTTCCGAAGGTTTCAATCAGTAATGTCGCGCTGAGTTCGGAAAGTTCATCGATCGTTCTGACACGGAGCTTGGTGAGTTTCTCTTCGACCTTCTTTCCTACTCC
This sequence comes from uncultured Candidatus Bathyarchaeia archaeon, assembly GCA_964598845.1. Taxonomy (GTDB): domain Archaea; phylum Thermoproteota; class Bathyarchaeia; order 40CM-2-53-6; family 40CM-2-53-6; genus FEN-987. Next base: position 38,263 of record CAZRDM010000011.1, read on the forward strand.
AGGGATTCTGCTCACAGACATTTTTGCAAGGAATTGTTTGACTTCTCCGGGTCTCACCAAGGTGAGGCCATCTGGTTTCTCGTAGTCTGACGCAATCTTTGCGAGTAGTTTGTTCGGTGCAATTCCAATCGAGCAGGTTATCTGCTCCCGACTAAGGACTTCTTCCTTTAATTTGAGAGCGACCTCTCGAGCCTGTTCGAAGTCTCGGCTTGTAGATGACGAAATGTCAAGATAGGCCTCATCTATGCCGACTTTCTCGAAGGAATCCGCGTGCTCTTTTAATAAATCCATAATTCTATCGGACACTTGCTCGTACAAGGGTCTATTCATGGGAAGAAAGCTACCTTCAAGCGATCCGAGAACTTTCTTTGCTCTGCCTATTGGAATTCCAGCCCTTACTCCAAGCTTCCTTGCCTCATAGTTACAGCTACTGACGACCCCGCTTTCGAGAGTCCGCCCTGAGTATACACATACAACTACTGGTTTTCCGGCGATGCTTGGGTTCAGGTTCTCTTCACATTGCGCATAGAAGTAGTCGAGATCTGCGTGCATGATTACCCTATGTGCCAATGGCCACCGCTCTTCTGCGCGGTTCTTGGTTCTACAATGCTCTGGAGAATATACGGTACTTTTCTCCCCCGCTGAGCTCATCGAGAATTCTCTTTGCGATGACCTTGACAGGGTCGCCTATACTCGTTCGCTCTTGAATGTTCTTGAAATCAGCGAAGGGCTTCTTCTCGCGAGCGTTGATTATTTGCCACATCGACTTCTTCCCTATTCCGGGTAGAAGCTCTAACGCATGCATGCGTGGCGTTATCGCCTGTGAATTGTTGAAGAAGGAGACGAAGCGCTGTTCCTGAGTCTGGATAAGCTTCTCAAGGACTGCTGGTAGCTCCGCTTTCGCGTTGGCCGTCAAATCATTGTAACTTATTCTCCCGATTATTCTGTTGACTTTCTCGCGCCGTTCCTTCCCTATATAGACTCGTTCATCCAAGCTGACTTGGATGCCGATTCGTAGTTCAGCTTCGAGCACGGTGAAGTAAGTTTCACCTATCACCTGAACCGTGGGAAGGGCAAGGTGTCTGGACTTATCTGTGCCAGGTCTTCCGAACTGCAGGTAGTCGAGCACGTACGCGTACTCTTCGTATAATCGAGAAGGGGCTCCTCCTTCTGAGGTTGCGCCGGCCGATCTGAATCTCTGTAGAGGCTGACTGGAACGTTCTCTCTCGACTGTAGTTCCCTTATGCTCGCTCAATGTCTTTTCCTCTCCAGAAATCGTTGGGTTTAATCGTACTCTAGTAGAGTCGGACCATGCGTTCCGTCTTGTCAATTGTAGGATCTAAAGAGCCAAAAGGAAAATTTCGCAAGGTCCGGCGCATCCATCTAGTGAGATGCGCTGGGAGGCAAAAAAGCCTTCCTATCTTAGAGAGGAAAATCAGTCTCGGGCTTTCTCTTCACGGTAGTTGTTCACAAGCTTGAGAATGTCTTCGAGTTGCGTTCCTCCGACAATCCGTCCCTTTACAGTGAGGATGGACCGGAGCTCTTCAAGGTAGCGTGGCATACAATTCGCTATCTGGATTGCTTCTTTTCTATCGAGCTGATACTTGTCGGTTAGCTCCCTGATGAGCTTCTCAGTCCTTGCTGGTGAAATCCTTGTGAACTTCGAGGCGTAGTCTAACGTGCGCCTCTGAAATTCTCCGAGCTCCTCCTCCCTCGTCCGTTCTAGGACTCTCTTGCCTTCAGCGATGGTAATCGGCTTTGAGTCGATGACCTTTCTTGGCAAATGATTCAACTCAATGTGCTGGTGAAAGGTGCTCCGGGCGCGCGATTACGTGCTTAACCTCGCTTCCCATCTGAACATGTACAACGTAGGATTTCCCACGTTTTCCGCGGACTATCCCAACTCTTCCATGGTAACGCCTGTGAGGCATGCCCTTCTGAAGTGAGGGTTCGAGTAGAATCGTAACCTTGTCTCCAGGTTGATATGCTCTGAGGATCCGACTCAACCCTATCTTGCCTCTCTCTCGTCGTCTCTTCCGGAGGAGGGATCGCGTCTTCGAACGATAACCCTTAGAGCGTTTCATAGGTCATGCCCTTGAATTTCGATAGCAGACCAACTGGGACGCTAATTAACTTTCTCGACCACCGGAACGCGATCTCGATTTTCTTCTGTTAATTTTCAATCTGACTAGGTTCGTATCGGGAACGGCATCTTTCTGGCCAAGGCAGCACCGCGCCGTTTCATGCTCTTCATCATCTTCTTCATCAAGAAGTACTGGTTGACCAGCTCTTTGACTTCCTTCTCGCTCGTTCCCGAGCCTCTGGCGATCCTTCTTGCCCTCGAAGAATCCATGAGCTTGGGCTCCTCGATTTCTGCCCTGGTCATTGATTGAATGATGACGCGCCAAGAATCCAGTTTCTTTTCCGCAGTTTCCATAGCATCGTCGGGAATGTTTAGGCCTCCTGGGACCATTCCCACCAGTTTCTTAAGCGGTCCCATCTTTCGGACGGCGACCATCTGGTCGTACATGTCTTTGAGGCTGAACCTTCCTTCCATGAAGGCTCGCGCTTTCTTCTCAGGAATAACGATCTCTGCTTCTCGAACCCTCTCGACTAGGGCTTTAATGTCGCCCATTCCGAGTAGGCGTCCAACGAAACTTGAGGGAATGAACTGTTCGAGATCATCGATCTTCTCGCCTGTTCCTAGGAACTTGATCTTGGCGTGGGTGGCGGCGACGGCTGAAAGCGCTCCACCTCCCTTAGCAGTTCCATCGAGCTTGGTCACCAAGATAGAGCCAATCTTGGTGGCTTCATTGAACGCCGCTGCCTGAGACATAGCTGCCTGGCCGATCGAGGCGTCGATTGTCAAGACGATCTCGTCTGGCTGAATCAGTTTGGCGAGATCTTTCATCTCGGACATGAGAGCTCCTTCATCCTTGTGCCGACCAGCTGTGTCAATAACTATCAGGTCACACCTTTCGCCAGCGAATTGTTGCATACCTCGCTTAACCATTCGCAGAACATCCCCAGAGGTTGGTTCACCGTAGACCGGAACATTGATCCTCTCGGCAAGTTGTTTCAGTTGGTCGAACGCACCCGGCCTGTAAGTGTCAGCGCAAATTATTGCGGGACGCAGGCCGCGCTTCTGATAGAAACGTGCGAGTTTTATGGCGGAAGTCGTCTTGCCGGTGCCCTGAATGCCGACAAGCATGATTACCTGCGTCTTTCCCGGTTCGATGGTGATCTTGCCAGGTTCTTCTCCAAGGAAGCGAGTTAACTCCTCATACAGGACCTTGATAACATGCTCACGCCGGGATATGCCCGGTGGAAGCTTTTCCTCCAAAGATCTCTTTTCTACGGCTTGTGATATCTGAAGAACTAGGTTGACATTAACGTCGGATTGGAGAAGCGCCCTCTGTAAGTCGCGAACCAACTCCTTAACGGCTTTCTCGTCGACAACGGCCAGTCTAAGCAGTTTCTTAACCGCCTCGTTGAGTGACCTCCCAAGGGACTCCAGGGCGCTCATGCTCTACATCTCTAGAACGTCACGCTTGTTTACGTCATACTAAAAGTTCTTTGAGCGTCATGACGAACCATTTAATTACCGCTTAACCTTGGTTGGCGCAGAGTACGCGTATGTGGATGTGTTCAGGTTATGTCAAAGAGGCTGTCTGAGAAAGACGGCTTTCGAATAGTAGAGACAGGACATATACCGAAGAAACCGGTCGTCGTAAACGGTTTACCTGATGTAGGACTTGTTGGCTTGCTGGGAGCTTCGCATATGGTTCGTTCACTTGAGCTAGATGAAGTGGGTTCGATAGAGTCGGATCTGCTGCCCCCCATGATCGTCTTGCATGGCGGTCTCCCCAAGTCTCCGATTCGGATCTTCGCAGGCAAATCATTGGTCGTAATAATAGGCGAAACGGCGATTCCCGTTTCGCTTCTTAGACCAATGGCAGATAATCTCGTCAAATGGGGACAAGCCAAGAACATTCAATTGATGCTTTCTCTGGGCGGAATGGCCGTTGCCAATCGCCAAGATATCGACATGCCCAAGGTCTTCGCCGCGCTGTCAAGCAAGGAACTCGAATCAAAGCTGAACGGCGCCGCTGAAGTATTGGAGGAGGGTTACATAGTTGGTGCGTATGGATTGCTGCTTAGGAAGTGTGCCGAGAATTCAGTCCCAGCAATAACGTTGCTGACTCAATCCCACTACAACTACCCTGACCCCGAAGCGGCTGCTGCGGCGCTCACTGCCGTCAACAAGATTCTCAACTTGGACATCGACGTTTCAGAGCTGCTGAGGAGAGGAGAAGAAATCCGGTTGCGCGCGAAAGATATGATGCACCGAACACAGGAGGAGATGACGAAAATGAATAAGCCACATGAGTACGACCTCCCACCTCTATACGGATGAAGATCCGTGAGTTCAGTATCAGTAGGAGTAGTGCTTAATCCATGAGTCAACCTGAAGGGACTACCCAACATGGATCAGGTTGGAATGTTGCTGCAGCTTGCATCGAGCCTCTCTACAACCTCTTCGTGGGTGCGACAGAGGTCGTACTAACTATCGATTTACCGTACGTGAATCAGAGTCGCATAAAACTAGCTTGTCCAGCGAATGATATTGTCGAGCTATATGCCGAGACAACACGGAAGATCACATTTGAGGATTTGGGGGTAAAGCACAGGCACGGAGAGTTCACCTGCTATCACACAAGGATCCGGATACCTGTTCCAGTAGATGAGAACAGGATCAATACGAAATTCAAACGTGGCGTGCTTGAGATTCATATTCCGCGACTAAAGTAGACGCGGATTGCGCTTGGGCCTACGGGCGCGCTCGCTCAAGTGCTGCCACGACAAGTAGCGGGAATATCATTGTGGCATCTCCAACGATCGTTACCAGTTTTCTAGGGCTCTTGATCTTCCCCCAACTTATCGCTTCTTCTAGAGGAGCACCACTAGAACCTCCACCCTCAGGTCGATCGAGTGTAATCTGAATCGCTGCATCTACTCCGCCTCTGAATGAGTTCGCGATTAGAAGGTGATGTTTCGGCATCCCTCCTCCGAGAATCACGGCACCGACTTGCTTTGCGTCGTGCGCCATCTCGACAATTCTCGAGAAGTCCTTGAATGGGTTAACGAAGAGCGGGTTAAGTTGGCTATATGTCCAAAGATTCAGTCCAAGCATCGAATCAAAGATGCCGGGACAGAAAATCGGTGTACCACGTTTCTGCGCATTGCGCAGGATTGAAAGTCTGTCCGGAAGCTGTCGTCCGAATTCCCAAAGTAGCTCGTAACTGGCGATATTCAGGCGCTTCGATTCCGGAATCCGATTCAGCATTCGATGCGTTGCCTTTTCCAGTTGTTCAATTGCCTTCTGCTTGACGAGAAGGTCAAAGATGCGGGAGAGCCCCTTCCTCCTTAGTTTCATGTCGTCCAACGTTTCGGATCCAGCAATATGTTTGTGCCCCAATCCTTCGAGCATGTCATGCGTGACATTGGCCCCGGTGGTAACGATCCCATCCACCAACTTCTCGCTCACGAGTTCTGTGATCAGGGTTCTTAATCCACCCGGAACAATAGGACCAGCTAATGCCATGAAATTCACGTAATCGCGATCAGTGAACATCTCTCCGAGTATTGCAGCTGCCTTACCGAAACGTCCGGGTCCAAGTACCTTCACCTGCTCCATTCCCTTGGCGAGGTTCGATATCGACATGCCTCTCCTGATCTTGATATGCGAGACTTCGGGCAACGGAGAACCCTTCGAAGGAATGGTTATGGGTATGCGAGCGAATTAACCCTTGGTTCTCATAATCTTGTTTTGACCTAGCATCTGCCAGTACTCTACTTCAACACCAGAGGCAAGTTTCGACTTAAGCTCCTCTTCGTCCGGCATTGGTGTCTCGAAGTTTTCGTACGTCTGCATATCCATTAACTGAACGTTATTTCCCATAACTGCAATGACCTGAGCGGTTTTCTTCTCGATCATGGGGACTTCGATGCGTGCGTCCACCGGGCTCATGACAGTTTTCTTTACTCCTGAGGTCACACTTATGGCGACGATTCTGGCTTTGGCTGCCCCGTGTTTTCCAGGCTTGGATTTCTCATACTCGACGATTCTGCAAGCTTCACCGTCTACTACAATGTACTGGCCAACTTTCAGCGAACCGACATCGACTGGCTTGCTCAGGAGTCCTCGCCCACAGGTTTCTAACTGGAAGCTCTAAACACCGCGTGTTCGTCTAAAAAGCTTGCCGCGCCTTCGAAGTCTTCCAGAGCGGTTTTTCGCGGACGCAAATCCTAGCATTTCTGAAACCGAAGTGGATTACTTAATTATGCTATCGCAGAGTACTGTCATCCCTTGGAGAACTGAAGTTGCCTCTCAAGATCGGCCTCGTATCGAGACTGGATGACCAACGTGCGCTCGATGTTGCCGCCGCGTTGGCTAGGAAACTCAGGAAGAAACGCATCTCGATAATCCCCGAGCTCGAACTGGCAAAGCGAGGTCGACTCGGTGGTGGAAAGGACTTTTCTGATTTGAGGGCAGACCTCATCGTGAGTATTGGTGGCGACGGCACTGTTCTGAAGACATGCATGAGTATCCCTGAACCGGAGACACCAATCTTGGCTGTCAACATGGGAAGACGCGGGTACCTTACTGAAGTCGAACCCTCGAAGGCTGAGGCCGCGATAGAGCTCTACATGAAAGGTAAATGTAAACTCGAAAAACGTGCTAAGTTGGCGGTCCACCTAGATGGGAATCACGTTGTCGATGCGCTAAACGAACTTGTTGTTTCCTCTGGTAGCCCGTCAAAGATGCTGGATCTAAAATTGGCAGTTGATTCACAGTCGCTCCTCCAGTTCAGGGGTGACGGCTTGATAACTTCCACGGCTACGGGTTCCACTGCCTACGCTCTATCCGCAGGCGGCCCCATTGTGGACTCTTCAGTGGACGCATTCGTTATCACCTTCATATGCCCACTCGAATTCCTGAGACCCATCGTAATATCCATGGAACACTCACTTTCCATTCAGCTAGCGAATCCCAAACTGAAGGCACTCGTCGTTGCAGATGGACGTCTACAAAGAGAACTCAAAGATGACGTGATATTGGAAGTGCGAAAGGCGAAGCGTTATGCAGTATTTGTTCGAGTGGGACCCCAACCACCACTAGGAAGCCCAATTCGCCTTCATGACGTGGAGCGACCTGGTTTGTGAGAGTTCTAGTCCTAGATACCTCAGCGCTCATAATGGGCCTAGACCCACTCGGACTGGCAATGGAAACTTACTCCGTACCTGAGGTTACGGATGAATTGCAGGGCCAGGCTGGGCCTTCTATTCGTCTTGCAGCATCAACATCTTCGGGCAAATTGAAGATTCAAAGTCCGGCAGGTTCTTCGCTCAAAGAAGTATCTGAGAAGGCAAGACTTCTCGGAGACAAAGTGGAACTTTCGAAGGCTGACCTAAGCGTATTGGCACTCGCCTTGGACCTCAGAAGGCAAGGAAAGGAACCAATCATAGTGAGTGATGATTATGCCGTCCAAAACGTAGCCGAAGGGATTGGCATTCCCTACCAGCCCCTAGCCACGCTAGGGATACGCCAGATGTTCAGCTGGACCTATTATTGCCCCGCTTGCTTCAGACGTTACCCTGGCGGAGACTTGCAGGTATGCCTAGTTTGCGGCACAGCATTGAAACGAAAGCCTTTGCGTAAAGAAGTAGCTGCGGGACGTTATGCTAGGAAGGACTAAACTCGACTCGGCTTGATTTTCCTTGTCGGTTCAGCGGCCCTCCGCCGCGCGTAATCGAATAAGTACAATTGTGCGTAACCAGCCCATTCTCCAAACCGGTCGCGTAGGAATCTTCCGGCTTTCAACGGGCTGATTCTTCTTCCCCTAAAATAGAGTTCGGACACGATCCTGCGAATCCATACATCTACTGGAGCGGCCTCAAGCTTTCCCGCCCCGTAGAGGAGGAAGCAATCTGCAACCTTCGGTCCTATTCCTGGAAGTTCAAGCAGGATTTCCATCGCTTCTTCATACGGGCATTGAACTATTTCATCGAGCTGCAGTTCACCGCGAACAATCAGCCCAGAAACCTCGACCACAGGCCTTGCTCTATAGCCCATCGATGTGATGGCTTGGAGTTGTTTCGGCGATATTTTCGCTAAGGTATGGGGGTCAGGGAATCGGAAGGCCATGCTTCCGCCTGGAAAGTCGACTCTGCGCCCGTAGTATTGCATCACGAGCCGTGCTGTACGATTCCAGAGCCTCGCGGAGTTGTTCTGTGAGAGAATAGAGCATATCAAGCTCTCATAGAGGTTCGTGCCACGCATTAATCGGAGTCCTCTGAGCTTGGGGAATGTGCCTGAGAGCGGTTCGCCTTCATCAGAATATCGTCGATAGAAAGACTCGATATTATCTCGAAGCCCGAGAACCTTGCTCAGGTGAGATTTCACTTCCTGTAGTAGGCTCTTGGCGGAAACCGCGCTTACCAAACGCACATTGATGAGGAATCGATCGACGCTTCCCGCTTGATTCACCGTGTATTCTACTGGAACGCCTGCCAATTCCTCAACGTCCCTGAATGAAGGTCCATTCCTCAGCCATTCTGGCTCAGAGGTCTGTGCACTCAGAACGGTCGCGTCCAGGTTCAATGGACCATTGACTTCCATGTAGGAGATATCGAACGAACGCCCGTGCGTAGTGAGGGAGGGTTCCGCCAATCGTAAGTCCTACTTCATGTTGAAGTTTGGGTGGTTTCTCGTACGGCTGAGTGAGTGTCACCTCTTATAAGACATGAGCGAATCATAGCCCCTCTGTTCTGGTGCGTGTACGACGGAATGGTCTCTTCAGAGCTTGTAAGAAGAGCGCAAGGGCTGAAGTCGAAGGGCCTGTCGACATACGAGATAGCGGACGAATTAAAAGTTCAACCTGACACAGTTGTCTGGTTACTTCTTCGAGGGAAAGAACGAGTCTCGAAACCTGCCCCCCGGGACGTCTTCGTTGATTGGAGTTCCATTGCGTCCCATTCCAAACGCCTGTCCGCTGTGGCCGTAGCGTTAGCCGACTTGGTCCGCGAATCAGTACGTCTAAGCGAATTCGCTGATCCTGATGCTATAGTCGCGATTGAAGGAAGTGGTATGGTCTTAGGTCTCGCTGTGGCGAAGGAGTTAGACAAGCCCTTTTCCGCTGTACGCCCTCATCGCGTAGAGCATAAGAAACTACCAGGATTGGTCAACCCCTCCTTTCACGGCGTTTCGGGAAAGAAGGTGCTCATTGCGGACGCGGTTTTGCGGGCTGGAGAGACTCATAAAGCAGCAATCCAAACCCTTCGAGACTCGAAAGCGAAACCATTGGGTGTAATAGTCTTCGTTAACAAGAGCGGGAGAACGAAGATCGACGGTCTTCCTTTGAAGTCGCTTATTCAACTACTGCCGCTTTCCGCACCTTAGCTCTATGGTTCCTTCCAGATCCCTTCCGCTTTTCGAAGCTTTTCATTCCAGATTTGTCGTTCCTTCTCTTCGATATCCGATGAGATCAGCAAGGCGCGCTTAGGGTCCCTCAAGGGTATGATGAAGTATTCGAGGACATTTCCATCCTGATCTCTCAGCATCAACTTCCGTTTATTACTAGCGAGCTTCAATGTTTTCGGGTCTAGATACTTGCACATCACATAGAGACCGCGGGAGTCAAGACTTCGAACTTCCAGTCTTCCCCCCTTTCCCTTTGTAAGAACAGTATCTGGGAGTTCCAAGCGTTTCACCGATCAGATTGCTGCTAGGAACGAGGCGTTAAAGCTTCTTACTCATCGCTGGAATCTTGCTATGAAGAAGCCGATCTCGTTCACGTGCGGATGGAATCGTTGACAGAGCAGGCCCGAGTTGCCGAATTCCGATAGCCCCTTCGAACCAATGAGAGGCTTCTGTTCAACCACTTGCAGGCCGCACTCGCGTTCCGCATACTCGACAATCTGCTCACCTTCTTGCTTTGTAAACGTGCAAACACTGTAAACGATAGTTCCTCCATGCTTGGTCACATTAGAGGCTGCTTTCAAGAACTGCTTTTGGTACTCGGCCAAGTTGTTCACAACTTCTTGGGTTGTGAAATCGTATACTTTTGGCCGGAGGCCTAGCGCACTGCATGGTGGGTCTATCAGAGTGCGGTCGGCTTTGAGGGAAGGCATGTCTGTGTGCAGATACCTCGTGTCCTGTACTGAAAGAATCACATTGGCGCAGCCAAGGTGCACTAACGTTCGTCTGGTCCTGTCGATCTTGTGCTTGTTCCTGTCGAAGCCGAAAATCTTGCCTGAATTCTGCATAAGTTGACTTAGATGAGATATTTTTCCTCCGGGTGCGCAGTTCATATCCACAATGATTTCGCCAGGTTGAGGATCTAGGATGCGCGACGTGATCATTGCCGGAAGCGACTGCGGATAGAGCAGTCCCTCTGAGAACTCTATGAGCTCCCTAATTCTCGGGCCTTCGAATCTGTGATGATCAACCCTAACTGCCAAGCCTTTTCTAAATGTGAGGACATCATTCGTGCTCATCAGTGCCTTTCCTGTTCCAATAACATCCCCAAGTTCAGATTCGATCGTGAGATCGTCCCCTGGATGAATGGACTCGCACCTCAAGATTCCGGGTGCGTAAACATTCGCGCCCTGTAGCACCGCCTCCGCCGTTCGCTTATCGACAACAATCTTCTGATCTGCCGAAGGGATATCGAATCGTCCTTTCATCCGTATCCCTAGAGCCTCTGGGATGATTGGATGCTGACCGACTTGGAGGTCTTTCCGTTCAAGGCGTCCCTTCAGCTCTTGCGGTGAGATCTTGTACGTGTTGCAGCGAACGTAATATGTACCTACAGGCTTCGTGAGCGCTTCAAGAACCGATTGCGATTCGCCTCCGAAGATTTCCTTGATTATCCTTAGAACGTCAGAAGAGAATCTTCGGCTGATAGAATCGAACGCGATATGTCCTTCCTTGTGGTGAAACAAGTCTTGATGGACTAGGCTAGTACCTTTTCCGCTTAAGCTTCGCGGTTACATGTCGTCCAATGGGATGGTTTCTATGGTTCCTATGTTAGCTTGTGTCCAAGGTGCGATTGAGAAATTCCAACCCTGGTGCTGGTGCCAATCTTCTTCTGCCTTCAGCAGAAGGGGAGCGTGCCGTTGAAAGTTGGTACCAGCACCGGCCTCTCCAAGCACCTACTCCTTACCCCTCTTGATATAAACAGATTCAATGTTCTTCCCGCCTCAGCCTTGAAATGTCCGAACTAGTTGAAGGTTTCATGGGAATTCCGGACTGTGCGTGCGCCGAGGTCGAATATATCCGCGGGAGTTACGAATTGAAGCAATTCGGGTTCGTCGCCACGGAGCAATGCGATCTTAACCTTGTCGCTCTCAAGCATTGCAAAGTGTGAATTGACTTTGTGGCCAAGTGATTCGAATTGCTGTTTGAGAAGGTCTTTCTCGGCATCGTTGTTGCCGAAGACTCCGTACATCTTGGCCTTCAGGTCCTTGTACCTTAGCTCCGCGAAGGGAGCGCAATAGTCGCTCCCATGAAGGACTTGGTCGACCCGAAGCGAGTTCATTTTCGCCACGGCCGCGTCGATTTTCTGTAGGTTATCATGCGAATCTGATATGATGCCCAGCAGCAACTGAACTCAACCTCAATGCGATAATATTTCTTAGGTTAATCATGTTTCGAACTCGAATAAGTTAGCTACTGTAGTCCTTCTCTTTCAAAGAGTGCGGAGGTCATAGTCGACATTGTATGCTAACAGAAATATACTTGCTCGAGGTGAAAGTTGAGTACCGTTAGCTAGCAGTAGGTTCGAAGAATGCGAGAGAACACAAAGATAGCAATCATAAACATAGTTGGTCTATCTTCCCTTATCGCTTTCACGGGATTGGTCTACCTCAGAACGCAAGAGCCCCTCATCATCGTCGTTGGCGGTTTGATCTCGGTTGTAGCGGTAATTGGGACTACAATGCGCAAGAGCTAAAGTGATAGAACCGACCCGATCAGGTGGTCGCTTGAGACTCCCCCGATCCGGATGCGGGACGGATTAGCGAATGGGACAGGGGCCGCGCCAACTATGGAGCGAAATTGGGTCCTTTCTATCTCTAGAAAGAAATGTGCTCGTAATGAGCATAACGGGGCTGTTGATCAACTTCGGTTATCTCACTTTCCAGCCTTTCATTCCCCTTTATCTGCGAACATTGGAGGCAGACATAACTGAGATCGGAATAGTCTTCGTCGCGATTCAGCTGGCTGCGACGCTCGTTTCAATTCCGGGCGGAATCCTCGCTGACAGACTAGGAAGGAAGACGATTATTGTTGTAGGCAACGCGGTCGGATATGCTCTCTTCTTCATTCTATTGGGTGCTAAGACTTGGACGATCGCTCTCCTCACACTTTTCGCAGCAACATTGTTTGCTACTTTGGTGCAGCCGGCTTATTCGTCAACCGTAGCGGAATCGGTAAACAAGGAAGAACGTGGTCGTGCTTTTGGAACTTTTCTTTTCATGGTCTACTTGGGCTTAGCCTTCGGCGCGGCGGTTGGAGGCTATTTCTCGTACCGTGTGGACATTTTCATTGTTGCAGGCGCGGGAGTAATCGCGGCCGTTATTCGACTGTTCTTCCTTAGGGAGACTCTTCCACCTAGCGCAAGAGCAAATCGACAGACGGGTCACAGAAGTTTCTTTACCGGAAATCTAACGCGAAACGTCTGGCTTCTGTTGTTCGCGCTCTTGGTGTTCAATTTCTCTTCGGGCTTGGGTCAGCCATTATACGCCATATTCTCCACGGATATCCTTCAGCTCAGTAAATCCGAACTCGGCATAATGGTTGGTGTGGGGTATCTAGCCTCGATGTTGGGTGCATTCTTTGCGGGGCGAGTTTCGGAGAGGCTTGGAATCGCGAACACGATGAGTATTGCTGTGATATTGGCAAGTCTCTTTCTTGTTCCTTGGTTGTACGCGCCTAGCGCATTACTCGCTATCGGGATCTTCTCAATGTCAGGGTTCTTCGCTCAATTTTTCTTCGTCGGCAATCAGGCACTCATGGCCAACATTACACGTCCTGAGGAAAGAGGTTCCATCATCGGTTTCATAACGACCGTCGCCGGATTCGGCAGCATTGCTGCGCCATATGTCGGAAGTCAGATATGGATTGCCATGGACCCTAGAACCCCGTTCCTCTTGTCCGCCTTGTTGGCTGTGGGCGTTGTGGCGCCACTTGCTCTGATACATGAACCGACTGCGGAAACAAGTTGTCCCCACTGCGGACGTGGGCTTCCTGTGGAAGCTAGGTTCTGCGACATGTGCGGCAGACCTATACACTTCAAGAATTGTTGGGGATGCGGTAGAGAGTTGGAGGAGTCTGCACGCTTCTGTGATGAATGTGGCCGAGATCAGCCGGTTCTAGTGGTTCCGGCAAAGTAGGATTTTGGCAAGGCATTCTTATCACCGTATGGTTTGCCCTCAAAAGTATTCGACTTTGGATGAGCAATGATGCCGCAAGTATATCCCATAGCAACCGTCGGTGCTCTTGTTGTTAATGGCAAGAGCGAGATCCTGCTCGTTCGCTCACAGAAATGGAGCAACAAGTTCACTGTTCCGGGAGGTCACATAGAGTTGGGTGAACGTGCGGAGGAAGCAATTAGACGGGAAGTAAGAGAGGAGACTGGTCTAGATTGCGAACCAGTCAAGCTTCTCCTCGTACAACAGGCTATCTATCCAAAGGACTACCATAAACACGAACACTACATCTTCTTGGATTATGTGTGCCGCACAAGAGATACCGATGTAAAACTGGACGAACGAGAGCTCCAGTCATACGTTTGGGTGAAACCGGAGGAGGCTTTCAAATTGGACATGGAAGAGTACACCAAGAACTTTGTTGGCAAATATCTTGAACAGCTGAAGAAGGAAAGACATAGAAATGCCTAAAACTCTCTCGATGGACGTTTTGATTGTACACCGAGGGTTCTTAGAAGTCGCGCGTGCTCCTCTCTTGTTATCCACTCCACATAGAGATACTCCGCGATCAAGTCATCGGTCATCCCAATCTTCCGTGCTTCTTCAACGGCGCACCTGTAAGCCTCTATCTCCGTAGGGCGGTCCGCGTAACTGTACGATTCATCGAACAGTTCTTTTCCTTCGAGATACTGTTTGACATGAACCAGTTCGTGGATGATGTCCAAGTATAGGTACTCACTATCCGCAGTCCTTAGGTAGTCCTTGCCCACCACCAAGCTTCCATCTTCATCGTCAACATACATGTACTGTGCATCGTGTGTTATCGTGACTTCAGTCTTTTCGATTATCCCCTTGAGAAGCGTTGCGTCTCCTACGCACCTCTTGAGCGATTCCACTCTGTCAAAGCCAGAGAAGATCTCCGTTAGCCTGTATCTCCCCGCAGGAACGTCTCTATTGACTCTAAACGAATTCAAAGCATACACCCGAGGTTCTGAACTGGTTGCTTGTCGCCTTCGCAGTCGTTCTTGGTCTACATCATAACGGGCATGAATCTTTCTTCTTCAACTGCCTTACTTAGACGGCCTACGATGGGGACTTCGTTGTCACAGTACTCGCATCGATTTTCCCTGTCCAGGTGCCAGCCGAGGATGTCGAAGCCATATCGCTCCACAACGATCTTGCTGCATCCGGAACAATAGGTGTGTTCGAGTGGATGACCAGGAACATTACCTATGTATGCGTAGTTCAAGCCAACTTCTTTGGCGACTGCGTGGCATTTCTCCAGTGTAGCGACAGGAGTCCACGTAAGGTGCATCAACTTATAGTCTGGATGAAATCTTAGGAAGTGGATGGGCGTATCAGGGCCTAGGTTATCATAAACCCATGAACACAGTTTCTTGACTGCGCCCAAGTTGTCGCCGATCTCTGGGACGACGAGGTCAGTGATCTCGATGTGAACGTCTGTCTTGTCGCGAATCTCAAGCAAAGTTTGGAAAATGGGATCTGCGTTTGCGATCCCGATGTATTTCCTCACGAAGTCAGTTTCACCGCTTCCCTTGAAGTCAACCGTAATGCAATCTAGGAAATCTCTCATCAGACTCACAGTTTCAGGTGTGTCGTATCCATTCGAGACGAATATGTTGACGAGGCCTTCCTTCCTAGCTTGCACTCCTATGTCATGAGCGAACTCAATGAAAATTGTAGGTTGATTGTACGTGTAGGCCAGACCTTGGCAGCGATAACGCTTAGTCATCTCGACCACCCTCTCAGGAGTCACATCTAACCCTTCGATCCTACGTCGCTGACTAATGTCGAAGTTCTGACAATAAGCGCAGTTGTGCGAGACTATTCCATCTGCGACATAGTTGTGGTTGGGGATACATTCGAAACTGTAGACCTGTTCGAACCTATCGGTAGGTTTAGCGTCTTCTAGAACGACCCATTGACGCTTGTTGGTCAGAACAGGTTGCGATAATCGTTCTCTGATGAGGGCTTTTACTTCTTCAGGATGATTGAAAAGATAAGCTCCTGATATCCTCAGGATTTCCCATCCATTGACCCGGAGAGTCTCATCTCTAGACATATCTCGTTCCTGTACCCGTTCATTATGGTAATGCCACCATCCGTCCACTTCGATATCGAGCTTGGCGTCAGGAAATGCGGCGTCGGCCACATAGTAGGTCTGCGAGCTCGCGGTTCTCTTCTCGGGTCGGATCCTGTATTCCTTCTCATACTTCACGTTCAGTTCATCGAGAAGATCATACAACCGAACTTGCCCCGCGGATGGATGACGATGCAGCCACGTTCGCAGCTTGTCCACGTTTCTGTGCCAACCATGACTCGAATCAGTTAGGAATCGTTCCTTACTACTTTGCAAAGCGCGTCTTGCGACATCGGGATCCTTCATCGGATTCCTGAGTTTCATCCTCTGACTGTAGCGCGCGAGCACCTCTGGAGTCTTCTCAAGCTCGCGGGTGTAGCATTCGCCTCGGTGGCGGTTCCAATTTTCGAATCCTGTTACCTTAGCACCGCATTTTGCGCAAGTAAACTCTGCGCGCTCAATTGAAACCGCTCTCTTGCGTTTCCAGGCTTCTGTATTTTGATACCAGACTTTCAGGAGATGCTCTCCCGGAGTAAGTTCCTTGACGGTCTTCCAGCCAGATTGCGTTAAGAGTGGGTGTTCTTGAGTAATTAGAAGTCGACCGAGGCCTCGCGTTCCATATTTTACTTCCCATAAGCGAGCTGACCGTGTTCCAACATGGGTAACCACGTTCGGCGATATTTTCATTCCATTGTCCAGATCATAGGACCAAATGGCGTCTCCAGGAACTAGCTCCTCAACGTTCCTTGTCTGCCCAGTGCTGAGTAGGATCTTGGTACCTGCGGCATGGCAGAGCCAGTTGCAGCCCGTGGTGGCGATTGAGAATATCCTGCTCCCAGGCATGTAGTGTGTTACGGGTTTCTTCTCGATGGGATCTATGTGGCCGGTAATAATCTTGCCATATACAAACAACCAGAGTTTTCCATCAACGTTTCCGCGGATCCCGCATAATCCGATTTTGCCTTCCGGGATGTTGCAGTAACGAGCGCAAGCAGTACATCTCACCCTACCGCCACGTACCGTCTCGTACAGCAGTGCTTCTTTGCCTAGCGGCATGGTAACCACCTTTCAGTGAGGGCTGTCTTGGGAGAACGTTTGGCTATCCGATTCCTTTCCTCAATTAGTTTTCGATTTCGCTATGCCATAAACCTATCGAGGTGAACTAAGGCAGGATTACCATCATGTTTCGCGGCCCCATGAATCCTCATTTCGTGACGGTTCTTGAAAAGTGTCAGGCAGACTCTTCGTGACGAACCTTGTAGTAGAGATATTGAACTGACTCTCCGGAGTGTATGGGGCCTCGTAGAGGGACAAAGGACCGCTTCCTTGGTGAGAAATCAAACGATGACCCTCCCTTGCAGAAAACAATCTTTGGTTCAAGCCAAATCAAGCAGCAAACGCAAATTTTCTCCATGAGTGGTTTTCGCAGACGCGGCTACAGATCTTCGAACTTCTCCAGTGGAAACAGCCCATGCTCTAGTGATTTGGGTTCGCAGGTTCGCCGCGATTTTCTGCCTGCACTTTTCTAGAATTCTGGTTGCAATGTTTCTTAGATCCTTAGCCCACTCATGTTTTAAGTGGAGACATTTCAAGGCAGACCGCAGTAGCGCTGAAACAGACGCATATCCAGACCGAATGCGAACTCGCAGTTGATTCGTATGACCAACTTCTCCTCAAACAGAAGTGTCGTGCAACGCGTATGGTCGCTTGCATCAGATGGACGATGGTATTCGCTGGAAGAGCTTGCGAAGCGGTTGGTTCTAAGCGTGGTCCAGGTGAGGATGGTTCTGGATTTTCTCGTCAAGTATGGATTTGCTGAATGGAAGGATGAATTGGAGACGGAGTTCAGGATCAAGGCGGATGCTCCGTCACCATGCGAGATCGCAAAAGTCCTGCGCTATTTTGCTCGGGAGCGGAGGCTGTACGAGGGCTCAGCTGCCTAGTGTCCTTGTGTCAGTCATCGTCGTGGAACTGAAACTCTCTTGACTCTCTCCGTAATCTTTCCTGATTCTTCGAGAGCTCTATGAGCGATAGATGACGAATCATCGCACACGTCTTTTGTTCATGGTAGCGCTGTTCTCGGTGTGAGATGTGGAGGGGGACGTATTGGTGCACGGCATCGGTAGCAGAAGCGGACTCGGGAGTTGGAGAGGTCGATCTTTGCTCTGCAGGATTGACAGGTCGTCCGAAGCTTGTTCCGGTTAGTCAAGAAACCGAGTTGTCGTAGAATGCCTGCGGCCCTGTGACGTAGGCTGAACGATTGATATTCAACCGGAACCGGGGGTTCCATCTGGTGAAGGCTGTGCAGCACGTAGTGTTCCTTCGGCACTGTCGGCTCGATTCTCTTTGACGGAAACATCGGTGCGGCTTTGCGGTTGTTCTCCGTCAGTTGTCCGTGTCCTTGAGGTCTTTGTGTTTGCTCAAATGGGAGGCGTGGTCTCCGCATATACTCGATCTTCTTAACCTTGTCAGATACGAGCACATATCTCATGAAGCGGTGTTCATTTCTCAGCCAAGGATATTCTGTGGCATAGTCTTTCCGCATCTTTGCATCGTTACTGAGTACTACCGCGCCTGTTTCATCAGCTAACTGGAGGATGAGGTGATCGGAGGGGTGTCCCGGCGGCATCTGGATGACAGCCTGCTTTCTGATTAAGGATTCTAATGCCGTTTGGTCATCCACGTGATGCCTCAAACTGGCGTCTATGACTATGAAGCATGTACGCCCTTGGGATGCGGTTCTCTCCCACTTCTCCTGCCTATCCAGTAGCTGGTGAAGAATCCACATTCTTCCTGGATTGCTGCAAGGCTTCTCATTGTGCGGTTCGCATCCAACATGCCTGACCAGATTCGATCCGTCCACTACTAGCGATTCGCCTTCTTCCAGCAGGTTGAAGGGGTTCGAATCCAACATGTCGAGCATGAAAGGGGCGTGCCTTAAAGTCTCACTCTTATGCCTGCTTTCCATGTCCTCATGGTCATTTCCTTGGTTCGTGTACTCTTTAGGCTCAGCCGGTGTCGACGGCACAGCGCTGCTGCCTGGAGCACCTTGTTCAATCCGTTTCCTTTTCAGTTTCTTTAATGTTGCAGCCTTTCCGTACCATGCTTCTGGATAATCAGGTTTGAGCCTGATCGCCTCTTCGAAGCACGCCAACGCTTCCTCAAGTCGGCGCAACTCTACGAGGGTGACGGCTTTCCCATACCAGAGTAACGCTTCCCGATCAGAACTAGCATGATGGAACCTCTGACTTTCGGAGCTGTCTAGGTCTTCCTTCAAGAGAACCGGCCCTTGGGGAAAGCACGGGTCAGACACTCGTTCGAAAGGGAATTTCATAATTTCAAATAACTTCGTGTATAGGAAGCGCCTAGAGGCTTGCCAGAGTCCATAGCATCATTAACAAATAGGCGGCAGTGCTTAGACCTAGAAGGGCGGCAGTTAGACGTGGAGTAGATCGATACCACATTCCTGACAGTACCTGACGTCACTATATGGTGGTATCTTAGCTCGGCATTTGGGACAGATCTTTACTACCGGACCCTTCAGCGCCGCGGAACGGTCCTTCTTGAGCGTCGATCTTACGAAGAGTGCAATTGACAGCGCAAACACGGCTGAAAGCACGCCGATAACTATGTAGAATTGTTCCGCTCCTAGACCGAACGCAAGCGGTGTCACCGGTAAAGCTTTCGAGGATGAAGTTACGGTAGTGGTCCCTTCCCCTGTTTCAACTGATGTCGTAATCTCGCTGGTGGTTGTGATTGTCGTGCTCTCAACAGTTTCGATTGTGGATTGGATAGGGATCGTAGCAATCGCCTTGGCATCGTCCCAGTGAATTGAGACGTACTCTGAAAGTGCCATGGCGTTGGATGTTCCGGATCGCACAAGTTGAAGGGAAACCACGATCCGGATTTCCTCGCTCTGTTGAAATGGCACTAACCCTTCTTCGCCGAACTCGGACTGGAAGTCCGCAGTCACATTGCGGGCTATCTGTAACCAAGTTCCACATGTCGCCGGAGCATCGTACCGTGTCGTTAGATTTCCAACCTGAACCTGCAGACGCCCTATGCTACCTTCAGGGAAAGAGCAGGAACGGGTAAAATACCATGCTTCGATAACCAAACCTCGTAAATTCTGAATAGAGATTGGCTGGAGGACGCCCTGAACGTCGGCTTTCAAAAGCATTGAGGTGGGACGCAGGTCTAACAGAAGAGAGGAGTTGCCCAAGTGACGTATGAAACGTGAGACGGCGGACTGCCCTATCCCACTATCGATTGCTTGCCAACCCGAAAGACCGGACTCGAAGTCTCCGTTTTCAAGGATAGATGTCTGAACTGTCTTCTCTTGATTGACTTGATCGACTCCAGCGCTAAATAGCCTAGCGCGGGAGGCTAAAGATTGATTCTTTTCCATGACCGTCGCATGCACCAAAGCCACCGAGCCCGATATGAGAAGCACAAGCGTCAGAACCGCGATTATTCGATCTCGATCATACCTCATGTCCGTTCACCTGTGCGTTCACATTGCTCAGGGTTGGTCCACTCTTATTATGGGTTGGCCGTTGATTACAGTTCTGAATCAGACCGCTATTGTTCTGGTTGCGTTTCAAGCTTTCCACTTCTCTGCAGGAATCTTACACTGCTTGAACTCGGAGGAGGTCAGTTGTCCCCCCGGGGGTGGAAGGGTCTCCGCATACGACGACGATCCTGTCGCCTCTTTGAACGGTCTGAGTGGTTAGCGCGGCCGTCTTGGCTGCATCGAAGATCTCAGCTGTGGTTGAGAGTTTCCTAACAAGGTAAGGATACACGCCCCACAACAGCGAAAGTCGATTCATTACTGGTGTGCTGTAGGTGAGCGCGATGATTGGCACTGAAGATCGGTATTTCGACACTCGATGGGCAGTCAATCCTGTTCGGGTGTGTGCTGCGATGCAGGCCGCGCCAAGTTCATAGGCAACCTCGCAGGCCGAGAAACTAATAGATTCTTGGACGACTCCTTTCACTAGGGCTCGTCGGAAATCCAGAAGAGCCCTATATGGAAGGTTCTTCTCGGTGGCCGCGGCGATCTTTCTTATCACTCTTACCGCCTCAATAGGATATTTTCCCACAGCTGTCTCTTCGGAGAGCATTACCGCATCCGTTCCATCGATTATTGCGTTGGCGATGTCGGTTACCTCGGCGCGTGTTGGAGCAGGATTGTTCACCATGGACTCGAGCATCTGTGTCGCCGTTATGACTGGTTTGCCGGCGATGTTGGCCTTCTCGATAATCTGCTTCTGGAGTACAGGCACATCTTCGATCTCCATCTCGACTCCAAGGTCTCCTCTTGCGACCATTATGCCGTTCGCCTCGCTCACGATCGCATTGAAGTTCTCGACCGCCTCCCGTTTCTCTATCTTAGCGATAACCCAGGCATGAGAATGCATCTGCTTCACAATCTGCTTGGCTCTCTCAACCTCGGTTGCAGTTGTTGTGAATGATAATCCAATGAAATCTGCGGCATTTCGAAGAGCAAATCGAAGTAGATCGGCATCTCTAGGTGTGAGCGCCCTTAACCCGAGCTTCTTCCCAGGAACGTTCACTCCCTTCCCGGAGAAGAGATCGCCGCCTCTTACGACTCGACAAATAACCTCGTCACAGCTTGCCCTCCGAACCGTCAGTCTGATTGTCCCGTCAGCAAGGTAGATCTGGTCTCCCCTGTCTAGATCTCGAAGGACGGATGGAGGACTTACAGCGATACGTTTCTGATCTCCTATCACGGATCGACCTGTTAGGGTGAGTTGCTCGCCCACCTTGAGATTGACAGGTTCCGGAGAAACCTTGCCAACTCGAATCTTGGGACCGGGCAAATCTACCAAGATCCCGATCGGTACCTTCAGTTGTCGTGAGACCGCACGGATCGTCCGAACCCGGGCGACATGCTCACTCTGGGTCTCATGCGAAAGATTCAGTCTGGCAACATTCATGCCAGCTTCTGCTAGACGTCCGAGCATAGGTTTCGATTCGGTTGCTGGTCCGATGGTGCATACGGTCTTGGTCTTCGTTCTCCCTAGGATCATCTGAGCCGCAGCCCTCCGAGTTGTGGGGGCGGTGAGGGCATATCAATAATATGGAGAGAACATTAGGAACGTTCAATTTCCTGGCGGAAGACGATGGGCATCGACTAGGCTCGATGTGTGGGAATTGGAAAATCCGATACTATACGTGATTCTTGATGGCGTAGGCGACCGCCCCGTCCCAAAGTACGGAAACAGGACCCCATTGGAGGTAGCCCAAACACCTAACCTCGACAGATTAGCGGCTAGAGGCGCGATGGGAATCGCCTATACCATCAAACGTGGTGTAGCGCCCGAGAGCGACGCAGGCGTCTTCTCACTACTGAGCTATGATCCTTCTAGGATCGACTTGGCGAGGGGTGTCGTTGAAGCCATTGGTTCAAGCGTGAGCTTCAGGGACGGTGATCTAGCTTTGAGATGCAACTTCGCGACCGTCCAAGATGGAAAAATACTGGATAGGAGGGCTGGGAGAGACCTAGCAGGTGAGGAAGCGAAGGAACTGGTCAACGCCCTCAACGACGACAGCGGGCTGAAGGATCTGGCTGAGTTTGAACTTAGAGCAACGATCGGCCATCGCTGTGCTCTGGTTCTTCACGCCCACCCCAAAAGATTCTCCAGCGCCATCTCGAACATCGATCCAGCATACGTGCGAAGCGGCAGGATTACGATCGCCAAGTCAGCTGTGAAACTTCCCGTACCAATCCCGAAATGTCGTGCTTTGAATCTGACGAAGGGTGCAGCCGCGACTGCTCGGCTCCTGAACAAGTTCGCTTCCAGAATTCAGGTGGTTCTTGAAGAGCATCCTGTGAACCTGCGTAGGATAAGAAGAGGGCTTCTTCCCGCGAATTTCCTGTTAATGCGCGACGCCGGCACGAGAACCCCGATTGTTCAGACTCTTCAGGAAAAGTTTGGGCTTAGATCAATAGCGCTGGCTGACATGCCCGTCGAGCTTGGGATCGCCAAAGTTGTCGGGATGGATATAGAGATCTTTCTTCCTGACCGCACGTTGGAAGGATATGCTCAACGCGCAAAGAAAGCAACGGAACTCACCAAGCGATACGATCTGGTCTATGTTCACCTGAAAGGCCCAGACGAACCGGGACATGACGGCGACTTTGATGGGAAGAGGAAATCGATCGAAGATATCGACGCAGGTTTCTTTGCTTCACTCGAGGATGTGGAATCGAAGCTCGCGTGTGTGACTGCAGACCATTCAACGCCTTGTGTCGCCAAGGCGCATACAGATGACCCGGTGCCTATGTTGATAGCGGGCCCTAGTGTTAGCCCCGACGGTTCGATTCGATTCACGGAATCCTACGCGAAGAATGGAAGAATTGGAACGGTGAGTCATGGGTTCAAGATCTTGAATATGCTCACCAAGATGGCTTCTTGACTTCGCCGGTGCTTACGGTGCAATGAACTTCCATTTACTCATGTTCTGGAGTACATCGCGCAAAAGATCCGTCGCTCTCTTCTGATCTAACATCAGGAGGAACTTCCCAAGATGCTTGCACATGTTCTTGGAGTCTATGTTGTTGCGCCAGTCTTGGCAGTCATGCAAGATCGTGCGGTTCTTTATGTCGATTCGAACAAGATAGTCTTTGACCCTTCCATCGATCTCTTCAGACTCGGTTTTTGTTAACGATACAAGTGAGTCATCGATCTCCCTAGCCCGCTTAAGTCTGGCCGCGCCCAAGAACTGTTCGAGCAACTTCTCGAGAGGAAGTTCGTCAAGGCTTTTTCGTGGAGGTATAGTTGGAGCGGAGCGCGTGATCTTGATTTTGGTTCCGGGTGCTGTTCCAAGTTTCTTCAGGGCTTCGTCGATGCGCCAGTCAATGTAGGCTCGTTCTTCTTCCGTGTACTTGCTCCTGTTGGACCATTCGTCGAAATATCGCCGCGCGGCTTTCGCATGCCAAGGAGTATGCAGGGGGTATCGCCAGTTCTCTGGGTCGGCGTAGACAGACTGATCTTTAGGATAGCCTTTTGGTGGTCCGTCGCGTCCGAACGGTTTCCTTTCGGGTTTCCTCCCTATCATAGGGGTACCATCTGCCTCGATGCTTCGAATGTAGACGCTGTCCTCTGCCTATAGAACACGTAGATTACATGCCAAGAACATTTCTACGACTTAGCTCATTCACGGATGCGAGTAGCAAAAGTCGAGTGTGGTTCTGAGTTTGAGTCATGAATTCGTAATTGCACCTGAAATGTATCTGAAGACGATCTACAACCTAGAATTGAAGATGGGAGTTGCCAGGACGGGAGATGTCGCAGGCATCCTACACATCACACCCGGCAGCGTCACGAACACCCTCGAGTTGCTCGAGACGAAAGGGCTCGTAGCACGTGAACCTTACAAGGGCGTCAAATTAACCCAAGAAGGAAGGAAGCTAGCGCTCTCAGTGTTCAGGCGTCACAGGCTCGCTGAGAGGCTACTTAGTGATATCCTCCATCTTGATTGGGTCGGCTCACATGAGCAAGCATGCAAGCTTGAGCATGCCATCACCGACGAACTCGCCTTGTCTATCGAGAAAGCGTTGGGTTATCCGCAGACTTGCCCACATGGAAACCCAATCCCCAACAAGGATGGCTCTGTTCCACCGACGAAAGCTGAAGCTCTATCCAACTTGGGGAATGGGGAGAGTGCGATCATCAGCCAGATACCGGACGAGAATACCGAGCTCCTTCGATATCTGGCCGGTTTGGGCATGTTCCCAGGCGTCGAAGTTGAAGTTGAAGAGAAAGCGCCCTTCAATGGTCCGATGCTCGTGAAGGTAGGCTCAGCTTCCTACCCGCTGGGTCTTGATGTGGCTTCCGGAATATATGTGAACAAAAGATCCTAGGAAATCGCTGACCTGCGAGTTCGATAGACTGTAACTCAACGTTTCATATTTCATGGAACACCACTGCCTAACACAATCGAGGAAAGTCCATCGTACACTCGCTGTCCTAGTAGCGCACCTGCTATGCTTCCAATGAACATTGCGCCCGCGGAGAGCTGAAGCGAAATCGACCAAGGAAACAGGTAGAATGTGAATGGATAGTACGTCGCATAGGAGAGGAGTCCAATGATGCTAGACGAGACCAGAACGGCATGAGTGAACTTCAACACACATCTGAGACTTGACGCCGCGAAATCAAACAGTGCTACTGGAATGAGTCCCAACGGAAGAAACGCAGGTACCCCTGAATAGACAACGAGAAAGAAGTACGCAACAGCGTTGAATACAAAGCCGATCAAGATTGCCGATCCAAGGCTGGGCAGAACTCTCTTCGCTGGGACGAGAACGAGGGTTCCAGCAGTCGACAACAGGACTGCAATAATCCAAGTTAGAGAACTCCCACGGAAGACTCCTGCAACATAAATTAAGGCCCCAGCTGCGGTTAGCCAAATTGAAGCGAAAACCAGCATTACACATCCAAGAGTGACTAGGAGTTTCCACTTGGGAACCACAATTATCTCTCGTCGTATCATGCCATACTCGATTGCCAAGCCCACTATCATTCCCAAGTTGACGGTCAACATTCCGACTGTCAGAAGCACATGCGCCGGAGCGATCCTAGGTTCGGTCAAGAAAAGAAGATGAACAATCTCATTCCATACACCCGCGGTAATCTGCATAGCTGAACCGACACCTGCCAATTTCAGACCGCTCACATTGGCAAAGCGAACTGGACTGATGAGGTCAGTTTGGCCTCGCCTGACGCTAAGACCACGCCAAACTGCGAATATGACTATTCCAACTCCGGTGTATAGTGTGAAATAGGCAGGGTTCCACCAAGGGTCGACCTTTCCGAATAGGGGATGCGAGTAGACATCCCACCACCATCCAGCTAATACCTGCAGCGTGGATCCAGCGGAGCCTAACAGGTAACTTGTTTGCCTAGAGGCGTACGACAATTTCTATCTCCGGTTATCTATACGAGCCGAAAATCTTCTTTGACGGTTGTCAAAACTACATGTGTATTTGTTCTGTCGATAAAAGGCATCGCCAAGAGGCTCTTCGTAAATTTGCTCAACTCTTCACGTGTATGAAACTTCGCAATCACAATGGCATCAGTGAGACCTGTTACGTCGTAGACGGCGCAGGTGTTGGGGAGTCTTCCTATGGCCTGCTCCATCTCGAGGAGTTTGCCCTTCGACACGGTGATCTCAGCAATCACAGTCAACTGATAATCCAGTCTTTCGTGATCCAAGATTACTGTGTAGCCCTTGATGACCCCAGTTCTCTCCATCCTCCGGATCCGACTGAGCACTGTCCCTACAGACACTGCTGCTCTCCTGGCTATTGCACGGTAAGATCTTCTACAGTCACGAAGAAGCTCTGACAGAATCCTCCTATCAACCTCGTCGATGCTCACACGTTCAGTCGAAAACATAAAACACGCTCTCCTTCTGCACAATCGCGCAATATTTCACGTCCTAGCCGTCTCCGTGTATAGACTTTTCGCCCTAAGTGTTATATTCGTTCAAACAATTCCCTCGGGCTTTATAGTTTGCAGGCGCGGTGACCAGGACGATTTGCTAGAGCAGCAAGCAGGAGAATTCGCGGTCACCGGACTCGATGAGAGCGGTTACGAGCGTTTCGAAATCGAGACTCGGACCGCTCCACCTCGGCGCAGGCAGCCCTATCCGTTCAACCCAAGACCACGCAAACTAGGCTTGGCCCGAGTCTTGCTCAGCGAGGTTTTCCATTATGGTTTCCAGTTGAGACGGAAAGAGTACCAAAGAGTCCTACTGAGTAGGCCTTGCATTTACGGAGTCTTCAGCGGACGATTTGGTGGTTTTCATCCAATCAAGGAACGATGCACAGGCTGTATGAGATGTGTGCAAGAGTTTCCGAGCATTTGCAGGGTTGATCGCAATCCCGAGTTCTACAAGTTTGCCGACTCTTATTGGGCTCCTGAGGATCCGGCTACAGCCAGCGCGACGCCCGTATCGATCATTTCCTACGAAGCATCGACGGGCAAGATTCCAATCCGCGGAATGGGCTACAAAGGAAGTTTCGCTGGGCCAGGTTGGGATTCCATCTGGACAGATATGTCTGAAATCGTGAGACCAACGCGGGACGGTGTCTACGGGAGAGAGTATATTTCAACACTGGTCGACCTTGGAAGGAAACAGAAATTTCTCGAATTCCGCGGCAGAGAACCAACGCAAGTCTCTAGGACAGTTCAGACTTCTCTGCCGATTCTCTTCGATTATTTGCCTCCGAACATTAGTAGCCAATACGTAACGCAGTCGATCGCTCGTGCGTCAAAGCGAGTCGGAACATTGTTCATCGCATCGCCTGAGCAGGCAAGCGTTTTCCTCTCGAATTATGAGAGGCAGATGGTTCCCTTAATCTCGTCGTCAAGAATCAACGAATGTCATGATGTAATTCGTAGGGCTCCGGCCGTTGAGGTGTCTGGATTCGATCCCGATGCCCTAGAGAGAATCAGGAAAATCAACGGCCGAACTCCGGTTTGGGTTCGCGTGCCCTTCACAACAAACTCAGATAGAGACGTCGTCGAGATAGCCAGGCAAGGTGTGGACGTGATTCATCTCTTCGCCGACTATCATGGGGGTGGATGGGACCAAGAGAATGCAGGGTTCGTCAAGGATCTGATTCGCTCAGTTCACAGAGCGCTCTTGAGGGAACATTTGAGAGACGAGGTTACCATCATCGCCAGCGGCGGAATCACACTCGCTGAACACGTACCTAAGGCGATAATCTGCGGTGCCGATCTGATTGCGTTGGATACAACCGTCCTAGTTGCATTGCAGGCAGAGTTCATTGGTGAATGCAAGAGCGCTGAAGAGGCAAGAATTAGACCCGAAAAGTTTGACGTTGCTTGGGGCGAACAACGTCTAGTCAACCTGCTCGCCTCTTGGTACGATCAACTCATCGAGATCCTTAGCGCGATGGGCATGCGTGACGTTCGAAGATTGAGGGGGGATATCGGCCGAGCCATGTTCAACGAAGATTTGGAGAGGGAGGCCTTTGGAGGTTCTATCAACCGAGCTTGAGATGATCGTTGAGAAACATCGTGAGCTGATTCGCGAGGGGTTAATTGCTCTCCCAAGCTTGAAGTACGGAATTCCTGCAGGGCTTGGAA
Organism: uncultured Candidatus Bathyarchaeia archaeon; assembly: GCA_964598845.1. GTDB lineage: Archaea > Thermoproteota > Bathyarchaeia > 40CM-2-53-6 > 40CM-2-53-6 > FEN-987. The sequence continues at coordinate 66,004 of CAZRDM010000011.1, forward strand.
ACAAGAGATGGACCGCAGACCTCATCCTCGCCACCTATGAGCAAGCCACAACGGGAGAACCACCCACCAATCTTGAGTACAAGGTTGGAAAATCCGGAGGGGGCTTCGACCGGCTCGACTTCAAAATCGCCGAAAACCTTTCAGATTCCTACGACGATCCGGATCTATCTATATCGCTGAACCCTCGCCCATGGGGCCCAAAAATCGAGATTCCGATACCCATCTACGGCGCCGGAATGTCATTCGGTTCTGTCAGTCTCAACTTCATGCTAGCACGCGCCATAGCCGCGAAGCGCCTGAATACGTTCACATCAACGGGTGAGGGTGGCTATCCGCCAGAGCTTCTGGAGTACAAGGACCACGTCATCACACAGGTCGCGACTGGAATGTTCGGCGTCCGCGAAGAGACTATCCAAGCAACACGCATTCTCGAATTCAAGTACGCTCAGGGAGCAAAACCTGGTTTGGGGGGTCACCTGCTCGCTGACAAAGTGACATCAGAAGTAGCGAATATGAGAGAATCGATGCCCTTCACAAGTCTCTACTCGCCATTCCCATTTCACAGCGTATACTCGGTTGAAGACCACAAGAAGCACGTCGATTGGATTCGTGCCATCAATCCGAATTGCCTGGTATCCGTTAAGGTCTCCACCCCGGTCGATGTGGATATGGTTGCCATAGGCAGCTACTACGCCGGAGCGAACATCATTCACATCGATGGGGGCTACGGAGGAACAGGTGCTGCACCTGAGATCGCCAAGAAGAACATCGCAATGCCAGTTGAGTACGCAATACCGAGGGTTCACCGCTACCTCCTAGAAGAAGGCGTCAGAGACGAGATTACACTGATGGCCAGCGGCGGGATAAGAACCGCCTACGATGTTGCAAAGGCAATCGCTCTAGGTGCGGACGGGTGCGTAATAGGAACCACCGAAACCGTCGCGGTCGGTTGCACACATTGCGGTAACTGCGAGCGAGGAAGAGGATGCCAAGTAGGAATTACAACAACTGATCCAGAACTGAGCCTCCTAATCGAACCGGAATGGGGCGCTCGGAGAATCATCAACCTCTACAAATCCTGGGCAAAACAGTGGAAATCTCTCCTGAAGAGTGTGGGACTCCGATCGATCAAGGAGCTCAGAGGGAGAACTGACTTGCTCATTTACCGGTGAGCGCAATGAACGAAGCAATCAAGATCATTCAGTCAAGAACCAGATTGGTTCAAGGGATGAGTATCGGCCCAAAGGTAGAGGCCGAAGGCGGTTGCGGGGTCATTGGTCTAGCATGCTCTGAACCAATTCATGGAAGACACCTACTCCGCGCCTTAGTACAAATGAAGAATAGAGGAAATGGAAAGGGAGGAGGAATCGCGGCTCTAGGGCTTTCCTCAGAACGTATGGGAGTCTCATCCCGGGTACTCCATGAAGATTACCTGATACAGGTCGCCTATCTCGATCAATCTTGGAGAAAGGAGGTCGAAGACGGGTTCATCTTCCCCTACCTCAACGTCGACTCATCCCAATGGATCAACACAGTCCCAGACTACAGAAGCATCGAAGGTCTGGAAGTGAAGCCCCCAGACATCCGGAGGTACTTCTGCCGAGTAAAGGATGATGTCCTCAGGAACTTCATGGAGAAGAACAACCTCGTGGAAGACCGCGAGCTGGCGGAAGACGAATTCATCTATCAAAACAGCTATGATCTCAACCGGAAATTTTACGCGTCCCTTGGCGACAAGAAAGCCTTCGTCCTTTCGCATGGAAAGGATATGATAGTTCTGAAGATCGTCGGGTATGGGGATCAGGTCGTCAGATATTATCGGCTCGAAGACTTTCCGGCACACGTATGGATTGGCCATCACCGCTACCCAACAAAGGGAAAGGTTTGGCATCCAGGGGGCGCTCACCCATTCGTTGGACTTCACGAAGCGCTGGTCCACAACGGTGACTTCTCCAACTATCACTCAATCTCGGAATATCTCGCACAAAGAAACATCTACCCCCTTTTCTTGACAGACACCGAGGTTGCAGTGTATCTGTTCGACCTCTGGAGGAGGATATACGGGTATCCCTTAGAGTACCTCATCGAAGCGATGGCGCCAACAACTGAACGTGACTTCTATATGCTCCCAGAAGAGAAGAGGCGAGTTTACAGAGAAATCCAAACATCACACATTCACGGATCCCCGGACGGCCCATGGTTCTTCATAATCGCAAGAAGCGAGAATAGCGGAAGACGACTCCACCTGCTTGGCATAACCGACACGTCAATGCTCCGTCCACAAGTCTTTGCGCTTCAAGAAGACGAAGCCAAGATCGGCATAATCGCCTCGGAACGTCAGGCAATCGACGCGTGCTTGCGTAGTCTTTCTAATGAAGACTCGCGATTCGCCGCGAAAGCTGACATCTACTGGAATGCGCGCGGTGGTAGCTACACCGATGGCGGCGCTTTCGTCTTCACTGTAGATCGAACCGGAGATAAGCCCGATCTATTATGCACTGACAAATTCGGCCGACAAGTGTCTGCGCCGCAGAAGGCGCCGGCTGAATGTTTGATGGAAGCGGTTCGTACACTCGTTCCGAGAGCATTGAACGGAGGCAACTTGGCAACAACCAATGCTCGAGCCAGTTCAATCTACGAACTCTGCAGGGACCTAAAGCTCCAAGCAAGGGACAATATCCAAGACAAGCTCGCCGCGGTTGATATACTAACGTGGTTACTTGATCGTTTGCATCTCATTCCATACAGCAAGGATGGGAGAGTTCGTCAGTGCATCGAATCTTCACTTTTCGAAATCCTTCGAGGCTTTCCCATTATTTCGAAATCTCGAAATTCGAGTCATGTTCTGCTCGATTACGAGCGTAGAGATTTGCTCCGACCGCCACACGATGGGGAGCGCCTTCTTCTGTTGGACGTGTCTGACTTTCCTGCGGAAGGGGATGATTCAGCCTCTGCGCTTATGGTTTCAGCATATCGAAAAGGCTGGAAGCGTGTGTTATCCTTCGATTGGCGCGGACAGAGATTCTGCGGCTGCGGACTGGGTCCGAACTCTCAGGGCTTCAGGATGGATGTCTTCGGAAATCCAGGTGATTATCTGGCCTCAGGATTGGACGGTGCCGAAATCTACGTTCACGCCTCCGCCCAAGATCAGGCGGCTCAGATCATGAAATCTGGGAAGCTGGTGATCTACGGTGATGTGGGTCAGACATTCATGTACGCAGCAAAGGGAGGAGAAGCATATGTGCTTGGAAATGCGGCCGGTCGACCTCTAATCAACGCTGTGGGACGGCCAAGGGTTGTGATCAACGGAACATGTCTCGATTACTTGGCTGAATCCTTCATGGCCGGTGACCCGCTAAACGGCGGGGGTTTCGTCATAGTTAACGGATTAACTTTCGATGTTGAGGGGAAGATTCGCGACCAAGAAACACCATACCCTGGAGGGAACCTGTTCTCACTGGCCTCAGGAGGGGCCATATACATCAGGGACCCATTCGAGAAAGTCGGGTCGGATCAGCTTAACGGAGGACGATTGGTAGTTGTCGAGTCCTCTGATTGGGATCTGGTGCTACCGTACTTGAGGGAGAATGAGAGGCATTTCGGAATCGGCGTTGAAGAATTGCTAAAAAATGGGAAACACGCAGCGGAGCCATCCAAGGTCTACAGGAAGGTTGAAGCTGTGCCATTGAGGGCGCTGGCGGCTGTGAATGAGTGATATCAGCGATTAGATGTTCTGACCGCACTTGTCGCAGTAGGTCACGTATCCGGGAATTTGAGCCTTACAGTGAGGACATGCCTTCAGTCTCAGACCTTTGGTTCGAATGTACTCGTGCATCATCTTTGTCAGTTCCGTGTAACTCAAGAGCGCTCCCTTCGGTTGACCGGTAAGGAGGGAAAGTGTGTCGTCAGCTACAATAGAACGCTGGGTCAGCATACTCTCTCTAGCCATTCAATCACCTCCGGGAAGTCGGCGGTCCGTCATGTTTTGAAGCCAAGACCGACGAATCGCCTCTTGGCCTCAGAGCTCTCTGGGTTCCAATTCAATTTGTCAATTGGACACTGCCATGTGCCTACCTACTCTCATATCACAACTAGAATTTCACACGTTCGAGGTCTGATTAGTCGCCCATAGAGCCGTGTTTTCCCTTAAATCATGAGATTCAAGGCGGGAGCGAACCCGAGTTAATAAGACACGCCGCCAGGGTCCATCCCAAAAACCTCTGTTCCGCTGCCTCTCTACCTTATAGTTGAAATCGGGCGTTTGAGTGGAGTGTTCAAAGAAAGTTGAAAACAAAAGAGACAGCAATACCTGATGTTTCTCACAGCAAATCGGTCCATCTCAAAGGATCCGTAAGAGAACTCGCCGCGCGCGATATTGACACGATGTACGAAATCATCAATGAGGCAGCGAAAGCCTATGGGCAGGTCTTACCTCCCCAAGCCTATCATGAACCCCAAATGCCAATGAACGAGCTTCGACGAGAAATAGAGCGAATAAGATTCTTCGTGTATGAAGAGAACGGTGAGCTTCTAGGCGTAATAGGATATGAGTACGTTGAAGACGTGGCCCTCATCCGACATGCATATGTCCGCCCCGGAGCACAAAGGAAGGGAATCGGAACCCTCCTCCTCCACCATATCGAAAGCATCATAATGCAATCTCAGCGGACGATGAAGATCATAATCGGGACCTACACAACCGCAACATGGGCTATCTCATTCTACGAGAAGCATGGATACAGGAAATCTACGAACCCTCAGCATATTCTAGCCCGGTATTACGATATACCGGAAGTTCAACGCGTAAACTCGCTTACTCTCGAGAAAGACCTAGTCGAAAGCGAAGGGTCATGGGGCTCCGGCACGGCGCTCTCGGTGCTTTAGGTGCCTCTTTCAGTAAGCTGTGTGTGCTGTAATCCGTTTGACCTCACGCGTAGATGGATCTACTTCTAACCCGATGATCTCCATGGCGGTCGCTCCGAGGACATTCGCATCATCTTTCTCGGCAAAGGCCACTGGGCAGTACCTTCGGGATCCCTCATACTCTAGGATGATGTCTGCGACCGGCCGCTCGACTGTTCTCTTATCCATAGTCCTGAACCGTTCGGTAGCTATCGGCGTGACGCCGATTTGTTTCAACAGATCTCCATCAATCCAAGTATAGGTCGAGCCAGTATCCACCAAGAGGCGACTAGGCGTCCTTCCAAGCTGTCCGTGAATGACCACTGTGACTTCGGTCAATCCCATCTGTGGCTACCTGAACCAACTCATGACGACGCCCTCGTGTTAAGCTTTCTCGCTTA
>CAZRDM010000011.1:71406-73727 GCA_964598845.1 uncultured Candidatus Bathyarchaeia archaeon
ACTTTGTCTGTCAACTCCGTTACCCCAAGTTCACAATACGCCTAGTTTTGGACAAGTTTCTTCAAGGATCTGCGCACACTGGACAGGTTTGAGCATTCGACGCATTGCGCAGACTATCGAACTCCTCAACGAAAACCCCCGCTCGACAAGAACCCGCGAGGAAAGCCTGAGGGACTCTGATGCCCGCGAGTTGGAGATTTCAAGCGATCTACAAGTGAATTGAACCCTTTAAGAGAAGAATACGACCTGACTGATGGCCGCGAAATCGTAAATTCAGAAAACTAGATTATGGCATAACCACCATTCTTGAGTTCGAAGGACATTGCTGAAGCCAGAGGTCCTTGATTTCCTAATAGGAATAAGGTCGTTAATGACGGTGGGAAGGTTCAGTGTCTACAAATGCCACTTCCGGGAGGATGTGGCTCAGCATTCGTACTTCACCGCGCTCTATGCGATGATCTTGGCTGATCTTGAACGTAGCGGAGGCACTGTGGTTGATATGGAAAGATTGCTTAGGATGGCGTTGTTGCACGATGCGGAAGAAGCCCAAACCGGGGATGTCCATCACCCATTCAAACATCAAGACACATCCTTCGCTGAGGCGTTGGATGATCGAGCGTTGGAATGGTTCGAGAATCTCATGGGTGGTCTTCCCGAGGAGCTTGCTCGCGACTATGTGAGATTGAGGCAGGACAGTCGAAACGTGACTAGACCAGAAGCCAGCATTCTCAGGGCTGCCGATAAACTTGAGGCGCTTCTCTGGGCGTACGAAGAGTATCTCCTTGGAAACGAACATGTCCGAAGGGCGCGTATAGTTGAAGATATCCTCTCAAAATTGGACCGCATCGAGCTATCTACAGTCAAAGCATTGGTGAGAGAAACTCGAAAGAAGATCGATGCCATGCCTTCTACCTAGGTCTAGGATCTCAAGGGTATGCCGCAGTGGGCAGGGCAAGCAGTTTCTAATCATCTGTTTCAGAGTACATTGCTGTCGGCGCACAGTCTTTTTGATCCGTTGTCAAATCGGGCTGGAAAGCGAGCATCTTCGGCCCAATCCTCGTTATCGTGGGCGTGGCCACGATGCTTTACATGAGAGTGAACATCAGCGACGCATCCAGGGCCGGTCTAGGAGAGAAGGTCTGAGCACTGTCGGTTGAGAAACCGCGCGGCGTGCCAGGTGCTTACTTGGCGGCGACACTTGTTGCGATAGTCTGGAACATGATCCTGACGATTGTTAAGGAAGAATACGCGCCACTCAAGACATAGTTAGCCACGACCTTCGGACATCATTGGACTGGTCACGGAGTCATCTTGCTGATCTCATGGGTTGTACTCGTAGGCCTATTCTGCGCCGCATTCTCAAAGAGAACAGTAGACCATTACAAGCAGATGCTTGGAGTACTCGGAGCAACAGTAGTCTCAATGCTGACCATTGTCGCTTTCTACGTCATGGAATTAACGGGAATGCTAGGCCAGAGAACTAGGCTCCTCTCTCTTTTTCCCACTAAACGCTTGCAATGCACATCAAGGCATCTGTCTGTCTCTTCGAGTAGCATCGCCAACAGAGCTCTGTGAGAATTTGTGGGTTAGTGGATTGGCTCAAAGGATCGTGGCCACTAGATGCAGCTATTGCAAGAGTGAGAAAAAGAAGAGAGGATGCGTGATTCGCGTTGCCAAATTTCATCCGTAGAAGATCAGTTGCATGTTCCTGAGGCCATTGTTCTGGATAGTCCAGAAGTAGTCGCTCCACACCTCGGTGAAGTAGGATGTGCCAGTTGGGTCGTAGAAGAGTTCCTTTACGTTCACCTTCGTCGGTTTGCCAGGCGATCTGTTAACGTCGAGATGCCCTATATAGTAATACCAAGAGCCCGATGCGTCTGTGTACAAGAACTTGTAGGCGTCAGCGTCGAGGCATCCGGCGAAGTTCTTGTTGCTCCCTCCCAAGACTCGGACGAAGATGTCGTATCCGCCTTCCTTGTAGGGGATACTAATTACGGCCTTCCCATCGGTGGCGTCTCGATCGACGACGTCAAATGCGCTGCCTTGGTAGAAGTGTATTCTCTGGCCTGGCTCGACTTGTGCTGCTTCAACGACTTCGCCGACTGGAGTCACGCCTGATAGGGGCTCGCATTCTACGAGCTCCTCGAAGACCTTTATGCTGATGAAGACTGTCTTGCTCTCGCTTCCGGTGTCACTTCCCTGCCAATCGTTGGGTCTTCCGATGATGTTGACCTTGTAAGCGTGCTTGCCAACGTTGGTGCTTGAGCCAGCCATGACCGGCAAGATACCGCTTACCAGCAATGTGGTCAAGAGAACTAGGG
>CAZRDM010000012.1:0-11536 GCA_964598845.1 uncultured Candidatus Bathyarchaeia archaeon
TGTCTGCGCGTTTTGCAATCTCGGGCTCAGCGAGCCCTTCCGCCAACACGAGCTTACCGCGCACATCTCTTCTAGAGAATTCTTCCTCGGAACCCCAACCTACGTAATTCATCTCCGCCTCCGTTCCATCGTGTGGGGTTGATGGAGCTAGCGCGGCTGAAACGCCTTCAATTTTCCTATACTCTGGCAAAGTAACGAAGAGTTCCGCTGCTTCCGGATAGCCGATGTAAGCATCAAAACGGTGTTCTGTGACTTTCAACCCATATCTTCCAAGCTCACTCTTCACATACTCCAGCGACTTGGCCTCATCATGGCTCCCTGATATCCTGACATACCTAGAAATCTCGTGAACGTGCTTCATCAGGATCTCCGAAGAGACTTCTTGTGCGATTTGCTTCTCCAAACCGGAAAAAGTGGATTGCATATATTTCGGCCTGTCATCGATCTCCCAGATCATTTAACAGTTGCCACGAATCGCGTCCAACCTTTCCTTACGTAAGCCTGAATACGTCTCGAATGTCGAATAGGGGAAGATTGTCAGCCATGTCAAAAGAAGATTACCTGATCGCTTGTATTGGAGCTGGAACGATAGGGCGCAGCTGGGCGACGATATTCGCTGGGAAGGGATATCAAGTCATCTTAGAGGACATCGATCCGACAGCTCTTAAGTTGGCAAAGAAGATCATCGCTTCAAATTTCCGAGAATTGATAAGTTTCCGTCTATTGAACAAGGCCGATGCAGCAGGAGCAAGAAGCCGAATAGCTTACACAACGGACCTCAGAGAGGCAGTGTTGAACGCGGATTTTGTTCAAGAATCCGTCCCGGAATCTCTTCCCTTGAAGAAACAGATGTTCGCCAAGATCAGCTCGATCGCTCCTCCTCGGTCTATCATTGCCAGCAGTACCGGCGGGTTCCTCATGTCGCAAATTCAGTCAGCCGCCTCTCGACCCGACAAGTGCGTTGTCGTTCATCCCTGTCAGTTTCCAGTTCACTTGACGAAGCTTGTTGAGGTCGTGCCGGGTATGGCAACGAGTCATAGTACCGTACGAACAACCTGCAATATGATGAAAAAGATTGGAAAGAACCCTATAGTCCTCAAAAAGGAGATTTCAGATTACATCTCGAACCGACTCCAGTTTGCGCTCTTACGAGAAGCCTTGGACATGGTAGGGAGAGCCATAGTCTCTGCCGAAGATGTTGACTTCACACTCTGCGAGGTTACACGGACTTCTTACTGCATCGGATTGGGGCCGTTCCTGTCAATGCATCTTCATGGAGGACCTCACGCTCTCGGAGGAATCGAGGCAGCAGTGGGATATTACGCAAAGGTTTTGCCTGATACTTGGAGGAGCTTAGCAAAGTGGGTGAACATACCGAGGCCCGTTATTCTCGGTGTTCAGAAAAGCGTCCGCGAACTCGTGAGGAAGCGGAGAATAGACGAGAGGCAGTTGAACCGTCAGATTAATCGAAGCCTACTACGTATCGCTCGTGGCGTCTGGGGAAAGAGCGCAAGATAGATACATCGAACAACGAGAGCCATTTCTAGGAAGGCGTTAACTGATGCGATTCGGAGCATGTATCCCGCACTACGGTGTTCCTGCTTCAAAGAAGGCTATTTCTGATTTCTGTAAGCTAGCAGAAGAATTGATGTTCGATTCTGTTTGGACGACAGATCATCTTGCAGTAAGCAAGAAGTATACCGATCCGTACGGTAACATCTTCGAAAGCCTCGTAACGCTGGCCTTCATTGCTGCTGCAACAGAGCATGTGAAGCTAGGGACCTCGATCATTGTTCTCCCAATGCGTGATCCGATTCTCTTCGCCAAACAAGTTGCTTCTCTAGACGCATTGAGCGACGGAAGAATAATCTTGGGACTGGGAGTAGGTTGGATGGAAGAGGAGTTCGCGACGCTCAAGTCGAACTATAAAGACCGCGGGAAGATCATGAATGAACAGATACGGCTACTCAGGGTTCTATGGACACTGGAGGAACCCAGATTCGAGGGACGTTTCTTCAAGGTTGCTGACGCTGTCATCCTACCAAAACCGATCCAGAAGAATGGGCCACCAATCTGGATTGGGGGAAGCTCATCCGCAGCGATTAGGCGAGCGGCCAATCTTGGAGATGGATGGCACCCAGTCGGTCTCTCACCCAAAGAGATAGTGGCAGGCAGGAAGAAGCTTAAATCCTTCATCAAAGACGATCGAAAAATTGTAACATGCGTTCGATTACCTGTAGAAATATCACAAACCGCTTCGACCACATATGCCCTAAGTTCTGGTGAGCAAGCTTACATGCTTGGAGGGACACGCGAACAGATCCTCAGGGAGCTTGAAGCTTTTCGAGAGGCAGGGCTAGATCACTTGATATGCTTCTTTGGAAACAAACCGTATGAATTCGTCGAGTCACAAGCGAGGCAATTCGCCGAAAATATCATTCCATCCTTCAGTCAGTGAGCCATAATATCTAGCAAGACCGGAGGCGCTATTGGCATTGTGGAAGTCCGGCAAGACGATTGGACTGGGCGTGATTGGCTGTGGGTCCATAGCTCAGGAATCTCATCTCCCCGCGATATGTAGAATTCCTTCGTTAAGACTCGTGGCAGTCGCTGACATTGACGAGCCAAGAGCCCAGTTAGCGAAAGAAAAATTCGGAGCTCTGTATAAGTACCGTGACTACAGGCATTTGCTTCAGAACAAGGATGTAGACGCTGTTGACATTTGCACGCAAACCAAGTATCACGCGGAGATAACGATCGCTGTTGCCCAATCTGGAAAGCATGTACTATGCGAGAAACCGATCGCACTTAGTCTTGAAGAGGCTGATCGTATGATAGAGGTCTGCTCAAAGAACAACGTGAAACTTATGATCGCTCACTCCCGCAGATTCATTCCTCGCTATCGTATCGTAAGACAAATCATCAGGGAAGGACGAATTGGAAGAGTGATCTGGGCAACGCAGATATCGAGACGCCACTTGGTTGAACCTAGCTCGTGGTACTTCGACCCTAAGATGACTTACGGACCGATCGCAGAGGTTGGTATTCACGAAGCAGACTTGCTCAGGTGGATGTTCGGGGACGAGGTGGTGGAAGTTCAAGGAGTTGCCAGAGCAAGAAGCCCAGACGCACAGCTTTACGATCAAGTATTCGCTGCGCTCAGATTCAAGAATGGAGCCGTGGCTTCTTTTGAGGTGGGTTACGTGCTTCCTAAGAGTTACACACAATATACGACTCTGGAAGTTCTAGGTTCTACGGGGCTGGTATCTGCTTCTGACACCCACATGAACGTCGCTATCCAAGGTCGTGATGAAGGAATCACCTATCCTTTAGCTTACTCGGATCTACTCAGTGTCAATACAGCCTACGAGGACGAAATATGGGCCTTCGCCGATTCGATAATCAAGGAAAAGGAGCCTCCCGTTACAGGCGCCGATGCACACGCGGCCCTCGAGATCGTCTTAGCAACTCTCCAATCGATCAAAGAGAGAAGACCTGTACAACTGCCTGTCAGGAGCGCAAGCTGAGCATGAGGACCATCGGCCTCTTCAAATTACCGGGATCCACGCCAGACCATGAGCCTTCCCGAGGAAGAGACTGGAGGCTGATCGCGCTACCCGCCAAAGGCGCAAGGAGGGGACCTTCAGAGCGTGCCATCGCTGATTCGAGACTCGATGCCATCGCCATCCTAGGTCTAGGTTTGAGGAAGACACTATACGCCGAGAAAGCGCTACTATCAGGAAAACATGTTCTAGTCGACTTCCCACTTGGTCATGACTTCGGGGAGATATCGCGACTTGAGAAAATCGCGGAAGACCGGGAGCTTTGCATATATTCGCCAAACCTCTTGAGGACGGAGTCTGGTATTCAGGAGCTTAAGCGGATGGCCAGTGGTTCATCTGGTAAGATACTTTCCCTAACCATTACGTGCGGCTTGAATACTAGGTTCGAAAGCTCCGAATGGTCAATGAAACTAATGCAATTGCTCGATCTATCCGAGTGGATCGCAGAGTCTAGGTGCGTGGAAGCATACGGTCGGAAGTCAACCAATCACCCATCGAGTGTAGCCCTCGTCGTCACCCTGTCCTTCGACAGTGGCGTGAAAACACTGTTGAACCTTTACTCAGCTCCGAAGAATCCTATGAGGCTCTGGATAGATGGTATCTTTGAGCACTCTGTTGCGCATGTCGACCCTTACGCACAGACTGTCAGATTAAGTCGATTTAGCGATAACACAGGTGAGACCGTAAATTGGGCGCCATCACCGCTGAGCATAGCTATCGAAGATTTTGTTGCGCACATCCGGAGTGAGAAACGTATTTCGCTTTCGGACGATCTAGAACGGATCTTCACCCTCGCCTGTAATGTGCTCACAAACTAGGGACCCTGCTCTGCCAAATAGCAGAGGCAGAAGTCGATGTGAGGCCTGTTCCTGGAATGTCAGCATCCCTGAACTGATGAGCTTCGCCAAGATCTACACATTAACGGCAATGTACTCCCTCGGCTTTCAAGACAGACGATAAACCTCTGCGAGCGCAATATAGAGATCCTATCATACGACGATGGCCAAAGCGTAGCCTTGGAAAAACCGGTTGATCGGAAACAAAAAGGTCGACTCCAGAGATTCCAGAAAATGGATCCGGAGTCTAAACCCAGACTTTCTCAAGCATTCTTAGGGCGTTGAGTCCGATGACCTTCGCGATCTCGCCATCGGAGTATCCGTGTTCTATCATCCAACGCGGAATGTTGATGAACTCATTGAGATTCTCTAGTCCCTTGACATATCCAGGATCTTCAACCCCGGGCGGAATTGGCCATGGGGCCTCTTGTTTTCGTCCGGGTCTTGTGTAGCGTCCCCTGAGCATGTGTGCGTCCCAATACTTGTACAAGCCCTGATGGTCGCCGTAGAGGGTATCAGGTCCGCAACCGACATGATCGATGCCCATCAGCTTTATGCAGTATTCGACGCATTCCATGTAACTCTCGATGTTACCGACAGGGTTCTTCTTTGTTCTCAGTCCAGTCCCAGCACCGCCGACGCCGATCATTCCGTCCTTTTCAGCCAATGCGTGTAGAACCTCATCACTTGTTGTGTGACCTTGAGCGATGGCTGCGGGTCCACTGTGACTGTTATAGACTGGCTTCTCGCTTGCCTCAATCGTATCAAGAGCTGTTTGGTCGTTGGTGTGACCTATATCGATTAGCATTCCCAGTTTGTTCATGCGCTTCACAGCGTCGTAACCAAAATCCGTAAGAGTGGTGGTTGTGTCTTTCTCGCCCATACCACCACCGAGCATGTTTGATTCGCTGTAGCAGATGCCCATACTTCTCACGCCCATACCGTACAGAATATCGATCCTATCCAATTCGTTCTCGATTGGTGTGGCCGATTCGAGACATAGGACTAGAGCGATCTTACCATCCTCGTGAGCGTCTCTAACGTCCTTGACACGGAAGCATGGGATGACTAAGTCTTGGTGGTGAATGTCACTTAGGCGTATGCCAATGTCATGAATAACATCATTCCATTTCCAACCCATGTAACTTGTTACGATGGCTGTTCCGTTCATGAGATTGTCGAAGATGCAGTCCAGTCCGCTGACACTAAGGGCTTCATAGGCCGTGAAGTCTCGACCGAGATGTTGGGCCTCCATGACCTGACTCGGGTCCTCGGGGAGGATAACAGGGTGGTCATGGAGAGAGATGAGAATGTTCTTCTTCACTATCTCCTCAAAACGTTCTTCTTCGTTCTTGGATAAAGGCAGAATATACGGAGGGACTCTATTGAACTCTTTTGCTAGTTTCAGCTCCTTGTAATCGAATCCCGGCTTTAGATATTGGAACGCTTTGTAACCATCATACTTCTTGTTTCTTCCCATTCGGATCACATCAAATCATGTGCGGAAAGACATGGGGAACAGATATAGATGTCGAATGAATTTCTGCACTTCTTGGTATCGTCTGAATAGTCTTCGTTGCTCCCAAGACAGACGAGGCTCAGTTTTTTGTATACCATGTGATCTTGATAGACGGGAATGAAACATGAGAAAGATTGCTTTCATCTCGGGAGGCTATGGACCGCTGTCTTCCGAATTGAAGAGGAGGCATGCCATTCTTCAAGCTGCAGCTTCGCCTGGAACGCAAGTAGATATGTACGGGGGCAAAGGTTCAATCGAATCCAGAAAGGGAGAGTCCACCGATACAGAGCAAATCGGTGTCACGGAATCCGAATACGCTCTAGTTCACGATATACCAAAAGATATCCAAGTTGTCATGGATGCCGAACAGGAAGGATACGGCGCCGTCATTCTCGCCTGCGGAGCAGACCCTGGGTTATCAGCAATCCGAGAAGTAGTCTCGATCCCCGTCGTGGGGCCGGGCACGACGGCGCGACACGTCTGCTCGCTGATAAGCCACAGATTTACCCTCTTGACAACCGGCAAAAGCAGCTCATTGAAGGTGCTCTCTGAGTACGAAGAACCACATGGTTTGGGTCGGTGGGTTTCGACAAGATCCATCGGACTCGGGGTCTTGGAGGTGCGAGAGAAACCTGAAGAAGCTTTCAGGACAACATTGCGAGAGGCTAAGGCTGGTATGGTAGAAGACGGGTCGGATGCATTCACCTATGGATGCATGAGCATGGCGTTCTTGGACATGGACAAGAGGCTGGAGAGTGAGCTTGGAGTTCCATTCGTCAACCCGGCGAAAGTGGCTGTGCGGATGGCGGAGATGTACATCGACCTCGGCATAAGACACAGCAAACTAACATTTCCATCGCCATTCAAGCGCTGATTTCCAGCAACAAGGACGTCAGCAAATAGGATCTCCGGAAGAACGAGTCGAGCTGGCCTATGCGTGCTGCATTCTCCCTCTTCTCTCGAGCTCGTCAACGAATCTTCCTATGAGGTTGTCGAGGAATGACCTGAATTGATCTGTGTACACCATTGAGGAGATTTGCATATCTGTTCGTTGCTCTAGCTCCGCAAGAATCGATGCCAAGAACTTGTCTTCTCCGATGCCTTTGATATGCCTCGACATCGCCAAGACACGCTGCAATGTATCCATCAACCTTTTCGGCCCGTATCTGCAAGGTTCATCGATGGTTGTCCGAGCGCTGGTTGGTATGTAAAGCGTGAGTTCAAGAAGGTAGTCGTATTCGATTTGCGTCTGGTCTGGCTAACTCAACGTCTTCAAATTGATTCGAGAGTTCGACGTTCCATGTCGCCATATAAGCCTTGAAACAGTTCCAACGGATTAACGGCAGATACTCTTTTCAGCATCACGACCACGTGGCTTGCAGAATTCTAATGTCAACCGCGTTGAAGCCGGTCTTCGACTACATTGATGCTCATGTCGAACATTTCATCGAAGGGCTCAAAGGGCTTCTTAGAATTCCGAGTATAGCTGTCGAGAACAGGGGACTTGACGAAGCGGCACGATTTCTTGAAAGAACGATCAATGAACTTGGTTTTATTGGGAAGGTGGTGGAGACTCCTGGTTCACCCATTGTTTTCGGAGAGCGAATAGAAGAATCGGACAAACCGACCATGCTGATCTATGCCCATTATGATGTCCAGTCAGCTGAGCCGCTCAACGCCTGGATTAGCCCACCTTTCGAACCCACCGCAAGAAACGGTCGGCTGTACGCTCGCGGTGTGGGCGATAATAAGGGGCAGCTCTATGCCCAGTTAATGGGTATCAAATCATACCTTGCAATCCACAAGAAGCTACCTCTCAATGTCAAACTAGTTTTCGAAGGAGAAGAAGAGAACGATAGTCCGAATCTGCGCGATTTCATGCTTACGAACAAGGGCAGTTTGAGCGCCGATCTCGTATATGTTTCGGATGGATCGCTTCACGAAAGCGGCACGCCAATAATAGTCTTGGGCGTCCGCGGAATAGTCTCTATCGAGCTAAGGACAAGAGGCGCGAACCGAGATCTCCACTCAGGAAACTGGGGCGGCCCAATTCCCAACCCCGCTTGGAGTATGGTAAGGATACTCTCAAGCATGCGTGATCCGAGAACGGGGCGGGTCATGATAGAGGGATTATACGACAACGTACGTCCAATATCGGACGAGGATCGTGAGGCGATGAGAAGGCTGCCTTTCGACGGGAAGAAGATCGGCAGAGACCTCGATCTACCAATACTTAGCAAGATTGATTCAGAACGCTACTATGAACCAATAATGTTCTGGCCTAACCTCAACATTTGCGCCTTTCAATCGGGATCTGATGTCCGCGGCGTCAAGACCATCATACCTTCTGCTGCCTCCGCGAAGATCGACATACGCCTCGTTGCCGATCAAGATCCAAACTACGCATTTGAGAAATTCGTTGCCCATGTCAAGGGCTTCGACCCTGATGTCGAAGTTATCAGGTATGGGCAAATGTGGCCGGCCCGAACTTCGTTATCCAATCCCTATGTTGAGAAGATAGCGCGGGCAGTAGAAGATGTCTATGAGAAGAAACCACTCATCTACCCGTGTGCTGGAGGAAGCCTACCCACTTACGTCTTCACCGAAATCCTAGGCTTACCCGTGATATCAGTACCATATGCAAACGCGGACGAAGACAATCATGCCCCCAATGAGAACTTGGTCATCGACAACTTCGTCAAAGGAATCAAGACCTGCGCTAGCGTAATGGAGAGCGTTTCAATGCAAGACTAGGCTGCGGCGCGTCACAGAATGACCTTCACGCTTTCTCCATCTAAGTTGAAATCTTCTCCCGGGCTGAGCTGTCTCATCTCCTCAAGAAGCTGTTTTCCTTCCCTTCCATCACCAAGAACTGGCAGTCCAGCCTTCGCATCAACGCTAATAGGCCAAAGTCTGAGCTCCCTGATCTTGCTCCTGTGCAATTCGACCGTCGCTACTATTCCAGATTCGCCTGTCATCTCGGCTCTGTCATGGAAGATGAAATCACCCAAGCTGTAGAGGATTACCCCCTTCCTGTAACACTCTATGCCATGCCGGATGTGAGGGTGATGACCGACGATCAGACTCGCACCTGCTTCTATCATCCTTCGAGCAAGGGGCTGTTGATACTCTGCCCTTTGCTTGGCAAAAGCTATCCCCCAGTGAATTCCCACGACAACATGATCGGCCTTACCTTTGACTTCCCGGATGTTGCTGCAAATTCGATCCTCATCCCCGATGTCAACTCTTGTTCGAATCTTTGGTGGATCTCCCGGTTGTTCCTGTAGGGATGTCGGGTCAACCTCATAGCTGGTGGAGACATGCACTGGGGCGATACCGGGACGGTTCTCAGAAGCTGCCGCGCCAAGTGGAAGGGTCGCCGCCAGACTCATGAAAGCAACTCTGATTCCTCTTCTCCTGAGAAAGATCGGTCTAGACGCTTCTTTCATGTTCCTCCCCGCCCCCACGTGCGGAATCCTCATTCTTGTAAGAATCCCAAGAGTCTGCAGCATGACCTCTTCGCCATAATCTAACATATGGTTGTTCGCAAGCGAGACAACATCCACTCCCAAAGCAAGCAGAACCTTGGCCACCGATGGTTCGCATCTGTATGCGTACATCTTCTCCTTGGGAGAACCTACCGTTCCGAAAGGAATCTCGAGATTCGCGAGAAAAAGATCCGCTCCAGATGTAATCTGGAAAGCTCTGTTGAAAGGCGGATTCGAAGGCGAAAAACTATGGTCGATCATAATGTCTCCTACAGCAGCCAGCCTCAATGCCACTCGAACCAAATCCGTTTCAATTTAGGAGTCGGCTCATGGAGCTTAAGGGTTTGGGGAGTGTACCTTACGTTTTGAATTCATCACTTAGGCAGTCGCGTTGTATTCGAAGAAAGTGCTATAGTTACCATAACACTGTGCTGAGCTCCGTGGTGTTCCTCATCGTTCAGGGTGTGGCTTCGATGCCCTTTACACTCTATCATTGGGGGCCTGGATTACTGTTTGGCTTGCTTTTCTTAACATACATCGACCTGCCCACTTTCCTTCTTGCGAGCGTGATCATCGATGTTGAGCCTTTCCTCGTACTGGCCCTAAATCTACGTTATCCGGTACATGGTTACCTTCACACCTTTTTGGGAGGAACCGTTGTGGCGTTTCTGTTGTGGTTGGTGATGAGGAGGGTTAGAGAAGCTCTTTCGCCTTTCATCTCATCGCTTAGGCTCGAACAAGAAGTATCCTCCTCGAGAATTGGCTTGGCATCTCTCTTCGGTATCTATCTTCACATACTGCTGGACTCGCCCCTATACTCAGAGATTAGACCCTTCTATCCATTCGAGACGAATCCTGTGCTCGGCCATAGTGTATTTTTCGGCTTCGACATCTATCCGCTCTGCGCCGCGTCGTTCATCGGTGCAGCATTCGTTTACGCGGCACGAGTTGCTTTCCATAGGAAAATGTAGGCATGTAGTTATTAGACAACCATTGACAGATGGTGTTCGCATGGAAAGCATCGCACTGATTGGACTACCGTTTTACACCCTTTCAAGACATCGTGGCATGGGAATGGCTGTCAGAGTCCTGCGCGAACTTGGACTCTCAGACAGTCTGAAAGGAGGCGGCAGGTCCCTCACAGATTTAGGTGATGTAACCCTATCTGAGATCGTTCAGGACTCAGGCCCGGCTAACTTAAGGAATTTCCCCCAATTTCATCAAGATACCGAGACCGTCAGTCATGATGCGAGCAGGATCAGCTCAGATGATTTCGCTTTCTGCGTGGGAGGCGAGTGCACATTCATAGTAGGTGCCCTAGCTGTATTGAGACGTAAGTTCGAAGGCAAGCCGGGAATTCTGTGGATGGATGCTCATGGAGACTTCAATACTCCAGAGACAACGCCGTCCGGATTCATTGGGGGAATGTGCCTGGCATTCGCGGCTGGACGGGGACCGAAGTTAAGTCCAGAGATCGAGAATTTGAGACCGCTCCTCACAGAGGAAAATATTGTGCATCTGGGAAGTAGAGCGCTAGACCCATTGGAGGCAAGAGCAATGGAATCTTCCCCGCTCAGACTCTACCCCGAACAGCAGGTGCGGAGGGAAGGTATAGAGAGAGTTGCAAAGGAGGCTGCGGAGTATCTCGCCGACCGCGCTGACTGGATAATCTGTCACTGGGATGTCGATGTCACAGATCCAGCTGAGATAGAGGCTGTCAATTTCCCTGAGAAAGGAGGCCTAGCACTCCACCAGATCAAAAACGTTGTCGAAGCGTTGGAAAGAACTGGCAAGCTAAGGGTATTCGATCTGGCCGCGTACAATCCGCTTCTAGACGATGAAACCAAATCTGCCGGTCGAAAAGTTCTGAACTTGGTCTCAGAAATATTCTCTTAGTCCATTCGGTCGCAAAATGCTGGATCCCGTCCCGTCGAGGCAAGTTGGCAACCCATGAGATTCTGTGAAAAATGCGGGTCGTATATGCGTGAGACAACCAGAGGATTCGTATGCTCTCGATGTGGACACGAAATCCAAACTCAGATAGTCGAGATCAAGCATATGGAGCCTTCTGACTCCCATCCGATTGATGTCGTGGATAAATCAAAAGCCGAGTATGCGAAAGTTGGAGAA
>CAZRDM010000012.1:11636-17686 GCA_964598845.1 uncultured Candidatus Bathyarchaeia archaeon
TCTGGCCGAATCCTTTTATCGACGCATCGGCTATCGGCTAGCTGCATAACGCAGGGGACTGGGAATGGCTAGTGGTGTGGCAGTTTTCTTCCCCGCTAGTGTAGCCTAGAGTCTCCTTGGACTCAGGAATCCCGGCTTTTTGAACCATCAGCCGCTTCCGTGACGTGAAGAGAACATGAAGGATCGGTCGATCGAAACCATCGGATTAACCAAGATATACGGTGAGAAAGGTAAGCCACTGTTAGCCGTCGACCATGTCGATGTACTAGTCCGAGCTGGCGAGCTCTTCGGATTGCTCGGTCCCAACGGCGCGGGCAAGACCACTCTCATCAAGATGCTCTGCACGCTCATACTTCCAACTGAAGGGAGTGCTAAGGTTGGCGGCTACGAGATCGTCAAGGAAGCCGCGAGGGTGCGCGAGACGATAGGCTGGCTACACGGCGAAACCGGAGGGAGAGCGCTTTATTGGCGTCTCTCCGCGCGAGACAACCTACGTTTCTACGCCTACATACAGAATGTCCCATCAGATGTCGCTCGAAAACGAATCGAGGCCTTGCTGGATTTCTTCGACCTTAAAGATTATGCGGACAAGTTGGTCAAGGATTTCTCGACGGGTATGAAGGTTCGCGTCATGCTTGCTAGAACACTCCTGCCAAATCCTCCCATCCTACTCCTCGACGAGCCAACGGTAGGCCTAGACGCTCAGACAGCAATTGAGACCCGAAAGCTAATCCTCACCCTAAGTAAGGAACTGAAGAAGACTATTCTTCTTACGAGTCATAATCTCCACGAAGTTGAACGACTTTGTGAACGGGTCGCAATCATCAACAACGGGAAAATCGTAGCTTTAGGAACTGTAGATCAACTTGCTCACTTGATACGGGAGGCGCGAACGATCGAGGTCAGACTTGACGGGGCGAACGGTGAGCAAGCAACCCGACTAGTCAGGGAGATTGGTCTCGTACGTGGTATATCACTCTCCGAAAAAATGGGAGACGGTTGGATCATACGAGCTGAGGTCTCCGATCTTGATTCAGCGATTCCAAGAATAGTGAACGCGCTTGCAGACGGCAAGTTCAGGATTCGCGCAATCTCCGAAATCAGACCAACCTTGGAGGAGATTTTCGTCAAGATAACGGAAGCAAACAGCAATGGATCATGATCTTCTGACATATTTCCAGGACCAAGTCCCCCCAGCGAAGTCGGACGTACGTCAAACTTGGGGCGTCTTCTGGGGACAACTGAAGATCTTCCTTACCTATCGAACTTGGTTCATCACGGACATGTTCAATACTATCATCTCCATCGCGATGTACTACTTCCTGAGCCTGCAAGTACAACCTGCACAGTTGGCTGAGAGAGGATACGGGACCAGCTACCTCGCATTCTCCTTAATCGGAGTCGCTTTCGCGAGCTACCTCTGGTTCTGCATTAACCGGATCAGTCATTCAATGCAGAGTGAGATCCGGGAAGGAACCTTCGAAACCGTCGCATCATCTCCAATCAAGATGCGTTCATACCTATTCGGTCAAGCAGCCCGAGGTTTCTTGGTTGGGCTCTACTATATGATCGGCGCCCTCGCGGTTGGAATATTCGTGTTCAAGGCTCCGCTCCACTTCGAACCCGCAGCCATTGCAGCTTCAGCACTCGTTCTCGTGTTCATGATCTTAAGCCATCTAGGGTTGGGGATCGTGGTAGCAGGCATCGTCCTAGTGTACAAGCAAGCAGATCCGGTCACATTCATGTTGTCACTCTTCATGGAGTTCTTTGCGGGGGCACTCTTTCCGCTACAGCTACTGAACAGCTATCCCGTGCTGGCGATTGCGTCGCAACTCATGCCGTACACTTATGCGCTGGATGCCTTGCGAAAGAGCCTGATTCAAGGAGCGACAATAGCGAACCCCGACATACTTTTTGACCTCGGAATCCTAGTCATCTACACTGTCATTCTGCTCCCTCTAGGTCTTTGGTCGTTCAAGATGGGTTACAACAAGATTCGGGTGGAGGGCACAACATCCGTTTACTAGAAGGTGAAATCCATGGAAGGAGATCAGATCGTCCAGTTGCTTCGTGAACATTCCGAACGCGTGGTCCGCACTCCGCTCGTGCAGAAGATACTGTCATTCATTGTTCGAGACTTCAAGATCTACTGGACATATCGATTCTGGGTTATCTTCGACATAATCGATGTAGTCATCCTTGTTGCGACATACTACTTCGTGGCGCAGATAATTACTCCAGCTAGGCTTGTAACGGAAGGCTACGTGACAGGCGACTACTTCACCTTCGCAATGCTCGGGATCGCCTTCTCGCAGTACGTCCAGAATTCCGTGCATGGCTTGACGGAGGGCATTCGCGACGAGCAATGGACAGGAACGATAGAAACCATTTTGTCGTCCCCAACAAGTTACAGATCCTACCTGCTTGGCGCTTCCGCGTTTCGATTCCTCTACGGCACAATCATTCTTATCGGTGCTCTCGGCCTTGGGCTTCTCCTAGGAGGTAGAGTAATCCTTACACCAAGCACCTTTCTCACCGGAGTAATCTTTGCAACCCTGCTCGTTTCAGGACATTTAGCGATCGGTGCGATGAGTGCTGGGATCGTCGTCATGATAAAACGGGGTGACCCTATCGCCTGGGGATTCACGTGGCTGACGCAACTTGTTTCAGGTGTCTTCTATCCTCTAGGTCTTCTTCCATGGTACTTGAAATGGCTTGGTTTCGCGCTTCCACTAACCTATAGTCTCGATGGCCTGAGGAGAACGTTCATGAACGGAGAGACCGTGTTCCACAGTTTCATACTTCAGACAGACCTAATTGCTCTAGCCTTATTCATCGTCATCATGGTGCCCCTGAGTCTGCAGGTATTCGCTTGGGCATACAGGAGAGCTCAACGCCAAGGAACGCTGGGACAGTATTAGGGGCGGCCAACCAATCATACCAAAGAGGGCAAACGTTTTCTGGAGTATAGTAGTAATGATAATCGAATTCTCATTTGCCATGGAAATATACTGACGAATACTACAAGAAATACGCTCGACAGACTTGGGATGAATGCGCTGAGAAATACATACCCTTACAGCAGCAACTCATACCTTACCATAGAGCCCTCCTCGAAATCCTCCAACCCTAACCTAACCACAAAATCCTCGATGTCTGCACGGGTCCAGGTGAACCCGCAATGACTGTCGCAGTCATAATCGGACCCAGTGGGCATGTTGTGGACGTTCACTTATCGTCGAACATGACCGAGATGGCGAGGAAGAATATTACCCACTACTTAGCGCCTCAAGGAGTGAGTATCCCAGCAGAGCGCGTTGTCGTGGTCGCATCGAAACCGTTGGAAAAGAGTTAGGTCACGTCGAGGAGGAAGCAAACCCCCAATTTGCATTCCGCAACTACGCAACGTTTGCGCAGCTGAAGGTGTACACTTGAATCCGCGGGCGCTGTCAATAGTGGTTCTGCTAGTGCTCTCAGTCACTCCCGTTCAGATTCAGCCATATGCGCGGAATATCGCGAAAGCGGAAGAGTATCTGGCTCGTCACTTCAATGGAAATCTGCAACTGATATACGAGAGTGAGGATCCCGGACCGCACTGGTTGAGATGTGAGTTTACCAGTTTTCAATGGCGGTATAACCAAACCTACTGGTTATACTCAGACAACTTATTCGCATATCTGGCACTTCGGAGTCACTATCCAGAACTCTCGGATAGAATTCGAACAGCGATCCAAAGCTATCGGCAGCCTCCGGCTGACTTCTTCGAAGTTCTGGGGGGCGAGCGGATCCAACTACCCCTGCACGACGCCCAAGACTTCATTGTCGCTCAAAGTGACAGCCATGTCGTACTCATCCGTCGGCACAATTCGACCCGTTTAGCCTTCGGAAACTACGTTGACTTCTGGATGTATGAGGCATTGGAATATGCCCTCGAATACAATCTAGCCAGCGCAGTCTTCTTGGTTCATAGAGCGGAAGCGTTGTGGCGCGGGAATGGGCTTTCCGACTGGTCGTTTACAGTCTTCGACCACATGTTCAGCAACCAGAAGCTTGCATTGCTCCTCTTCACAGCCCGCGCAATAGGGATCAGGCTGGTACATGAAGATGAGATGGAAGCGCATCTCTGGAGCATGCAGAACGATGATGGAGGCATAGCAAGTCTCAGCTATCCGAATGGAAAGAAGGCAGGGTCAGCAAACGCGGAGACAACGGCGTTGACGATTCTGATCTATAACCAGCAATTACTCGCGCACTTTCCCAAGGTTGAGATACCGACCATATCGGCTAGCGTTACGATGGCAATCCTACCTCTGGTCATGGTGCTCTTGCTTCTGCTATCATATGGGAATAAACGGAGAGTCTTAATCGTCTAGCTTTGCGGGTTCTATGATGTAGGGGTAGGTCGTGCCGCAGGAATTGCGCATCAAAGTCTGGTCTTGTTTCGGTCCCGGAAGGGCAAGCTAGCTGCCGTTGTCACTGCAGCGATTCATAAGGTACCACTCATACACCTTTAGCTGAAACGAAAAATGCGCTATGACCTTGTCATCGTGGGACATATCGTTCTAGACCAAGTAGTCAGCTCAGGGGAGGTTCGTGGGCCCATGTTGGGCGGACCCTGTACCTATGCCGGCCTGGCGGCCCGTGCGCTTGGAGCGCGGGTCGCCTTGGTCAGCAAAGTGGGTCGAGATTTTGGAAAGAAGCATCTAGCTTGGCTCCGCGCAAAGGGAATAGCCGTCGACTGGGTCAGGATTTCAATTTCTTCCACAACTCGATTCAAAATCGAATATCAGGATAGTGGAAGAAGAATGGAAGTTAGCTCCCAATGCGATGCGATCGCGGCCGATGATGTGTCAGTTATCCCTTCCGCGACCGCTGTTCACCTGGGATCTGTACTCTCCGAAATTCCTTCATCACTTGCAATTCAAATCGCAAAACGTAATCCCGTTGTTAGTCTAGATGCTCAAGGATATCTTCGTGGAATCTTATCCACTGGTGAGGTGCGGGAGAAAGAGTGGCGTGATGACAGACTGTTGAGGGAGATTACAGTCCTTAAGGTTTCGGAGCAGGAAGCTGCAGTGATGACGAGAGCAGACTTCACCATTCGCCAATTGTCTAAGCTAGGCCCAGAGATTGTTCTATTGACCAAAGGAAGGAGGGGAACTGATGTCTGGTCAACCGAAGAAGGAGCGTTTCGCGTCCCGGCCTACGAAACGTCAGTAAGGGACCCCACTGGTGCAGGAGACGCACTTGTGGGCGGGTTCTTGATCACGTGGCTTCGGAAACGCGATCTGCGATGGTCAGCAGCAATCGGTTCGGCCATTGCTTCATTCGTCGTGGAGAGATTTGGACCCTCAAGGTTCGGGACGCGCAAGGAAATAGAGGAGCGAGCTGAAACAATTATGGCTCGCACGGTGAGAGTGAAGGGCGCTTAGCGGGGGTAGCTATGGAATTCAAGGAATTAGGAAAGAGCGGCGCAAGGATCCCTGTCCTTGGCTTGGGGACATGGGGAATTGGAGGTTTCTCAAGCAGATTCTTGGGCGGTGATGAGGAAGGGGGTCAGGCATTGAGGTTCGGGCTGGAGCTCGGGATGCGCTTCATCGACACAGCCGAAATGTATGCGAAAGGCCATTCCGAGGAGGTTGTGGCTAAGGCAGTCAAGTCTGAACGTGAGAGCGTATTCATAGCCACGAAAGTTTCCCCAGAGCATCTATCTTACAATGATGTCCTTCGTTCATGCGAAGCCAGTCTCAAACGTCTCGAAACGAAATACATTGACCTCTATCAAGTTCATTGGCCTAACCCAAGCATTCCGATTGCAGAAACCATGAAAGCCATGGAACGCTTGATGGGGGATGGCAAAATTCGCTATGTCGGAGTCAGCAACTTCTCAGTTAGACAAACTCGAGAAGCACAGAAAGTGCTCTCGAAAACGAGCTTGGCCTCAAATCAAGTAGAGTACAGTCTTCTAGATCGATCGATTGAAGCTGACCTGCTTCCATACTCTGAAAAAGAGCAGATTACTGTAATCGCTTATAGCCCTCTAGCCCGAG
>CAZRDM010000012.1:17786-30457 GCA_964598845.1 uncultured Candidatus Bathyarchaeia archaeon
TTGTCCCAGCCCAACTCAAACCTCGCTCATCTAATCGCACGCGTGGTTAGAATGTTCGAACGATACGCGAAAAATATCGATCCCTACGATGAGCAGTTCCTCGAGTTCATCTCGCAATACCTGAGAAGCCAAGAAGTGAACGATCCGAAGGCTCTTCCCTTCTCAAGGCTCTATGAAATCATCAAGGGAGGAATTCGCGAATACCTAGGTCAACAAGAATCAAAGAGTGAACCGAAGAAATGACGAAACACAGCGCTACCAAGAGTGAAGGAGACGCAATAATCGTAACAGGAACTCCCGGAACCGGAAAGACTAACTTCGCCAAGAAGCTTGCTGAAGAAATCGGCGGGAAGTATATTTCGCTCACTCAGTACGTCTCCAGACAAAAACTGTACACCGCTGTGGATCGCGAAAGGCGCACGAAAATCATTGACATCAAGAAGACTAGTGCAAGCCTGAGAGAACTTCTTTCCACAATGAGGAGACCAGTAGTGATAGAAACCAACATACCGGACGGTATCCTCCCCAGACAGAGGCCAAGACAAGTCTTCGTCCTGCGTTGCCATCCTCGAATCATGGAAGGACGTCTACGGCGGAAGAAATGGGCTGCGATGAAAATCCGTGAGAATGTTCTGGCGGAGATCCTTGACGCATGTCTTCTGAACGCTTTGGAGTATTACGGTTCGGACAAGATAATGCAACTGGATGCTTCGAGAATGAGTTTGAAAGAATGTCTGGGGACTGCCAGGCGAATTCTCTCAGGTAGGAAGACGAAGAGGGTGATTAGCATAGACTGGATTCGTACTTTGGAAAGAGAGGGCATCCTACACAGGTACCTGAGGTGATGATTGAGTGTGCGCAAACCGAAGAAGCATTACCTAGTCCTCGAGTGCAGCGGCTGCAGGCGGTTCCTTTTGGCGACATCGGACAAGAAGACTAGGACGTGTCCCTACTGCGGGAAACGTGTCTCACTGGAAAATGCGCGAGTTTTCATACGTTCGGAGAAGGCCGCAGATGCGAGGATGGTTCTCCAAGAAATGAAGATGGGGGAGCATGCGGGAAAGCCGGGATGATAGATGATGCTCCGATAGTGTTAGTAACCTGTCGTGCACATGAGGGAGCGAAATTAGATGTCTTCGTTACCAGATCGCAGGTTTATGGAGGAGGTAACAGCCCTGCTTCAGAGGGTTATCACCGTATCCACCTCAAGTGGGAAGAGTTATACAGGCGTCCTTTCAGGCGTTGATTCACATTCACTCAACATGTGTCTCACAGATGCCAAGGATGAAACGGGACGTGTCGTTCACAAGGTCTTCTTGAATGGGAGCACCGTCACTCAGATGTTAAGCACTGAGAAGCCATTCAACTTGGTAGCGTTGGGCGAGAGACTTGAGCGAGTCTTCCCAAGGATGGTTAAGGTCAACGAGAGCGCTGGCGTAATCGTAGTAATGGAGAGAATACGAGTCTCTGAGAAGGGAATCATTGAAGGCACCGGGCCGGCAGCAGAAAGGGTCCAAAGAGTCTACGACGAATTCATGCGCGAACAAATGCAGACGTGAGCTGGTCGACAAGAAAACGCATTCGAGAGGGCTCCGTCACCGAAGCTTGAAAGCGAATTGTCATTCGAAGTTCGTAGCAAAGACCTTCTAGGCAGAACCGGCATACTCCATACGAAACATGGACCCGTAGAAACACCCTTCCTTTTCCCTGTCGTTAACCCGAATGCTCAAGTTATTTCCCCCAAAGACCTACGAGATAAGATCGGCTTCGAGGCCCTGATTACAAACGCCTACTTGGTCTGGCGGCGCTATCGCGGGGAGTCGGATATTCCAAAGATACATGAACTTCTGGGCTTTGATGGGGTTATCGAGACCGACTCTGGTGCATATCAGATTCTACAATACGGGGACGTAGAAGTCCAACCGGCCGAAATAGTTCGGTTCCAAGAGAGGCTTGACAGCGATATCGCAATCATTCTAGATGTTCCCACAGGCCAGGAGGTCTCGCGGGATCGAGCGAAATGGACCGTCGATGAAACCATCCGTAGAGCCGACGAGGCCCTTCGCGTAGTCACAAGGAAAGATATTCTCTGGGTTGGTCCAGTGCAGGGAGGCGTCTATCCGGAACTTGTGGCCCATTCAGCTCGAGAGATGGCGAAGCGAGATTTTGCGATTCACGCCTTGGGAAGCCCGACGATTGTTATGCAACAGTACCGGTTTGATTTACTCGTCGACATGATCATGGCGGCTAAGCTGAATCTGCCGCCACATCGACCGCTCCACCTGTTCGGGGCGGGTCATCCCATGATGCTCGCCCTTGCTGTGGCACTGGGATGTGACATCTTTGATTCAGCGTCCTACGCATTATTCGCCCGCAAAGGTCGATACATGACGACCCAAGGAACAGCGAAACTTGAGGACCTAGAATATTTCCCCTGCAACTGCCCCGCATGCCATGAGACAGATCCCAGCGAAATCCGGAAACTTCTCTTGACCGATCGCGAGCGTTTTCTTGCCTCACACAACCTTTACAGCTGCTTCACCGAATCGCAGGCGATCAAGCAAGCGATATCGGATGGTAGGCTTTGGGAATTAGTCGAGGCTCGTTCACGAAACCATCCCGCTCTCGAAAGAGCATTCAAGAGGATGCTGCGCTACGCCAAGAGCCTAGAAACGGATACCCCTATAGCAAAAAGAAAGGGCCCCTTCGTCACGTCCCCAGAATCTCTCAGCCGACCGGAAATCATTCGGTACGAGGAGAGATTACTGGAGAGGTACGCGCCCCCCTCAGCGGCAAGGTCCGTGTTGCTACTGCCAGAAGAATTCATGAAACCCTTCATGAAAGATCTGAGTCGGGATGATTTCCTCCGGAGCATCGAAGCAAGACGCTATGTGCACATCTGCTCATACGGTCAAGTCTTCCCAATAATCCCGAACGAGCTGTTTGATGTTTACCCGCTGTCTCAGACTGAGGATGCTTTGTCCCTAACTGAAACTGTTGTCAACCGGGCGTTGAAGCTGATGACGAGCTACCTCAGAAAGGCAAACTACAGGAATTGTGTGATGGTGGCTCACGAACCTTGGCAACAAAGAATGGGTCGGGCGATTCAAAAGAGATTCAGAAGAAGAATTGCAGTTAGGGTTCTTAATGTCAGTGACTTTGATGAAGAGGCGTACCAGCAGATTCGAAGATCACTCAAACCGAAGAATCGTTCCCAACGGATAAGCTAAATTGCAAAGCCCATCGACTAACTGAACTGCGGTCGTTGAGTTGAACCTAGAGCATATCAAACGTGAAATCCAAGAGCTTGCAAAATCTCCCGTCGCCGAGAAAATGTATCCAATCACTGCAGAGTGGGTGCCGGTCACTGATGTGCTTGCGATAATCAACAGGTTCGAAAAATACTGGAAACAGTACAAGGAGACGAAGGAAAGCAGCGATGCCAAGAAAATGATAGAAGAAATTCTTGGAGAACGCTGAATTCTCTAGGGCTGATTACGTTATCCGAGAGAATTCGCAGGTTTTATTTGAAGTGACAGTGGACTAGATGGGGCGAGGAAGAATGGATCGAGAACAAATTCTAAGACACCCCACTCGACCGATCGAGGTTCAACCAGACAAGACTGTTGCCGAACTATTAGCTGACATGGCGTTCACAGGATTCCAAGGCCGTAAATTGGGCGAAGCCGCCGATGTGTGGACGTCATTACTCAAGAAACGTGAACTTGTAATTTGGATGGGCCTCGCGGGAGCAATGGTACCAGCGGGGATGCGGAAAATTATCTCCTATCTTATCAGACGTAGGATGGTTGACGTGCTTGTCACAACAGGTGCAACCGTATATCATGACGCTTACGAGAGTCTCGGAGGCAAACATTTCCAAGGAACAGATATAATTGACAACGTGATGCTGCGTCGGCATAGAATTGATAGAATGTACGATGTCTACGCGGATGAGCGAAGATTCTACAACTTAGATACTATGATTGAGAAGGATTTCTCGACACGACTTCAACCGGGCAGACCATATTCGTCAAGGGAGGTTATGTACGAGTTCGGAAAATGGGTTTCAGAGAAAGCGCGCGACAAGGATGGATTATGTGTTTCTACCTACGAGGCAGGCGTGCAAGTATTCGTGCCGGCTATATGCGACAGCGGTTTGGGCTTTTCGTTGATGTTTGCCAATCGTCGGAGAAAGCGCGGAATAATAATTGATCATATGAGGGATGTCGATGAAAGTTCCAGGATCACCGAGAAGTCGCGCCATACCGCCGTAGTTATTGTGGGCGGAGGTGTTCCAAAGAATTTCATCCAGCAGACGGCGGTCGTGGCGAGTTATCAGACACGTCACGACCGAACCCATGACTTCGCGATCCAGTTCACAACCGATGTCCCGCAGTGGGGTGGATTGAGTGGTTCAACCTTTGAAGAGGCGCAGAGTTGGGGCAAGTACAAAGCCCATGCAAAGATGATCCAGTGCTTCACTGATGCTACAATCGCTCTACCAGTAGTTGTTCAGTCTCTCACCCAAAGGTTCAAGAGAATGAGGAGGCGCGTTCCGAGTTTCAACTGGGACACCGAAAACGGGTCATTACATCTGACGTTTCAGTCGGTTAAGCTCTGACCCTCGATATCTTTCAGCCATACTTGTAAGAGATGCCGAAGCCACCCTTAGGGTGCTTCCATCCTATGTTGTAGCATACGATTCTGCATGCCCCGCATTCTACACAAGCGTCATAGGTGATCGTGATCCTATCCTCCTCCCACTTGTAGACATCGGTAGGGCAGACTCTAATACATACAAAGTCGAATGGGCATTTCAAGCACATCTTTGGGCTTGGAGAGGGCCCATCGAGAAGGCTGTGATGGTTCCTCCTAGTTTCTCCTTCAGTCGTATCGCTTCTTCAAGAGCATTCAGGCAGAAGTGGGTAACGATGGACGGGACACCCTCACGAATCAGATTCAATGTAATGGGGTCGAAGCGGATATCTGTGGCGTCAGGTATGTGTTTGACGCAAACTATGATGTGCAAGCCGCCTCAACCCATTCTTGGCTACTGCCAGATCATCCAAATCGGTTTGCGTCTAAGCCGCGAATTTTCTCCGTTGGAGAGAGTGAACTGCCCTTTTAGTGTTTCCCGCAAAGAAATGACCCAGAAGATGGATAGCCGTTCTACTATCCAATGTCTGGGGAGGGGGATTCAGGAGCTGTTTCAGCCGTCGCCGCTTGCCGCTGGGCCTCGATAGCTTTCAACCTAGTAACGTAGCCAGCTATCCTATTTCGCAAGCGCTTCGACTGGGTAAGAACCAATTCGTTGACTGCTTGTTTGTCAGCTTCAAAGTCTCCGCTGAACCGATCAGGGAACTTTCTCAGAAGTTCCCTTGCAGTCCGCTTAACGATTTCCGGACGAACTTTGCCCAAGTGCAGCAGCTCTGAAGTGGAACCCGACAACACCGAGGAGCAGTGAACATAAACTTTGCTAATGACGATTCTGTTAGAGAGATGTGCCTTCAAACCAACAGAACCCCAATAGTTGGCTTTGTGGCCCGAGGACACATGTCCAAGGCCCTACTTACCAGTCCCCTGAAACGAATCTCTGGAAGTTTCTACCAGATCATTTCACGAACGACATCCATACCTTGCGACTTGAGCTCCCCCAGTTTGCGCACAACTTTGAGAACGATCTTACCAACTGCGGTGACATGGCCTCGGTTCTCATCCAGCAGTTGCTCGAACCTGTCTAGGTCGTAGTTGGTCTTGTTGGTCGCCGTCCAAGGGTGGATTCCAATGGCCGCAAGGAGCGTTCCCTTGTAGCGTTCGGCAAGCGAGAGTGTCGCGACTGATGTGTCGCGGTCCATCGCGTCTGAGAGTAGAAGTGAAACGTTCTTCTCTGATGCGTCTTCGAGAATTTGCTCGATTCGATGGGGGGGTCCACGTAACCTAAAGGTTGCAGCGATCCCAACTGCAGTTTATGCTACATGTGGCGCAGATACAGACCATGATTGAGGCGTTTTTTACAATAAAACCGTTCGCTTCGCTCAATGTAAGGCCGATACGTGAAAAGATTAGCCTATCATGCCTTATTGGCGGCAAGGAGCAAGTTTTAATAGCTTCTCCCTGTACGCGTGAAAAAACGTGGTTTTTGATGGCTCCTGGCGAGCTCTCATCAGCCGCTGTGCGAAGGCTAATCGAGATGGCGGGTGCCGACAGGGTCGGCGACGACGCTGTCGAGGAGCTTGGCAAGATACTGGAAGATTTCGCAGTCAAAGTTGGCAAAGAGGCAACAGGGCTCGCTAAACACGCGGGTAGGAAGACTGTGAAAGCTCAGGATATCCAGCTCGCGATCAAGAGGGTTCCTCCACCCTCATGAGCACGTCACTACTATAGGGATTGTCCCCCCGTTTTCCGGGGGCTATTTATTGTTGAGGTGGGGGTGGGGGCAGTATGCGCGTTTTGGCGCACTCCCCTCTGAGATCGCGATTGCTATATCGGAGTAACTCTAGTGGCACGGTTTCGTTTTTTCGATGGGCGATTTGTGGGCTGTTCTGAAGGATAGACCGCAACCGCAGCTTACTAGTGCGTTTGGGTTGTTGAACTTGAACCCAGACGACTGTATAGTCTCGTAGTAGTCGACCTGCATTCCCTTCAGATATTCCAAACTCTTCGGATCGACCACGATCTTGTATCCTTCATATTCCAAGACATAATCGTCTGGTTTCACGAATCCCATAACCATACTATAGTTCAGGCCTGCGCAACCTCCGCCAATTACGAAAATCCTCAATGCCTTTCCGTCATTCTCGGGCTTTTGCAGTATCTGCTTTGCATGCTGCAGGGCTCGCTCGTCAGCGAAAGAACCAGCGACTAGTGTCTTCTTAGGATGCTGAGGATCGCGATAACCAAGAACGCTACCCCGGTCCAAGTGAGGCTTCGTGTGAAAAACCAGACAACTCCCGCTACAATCATCGCTGGCAACAGTAAGAAGAAGGTCCGAAGTACTGCCAGTATGAATACCGCGACAATCAGCAATATGATCAGAATAATCAGTTCAGAGGTCGGCGGCAAGAACGCCATTGCAGCTCACATCTGCTTCAACTGTTTCAGGGCAGCTTTATGGCTTTGTGGGGCTCAAAGTGGAAAAGCAGCATATTCTCTCCCACTTCCAACCGACCTTAAATTCACAGCAAACATGCCTCAGCGTCAGGTGCATTGATTGGCCAAGAGAAAGAAGCCAAAGATGAAGGTGTTGCATGAAGCGGCGCGAATAGAACTGCTTCCAGAAGAGTACCAGTCCTAAACATACTCTGCGGTTCGGGGCATTGTTGCAGTATGGGCGCAGGAGGACTAGGCTGGTGTCGATGACTCCTTGATGCACGTGTCAGTGCTATGCCAAAAAGCCTACACACCTGCCCGTCATCGGCTGAGCCTTATGGTTTGGCTAGCTCGGGATCCAGTATGTTGTGAACCTTGTTCTCAGAAAGATCGCCAAGATCAGGAGTGAAGTCAAGGAGAAGATCGAAACGTAATCGAGGGTCTTCAGTGACAGCGTGCGATACCACGTTCGTTCCTTCCTTGATCCGAAAGCCCTCAGCTCCATAGCGTCTGCGATGTCGTAGATCGAGAGCATCGCGTTTACAGCTACCGGGACCAAGAGCGGAACAGTGTTCAGGATTCGCGCAAAGAGTCCTCCCTTAGCTTTTACCTTGAATCCCCGTGCCATCTGCGCATTCATCGTTGTTTCCAGTTCCTCGACATAAACCGGCAAGTACCGAAGTGAAAGATCGACCACAAAAGCGCCCTTGTAGGGCAATCGGAGTCTTGCCAAAGCGGGTGCATAAAGTCCGGGGTCTGTTGTCATTATCACCGATACCGAAACGATGGCTAATGACAAGAACCTCATGATTGCGGCGAGGGCGAAGACTAGGCCTTCAACAGTGATCTTGAAGATCCAGTAACTCGCAATCGTATGGGGATCGGGTACTGTTGCTCCCAGAAATGTGAAGAGGGCGTTAATGGAAGAGATGAACGCGATGATGGTCAAGAGGAACTTCCAGGTCCCTTTCACTTCCTTGAAGGGGATCTTGGCTGAAAGATAGAGGAGGATGGAAGCCAAGAAGGGAAATATGAGTATTCTGATATCGAGAAAGGCAACTTCGGTAAAAATGAATAGAATAACAAGTAGGAATTTTGCTCTCGGATCGAGCCTGTGCAGTAATGTATTTCCGGGGAAGTACTTGATCTGTATCATTGACCTTGCGTTCTAGACCCTTCGGGCGCGTCCCGCGGTGGCCGAGGCGTACGCGTAAAGCAAGATGGGTGCCAGAATCGCGCCATTCACGGCGTCCGTCGCGCCCGCCGAATAGAACTCTGCCAATGCCGCTTCAATCGTACTGATGCCGATTTGGAATACGTAGTCTGTCAAAGCAGCAAATCCAATTCCGATGATTGAACCCAGAATTGCAAGTACGGCAGCAGCAACTAGGCCCTGCGCTTTTGTCCAATCGGTTCGTTTGACGATGAAGTATCCAATCCCAGGGACTGCACCGAGCAGTCCATTTCCGATATCCCAGTTCCAGAAGAATCCGCCGAAAGACACTGCATCAGAGAGTATGTTGCCCAGAAATCCCGAGACGAACCCGGTAATCGGTCCAAATACGAACCCAAAGAGCATTGGGATAGCCACAGTCGGTCGGACCGCGATCAAGCCGACACCCGGAATCTGCAGTGCGTTAAACGGAATTGTTAGCGCCGCGTAAAGTGCCGTGCCGACAGCCATTGCAACGATCTGCTTAGCTGAGAAGAGTGATTCCTTAACTTCCGTCGTACCCAATCTCTTCCGCCACGAATTCGTTCTCGTGTGCTCACTATTTAAGGGCTGGCTTACTCTCAGAGGCGCCGACGAGTTCACTGAGTGTCAAAACAGATATCCCGCCCGTTATTTCTCGGGATAAAGTGATTAGTGAGGTTTCACGAATCGCGCCCTGGACAAGTACCTTAGGGTCTGCAAGAACACTCTTGGTCCTGCCCTCCGCAATCACTTTCCCATCTTTGAGCACGACAGCGCGGTCTGTGTACTCTATCGCTAGATCTGGATCGTGTGTTATGACGATAAACGATCCAACCCGTTCTTGGAGGCTCCTGATAAAGCTCATGAAGTTCGAGTAGCTCCTGTAATCTTGTCCCGCGGTTGGTTCATCTAGTATGACGCATCTCGGCTCCATCGTGAGAACAGACCCCACGCAAATTCGCTTCTTTTCACCGAAACTTGAAGCGAAGGGTGATTTCTCGAGTAGATGATCAATCGAGCAACGTTTCGCCACCTCAGGAGCAATTCTCGATATATCCGCTGCAGGGATTCCGATATTCTTGGGACCAAACGCTAACTCCTCTCGAACGGTTCTC
Organism: uncultured Candidatus Bathyarchaeia archaeon; assembly: GCA_964598845.1. GTDB lineage: Archaea > Thermoproteota > Bathyarchaeia > 40CM-2-53-6 > 40CM-2-53-6 > FEN-987. The sequence continues at coordinate 27,189 of CAZRDM010000012.1, forward strand.
GCAAAGAGCATTGAAAAGGGATTTTGAAAGACTAGGCACACCGAGCGTGCGATCTCCGATGTGTCGACTGTCCGCGTGTCTTTGCGCATAACGAGAACACGTCCCGAGCTGGGTTTGAGGAGACCAATCATGCAGAGAGCAAGTGTGGATTTGCCAGCGCCATTGTTTCCCAGTAGGGCGACACTTTCGCCTTCATGCACAGCAAAATTGATGTTATCAAGCGCACGTATTCCGCCTGAATACTCGAAGGTAAGATTCTCCACTCGAATGAGTTCCTCGCCAATCTTCGGTGGCGCGGACACTCTTACTCCTCCAAGAAGACTCGCTCTGATACGCGATGGAACGCTCCTGAGAATCAGTTCAGCTGGAATCTTGAGAATGTCGCCAAAGTCCATCAAAACTTCAGGGTCCTTGCTATCTCCGACAATTCTCCCACTATCTATGATGACCACACGGGTCGGTTTAGCATGAAGGACCTCTTCCGTTCGATGTTCCGCTACAACCACGGTCTTGCCGGATTGATGAAGTTCGCGAAAGATGCTTCGCATGAGTTTGACCCCGTTTGAGTCGAGGTTGGCAAGCGGTTCGTCGAAGAGAAGGATATCTGGCTCCATCGCTAGGATGTCGGCTATTGCAAGCCTCTGCCTTTGGCCTCCCGAGAGAGCGAAAATTGACCGTTTTCGCAGATCTGTGATGCCCATTGATGATAGACTGCGTTCAACACGATGTACAATTTCCTCCCTAGGAAGTGCCAAGTTGCCTGGACCAAAGGCCACGTCATCTTCAACAATTGAGGATACAAGTTGCTTGTCAGTTTCTTGAAGAACCGTGCCAATAACTAGAGACAGATCCAAGAACCGTGACTTCGTCACGGAGCGATTTCGAACTCTCACCTCGCCTGAATAACGGCCCAAGTAGCGATGTGGAATTAGGCCATTGACACATTTCAGGAGAGTTGATTTTCCAGATCCGCTCGCGCCAGCTAGGAGAACGAATTCGTTTCCTTCAATCGCTAGATTCACGCGATTGAGGGCGGGCTCAGCGCGACTTTCGTAGGTAAATGAGAGGTTATTGATTTCGATTTCAGGCAACTCATAGCACTGGCGCGAAAGGATGTTTTTCTCTCTTAGATGACCAGCTTTCCTCTGTCGATCAGAACTGTTCCGTCTAGGGCGAGGGTGGCGTCGGCCACGGTTCCTGAGTAGAAGAATCCTCGCTTATTGGTGCCCCCTAGGTCTTCGTTTCCTCCAATGGCAATACCTACAGCGCCTTGAACAAGATGATTGACAGTGTAGCCTAACTTCGCCTTCGGATTCAGGCCTATTGTCAAGGCGGATATGCGATCCCTATCTCCCGACGCCGACTCCCATTGCCTACGTAATTCGAGGGCGTGCCTGTCGCCTTCAAAAGAAGTCACTCTTCCATCCCGAAATGTCCATACGAGTCTACGTATGGTCCTTCCAGCCCAGGGTGTAGGTACGGCGAGTACTGCTTTGCCATTGGCTGAGTCCTCTACTATGGCAACTTGGACAGAGCCAGCCGGGATCGAAGCCTCTAAGGTATCGTTCGCTATGTCTTCTTCGTCGACTATTCCGTCATCAACTCTCGGTTTTCTCCCTTTGACGGAAAATTCCAGTTCCGTCCCGTTCGGGGAGACGACTTTGACTCTCGCCGAGGATTGAAGTCTCGTGACGACCTCAGTGCCACGCTTGGCAAGTGCTTCGGGATCGACTGTGGAGGCCGCCTTTATCATACGTTCCCAAGCTGTGAAGTTCAATCGATAAGCTTTGGCGCGAGGTTTTGTTACAGATCCTAATCCGATTCCGAGGGATCGAACCTTTCGCTCTGTGGCTAGAGGATAGTGAGCCTCTGATTCTCCCGCTTCATTTGCTGCAAGTTTCTCTGGGGGAACCTTTCGGAAGATCGCTGGATCGTACACTCCACCAAGCCAGAATTGTGCTGTTGAATTGCGTGTAAGCTCCCTACACCAAATTGACGGTTGGCGTAGGCTTTCCTCGGAAAGGTGCGTCAAGAACCCAAGGTAGTAGCGGTCGCTCCACAGATTCAACAAAACGTCCGCTCCATTCTTGAAACATCTTATCGCAATGTCCTCAGCCAGTCTCGTCAAATGGGGGTTGAAGAATATTGTGACTGCGTCATCGGATCTGATGCGGAGACACTTGTTGACGGCAAGCTCGGCCAATAATTTCGGCATAACTTTCACGGCAAGATGATTCATGGTTCACGTAATAATTGTTCTTACGCATCAATGCGCTTGCGTTACCTTTTTATCGAAAATAGGGTAGGCGTCGCGAATCGCAATGTCCACTAGCATAATGTTGAGCGGCAACGGAGACCTCGACTCGCAACGCATATCGGAGATCAGCGCTGAGGCGGAGAAACGTGGTTTCACGGGGCTCTGGTTTGGAGAGACAACTATTCGCGATGCATCCGTGCTAGCAACGATTGCAGCCTGTGCAACAAGGAAGATCCAGCTGGGCACGTCGATTGTTAACATATTCACAAGGTCGCCAGGCCAATTGGCTTTGATAGGCGCGACTGTCAATGAGCTCAGCGGGGGGAGGTTTACTCTTGGCTTGGGAGTAAGTACCCCCGCAATTGTGGAGAGCTGGCACGGACAGAGGTTTGACACACCAATTCGTAGACTCGACGAGACAGTCAAACTGTTGCGCCAATATTTTTTGGGGGAAAGATTCAGCTTCCAAGGTTCCTACTATTCCCCTACGAATGCCAGATTTAGAACCAAAGCCCCGCCTCGGATAGCTCTAGCTGCGTTGAACGATCAGATGATCAAGAAGGCGGGCTCTCTCGCCGACAGGGTTATTCTAAACCTCTATCCTCCGGATCGGATCGGGCATGCCATTCAGTTGATTGAACATGGTCGTCGAGAAATGGGAAGAAAGGAGCGGCCAGTTCTATCAGTTATGTTGTATTCCTACGTCCTAGGGGATGATGATAGAGGCCTCGATGCTGGAAAAGATTTGGTAAGTTTCTACGCGAGTGCACCCGCCTACTCCGTGCTCTTTTCAAGCATCGGTTTCGCCCTCCAAGCGAAAGCCATGATGGAGGCATGGAAAGCGAAGGACAGGGATGGGGTGAAACGTATCGTTACGCGCGAAATGGTCGACAGGTTAATGGTTCTCGGGACGGTTCGGGAACTCAGAGAGCGGGTGAAACTTTACCATGAGAATGGCGTGGATGACGTATTCATCTCACCATCGCCTTTCGGGAATTACGAGGCGAACATA
>CAZRDM010000012.1:30557-36278 GCA_964598845.1 uncultured Candidatus Bathyarchaeia archaeon
GAGAGAAAGTTCTTCCGAATGCGACGCCCGGTGTACGGGTTGCTGCCCAGCCTATTCTTGAAATCAATAGGTGTCTGCCTGCTTATCTTCGGGTTGTATGATACACGAGTCTATTGGTACAGTCTCAGACATGGTCATGGAACATTTGATTTCTTCGGGAAGACCATCCCGGCAAGTCACATACTCATCAAATTGGGATTTGGTGGCGTCTTGACCTTCTACTACGTGGTTGGATCGACCCTCATCATTTTCGGATAGCGTCAAGTTCGTGACGTAGAAAACTAGGAATTCGTGAAGGTCCGCGATACCTGTCTTGTCAGTTTTGGTAAGCAGAAGCAGGCGTAATAACCTCCCCGATCTCCTCAGAATTCGAGCGAAATGATTGCAAGTAAGAAGGCTGACCTAGCTGGACCAGGAATTGGCAGTTATGACGAGCTGGAGAAAATCCTGCCAGAGGACTACAGCTCTCTTCTGAACCCTAGGGAGACACAGAAAGCTGTCTTTGCAGTGAAGAACTACATCGAGGAGAATCTGTGTAGAGAACTCAATTTGATGATGGTTCAGGTTCCGCTTATCGTGGACGTTGAGAGCGGCGTCAATGATCTGCTGGACCGGGATGGATCACGTACTCCGATTCAGTTCCACATTTCGAACGACTATGACAAGCATCCGATCGATGCGCAGATAGTGCAGGCTGCCACGAAGTGGAAGCGAGTAGCATTGAAGCAGTTTGGGATGGGGGTTGGTGAAGGCATTTGCACAGACATGCGCGCTGTTCGCAAAGATTACTTCCTAGATCACGATCACAGCGTCTATGTTGACCAGTGGGACTGGGAAAAGGCCATCACCGAGGAGCAACGCAACCTTGACTACTTGAAGGACACCATTAGAAAGATTTGGAAGGTCCTGAAGCGCGCCGAGACTCACATTCAAGAATTGTTCCCTCAGCTGAAGATAGAGAAGCATCCGAACCTTCCAGATGAGCTAACATTCCTTCATGCTGAGGACATCCTTGACAAGTACCCAGACTTGCCGCGTAAGCAACGTGAGACGTTGACTCTGCAGGAATATCCTGCAATCTTCATCATCGGGGTCGGTTATCCACTCAGAGACGGGTTACCCCATGAAATGAGAGCGGCCGACTATGACGATTGGGTCACCGAAACGAAGTCCGAGAACGATATGCCTATGCATGGCCTGAATGGTGATATCCTCGTCTGGAACCCTGTGACAAAGCACCGGCACGAGCTTACGTCAATGGGTATCCGTGTAAACGCTAAATCGCTAAGGAAGCAGCTGGAGATTTCCGGGCAACTTCACTTCCTAAAGTTTCCCTACCATCAAGGGATCATGAATAACGAGCTCCCGCTCAGCATTGGCGGTGGGATTGGGCAGTCTAGGACGTACATGCTTCTGCTCAGGAAGGCCCATCTTGGAGAAGTCAGCGTAACCGTGTGGCCAAAGATACTCAAGGAAATGTGCAAGAAGAAGAACATACATGTTCTAGAGTAAGCTTTGCAGCCGCCAGCTATTCTTAACAAGACCCGTGACTACTTGTCGATTGAGTATGATTTTCTACTGTTCAGTGTCCTGAGCGATTATCGTTCGGATTTCAAGATGCTTCTTGAATGCCAGCCAACTTTCTTGCCATATCTTTCTTGCTCTCGAGATCTGCGAGTTGCCTGATCGTCATCTGAGCGGCTGCGGGTGAGCCACCTCCATGCATGCATAATGCTCCTAGTCTTCCAGGACCGGCCACCATGCTCTGTATTAGCTTGGCAGCTCTCAGTCTCTTCTCGGCTGAGACTCCACGGATTCCGCGATAATACTTCTCGACTAAGGGGCCGATCTTCGGATTCCTCAGATCCAGCTCTGACGGCATGCAAGAGATGATACCACCCGCGATGTCCTCAGCTATCTTCTGGATCTCGTAGGGGAGACGAGAGACACTGATCTTGGTGACATTGGCAAGCAGGGGATCCGGGAACCATGCTCCCGAGGGGGTTCCTTTTCCTTCGTGTGCTGAGCCTAATGCTTGAGCGTATAGCGCCTCAGAGAGATAGGTCATCTCTGCAAGACGGTCGGATAGCTGCCTAGAGAGGCCATTGTACTCTGCAAGCAGAGCGGCGGCCCCCGTCAACACGTCCCCGCACCCGGCCAGACATCCGCCAAGTACCATTCGGTGGAGCTGCACGAACTTGGTCACGGTTTCCGCAGCGTACTCATACTCACCACTCATGAACACTCGCTCTCTGGGGACGAACACATCGCCAAAGACGATCAATGATTCAGAGGAACCAAAGCTTACGTTTCCTTTGTCAAATCCTTCTTCTAGCTTCGCCTGTCCACCAGGCTGCATGTCGACCACCTGAATGATTCCTTCGGCGTTGAGAGGCATAGCGAAAGCAACAGCATGCTCCCTTTCCGCTTCAGAAAAGCCGACGCCAGGCTGAACGATGATCTCGTGTGAACCTATGGCACCGCCAATCATGCTCTTGGCGCCTCGGACAACGATGCCCTTCCTGTTCTCATCAGCCACCCTTAGGTACATATCCCTGTCCGGCTGGTGCTTCGGCTTCAGCGACCTGTTGCCCTTCGCGTCAGTAAGTGCGCCAGCAAAAGTGAGATCTTTGCTTTGAACTCTTGCGACGTATCGTTTCAGCCTCTTGTGGTAGTCTGTTCCGAAGCGGGAATCGATCTCGAACGTGCTGTACCAGAGCGCGTTAAGGGCGTCCCAGCCGCAGCAGCGGCTCGCAGTGCATACCCCAGTCTTTTGACAGATCAGACGTGCCGTGCGTACACGGTTCACTAAGTCCTCTTTCGACCTGTGTATTGAACAGTAAGCACTAATCTTGGCACCGACTTCAGTTTTCCTCGTTAGAAGCGTCTCATACTTCTTGTCCAGAGAGAGCTCGTATATCTGGCCGATTCCATTCAAGGCCAAACGCGTAAATCCGTTCCTAGTCACATCTGAGATGCGCTTCCCGCGCATGTAGGCGTCGGCGTCCAATTTCCTGATGCTTTCCAAGTACTGGTCTTTCGATTTCAGAACCATCCAAACACCTCAGAGAAGCTCGTTTGAAATCACGAGCCTTTGGATCTCAGAAGTTCCCTCGTAGATCTCAGTGATCTTCGCGTCTCGGTAGTACCTCTCGAGGGGCAGGTCGGTCATGTACCCGTAACCCCCATGGATCTGAATCGCTTTCCGCGCCGCTTCTACGGCTGTAGACGCGGCGAACAGCTTTGCCATGCTTGCTTCCTTCGTGTGTTTCCTCCCTTGATCAGTGAGCTGGGCCGCCTTGTAGGTTAGCAATCTTGCGGCCTCAATTTCGGTGGCCATGTCAGCAATCATCCAACGAATGGCCTGCAGATCCGCTATCGGCTTTCCAAACTGAACTCTGGACCTCGCATGTGCTATCGCAGCATCAAGAGACGCTTGTGCTATCCCAACAGCTTGGGCGGCGATGCTGATCCGCCCGCAATCCAATGTATCCATGGCGATCCTGAACCCATCTCCACGAAGGCCAAGCATATTCTTCGCTGGCACTCGGACGTGATCGAATATCACTTCGGAAACTAGAGATGAGCGGATGCCCATCTTGTTGAATATTTTTCCAATCTTGACGCCGGGGGTGTCTCTCTCAACGATGAAGCATGAGATGCCACGATGTGCGAGAGACTTGTCTGTCATGGCGAAGACGAGGTAGGTGCTCGCTATAGGAGCGTTCACGATGAAATACTTGCGACCACTGATCACATATTCATCATCTTCCAGCGTCGCCTTAGAATCCATTGATATCACATCGCTGCCAGCCCCGGGCTCCGTCACGCAGAAAGATCCAAACTTTTTCCCCTGCGCTAGAGGCCTCAGATATCGCATCTTCTGTTGTTCAGTTCCGAACCATAGTAGCGGTTGACTGGCAAGGGAAGTGTGCACTGCAAGAGTGACCCCGAGCGCTGCGGATGCTCTGGATATTTCTTCGACGGCTAGGACGTAGCCGATGACATCTTGTCCGGCTCCCCCATACTTCCTTGGAATGGGCAAGCCAGAGAGCCCGGATTTCGCTAGAGCCTGCCAAGCTTCGACCGGGAATCTGCCACTTTTGTCCCAACGATCCGCCTTCGGCAAGACATGCTCGTCGACGAAGCTTCGAGTCCTCCTCACGACATCCTTCTGGCTCTTGCTTAGTGCGAATTCCAAGTCTCGTTCAATCAAGCGAGCGTATGCCGATTGTTAAGGACGTTATCAAAGTACAGTATATGCTATCTAGGCATAGCGTGCTCTGAGGATTGCTATCGCTCGGGAGAGGTAGGCATTCCCTCTTGGCCTGTTCAACATTCTCCTACTACAAGTGCGGGGACTCCGCTTCAGACGCGAGGCCACTCTTTCTTAGGAACGTATTTTCTTGGCAAGCGGAAGATTGTTGGTAGCGCGCATGATAGAAGCTACCCTGCGAAGTATCTGGCCGCGCGTCGCCAGATAACAACGCTCAAGTATCCTCCCGCTAATCCGCTCAGAACTCCACCAATCAGAATTAGGATTTCCGCTACAGGATTGCGTGGGAGCAGTCCCAAGACAACAGTAACCCAATATGCGACCAAACCAATGATCGCGGTGCTAAATGTGATCGCAAGCGTAAATCGGGGTGCGTCAACCTCGAAGTTGCTTCTCCTAGCTTTGAAGATCCAGATCAACCCGTCGATTAGTAGACCGTAGCCGATTGCAAACGTTAAGGTGAATACAGCAAGCTCCGAGCTCCAGCTAGCGCTGAGCAAGCCGGCGATTGTAGATACAAAGGTTGCTCCCAGAGGCGACAGGAGAAGTGCTGCCAAGCCAAGCAGCAATGCCTGAATCAACACCATAGAATGTTTGATTGGAGTGGGAGCAAAAATCTTCGATATGAATATGACCGCACCAAAGATAGCAGCTAGAGCGTACCTCCGTGAATGAGGTATCGCCGGCCGCCACCTTGCCAGTGAAGCCTCACTTGCCTTACGTCGAGTGGAGGCTGTGAAACGGTAGCTCATGAGGAATCCGGCGGACAGTGCAGCTGCTCCCAGGAATTCGAATTCTAGGAAGATGTCTGGGTTTCCAAAGATGCCCAGTAATGTCCCACCGATGGCATTCAACGATCCCCCTATGGCGATCAACAGCGCATAGGTTCTTCGTCTGTCCAAGATGAATGAGAGGAGCGAGCCTCCTATAAGCGCAAATGCTCCGTAGATGTTCAATCCAATAGTTAGCAGCCTAACGGGTCGCGCGAAAGAACGGGCTGCATCTCGAACTCCGAAGACCACTGACGACTGGAAGCCCTTTATGGCATCAGATATATCGATGGGAACAAGAGCCCCCAATAGGAGGAGCAAAGCTGACATCGCGACGACGATGCATAGGACGCGGATTCCCCATCTTGAAGAAATAAGCAGCAGAACACCGGTTCCAAGAAGGCTGACCTGTGGACCGACCGTCAAGTAATACATCTTGATCAACAACTCGTTTGGCCCAACTATGCTCGGATTCATAATGAACTCCAAGAAGGCGCCTAAGGCGAACAAACTCATTGATATCATCCAAACAAGTTGATGTAATTTCCGTCGAGCCTTGAATTGTCTCAATAGTAATCCAGTGATGCATGCTGAGATCAGACTGGTTGCAAGAGGGATGTAGTTAATCAAGACGATCGACTAGCAGTTTTCACAGCAACGAATAAGGTTTGTTTG
>CAZRDM010000012.1:36378-67798 GCA_964598845.1 uncultured Candidatus Bathyarchaeia archaeon
GACCGGGTGTAACAAGATGTCCACGAACAGCCACGCAGACTACTTCACAAGATAGCACCTTAGTGTTCCTAGAAGAGCGGACTCGGAAGTAGTCTTATCGCAGAAATGACAGCTGGCAGATACAGGGGTACGACGGAGCGTTCTGGGGCTTGTGGGAAATTTTCGGTGAAAGCTCAAATGTCCGCTAACTGGTTTTGACATGTAGTGGATAACTTCTGCATGCTACAGATGCGCTGAATAGAGGTTTATGCTTGAAGAAGGAGGCTGCAGCTGCACCAAATATCTTCGGGAAGTTGCAGTTCGAAGCTGTAAGGGGGATTAGGCATCTCAAGTTTCTCTTGCTCGAGCATCGTTTCTTTAAGGACAGCGAAGAGGGCAGCGCGTTATCTGCGAGTTTGCCTTGGCCTCTCTCCACCTTGTCTCTAATGTTTCACATTGCTGAGACGCACGCGCTTGTCCTCCTCAGACTTCCCTGCTATTTTGTTAAACTGGAAGCTGAAATTGTCGGGTTGTTCGCTATCCAAGAATATCACGAAAGCTTGCGCGTGGCGAGCCTGGGTGTCGCGAAAGAGTACAGACGACTTGGAATAGGCACATTCATCCTTGACTATATCGAAACAATCGCGAAACATTTGGATAAGAGATGGGTCGAAGTAGATGTTTTTGGAAAGAATGCTCCGGCTCAACGACTTTACACGAGCTATGGATTCAAATTCTTCCAAACAAACAGAATGCTGTACAGAATGAGGAAAGAAATTCGCATCGATCATTGACAGTTCTGTACGTACCTGAAGAAACAAGGAGTCGCAGGAGACATCGCCAGTACAGTTCTCAGCTAGTCCAACTCCAACTTGGTAAACCAGACAAGATTGTTGTGACCTCTCTTGGTGCGCACAGACAGCAGTCATTCAATACACATCGTGGAAACGGTCCAGCACAAAAAGCAGTGAGTTCTGCACAGGCAGATAGGAGCCCGCTTTGTGAGTCGCTTGCGGATGGATTTCGCACTCGGGATGTCCTTTCGAATGTGGGGAACCAGCATGAGGAAGGGCGGAAGAAGTCATGCAACCTAGGTAGATGTGAGAGAAAAAAGAAAAGTCAGTGTTACATTTCTCAGAGGGACTTAGGATCCATTTTGCCTACACGGAGAAAACGGAAGCCCAAGCTGAAGGCACGCGTTAAACGTGCGCTTCGAAGAGGAGCTCGAGTCGCGAAACGCAAGGTCGGCAAGGGCTTGGTTAAGGTCTGAAGAAAGTTGTCGTCCTAACAACCACCTCTCTGCAATTCTACGGGGTATAGTTCTGCGATCCTTCCTTCATATCGAACCCCATGCGGTTCAGTCCATTGGCAAATGACCGAGGGCAGTCGCTGCGATTTCCTTGGAAAGGAGAAAGTTCGCAAACCTAACCCTGGCAACGGTGCAATGACGCCTCCGATGATCATCACGACTAGGAGCAGAAGCGTCTCCAGCTCGTCCCACAAGTGCAACGAGTACCAGCTATCAAGGAAAGAGGCGAACGGTCCCGACAATGACAACAATGCCCCGTCAGGATCGTTCGAATCTTGGGCGCATGTTTTGGGGCGACTTCCATGATGAGCGTAGGGACTTAGAAAAGGAACCCAAGCCCTAAGCCCAAGTTCGAATGTGGTGCCCCGCGCTGCGTTTTCTACGATTCTCAGATATCTTCTCGGCTGTTACAGCTTTCGAGGACAGGAGCCTCGATTCCTCTAGCGAATCGTCTCTAAGAGAATCAAAGAAAGGTCTTCTGGATCAATGCAAAAGTGATAATCAACTGGAGTCTCTGGAGAGGGGTGAAGTTGAGCAGTGCGGTCCGCCGAGCATGTCGAGGTGGCTGTCGTCCCATTTCTTGACGCGAATGCCGTATCTCTTCAGCTCTTCGATCGTTGCGGTTGTACGTGCATAGGATATCACTGTACCCGATTTTATGGTGACTATGTTGGTTGCACCTCGAGCCTGCTCCATTAGAGCGAGCATTAGATGTCTCACTTCGTTCTTTTCTTTTGGCTGGCCTGCTACGTAGATCAGGCCGTCCTTGTCGATTTTGTCTTCTTTGATGAGGAAATCTACAAGGCTTACTTCGCGCCTGAGAAGCGTTGGGTCATCATCTTTGCCCCTGACGTATACGTAGCACTGGCCGGCCTTTTCAAAGGCCGATGGGCTGACAACATCTTGCATTGGTCTTGCGTCACGTTCTGATTGAGCCCTAGTCGCCGCTAACAGTTTCAGGAGGAGCTTCTTCGGGGGCATGTCTCTCACGAGTTCGCTTTCGAAGTAGTACGGCATGATGAGCGCCTTGCGGTTTGCTGGAAAGTTGATCACAACATCCAAGTGCATGTAGTCTACCGCTGGGTGATCCGCGTTGTGGACGGCACAAACATATTTGATTTGGCGATTCTTGTCGGTTGAGAATATTTTCTTCGCAAACTCGATGAAGCCGGTGAAAGTCGATCGTTGGCCCAGACCTACTGCGATAGTTTCATCGTCAATGATCTCCGTGTCACCACCCTCAATGTTGGCGGGCTCCGTGTTTGCCATTGACAGCTCATTAGCGTCCCAAATGATATTGACATTCTTCTGCAAAATAGGATCAGACACGTATGCAAGCTTCACGACTTGTGGTTCGAATCGTCTGCTGTATCTCCTCATGTTGCAGATTACTGTCCCGATTTGCGTGGTGAACGATGTGTCTCTGGTGTAAGTCCACCCTGCTCTCTTGAAGTCTGGAAGGACAACCTGATCATTAGCTTGATCGTAGGATGGAGTTGGCGGATATCCATCTGTGAGGTGCTCAACCTTGAGTTCGCTTGGAGCAGGGGCGCTTTCGTTAGGTCCCCAGAATCTCTTGATGATCTCTTTCCTCTCGGTCTCCGAGGCCTGTTCGATAGCTTTCCGCAATATCGAGACTACTTCGAATACTTCAACTTCCTCTTCTTTGAGCAACTGCTCTAACTGTAGCCATTGATTGTGTCCTCCAGCATCGTAGTCGGCGTGCGGGCATCTCGTCAAGTATTGGAGATTCGATTCACTTCCGGCGAATGGAAGCTTATTCTCCCAAAAGTTCAGAGTTGTGTCCTGTATCAGGACAGCATGAAGTGTCCCCGATTCGGATCTGACAGTCCACAATCTCACATCAACATTATACCTGTCTCGGTCTTAGTTTATGAGTCTATAACGCCCAGTCACAGGTATGCTGACATGCCTCCGTCCACGTTGAGCACGTGTCCTGTTACGTAGTCAGATGCGCGCGACGCAAGAAATAGGGCCGCACCCTTAACATCATCCGAGCCTCCAAGTCTTCTCATAGGGATCCTCTCGAGAATCTTCTCTTTCCGCTGCTCAATGACCCATTCCGTCAGATGCGTTGGGAAAAACGCGAGGGCTAGGGCGTTCACCCTTATCCCATACTTGGCCCATTTGACAGCAAGGTCTTTGGTGAAACTGATCATGCCTCCCTTGCTTGTGCTGTACGATATTGTGTCGAGAAGGCCGGGATCTGTTCCTCGGTCGGCCACGACCGAGGACATGTTAATGATGACGCCTCCACCGTCCCGAATCATTCTGCGTCCGACCGCTTGACTGCAGATGAATGCTCCAGTCAAATTGACGTCAATGACCCTCTTCCAGTCTTCCAAAGTCATCTTCTCGGCAGGAGCTGCCCACGCTATGCCCGCATTATTTACGAGAATGTCGATACGTCTCAACTTCTCGTGAGATACGGACACCATTGCCTCGACCTGGTGTGGATCTGCTACGTCTGCCTCTACAGGGATCACATTTGTTCCCAGCTTTCTCAGTTCGTGCGCAGCTTTTTCGCAACGTGAGAAATTCCTTGCGCATATGACCAGATTTGCGCCGGCCTCTGCCAGCGCTTCAGCAATCGTGAAACCAATTCCAATCGAGCCGCCAGTGACGATTGCTGATTTCCCGTTGAGGCTGAAGAGCTCTAGAACCTTCAATTCTCATCTAACCATTGCGAGACAGCAGAAGAATTTTAGCTTACTGAACAGCTGCGACGGGGATACCGAAGCTCATACTCGAATAACATATTGTACTGATGAGTAGCCCATCGCCTTCAAGGCGATCATAGCCGCGGCCAGTGCTAATGTACCGATCTGCGCAACGTAATCTCCCGCTCTAAGCTTGGTCTCTTCGAGATAGGTTCGCGTCGTGGGCGCGCCGAAGGCTCTACATTCCAACGCGGTCTGCAGTGTTGTAGAGAGCTTCAGGAGGTATAGCAGCACCGGAGTGAGGACGCTCGTGTACACACCTGCCTTCTTGTGAAGTGGAAGTTTGTCGATGTTACGGCCTCTCAGCTTCTGAGCCTGGAGCACATTATTCCAAGTCTGAAACACAAGCGGCACAAACCTGATTCCCGTGACGAAGATCAGTGTGAAGTGATACGGGATCTTCATCTGGCCCATATTCGCAGCTATTTTCGTCATGGGCGTGGTCATCGTCAAGATTGGCAAGGAAAATACGACGGCGAGAACGCGCATGAAAATCAGTGTCCCCCAAAGGAATCCCTCGAGTGTGTACGAGGCCCAATTGCGTGTTCCAACCATGAATACACCCAATCGGAATAGCTCCGTGCTGCCGAAGCGATACGTGAAGCCCTGAAGGACTATCAGGAAGATGTATGTCCCGAGCAGGATTTTCAGAATGATTCCTAATCGCCTGAACTCGATCCCTGCGATCACCCACCAAGCGAGCAAGAAGACTATCCAGACGCCAAGCAGGACGAAATCTAGAGCGAAGAGACTAATGGCGAGGCTCGTCACCGTTAGCAGCAGCTTAGTGCTAGCCTGCAGCCCATGGACGGCTGTATCCTTTCGAACATATTCTAATGTCGTCACTTATCGGCGTCCCCAGTCAATGAGTCCAAGAGTTCGTCCACAGTCAATATGTCCCCAGAGATTCCATACGGCTCGAGTTCTCTTGCCAGGAGTGAGACGGGAGGCGGCTTTATGAACGCCTTCCTGAGCGTCTCAACTTCTGCGAAAACCTCCTCGGTAGCTCCGTCCAACAGAATCTCACCATTGAACATGACGACAGTCCTGTCTGCGTACTGGGTGACTAGGTTCATATCGTGAGTAATCATGATGACTGTATGGCCGGCTTCATTCAGTTTCTTCGCGAGCTTTGCGATGCGGTGCCTCCCGAGATAGTCCTGCGCCGTGGTGGGCTCGTCCAGTATGACAATTTCAGGTCTCATCGCTATTACTGCTGCGACCGTGAGACTCCTGCGGTCTCCAAAACTGAGCCTGAAGGGGAAGATCTCCTTTTGCTCTTTGAGACCGACAAAACCTAGGGCCTCGTCTACCCTGTGATTGATTTCGTCCTCGGACAACTTCAGATTGCGAAGTCCGAATTCAACTTCGTCCTTACACGAAATGGTGAACAATTGCTCATCAGGGTTCTGCAGCACTAGGCCCATCGAGGTCGCCAGTTCCGCTGTCGTGAAATCTTTGACGTTCCTTCCTCTGAAAAATACTTGGCCCTTGGTGGGAGTCAGCAACTTCAAGAATAGCTTGACGAGTGTCGTCTTACCTGAACCATTCTGTCCAACGATTCCAATCATTTCACCTTTGCGAACCTTTAGGTTCAGGTTTCTGAGGGCGGTAACGGGCGGAATACCCGGATATGTAAATGTGAGATCCATGCATTCGAGGACAACCTCTTCCTTAGGTACCGATTTGTTCGCACGACTCACTTTTCTCGGCATGAGTTCCTTCGTTTCAATCAATTCCACAATCTGTTTCTTACTCTCTTCAATGGTCAAAGGCGGCGGTTGCTCTGGGTTGATCGTACGTCCGACCGTTGCAAGCTGGGGAACCTGAACTCCGACCTCATCCAATAGGTCTACTTGAGCGAAGACTTCTCTCGGCGTGCCTTGGGCAACGATCATTCCATTGCTGAGGACTATGACTCGATCTGCAAATGTTGGTGCCTCCTCAGAGGCATGTGTCGTTAAGACGGTTGTCATATTGTACCTTCTTTTCAGATCGACGAGTACCTCGAACACCTCGGTCGTCCCTATCGGATCAAGTTGCGAAGTGGGCTCATCCAAGACAAGCAGCTCGGGTTGCATGCTTAGCCCCGCTGCGAGCGCAAGTCTCTGCTTTTCACCACCGGAAAGTTCCATTGGAGAACGTGACTCAAATCCTTGCAGACCGACTGCGCCGAGAGCCCATTTTGCTCTCCTCAAGATCTCTTCTCTCGGTAGCCCTAGGTTCTCGGACCCGAAGGCGACTTCCATGAGAACGTCTGGGTTTACCAGTTGGCCCTCGGGGTCCTGTGTTACGAAACTTATCTTCTGAGCGAGTTCATGCACCGGATGCTCATTCACATCCATCCCCACAACAAGCACTTTTCCCTGCGTAGTGCCTTGAACGACATGGGGTATGATGCCTGTAAGGTGACGACACAAGGTCGTCTTGCCGGCGCCATTTGCCCCCATGATGGCGACTATCTCGCCTCTGGAAACTTGCAGGCGAATATTCTTGAGAGCTTGCACTTGATCTGGGTATGTGAAAGAAAGATCTTGGACGTCTGTTACGAGGGTCTCCATTTCTGCTTCATCAACCAGACTCCATTAGGATTGCATTGAATGAAAAAAAGAGGGAGGAGGAAGAGGCCTACCATATGACGTTCGGTGGCTTCGCCATTCCACTCTTTCCTAACGCTGTCGCCATGGGGGCCGCAATAAATGTCGTAAGAATCGCGAACAACGGCATGTACCATGTATAGATAAGTGCGGCTTGGAAGTATAGTAGTCCTGATGGATACTCGTAGATGTACCAGAATGACCAGAATGTCGGCGTAACGTAAAAGGCATTCATCCCCATCCAAGTGCCGAAGAAGATTCCGGCGAATCGTTCTTTCAAGTCTGAACTGCGCGCCCACTTGTAGATGTACTTGCTTCCAAGTGGCGATAAGAGTACGACTCCCGGTAGCAACCAGTAGTAGAGAAGTACGAGGAAATAGTCCGTTGGTGAAACTGGTGCCCAGCCGCCTGTCATGCAAGGTATGCAAGGATAGACGTACATGATTACGAAGAATGACAGCGTTGCTACTGCTAGTACCCCCGCGAATAATGCCCAGTACTTCTTGGGGCCTGTGTTCAGTGCTAGACCTGCCATGATGGCTGGGATGGTGGCTACTTGGAAGGCATCAAATATTCCGAGCGGATAGGCGCCTGGAGCGATGAACATACCTATCACTCCTCCGACGAATGAACTGATGATTCCTGGAATGGGGCCCAGAACCAGCGGAGCGACACATGCTAGGACTACGGCAAGAGGCCAGTACCCTCCCCCGCCAGGGTAGGGTAGCAGAGGCACGAATGAAGTGACCCCGACGAGTGCTCCGTAAGCTGCTATCCACGCGATAGGTGTCCCAAAGATGTACGATCGGCCCTTAGGTTTTGATGACATATTCTCTCAACTCCAATTTTCCGCTTATGGCTAGTCCTTGAGTGCAAAGGAGGCGCCGAAAAGGGCCAGTCCTAGTATCAGGATGCCTGTCGCGAATGCCCAGACCATGTCAGTGCCCTTCCAGAAGTAAGCGACGACTCCTTCGTGAGTCTCCCACCATTCAGGCTCTCTGACAAGTCTGTTCGCGGCGTCCATGACATAAGGAATTGCGAACATGACTATGCCGAGCAGTAACACTCCGATGCCCATGAACTTCACCACGGGTCTTGTTGCCTTAGCCAATTTTCATTAATCCTCCATAGAGCGGTGGCAATGTAGCGGGCTTCGTAATATATTAAAAACTCGTTGGGGGATTGTGCAAGCTGCCGGCACGGAAACACTTTTCACGAGTAGAAAAAAGCCCGAGCGAGAAAGAAGTTAGCGATCGAGTCTCTCGCGCCGCGCGTGCGAGTATTCCGCTAGCGCACGTGCACTGGCGACAGCCGCTTCAGGCATCAGGTAGACTGGCAGCCTTAGTTCTGCAGCTCTGGAGAGAAGGTCAGAGTGACTCTTGGGAGTTACCGCAGTAAACACAGGAAGGACAGGCTTCGTCAAGTCTCCGGCGGTCTTATGCAATTTTCCCAAAGCCTCAACAACCTCAAGAAATACGCCCCGTGGCCAGTAGCTTATTCCCAAAATCAACATGTCACATGTCGCGTCGTTGAGAATAATTCGCCCTATTGACTCTAGAACGGTGGCTACCTCTCTTGGTCCCACGAGCGCTGTGATGTCGAGAGGATTGGTAGCTTTCGCCTCCGAAGGTAGCAACTCCGCCAGTCCTTCCCGCGTGTCATCTCTTAGACTCGGGATGGACAAGCCTTCTTGGGCGGCTTGGTCCGCGAAAACAGCTGCCATACCACCTGAGTCTGCCACAATCGCCACGCTGTTCCCAGCTGGAATAGGCTCCCAAGCCAGTGCCAGCGGAAGATCAATAAGCTCTTGAAGTGTCCTCGCCCTAACGATTCCGAGTTGACGGAACAGCCCCATATATACCCCGTATCTCCCAGCAATCGCCCCAGTGTGTGTGAGAGCTGTCTTTCTGCCCTGCTCGGACCGCCCCACCTTTAGGATGACAAGGGGTTTTCGTTGTTCAAATGCCAGACGCGCTGCGGCGATGAATTTCGGTCCGTCTCTGGCGGCTTCAAGGAACACGGAAATGACCTTTGTCTCTCTGTCATGAGCAAAGTACTCGATGTAGTCTGCTACCTGGAGATCCATTTCGTTGCCTGAAGAAACCCAGCCACTTACGCCGACCTGCCTCTCCCACAGCTTGTGAAGTACATACTCTCCCACGCCCCCGCTCTGAGTAACGAATGCAATTTCACCGCGAAGCGGTGATGGATGGGCTAGGAAAGTGGCCCATGTGCCAGTACCTAGGTATATTACGCCTTCGCAATTTGGACCGCAGATCCTCATCCCACTCTTACGAGCTTCTTCTACGAGCGCTGCCTGCTCTTTTTTTGGGTCAGGTGTTTCATACTGAATCTCTGCGGTGATTATCACGGAGGCCTTCACGCCGGCTCTAATGCAGTCAGCGAGAACCTGTTTCACTCCAGCAGCGGGAATCGCGATCAGTGCCAATTGGGGGATCTCGGGCAGACTGGCTACCGACTCATAGCACTTGAGACCAAGGATCTCTGCGCGCTTGGGATTGATCGGATAGATTCTTCCACCATAGCCAACCTGTAGCAATCCTGGAATTATCCAGCCACTGAACTTCTGAGGATCATGAGAGGCGCCAATTACAGCAATCGATTCGGGTTTGAAGAGGAAATCCAGAGCGCTTCGCTCCTCGGTTCTTGCGGCGAGGGGAATCGTCGTTCACCTTTGGAGTTTCAATCCTAGTGGATTGCCAAGCGCACACGATTCGAAAGCGGCTTCGATGAATCCCTGCCCCAAATGTTTCTAGTATGCGTAAATGTTTCGCGTCTGGGTTGGTTGTCCATTGCTCGCTCCATGACGAGTCCGTTAGACCACTGTGAGGGCCAATACTGCCTTCTCTGTGTGCATTCTATTCTCGGCTTGGTCCCAGACCACAGAGTGGGGGCCTTCGACTATCTCATCACTCATCTCTTCGCCTCTGTAGCCCGGTAGACAGTGCATGAAGATGTAGTCTGACGCGGCATCTTGAGCAACATCGGAATTGAGCTGATACGGAGCAAAGTCCCTGAGGCGTTTCTCCTTCTCCCTCTCGGGACCTCCCATACTGTGCCAAGTGTTCGCATATAGAACATCGGCTCCTTTCACTGCTTGCTTGAGTTCGTCCGTGATGACGATTTCGGCACCTGTGGTCTTGGCCTTTTCGATGGCAAACTTCATGATCCTTTCATTGGGCTCATAACCCGTGGGGCGGGCAACACATAATTGCAGTCCGAAAATGGCAGCGGCGACTACTAGGCTATGACATACATTCCAAATGTCGCCCGCATAACATATTTTGATTCCGTCGAGCTTTCCCTTGTACTCAATGATCGTGAGCAGGTCTGCCAGCGCTTGGCAAGGGTGAGTTAGGTCGGTTAAGGCATTGATGACTGGGTTCTCCATGTATTTCGCAAACTCTTCTACCCGGTCCTGACCGAACGTGCGAATTACAAGTGCGTCGCAGTATCTGTCGATCACTCGTGCTGTATCCTTTACGGGTTCTCCTCTCGAAAGTTGCATCTCATCGGGTCTCATGTAGAAACTTTGCGCACCCAAATGCGCGATCGCCGCTTGGAAAGATGTCCTCGTCCTGGTAGAAGGCTTCTCGAACAGAAGTGCGACCGTTCGACTTCGTAGGTATTCGTGAGGTTGGCATTGTTTCCATTTATCTTTCAGATCTCTAGCCGCAGCAAGTATCGTTTCGATCTCGACGCGGGAGTAGTCCATTAGGGTAAGAAAATCTCTTCCGCGCAACATTACATCTCCACCTTAGTTGACTACCTTCCTGAAGTCAAATATGCTTCCCACTTGCGTGTACCGGGCGCCTCGCCGTTTCTGAAACTCGTCGAAGAACATATCCGGATCGATTGCATCAGGTGGAAGAACTCCATAGTTCTTGATCTTGTCTTCGCCCAGCATCATAGTCGCTATGAAGAGCGGGATAACAGTCCCGCTTGCCATTGTTCCCACCGATGCGTGAACATGGGTAACGTCACCTCCATTAGCCTTGCCGACGACCTCGATTCTTTGAGCGGCCACAGCAGGAATGTCCTTCTTGCTTTGCATGATGTTCATGCAAACCGTCGTCAGAAAGTCAACCGCCGCTACCTTCGTTCCGTCAACTTCGTAGGTATCCATTAAGCTCGCGCCGGTTTTGACCCAGCTCTCGATGAGATCATGGATGTCCCTTGGGAATATGCCTCCCCTCACTGTCACGTTCTTTACTCCTTTCACGTACAGCGGGATAGTCAGTACTTCAGGGTGGTCGAAATAGACGACATCAACTTCTCCAACAGGAGACGGGAACTCAACTAGCTGTCTTCCAGAGAACGGTGGGACCTGGACGAGCTTGCAGTCTAGATACTGATGAGGGCTGCTAAAGCAATGGAGACAATGCTTCATAACGGAGGGGCCAAACGGATCTGTCTGGCTCGAAGTCCAGGCGATTCGAACATCACTAACAGATTCCATTCTTCTGGCGCTGTACTGCACTTGAATGTTTGACAAACCAGGACTGCTGCCAAGCGAGGTTAGAACGGTAGTTCTCGCTTTCTTTGCTTCGCCGTCGAGCTTGATGATTTCCTTGGCGGCGACATACTCGTCGCAGATGTCGGCGTATTTGACGCCGATCTCAATTGCTGCCCTGATCGTGTTGATCCCGTACCTATAGTACGGTCCAACACAGTTCACGACGACATCAGCGTTCTTCATGGATCGTTTCAAGGCATCTGAGCTCTCGACATCCACAACTTCGTACTTTACAACATCATTGCCGATTCGCTTGTTCACTTCCTCGGAAGCCCTCTTCGCCTTGTCTTGCGACCGGCTTGTTACACGCACCTCGGCCTTTCCGTGCTTCGCCAAAAGGTACGCGGCAACCTTGCCCATGTAACCCCCTCCACCCAAAACCAAGACTCGCATTCGCATTCAATACCTCGGGAAACACTAGATCTGGATTTTCAAATCAGTGGACTGCTCAGTTCTTACTACTTATTTCTTCGGGGAGGGATCTTCAGAGGTCAATGAACCAACGCCCAGAACGTTGGCGAGAGGTCTTACTCTGAGAAAGCTGATAACCTGCTGAATCAGCAAGACGCCTTAGTTCCCAGGGGCCACATGGATGACGTCATCGATGACGACCGAAAGACAGGATGAAAAGACTGCCAAGTTTATTGGAGAAGTGAGTTCTGTCGGAGGACAATGCGTTTCGGCTCCTGATCTCTCAAACGTTCGAGATCACGTTGCGAAAATAGTGTCGACTTCGGCGGCTAGGCGGGTGGCCGTTGGCGATCAACGCTTGGCATCCAGACTCTTCCCTCAGGGAGCAGGGAACAGAAAATTCGAGGTGATTACCCCGTCAAGCATGTCCCGTGACGAGTTCTTCGTGGCATTGAGGACGGTCGATGTCGGCGTATCGGGGGTTGACCTCGCCGTTGCGGAGACCGGCACGCTCATCATCGTAACAAGAGAAGAGTCTGAAAGACTCGTAACGGCTCTGCCACAGATTCACGTCGCTATCCTTCCACTCTCAAAGCTGGTCTCCTCCTTTCAAGAAGCGGAGCGTTTCGTCTCGCGAGTGCTGGAGTCTAGCGAGGGAACTGCGATCTCTTTGATCTCTGGAACCAGCAGAACTACCGATATTGGCGATGTGGTAATCTCGGGCGTACATGGACCAAGGGAACTGCACGTGTTCCTTCTGGATCAAGAGTCCGCGGGAAGCGACTAGCCTTGGATCGCGCGGGCTTTGAAGCTCACAAGAAACTCCTCGACCAAGTTCGCCAGGGCTTGAATGACAAGCGACGCAGAGCGGCCCTGTACGTAGGAACAGAAGGCGGAACGGAAGCTAGCCAGAAGACATATGCTCAATGGTCACAAAGCGCTGAGCTGCTGCAACAAGCCAGACGAGTAAAACGTGAAGCGATAGAACATCTGGACGAGAACCTTCGTAGATTCATTCAAGCCGCGAAAGCTGCTGGCGTAAATGTCCATATCGCCCCAGATGCCACGACAGCAGTTCGCTATGTAGTCGACCTAGCCCGCAAAGCCCAAGCAAAGTTGATTGTAAAATCGAAGTCGATGACCAGCGAGGAGATCGGGCTCAGACAGCATCTCGAACACGAAGGATTCGAAGTTGTTGAGACCGATCTCGGAGAGAGGATAATTCAGCTCGCCAACCAGCGTCCGTCCCATATGACCGCGCCCGCTATACACATGACCGTTGAAGAAGTGGCGGATCTCTTTTCACAGAAATACGACAGAGAGATTCCACCAGAACCCGGAAGGATCGCCGCGTTCGCTAGGGAGTCTCTGAGAGAATCGTTTCTGAGAGCAGACGTAGGCATCACAGGCGCCAACTTCGCAATCGCTAATTCAGGGGCTATCGTTCTCGTGACAAACGAGGGCAATGGCCGTCTGGTCACCGCCCTTCCGCGCATCACGATCGCCATCTTTGGCGTCGAGAAAATAGTCGCGAATACGACCGATGCTTTCACGCTAGTGCAGGCGCTTGTTATGAGCGCGGCAGGGCGGCGACTGACGAGCTATGTCACCATAATCAAGGGTGGATGCAAACTTGCACAGACGGGCCTACGACAAGAGCAACACGTCATCATCCTTGACAACGGCCGCTCCCAAATGCGAAATGACTCAACATTCAAAGAAGCGCTCTACTGTCTGCGATGCGGGGCCTGCAACGATATCTGCCCCACTTCTCGTCTCTTTGGGGGCCATGTTTTCGGTCATATCTACACCGGGCCTGTTGGAATTCCATGGACCCGGTACACAGCAAATCTTGACCGAGCAGGCGAATTCGCGCCTCTATGTATTTCCTGTGGGCTTTGCCAAAGCGCATGCCCAGAAGACATTAACGTCCCATTACTCATCGCGAAAGTCAAAGAGCAATACGCGAAAACTCACGGCCAGCTCTCGATCAACAGGCTGTTGTGCAACTATGAAAGGTTCGTTGGTTTCGCTAGCGCCACATCTCCAATTTCGAATTGTCTCTTGAGACGGCGGCTCTTTCGGCGGCCTCTTCAGGGACTTCTAGGAATAGATGCTAGGAGACCTTTTCCAAAGTTCACTCGTCACACCTTCAAAAAATGGTTCAAATCGCATTCGAGCTTCGGTTCAAGAGACGTGGCCTACTTCGTCGACACCTTCGCTGACATGTGTGATCCAGGCATCGGAAGAGCCGTAATCGAGATTCTGGAAGCAAACGATTGCAGAGTAACTTTGCCCAAGCAGGTCGGTAGCGGGATGCCGGCATTTCTGTACGGTGATATCAACAGGACCGCAAAAGCGGGAGAATTCAACGTTCGTTATCTCGCCGAGACTGTCCGAAATGGATGTCAGATAGTTTCGTCAGAACCGACAGCGACCTATTGTCTGAAGGAACTTTACCCTCGCCTGCTCGGCTCCACTGAGGCGGAGCTTGTGAGCGCCAACTCGCATGATCTCTTCGAATATCTGTTAGCGCTTCGCGAGGAAGGAAAATTCGCTGGAAGCTTCCTGCGGCAGAACGTAAATCCGGTCGCGTATCATGCTCCCTGTCACACGCGAAGCGTCTACGGTGAGTCTCCGGCACTTGAAGTTCTGCAGTTGACAGGAGTCGACATTCGACCTGTTCGATACACGACTTGCTGCGGGATCGCTGGGACGTTCGGATTCAAAGAGAGGGCTGAAGGTTATGATGTGTCAATGGCCATTGGCGAGACGCTGTTCGAGAGGCTGAGGGCCATGAACGTGGATCTCGTAATAACAGAGAGCAGCGTATGCCGAATGCAGATAGAGCATGGGACCTCTCTTCCTGTCCTGCACCCAGCTCAACTCCTCTGGGAAATGTACCGGCGCGAAGGAAGGATTATCGGGAATCCCTGACGCGAAAGGACTGGTTTCAGGGTGGTCGCACGTGTGACCAACGCCAGTTAGGTAGAGTATATAGAGTAGGTCTCATCGTCCTCGCTGTAGACTCGCCGCCTCACAACGCGAAAGAGGATTCTTGATTCGCTACTCGCAACCACATGAAAATTGAGCGACAGAAGTCCCTCGAAATATCCTCTCAGGAATTCCAGATTTCTCAGAACAGGATTCCGCAATTCGACCGCTCCTCCAAAGAGCGTCAAGAATCCCCACCCGGAACGTACGTTGAATTCGCGAACTCTTTTCTCGAGGCTTAGCAACCGCGGCCGGCTCGATCCGTCCTTTCTGCTTGCGAGAGAGATCTTTCTCAACGTGTTCCTTCCGCAGGCTGTCCCGACTGAGTGAGCCCGTTCACCTAACGAGTCGACGATTATGTTGAACGTCTCAGATCGAAGAACCGCCACACGACCGTCAGGGCCTGGGAATATTCCTTCACTCCACCGTTCCAGATTGAAGGTCTTGAAACGCCGGATTAGCTCTGCCAAAGTCAATCTATGGCCTCCGCGAGACTTGTAAAGCGCGATAATGCGCTCCAACTCGCGAACGCTCAACTTTTCTGACTTCACAAGGTTTGCAAGTTCAAGTTGCTCACCATGGTCCTCGATGTATGCAATTCGAATGGCATGCGACGTGGTAAGATGGGAGCTTGTCGCCGCTTCCGTCGCTATGTCGGGGCGCAATCGATCGACGACCCTAACCCGATCGAGGACGTAGCTGTCACTCTTGCCTATGGCCTTAGAGATCTGCGAGACCGTCCAGCCAGACTGCATCAAGTTCTTGTAGATCTTACCTTCCTCGAGAATATTCATCGCTGAGTTGCGCTGGATGTTTTCCACGATTCGAAGAATGAGAACCTGTTCAGGGCTCATCTCTTTGACAACGGCCGGAATCTCAAGCCAACCTAAGGATCGGCAGGCAAGAACCCTGTGGAGCCCGAAAACGAGTTGGTACTTTTCCTTCTCAGGCCTCACCATTATAGGTTGGAGAAGCCCGGAGCTTGAGATTGATTTGGCAAGGTCCTGCACGACTGCTTGACTGACGGGTCTCAGCTGAACTGTTGGTTCTGTGATCGAATCAAGTCGCAGCTTCTGGATTTCCGACAAGGAGAATACTCGGTTATCCTCAGAGTCGGCGAAATTTAACGATTCCTTATGTTCTGCAGCCGTGGAAAGCTCAGCGACCGATTTCTTTCACAATTCGACGCACCAAGCTTTGATTTGTGTTACATGTTTAAGTGCAAATTCTCATTAGGACACACCATTATGCCGGTTCGCCACGTTGAAGGCACGAGACCTGATGAAAGATCGTGTAAATCAGATTCTTCGGACAGTCCTAAAACAGGAAAGGGCTAATCTTCTTGAGCCTGAGGCGAAGCGGATTTGCAATGCGTACGGTATACCAACGCCACGCTTCAAGGTTGTCAGGAGTTCGACCGAGGCCGTCAAAGCTGCGAGAACCGTCGGGTTTCCAGTGGTCCTGAAGATCGTGTCCCCCGATATTCTCCACAAGACAGACGCTGGCTGCGTGGTGCTAGGCCTGAACAGCGCGTGCCAAGTTAGAGATGCTTTCGCGCGAATAACAAGGAACATAAAGCGTGCTAGGCCGAACGCAGAGATTCACGGCGTATTGATTGAAAGAATGCAACCCGAAGGCGTTGAGGTCATCGTCGGGGGCACTAGAGATCCGCAGTTCGGTCCGGCAGTGATGTTCGGATTGGGAGGCATCCTCGTCGAACTATTCGAAGATTTCTCCTTCAGACTGGCGCCCGTGGAAGAAGGGACCGCTAGGCAGATGATCAGAGAGATTCAGGGATACAGAGTTCTCAAAGGTTTTCGAGGTCGTGGTGCAGTTGATGAGTACGGGCTCGTCAAAATTCTTCTAGCGGTATCAAGACTAATTGTCGATCATCCCGAGATTGCTGAGATGGATCTAAACCCGACGATAGTCCACGAACATGGCGCAGTAGTGGTTGACGCTCGGATGAGTCTGAAGACTTAGTCGCGGCGTGAGTTCATATCATCCGAGGCATTCACGCTTGGAGCTTATATCGAATCTTGGGGTCTAAGTCACGCGAATTCAATGGCCTCATTCTCTCTTGAATCCACCTTAACGTCCTCCGTTCCCGGTGAACGAGCCCTTCTGATGACGAATCAAGCGATAGCGCGTGGAGCCATCGAGGCGGGTTGCAGGATTGCAACGGGTTATCCTGGGACGCCTTCCTCAGAGATCATAGAGACGCTCGGACTCGTCGCCGACGCTCAAGGTATGCACGTAGAGTGGGCTGTGAACGAAAAAGTCGCGCTTGAGGTCTCCTCCGCAGCAGCCATTGCCGGCGTTCGGGCAATGACCGTGATGAAGCATGTTGGACTCAATGTTGCATCTGACATCCTGATGGTGCTCGGTTTGAGCGGCGTCAATGGGGGTTTGGTGATAGTTGTTGGTGATGATCCAGGAGGATGGGTTTCCCAAAACGAGCAGGACAGCAGATTGTTCGCGCGCATGGCAGACGTTCCAATGTTCGAACCCTCAAATCCACAAGAAGCCCTCCGCATGACTCTACTAGCTTTCGAAGTTTCTGAACGAGTGAAGCTCCCTGTTCTCGTCAGAACGACCTTGAAGGTCAGTCATAGCAGCGGCATTGTCACCCTCGGATCCATTACAAGACCAGCAGCGAAAGGCGAGTATGTGAAGGACATAAGCCGCTACTACGTAGCAGATGTGGTGTCGCAGGCGCGGCATGAATGGCAACATGCCCAAATGAAAGAGATGAGGAGGCTACTGCGCAATCTACCCGCAAATCGGCTCCTAATCAAAACGGGTCAACAGCTGGGAGTTGTATCGTCCGGGGCAGCCTACAACTATGCAGCCGAAGCTGTGCGGAACTTAGGCCTATGGAACCAAGTCGCCATGATGAAGGTGGAGACTTCACATCCGCTACCAGAGCAGAAGATGAGGACGATTCTGAAGCGGACGAGGGATCTGCTCGTCGTCGAAGAGACCGAGCCCGTCATGGAGGATCATCTTCGCATGCTTACCTACGAGCTCAAAGGACAGCACGCAACCATTCACGGTAAACGTACGGGAGCTCTACCAGAGACCAATGAACTCAGCTACGAGATCGTTGCCTCCTCATTAGCCCGCCTTGCTAGCCTTCGAATCAAACAAGACAGAGAGGAGGCTGAAGCGCGAACCGCGATTGGCCGAGTAGTTCCGCCGAGAGGATGGATCTTGTGCGCAGGTTGCCCTCACGCCGGAACTTTTTACGCTCTCAAATTGCTCGCAAAGAAGACCGAACCGAGGCAGATTGCGAATATTGGAGACATAGGATGCATAGGTCTAGCGGCCCTTCCCCCGTTGGAAAACGTCGACACAAGCTTCTGCATGGGAGCAAGCATCGCTCAGGCTTCAGGCCTAGCATACGCTGGCGTGGACCTGCAAATCGTTGCTTCAATTGGAGATTCAACTTTCTTTCATTCAGGCATAACTCCGCTAATAGACGCGGTTACCAACAACGCTCACATCTGCGTGCTAATCTGCGACAACGAAACCACCGCAATGACCGGGCATCAGCCACATCCAGGGATCGGTGTGACCGCCACAGGAAGACCTACGAAGAAGATCAAAATTGAAGACATCGTCAAGGCATTAGGCGTGGAGTTCATCGAAACCACCAACTCTTTCGACATCATGCAAACTTTACGCGTCATCGAGCGCGCGTTGAAACACCCGGGACCCTCAGTCGTTATCTCGAGAGGACGATGCGCCGAGCTCACCAAGCGAGAGGCGCGTAGATTCGGCACAATACCGCCACCGTACGTTGTTCATTCTGAGAAATGCAAAGGCAAGGAGTGCAGGGTTTGTCTTGAGAGATTCGGATGCCCCGCCATTGTCTGGGACTGCAAAGTCGGCAAGGCGACCATAGATCCAGCTCTGTGTGTTGGATGCGGTCTCTGCATGCAAGTCTGCGTCTTCCGTGCGATTGCGCCCGAAAGAATGACGGCGTGACGGAGCGGTGAAAACGAGAATACGAGAATACGAGGAGAATCAGAACCTCGTTATCGCGGGAGTCGGCGGACAGGGCAACATCCTTCTCTCTCGTATCATCGGCGAGACCGCGTTGAGAGCGGGCATCGAAGTTCGACTCTCCGAAACATTCGGCGCGGCCCAAAGAGGCGCGGCCGTCGTCAGCCATGTTAGGCTGGGCGGCACTTATTCGCCTGTAATCCCGATGGGAAAGGCAGACGCTCTCTTAGCCTTGGAGCCCGGCGAAGCTCTAAGACAATCCCGCTTCCTCGTCAAAAATGGGTTAGCTATTGTAAACACTAAGCCGGTAATGCCCGTCGAGGTCCTCTCGGGAAGAGCGACGTATCCTTCTACCGAGAAGATCAAGAGTCTACTGGAGAAGTTGACGTCTGAGCTATTCATGATCGACGCGTCGTCCTTGGCATATCGGGCGGGGGATAGCAGAACTGTAAATCTCGTTATGCTGGGTGCGCTTGATGCCTCTCACTTTCTGCCGTTCAAAACGGAAGCGCTTAGAGAGAGCATAGTCGGTCTGGTTCCAGAGAAATTGCTGGACGTTAATCTAAGGGCCTTCGACTTGGGCAGATCAGCTATACCGACGCCGATGAGCCACGCCTGAATGTTCGCGCACCCAACGCGGAATCGACGGTCAGCATGGCTGTCGCCGCATGCGGTAGAGCGAGAATCGTCTAGGAGCCGCCTAAAATCGAGGTTCAAATTCTGTATTGCTGCTCGAAAGCGAATTGCCTACGGAAAAGGCATTCCCTTCTGTTTCTGCTGCAAGTATTCACGGATTTCCCGAATTGTGCCTTCGGCCTGTTCGGCATGTTGACCGCAGTCTTTCCTGGATGGCGCGGGGTTTAGTGAAGACTATTTTCATGGATTTCTGAAACAGTTGACACGTCCAGAGCTAGGAGAGGTCTATGAGTCATCATGGCATCGGGAGCAGAAGACAAGTTTAATGGTGAATGCGGGTGACGTTGTGTTTTCGGGAGGCGGCCGCATGAAGTTGAAGAGCGACGACTTCGAAGAGAATACTCTCATTTCTCCCCGGTTTACTTGTGATGGTGAGGATATTTCTCCGGAGCTGCACTGGGAGGAAGCCCCTGAGGGCGCGAAGAGTTTTGCTTTGAGTGTGACCGACCCGGATGCTCCTGGAGGAATGTTCATTCACTGGCTCGTCTACAACATACCAAAAGCCGCTAGAGGAATCGAGCGAGGCGGACTTCCCGCTGGCGCTAGACAAGTGAGGAACAGTTTCGGTAGGGAGCGTTATGGTGGGCCTTGTCCTCCGTCAGGCACTCACAGATACTATTTCAAGCTGCATGCACTTGACACCGATAGCCTCGAGAACGTCACGAGGATCAACTTCTTCGAAGTCGTAGGGAAACATACAGTCGCATCAGCAGAACTGATGGCTCGGTACAAGAGAAAGTAAGAGGGAAAGTGTCGCCCGAGAGCGCTGTTCTCACGTTATAGCCGTCGGGGTGATAGCTCTATAATCATGACAACCCGCGTTCGGGTCGGGAGGAAACTCGTCGATTGCTGGACAGGTTGAAGAGGCAGACGGGACTGGCTAGTTACGACGAGGTTATCAGAAGACTAGCGAGATCAAAGACTGGCCTTCCAGATTCGCTCTTCGGCGCGTGCAGAGGATCGCATCGATTCGTAAGGGAGAACGAGGACAAGCACTCCTTCTAGCTTTGTCATCGATACTTGCGCATGAGTAGAATATCTGCTCGGACCGAAGGCCGGAGCCAAGTAGCTAGCTAGAAAAAGACAAAGGACCTTAAGGGCCAAAATTCATCGCAATGAATAATGAACATGTGAGTGTTGGGGCAGTCAAATCAAGTACTTCGTTCCTTTGCCAAGATGAGTTTTATCTCCAGGGAAGGATGTTCTTCCACAAGGCTACAATGGAGAATCCCATTGTTAGGAGGGTAGAGATGTCACCGCAGCCAAATGGTCCTCCAAAATTCGACCCAATTGTGAAAATGTCTTTCCGAGGAAACCATGCTCTAGCAGGTTTGTTCGTCTAGTTTCGGTCTTATATCTGTTGACGAGGTGTTCAAACTGAGAGCGGGTGCTGATGCCGACACTGACAAGCCTGCAACTTACCGACTTATCAGTGGCACTTTTGAAGGCCGCTGGTGCATCTGACCAAGAAGCAAGTGTAGTAACGAAATTGCTAGTCAAGGCAAACTTGGCGGGAGTCGATTCCCACGGGGTTCTTCCAAATCTGATCTCCTATATCAACGGTCTTCGAAACGGCGTAATCAAGCCCGGAGCGAAGTTTGAAATTTTCAAGGACACTCCATCCACCGCGTTGATCAATGGCAATTGGGGATTCGGCCAAGTAATATGCTCAAGAGCGATGGAACTTGCCATCGAAAAGGCCAGACAGACCGGTGTCGGTGTGATTGGTATTTTCAACTGCAATCACATCGGCCGATTGGCGGATTATGCCCAAATGGCACTCGAGAACGACATGATAGGATTCATCGCTGCCAATAGTGATCCTTCTGTCGCACCGTACGGTGGAAGAAAGGCGATTCTGAGCACAAATCCCGTCAGCTATGGCATTCCAGCAGGACAGGAGAGGCCAATAGTAGTGGATTTCGCCACAAGTATGGCAGCGGAGGGAAAGATAAGGGCCGCGCTGTACAAAGGACAGCAACTGCCGCTTGGTTGGATAGTCGATTCGCAGGGACGCCCTTCCACGAATCCGGCAGATCTCTATGCACCGCCATTGCCTCCTGAGCAGATCAAGCTGGCGGGAGCACTGTTGCCGGCTGGTGGTCACAAGGGGTATGGTCTAGGGTTGGTTGTGGAGGTGCTCGGTGGAGCTCTCACCGGAACCGGTTGCAGCGAAGAGGTGACTTCAGGATTGACAAACGGCGTGCTTATCTTAGTCCTTAAGATCGAGCAGTTCGTTCCTTTAGAGAGGTTCAAGGAAACCGTTGACAAATTGATCAGAACAATCAAGGGCTCACCCAGAGCTGAGAGCTTCAGCGAAATTCTGATTCCGGGCGAGCCTGAGTTCAGAGAAGAAGAAAGGAGATCCAAGAGCGGTATCTGGATTCCCGAAACAGCATGGGCAAACTTGGTAGAGGCTTGCAGACAATATGGACTCGATGCTGAGAACCTGATACGCTGAGCTCCAGAAATGCTGGTAATGGAGGGCAATAGGTATGCGCGTTTCACTGCCTTACGGCCGATCGTCACTATCCGCAGTCATTCCGGATTGGGCGGTCACCAATTGCGTCACGCCCAAGAAATGGCCGCGAAAGAAGTCACAGCGTAGCTTGGTCAAAGCAGCTCTCAAAAGACCATGTGGTCTCCCCAGATTGAGAGATCTAGCCCGTCACAGTGGCTCCGTTGTGATAGTTACCTGCGATAAGACAAGAGGCCTACCAACTCACACTACACTGCCTCTGATTCTGCAAGAACTCAAAGCCGGCGGACGAGAAATAGAGCGCGTCAAGATTCTGATCGCGACTGGTCTTCATAAAGGTGAGACAACAGCTGATGTCAAAGAAAGGTTTGGCAGCGAACTTCTTGAGGGCTTGGAAGTGAATGTGCATGACAGCGACAAACAGGACCAACTGAGCTTCTTAGGAAGTCTCCGATCCGGTACGCCTCTCTATCTCAATAGGGCCGTCGTCGAGAGCAATCTGGTTATAATCGAGAGCACTGTCGAACCCCATTTCTTCGCGGGATTCACTGGCGGAAGCAAAGTGATTCTGCCAGGAGTAGCAGGCACTGAAACGATCCTTCGAAATCACAGTTGGCAAAACATAGACGACCCAAGATCTAGATACGGTATTATTGATAACCCCATTAGAGCGGACGCTGACGAGGCCTTGCGTTTCCTCAAGAGCACGTTTGCGCTCAATGTCGTTCTCGATAGTGAGAAGAGAATGGTGTACGCCACAGCGGGAGACCCCGTGGCTTCTTTCAATGTGGCCGCGGAGATTGTGGCTGTTCACTCCAAAATATTGATCAAGAGACGTCCGGACGTCGTGATCACCACAAATGGCGGCTATCCCCTCGACAGAAATGTCTACCAGTGTGTGAAAGGCATCGCTGTTCCCGAGGAAATCCTTCATGCAGATTCCAGGGTAGTGATGGTAGGGGAATGCGCTGACGGAATTGTTCACGATGAATTTCGAAAGATTCTGCTTGGTGGGTCGCCCAAAGACATCTATGAGAAATTGAAGGTCTCAGATCTCCCGGCTCGTGATCAATGGGAAGCCCAAGTACTTTGTCGTATCCTACGTCGGAATTCTGTGTGGTTCGTTACAGAGAAGGAGTTGAGTTCAGATATTGAGTCGATGCATATGCATTACGCATCGACGGTTGAGCAGGCGCTCGATTCCGCAGGAGTAAGTAGAGGAGAAAGAGTATTGGTGGTTCCGCAAGGCCCGTCAACAATCTTGAAGGCGGGATAGTCTTACCAGCTTTGTCGATGTCAATTTCGTTGAGAGACGGACCAGCATTTCTTCGAGACTTCAGAAAATCCGCTCGTCTCTAAGTCTTCCTCAAGTATGCCTTGCCTTTGATGGTCCGGACTCCAATTCGCAGCCTATTGGGCGGTGTCATTTGCGTGGACTCGAGCCCACCAATTCTTCGATTCCTATCGAACGCTTGAAGATCGGACCATCAGAGACTGTTGTACGGTACATGGAAAGCGTATGGCGCAGCGAAGATCAACTGTCTAGGATAAAGGTCACAAGCGCCGCGACATCATAGCCTTGCGCCATAGGTCTGGCAAGCTAAGCAAGATTCTCTACCTCTAACTCAAGAAGACAGCGACCTTCTTGCTTTGCCTGACCTCATGTGAATGGAGGATTTCTTAACCTCTCAATAGTACGGATAGCCTCACTATGCGTCTTTACGATGATACCGCCTTTTGCCACTAGTTCCTTGAAGAGCCTCTGGGCCTCTCCGTCGGTGAAATCTCTTTGCTCTATTGGTATGTTGTCGACAAGTATGGTCGGGATGTTACTTTCCAAAGCGACCCTGGCTGCCTGCAGGTTTTTGAGGTTACCACGCCCTATCAAGAACTCCGTGACTATTACCGCGTCCGCTTTCTGGATTAGCTTCAGATTCTCCTCATTCGCCTCCGTCGTTATTGGTGAAAACGGAGCTTCGCTGACAATAGGAACGCAGAGCATCTGAGCAGTTTCATGATCCGTATCCAAGATATTGAGCACACCTGCGGTTGCGCTCCATCTTGCCCTGACAAGCTTAGTCATTAGCGAGGTGCCTGAACCGCCCCCGCATATCAAGTGAATTCTGAAGTTCTCTTTCTTCGCTTCGCCTGTCATTTGTCCTAAGAGAGGAATCACATAGAGAGAATCTGTTATTGGGTGATGCTTGACGAACGCCTCAACCCCAAACACTTTTGATATGTTTTCCCTCGTTAGAACTTCTTCAGGCTCTCCGAAAGAAACTATCTTCCTATTATGCAACATGATGATTTTGTGGCAGTATCTTGCAGACCAGTTGAAGTCATGAAAGACGGCCATTATGAGAAGCCGCTTGTCATTGCACAAGCTCGCCAATAGATCCAGGACTTCGATTTGACTGTTGACATCGAGGTGCAGCGTAGGTTCATCGAGCAAGAGCATTTTGGGCTTCTGCGCCAAGGCCCTAGCGATGATTATGCGCTGTCGTTCTCCGCCGCTTACCTCCGCTATGGGCCTGTCTGCTAAATGCCAAGTTCCCGTCAACTCCATCGCCTCTCTGGCTATCAACAGATCCCGGGAGCTCTCCAGTTGAAACATGCTCAAATGGGGATTCCGTCCCATCAGAACGACATCCAAAGCTGTGAAGTTGAATGCGACCACAGAATCCTGAGGAACAACAGCAACTCGTTTAGCGACTTCCCTAGTTGCCATTTCATAAACGTCTCGACCGTCTAGTAGGACGACCCCCACATGAGGCTTCAAGGTTCTACTGATTGTTCTCAGCAATGTTGTCTTTCCGGATCCGTTCGGCCCGAGGATTCCGATGAACTCTCCTTCCTTCGCTGAGAAGCTCAGATCATCTAAGACCTGGGTCGATCCGTAGCGGCAGCTTACCCCGCCTATTTCTAAGGAAACCAAAGCCGCCTTTCCTCAGAGCGAATAACTTCCCTTCCTCTTACGTAAGAGGTAGATGAAGAAAGGCCCGCCAGAAAGAGCTGTCACTATTCCAACAGGTAGTTCTGAAGGTAGAAAGACGACACGTGCTAGAGCGTCGCAAGATACGAGGAATATGGCGCCCGTCAAGAGTGAGGAGGGTATGAGTATTCTATGGTCGGGACCTACGAGAATCCTCGTCAAGTGAGGTACTATCAATCCAACGAAGCCGATTAGTCCACTAATCGATACAGCAGCGGCCGTTAACAAGGAGCCGAGAACTATCAGGATCTTCTTCGACTTTTCGACATCAACACCTAAGTGTTGAGCTTCCTCCTCACCTAGAGCCAGTATGTTGAGGTCTCTGGCGAAAAGATAGGTCAGAGTTATGCCCACGCAGACGAGGGGGAGGATCGCCCATACGTCCCTCCACTTTGCATAGGAGAACCCTCCCATAAGCCAGAAGACCAGCTTATGGAGCTCCCAGCCAGCAACGACCTGCAACATGGAGACCAAGGCAGATAGAAAGATACTGACCGCTATGCCGGATAGCAGCAGGGTTACGACAGGAGTTCTTGCCCCGACTCTGGCGATGTTATAGACGGTGAAGGTGGCTACTGCGGCTCCGATGAACGCCATAATTGGGACTGTGTCGATGCCGAAGAAGGTGAATCCGACTCTGAGCACTATGGCAAGCGCCGCGCCCAAAGCGGCTCCCGAAGAAACTCCGAGAACATATGGATCTGCCATAGGGTTTCTAAAGATCCCTTGGAAGACGGCGCCGGATGCAGCTAAGCTGATGCCCACAAGAATTGCTGCGAAGATCCTCGGGAGTCTGATCTGCGTGATTATCAGCCTTTCACTCTCTGGGAAACCTGAACTGCTATGCACATTCCCGAGAATTGGAACTTCACCGGCCAAGATGCCAACGATATGTGAAATTGGTATCTGAGCAAAGCCTACATTCAATGAGAGAATCGTACCTACACCCAGCACTGCTGAGAGCACGACTACGACGTACTTCCATCTCCTGTAACGTCGTAGATATTCAATCTCACGTACTTTGTTCATCACGACTGAGCAGTCTTCTTAATGCTATTCTTAATGCTCACGAGTTTTCAAAACTTTGACCGCCACAACGAGTGATAGGATCAGGTTACGTTTCCTGTTCAACGGGTGGGTAGATATTGAGTGCGTTCCCTTTCAGCTCCGTTCCGCTGTAGATATATGAAACGTTTTCAAGGTGTTTCTTCGCTTCTTCAACTGCTTCCAATATCTCTTCCCTGAACGGCCGCCTCCAACTCGCTTCTTTGACAGGGATGTATCCGTCGATGCGATAAGGAATGGACGAGTCGACGGACGCGACAAAACTGGCGATCCTTTTGATTTCATCCTGTTCTATCAGTTGCGGAATCAGAACACTTTCGGCTCTCATCAGGATTCCACTCTTGCTGAGGAGTTTGAAATTCCTTAGGACTCTCTTGTTCGATTTTCCGGTGTAGTGGATGTGAAGAGCGTCTCTGAGCGCCCTAATGCTCACGCAGATCTTATCAAGCTTGAAATCCTTCAGGTCCTCTATCCTATCTTCATTTAGGGCATATCCATTAGTCAACAAGACAGTTGCTACGTTGAGGCTGTCGAGCAGTCTGATTATATCCATTAATTCCGGATCGATGGTGGGCTCGCCGCCGCCGAGCACGGCTCTCTCGATGCCCAACGGCTCTATTATTCCTCGGATCTCATTCAGTGAAAGCGTCTCCACGCGGGTGAGTCTTTGAAGTTGATGTTGGACATCGCTCGTCAGATGGCAGTCCCAAGGTGACAATTTCAGGATGCATCCCACACAGCGGAAATTGCAACCGCGAAAGAACATGTAAATCGAGTTGTCGTTAGTGAAGCGCACAATATGATAAGCTCTTGTCAGGGTCGCGCCTCCTCGATAGAGTCGTAACGATCGCTATGGTAGTGGAGCCTACAAGGACCTCCCGGGTAGCGTGGGATTTGAAGTGGTGATGCATTATCAGACGAGAGGGTTAAGCTGGCGCCAAAGACCTCTGGATGAATAAACTTGGCTAGTTGCTGTAACCCCTGAACAATCCTTGGACCTGATCTAACTACAGTGTTTTCTTCTATCTCGTAGATTCTACCATTCTTCACAGCGCTGATAGCGCTCCAGCCGGGGCGCTTCTCGAAATCTTCCTTCTTCACTCCACCCATATAGCCGACTGGAACGATTATTATCTCCGGATCGCGTTCGATCACCGCTTCGGCGCTAACTATGGGGTAAGTCTCCTTGGCATCGGCGAATACATTTACGCCCCCGGCCATCTCGATGAGTTCGCTCTGCCATGTTTCAGGCCCTATAGTATACAGTGGCTCATACCAGACCTCATAGTATACCCTTGGCCTATACGTCACATTCTCAACCTTACTAACCACCGCGTCAATTACCCCTCGCATCCTACCGGTGAGATTCTGAGCCTCTTCAAGCTTCCCGGAGACTTCTCCAACTAATCTTATGTCCGCAAGAATTTGGTCGACTTTCCTAGGATTCAAAGCTATGATGGTGATGCCCTTCTCTTCAAGATCCTTCACGACTCCCTCCTGGAGAGTGGACGCGGCCAACACCAAATCTGGGTTCAAAGCTACTATCCTTTCAATACTGGGATCTGCGAAGCCTCCAATTACTGCTATGTCGCCTTTCTCAACTCTCTCTAGGACTTCTGGTGGATAGTCGCAGAACTTGGTTACACCGACGACTCTAGAGCCCAAGCCCAGAGCGAATAGGATCTCCGTGTTGCTTGGCGCCAGAGAAACTATCCTCTCAGGAACTTCCGAGATGGTTACGTTTCTACCGAAATCGTCTACGACCGTTACGGGGAAAGAAGGCCGCTTCACCGAGACTGGGTTCGAGGAATACCAGGCAAGGCCGAGGATGATGAGCACGACCACTAGCGACGATATTATGGCGAGCTTCCTCTTTCGGTAGGACATGGCTCTGGCTGGATAATCCATCCAAAGGCCTTAATCCCTCCCCGTTAAAAAACACTTTCCGTGATTGCCATGCGCGCAATCATCATTGTTGGAGATGGCATGGCCGATCGGTCTTTGGAGGATCACAATTACAAGACGCCATTCGAGGCTGCAGGTCTGAAGAGCATTGGTCGACTGGCCTCGGCTGAAGGGAGGATTTGGATCCTAGCTAGAGAGCGGAGCCTTCGATATGATGAAATCGTAGAGTCTAGCCCAAACATTAAGGTCTCCAGTCTCTCAACCAATTCCGGCGGGGAAAAGACCACCGAATGCGATCCGGATGATTGCCCATCGATAAGCTCCTGAGGTTGATAGAGGAAAATGCGCGCGACTCGACTTCCAGATCACGGAGGTGAGATCTGGAGAGTTTCCTCGCGAATTGGCGTTCCCGTCACGAAGATTCTGGATTTCAGCGCGAACGTTAACCCGCTTGGTTGCCCGCTTCGCGCTATGAAGGCCCTGAGAAAAGCTCTCAAGTTTACACCACTCTACCCGGACAATGACTGCCTTCAGCTTAGACGTGCCATCGCCTCACACATTGGAGGAATTGAGCCCGCGAATGTTCTTGTCGGGAACGGAGCCACCGAAATCATTCATCTCTTCGCCGAGAGGTTTCTAGAGAAGACCGACGAAGTCATCATCCCGCAGCCGACCTTTAGCGAGTACGAGTACGCCGCATCGCTTCGCGGCGCCAGCCCGAAGCCATTCTACATGGAGGGGGCTTTTCAGCTTGAATCTGAACTTTTGTTGGCACATCTAACGCCCAAGACGAGAGCGATCTTTCTATGCAACCCGAACAATCCGACTGGCACAACTTCAAGCAAAAAGGAAATTCAGAAAATTGTTGATGAAGCATCCAAAAGAGATGTAATGGTTCTCCTCGATGAATGCTTCATGGATTTCGTAGAGGATGGGGAAACCCTTTCCCTTGCCCGTATTTCAAGAAACTACAGAAATCTTCTCGTGTTACGGTCACTAACGAAGAGCTATGGCTTGGCTGGGCTCAGGGTTGGCTACGCAGTAGGTCATGAAGAAACGATAGAGCAAATGAATAATTCCAAACCGACTTGGTCGGTGAACGTTTTAGCGCAGATTGCGTCCGTTGCCGCTCTGGAAGACAGAAGTTACTTGCGTCGATCGCGCCAGCTTATCACAAGGGAGCGAGCTTTTCTTGAAGAGTCCCTTCGGGAGATGGATTTGCGGGTTACGCCGTCAAAAGCCAACTTCTTGCTCGTGGAGATTCGCGCGCCGCTAACTGCTCCGGAGCTAAGGGATAGGCTCCTGAGGCACCGAGTCATGATTCGTGAATGCAGTGCTTTCAAAGGACTTGGGGAGAGGTTCATTCGACTTGCCGTAAAGACAAGGTCGGAGAACTCGATTCTCCTCAGGGCTCTTCGAAAGGAACTACGCTCAGCATGAATCGCTGGGATGATGGCAGATCGCCATGGAGGCATTGATGGCCGCGCTTGCTGTATTGGGCCTAGCGCTCCTCATCGACTTACTCCTAGGCGAACCTCCCTTGCGTCTTCATCCTACCGCATGGATGGGGCGGTTCATCGCCCTCGGATGCGGTGCCGCCGCAGACTACAGGCCCCGAACACAGAAAGCGTACGGCATATTTCTAGCCATGGCAACAATCTTGATTTTCGCCGGGGCTGCATATCTCTTACTTGAGCTAGCGGCTCGGTTTGCTGGTGAACCGATTCGGATAGCGGTGGCCGCTATCTTGCTGAAACCAACGTTTTCAATCAGACTCATGCATAGACACGCCGTACGATTAGCATCGGCCGTTCGCCAATGCAACTACGATGAGGCAAGGGCTATCCTTCGGCATATAGTCAGACGTGATCCGGAACAGCTAAACGATTCTCAGGTCATCTCCGCTGGAGTTGAAACCGTTGCAGAGAGCACGGTAGACGGAATCACCTCGGCCCTCTTCTATTTCGCGCTCTTCGGGGTCCCTGGAGCGTTTGCCTATCGTGCTATAAACACGCTCGATTCCATGGTGGGATACAAGACCCCGGAGCTCATCAACATTGGTTGGTTCTCGGCTAGACTTGACAGCATCGCCAATTGGCTTCCCGCTCGATTGACCGCGCTTCTCACAGTATTATCTTCGGTCTTTGTTGCGGGATCCGCTTCAGACTCTTGGCGGATTCTGCTCAGGGACAGAAACAGAACCGAGAGCTGGAACGCAGGGTGGCCGATGTCTGCCATAGCCGGCGCATTAGAGGTAAAGTTGGAAAAGCCAGGTTCCTACACACTGGGAGACCCAGATCATTTATTGACTCACGAACATTTGACAAGAGCGACCCATGTAATGCTTCTCAACACACTGCTCTTCATGTTTCTGGTCGTAATTCCGGTCATGACCACAATGAAGATGGTGGCATTACAAATTGGCTAGCGGAACGAGCGCGAGGAGAGAAAAGTCATCGATACCTATGCATGGGTAGAATATGTGCTCGGATCGGCCTGAGCCAAATCTAGGCCTTACATCGAACAGGGACGCCCTTTGACTCCTTCAATTGTACTGGCTGAGCTTCGCAGATGAGCATCTGGAGAACAGCGGCGCTAGCTGACGGCATGACCTGAAGAGGAATCTGAAACCGTATCTGTTGACGCACCATGGGTTGGCGCTTCCAGCTGTTTGATACGGATTCTCGCAACCTCGAGCTCTTTTTCAGACTCGGCAATCCGAGACTCTAGCTCCGCAACTCTATGCCCCAAGGCCTCAGTCTCGTTCTTGGATTCCGATAACTTCTCTTGGAGACGATGAATAGTGGATTCAGCCTCCGCTTTGGCAGCATCCAGTTCTCTCCTCGAAACCGACTCTGACAGTCTGTGTTCGAACTCTCTACGCTTCGTTTCCGCCGAGTTCAGTTTCTCACGGGTTTCGGTCAGGGTAGCTTCCAGCCGGTTTGCCTTGTCTGCGAGGGTGTCTGCTTCGGTCCTCGGTACGGAGACAGAAAGCTTTCCCTCAAGATCTGCGATCCTTGATTGTAGTTCACGCTTGGTGGTTTCAAGTTCGGTTTTCGGTACGGAATTGGATAGCTTGCCTTCGAGCTCATCGGTCTTGGCTGAGGATTTGGAGACCTGCTGTTCTTGATCTTGCCTGTCAGCCGCGATCGAGTCTTCTTCAGCTTTGCTTCCGCTTCAGCCGTAGGGATGGATTCGGAAAGTCTCCTCCGAAGCTCAACAATCTTGCCCTGTAGATCCGATTTGACGGTCTCGAGTTCGATCCCAGGAACAGATTGAGCCAGTCTCTGTTCTAGCTCCCTCACTCTTTCCTCCAATCTCTTGCGTTTTGACAGGCGCATGGACTTTCTCATCATTCGCCCGGGCTCTGCCGCTTATCTGCTTTCGTCTCCTTTAAGTGAATACGATCTTTCTCGCTATTGATATTTCTCATATGCCTTAGCTGATTCTGCAGCTCGCCCTCCATAAAAGCTGCTGACGTAAGAACCTAACCACGCGATGCTTCTGAAAAGTAGGTGTTTGGCAAGCATGGACAGCCAACTGCTCACTCGAGTCTGCTTGCTGTAATAGCAATCTAAAAAGCTGATTAGTCGTAGCGTTTGCCACTGTCGAGAAGGTTATTGTAAACGTCGAGAACTCGAGATGTTGGCCTCGATGGTGAAGTCGAGTCTTCTCCGCATCACGTCGGCCCTGAGCGAAGACCAGAC
>CAZRDM010000013.1:0-6626 GCA_964598845.1 uncultured Candidatus Bathyarchaeia archaeon
AAAGTTACGCGAAGAACTCAAACTTCGCACCTACATCACAGTCGGCCTCTCATTCCTACGGAACTCGTCACTGCAAATTGATGTGCAGTACTTAGACGAAGTCATCGACTGGATGAACACTGCCCAATGGGACAAGTTCGAAGTTGCTTTGTTTACCATACCCAGCAGGTAGAGTTCGTGCTTAACATACTTGATTCCGTGGCCTTCGAACATTCCGGAGGAGTCTTTCCAACCTGGGTGACGAATGCTTGGGGCCTCTATCTTGGCTATGACATACTAGTGGCGATGATGAACATCGTCGCAGGAAGGTCTATGGCTCCCGCACTATCATCTCGTCAGGGACGAAGGTCAAGGAATCGTCGGTATTCCAAATTGGCTCCCTGATGAGTTAATCGAAGAGAATGAAGCGCAATTTATCGCCCAGTACAGCGTCGCTCCGTTCACATCTCCATAGCCTGACTGGGCGCAAATCGGGAAATATCTAGAGTATATAGCATGCCCATCGAGGGAGTGCGGCAATCGTTAAATAAAAAATCTACAGTCTAAGCCCTGCGGTGTATGGAAGAATGACTGCACCTGCGAAAATTGCTAGGAGACCCTTACTTTCGGCTAGACAGGTAGGCATGGTCGCGGCGCTCGGCGGACTCGGGTTTGCTTGGCGAGCTCTGGGCCTTGTGATCCCACTCTATCCCCCATTCGTTCTGGACGTTAGAGAGACGCTAATAGCCATCCTAGCCTTTGCGGGCGGACCTTACGTGGCAATTGCTTCCGGATTCTTGATGGGATTGCCATCTGCACTTCCGATGCTCGATCCTTGGTACTACCCCTTGGTAGGTCTGATCTTGTGCGTATTCACCAGGACCATCTGGAATAACAGAGGGTGGAAGGGGTATCTCGTGCTCACAGTCGTTATGGTTGTCGCGGAATTCGTAGCATCGACTTTGTACATCCTTGCGATGGCGTATGGGCTTCAGATAACCCCATTCTGGCCCGAATACATAGCCAGTTTTGTCAGTGGAACCTATTTCATCTACGTGGCTCAGGAAGTGATTCCACTGATAATCTGCATAAGGCTGTTCCCTGACTTCATGAAGCCACGATGGCTCTGGAGTGGCGGAGAAACACTAGACTAGGCGGTGGATTCCTATGTCAAACAGATATTACATGTATCTGGTCGTCATTATCGTCGTAGCCTTTGTTCTGGTGGTTTTCCGCTCATACGCTGTCGGTGTCGAGTGGAATCCCTTTGGGTTCATCCCCAAGACGCGAGTGGGTCAACTGTTCCTGCCCCAGGAAGTCCAATACCTCCTAATGGCTGTCTTAATCGTTGGCGGGATAGCCGCGGCTGTCTACTTCGAGCGCAGGACAAGGGTCAAGAAGTAGAGTGAAGGCAACGAGGCACTTCACTCACCTCTCTTTCTTGACGCTATTTTCGTCAGAGAATCCTGAAATATATCCCGACTCGATCGCTAATCCGTGAGAGATGTAAAGAATGGCATCTTCGTATTTGATGTCTGAAATGACATCGCCTGAAGTTGAAGAAGCGCTTAAGCGGACAGATATCGTCCTTTTTCCCGTGGGTTCAATGGAGCAGCATGCAACGCATCTCCCTCTAAACAACGACATCTTTACCTCCTTTGAGATCTCAAAGAGAGTGGCAGAAAGGCTGGCTCCTGAGATTCTACTTCTCGTTGCTCCACCGCTTCCCTTCGGAATCTCACCTCACCACATGGGATTCCCCGGAACCCTCTCTCTTCAGATAGAGACTTTCATTGAGGCTGTGAAAGATGTTTGCAGAAGCTTGGGAAGCCACGGATTCAGAAACATACTGATAGTCAACGGGCACGGCGGCAACACGGATG
The DNA here is from genome assembly GCA_964598845.1 of uncultured Candidatus Bathyarchaeia archaeon. GTDB lineage: Archaea > Thermoproteota > Bathyarchaeia > 40CM-2-53-6 > 40CM-2-53-6 > FEN-987. The sequence continues at coordinate 1,863 of CAZRDM010000013.1, forward strand.
CCCTACGTATTGCGACACATGAAATTGCAGGCGAAATCAGCGCAAGAGTCTATTTGGTGGAATGGTGGGATCTCGTGCCAGACGTGATAGTGAAGCTTTTCACAGCTCCTTTCTATCATGCATGCGAGACCGAAACCTCAATGGTACTCGCGCTTGATCAGCGGGTAGACGTCCCAAAAGCGAAATCTTCTGTCCCCCCTGAGAGTTCAAGATTCGTAAAGCACGATTTCATGGCGACAGGACCAAAAGTCTACGAGCCGTTGATGGACATGAGAACGCTCACGCAGACAGGTGCCGTCGGAGATCCCACTAAGGCTTCCGCGGAAAAAGGAAAAGAATTACTTGACGCCGTGCTGGAACGGTTTGCCAACTTCATCAAAGAGTTGAGAACAGCTCGCGGAGTCTCTCCGCCATAGAACACCATGTTCATCGTGGATCTACTTGTTTCGGAGGTTCGGCGCCAGAGTCGTATGAGGTGAGCGAACATGACGGACGCCGTGGCCTTGGAGAATGTTTCATACACTTACAGCGGTGGGAATAGGCCTGCTCTCAAAGAACTCAATCTGACGGTAAGGCAAGGGGAGACCGTAATGATAACCGGCCCCTCGGGCGCCGGGAAGACTACGGTCTGTCGATGCCTGAATGGCCTAATACCTCACTATTTCAGAGGCAAGCTTGAGGGAAACATAGTCATAGGTGGCACTAACACTCGAGAGTCCACTATCAGCGCCTTATCGCACGTTCTGGGGTTGTTGTTTCAGGACCCGTCTAGTCAACTAGTGAATCCGACGGTCCTCGACGAAGTAGCATTCGGTCCTGAAAATTATGGAGTACCGCCCCCCGAGATTCGAGCAAGAGCGACCAAGGCCCTCGAGATCATGAGGCTCGGGGGATACGACGAGAGGAGCCCTCACTCCCTCTCGGGAGGCGAGCAACAGGCTTGCGCGCTCGCCGCGATCGTGGCCATGAACCCCAGCATCTACGTTCTTGACGAACCTACATCGAACCTAGACCCGATCGGAAGCATGATGGTCCTTAACCTCATGGCAGACCTCGCTAGGCAGGAGAAGAGGACCATGATCATCGTCGAGCACAAGATGGAGGAACTCCTCCATCTCATCGACCGCTTGATAGTGCTCGACAGGGGTACGATAGTCTTGGAAGGAAAGCCTAGGGACCTCTTGGAGAACGTTGAACTGATGGAGAAGATGGGATTGAAGCCTCCTCAGGTAGCTTTGCTAGCGTCGAGGCTGAGAGCGCAGAGGACCGATATGCCGATTCCTATGACGCTTGATGAAGCGACGGTGCTCTTTCGGAAGGTGTTACCTCATAAACGAGTAAGGCCCATGGCTGGTATGCAAGAAAAGGCTGAGCCTCAGGGCGACGTGATAATCGATGTCCGTGATCTATGGCACATCTATCCAGCAGGAACCACGGCGTTGAAGGGAGTAAGCCTCAAGGTTCGGCGAGGAGAATTCGCTGCTCTCATCGGTCAAAACGGTTCGGGAAAGACTACGCTGGTGAAACATTTCAACGGGCTACTTAAGCCCACTAGGGGATCTGTGATCGTATTCGACGTTGACACAAGAAGTGCAGCCGTGACGGAGCTCTCGCGAAAAGTAGGGTACTGCTTCCAAAATCCCGATCACCAGATTTGCTGCGATACTGTGAGAAAGGAACTTGAGTTCGGCCCACGCAACCTTCACGTCCCAGAGGACGAAATTCAGGTACGGGTGAAGGAAGTCTCGAGTGCTGTTGGACTTCAAGAAATCCTGGACGTGAACCCGTTCTCGGTGAGCAAGGGAGAGAGGCAAAGAATCGCAGTCGCCTCACTACTGACGATGATCCCCGACGTTTTGGTAGTTGATGAACCAACCACCGGCCAGGACTACCGTATGGGCAAGGAAATGATGGAATTCTACAAGCAACTTAACAGTCTAGGGAAGACAATAATTGTGATTACTCACGACATGAACATTGCTGCAGAGTATGTGAAACGAGTCATTGTGCTAAAGGAAGGTCAAATTCTCGCTGACGGTACCACGCGTGAAGTCTTTGCTCAGGCAGGACTCTTGGAAACCACTTATCTGAAGCCTCCGCAAATAACTCGCCTCGGTCAGGCGCTCAAGGAGTTCGGAATACCAGAGAATTTGCTCACTGTTGATGAGGCTGTCAGGTTTTTTGAAGAGATTCTCGCTGTGTGAGCGACATGGCTTTTGAGTATATACCAGGAAAAACACTCTTTCACAGGCTGGATCCGCGAACAAAGTTCCTTTATTGGGCTGTGGTCATCACGTTGGCCGTCGGTCTGGGGACGGATCCCATCTATACGTCCATTCTCTTCCTCTCATTGCTGCTCGTGATCCGCCTATCGAGAATCCCCATGAACAAGGTGGCGGCGTTTCTGAAGGGAATTGTACCCGTCGCTGGAATGTACGCGCTCTTCAACTTGCTCTTTCCACCAACAGCGACGGAGTTCACAATGCCCTACGTTTTCTTCTACGTAATCCCCGGCTTGTTGCCCATCACGTTGGAAGGAGTCATCTGGACCCTAGGCGCTGTACTACGATTTCTCATAATCCTTCTCGTCATAAGGACGATTCTAATGATAACACCCATTCGCGATCTCATCATAGCACTCGTCAAATTGAAACTGCCACCTGAATTCGGGATGGCCCTGAGCATAGGGTTTGCATATGTTCCTGTGCTAATCGACGAGAACACGAAAATCAAAGAGGCTCAAGAAGCGAGAGGTTGGAGTTACGAATACCGCAATCCAGCAAAGAGGTTCAACGCCCTGCTCCGTCAGATGTTCATCCCAGCAATCTTCAACTCGATTAGGAGAACGGGAGACATCGCCATAGCTATTGAGTCAAGGGGCTTCAGCCACAATGTGTCCGGCCGAACGTATATGAGACAACTCAAGCTCACGAAAGAAGATTACGCGATTATGTGCTTTCTACTCGTCGTCTTGGCAGGAGGAATAGCTGTCGGTCCCTGGGGTCTCAAATGGGCTTACTATTTGAACGTGGTCGAAGTTCTCAAGCGATTTCTGTCAGCGTAAGCGTAGGCCTAAAGCGAATTCACCACAACTCTTGCCTAATGGAGTGAGTTCGCCTTTCCAATTTGATTCAAAGGAAGGAATCTGAACCCGTAACTGGATCCCTTCTGGCCGGATCGTGTCTTTCATCCACAAGATTAAGAGAAAACCTTCTTTACGAAAGCAAACTCAGGTTGCGGCATGCTCACTCTTGGATCGGGTTTGGCTAGTCCCATTCTTGTTTTGAACTTCGTCCTGATGATGGTTGCCGCCGCGGTTCCCTTGTACGTCGCTTACAGGATCAGAGGTATAAACAGGAAGCTGCTCAAGCTCGCCCTGTTCGTAGCATCCTTCACCCTGTCCCACGGTCTATATCATTTCTCAAATTACATTGGTCTGGCATTCTTCGCGAAGGTTCTGTTTGAGCCCCTTGCAGCGCTTCTGCTCCTTGCTTTCGGAATTTACTACTGGAAGGCCGGCGTCTAGCATGTTATCAGGTTTGCTCACGCCTAATCCAGCCTCAATTCCAACTGAGACTTTTTCGCCTGTCGCCATCGCAGAATTTGTGACTTTAGCCAGTCTGGTAGGGTCCTTCCTACTCTTCCTCTACTTGGCGGTGAGATTCCGACATTCTGAGGGAGGTATTCTACGTAGTTTCAAGCTCCAGCTTTCTCTCGCCATACTGTTTTGGATCCTTGCAGAGACGTTTGCACTGTCGGGATACTTTACCGATCTTAGCAGGTATGTTCACACAGTTTCCATGGCTCTGTTTGCGTTCTTCCTCGTCTACAGAGTGAGAGCGCTAATGGGAAGATGACTCCTGATGCAGCGCGTCTCCACTGGAATCATCGGTCTCGACCGATTGCTCAGGGGCGGTCTTCCGGCGGGTTCAATGAGTCTTGTCCTTGGCACAACGGGCTCCGGTAAGAGCACTCTTGGCAAGCAGGTTCTCTTTGGGGCTCTGACAAAGAACAGGACCGCGGTGCTAGTCGACACATATGAGCCGCTACAGCGAGCAAAGGAGATCATGATGTCTTTCGAATGGGACGGCGAGCTGCTGGCGGGAATGATATTCGTTGACTGTTATTCATGGAGAACTGGAATTGAGAGTGGCAAGTACTTCGGAAACCCGAAAAACCTAACGGAGTTCAGCATAGCGGTGAGTGATCTGCTCAAGAAGGAGATAGCGCCGAATTCTCATGCGCGATTCGTCCTTGATTCTTTCTCAGACTTTATCATGCATGCGGGGGCTGAGTCCTCCCAGAAATTTCTCGAATCTCTCAAAGCAAGATTGACCGAAAGGAAGGTTACTTCCTTGGTCATATTGGAAGAGGGATTGCATGAGCAAAAGACTAACGCTGCCATCGAGTACATAACCGACGGAACGATCCGAATGAAGTATGAGGAAGGCGGGCGCTATCTGATGGTTAGCAGGATGCTTGCTACTCCCGTCACATTGAAGTGGATACCCTTCACCTTGGCTCGAGGACTCGAGCTGGCCGTGGCAAACTACTTCAGGTAGACCACGTAACTCTCGCGATTCTTACGAAGACGATTCCTATAAGAAATCGATCTCTGGTCCCGATCTTGCCGAGTAGCAGTCTTCCCCTTCAACTACGCGCACAGGCTTAAAATTCCAGCGTGCTGCCTCGTTCATGGAACTGTCTTAGATGGTCTGTTCGCGCTGGTGCAATAGGAGTTCCCTCGATGGAACTGTTGGCCAG
>CAZRDM010000013.1:6726-40207 GCA_964598845.1 uncultured Candidatus Bathyarchaeia archaeon
GATGGTCTGTTCGCGCTGGTGCAATAGGAGTTCCCTCGATGGAACTGTTGGCCAGATAGCTTGCTGCATCTTATGAAGAAACATGTGCTAAGCTTAGAAAGTACTTTGATACGCTCGCGAGTTCAGAACTGGAGTCTATTTCTTTCTTATGGGGTACCGTATCAGCGTCTTCTGAACCTTCGCCTTTGGTCTGGTGAGATATTCCTCCTCGTGGGTTCCTGCTATCTCGTATCCGCTTTGCGCAACAAACTCATGTAGACGCCTCACTGTGACATGCTCGGTTTCGAATGGCCCAATGTGAAGGATCTGGGCAACTGTTCCATAGTTCCAATCCTCGATCTCAATCGGGATTTCTGTAGTCTTCTGCGGCAGAGAAGCAGTCTCTTGCGGAATGGGCAAACCCCAGACGCCAATCCATTGGTCCTTAGGGGCAAGGTGTGCGTTTGGCCAGCGTGCGCGAAGTGGTTGCACCTTGAATACTTTACCTTTCTTCTTCAGGTCAAACTTCAGCTTGTAAACCGAGCCATAGAGGCTGCTCAAGACTCCCGATGCAACTTTGTTCGGATCACCCATCCTGCGAACGACTGCCATTTTCTGGCGGGGCATTTCGATTATCTTAGGTTCCTGTTCGAGGACGCCTCTCTTTCTTGGCAAGTGTGGGTCATCACAGTGTGTGTACCCTAGTACAATCGGCTGATTACGGTTTGGTAATTAGAATTTCAACTGAACTTACCGAACGTCTAATTACTCTGCCAAACAGAGAGGCGCCGGAAACAGTAGGCATTGTCGGAAATATGGGATCCTTGGAGCATTTCTGAGGGTGGGTTCCCCAGAAAGGGTACGTCTGCTGAGAGGCTTCGATTTCTCTTGAACTATGCTGTTCTTGCACCGTCTAGCCACAATACGCAACCCTGGCTCTTCAAAATAGTCGATGACGCAGTCGAGCTGCATGCAGACCGTACGCGAGCATTAGCGGTCGTTGATCCGGAAGATCGCGAGTTGATAATGAGTTGTGGTGCTGTTCTCTTCCATCTACGCCTAGCCCTCCATCATTTCTGCTATGAGGGAGTCGTACAGCTCTTTCCTGATGGCAGCAAACCGGATCTCCTCGCACATGTCAGTTTCGGTGGTTCATACCAACCGACGGCTGAGGAGAATTCGCTGTTTGAGGTGATTACCAAGCGGCGGACGAATCGAATGCCCTTTGAGGCGCGGCAGGTTCCAGAGAGAGTGTTAAGGGAACTTCAATCCTCGGCAAGTAGGGAAGGAGCATGGCTTCACATCATTGAGGGGGAGGATAACCGGAACAGGGTTGCTGACATGATTGCAGAGGGTGATCGGATCCAGATGGCGGACAGGCGTTTCCGACGTGAGGTTGCTGCGTGGATTCATCCCAATAGGACGGCGAGCCACGATGGTCTGCCAGGCTACGCTCTTGGATATGGAGATTTGATCTCGAGCGTGGCCCCGCTGGTAGTCCGCACTTTTGATATAGGTAAGGGTCAGGCCGCGAAGGATCGGCAGCTTGCGGCTGGTTCTCCGATTCTGGCAGTACTCGGCACTGACGGTGACTCTCCTGTCTTCTGGTTAGCTGCTGGTCAAAGCTTAGCCAGAGTGCTGTTACGCGCACGCATTGAGGAAGTCTGGGCATCATTTCTGAATCAACCCATCGAGATTCCTGAGCTGAGAACGAAACTTGGCGATCTATTGAATAGGAGAGGCTTCCCTCAGTTGCTACTTCGAATGGGCTATGGCCCCGATGTGAAACCGACTCCTCGGCGTGCAGCAGGAGAAGTGTTGGTCAGAAGCCGCTAAAGCGACATCCCGACAATTCATTCAATCAGCTAGACGTTGTAGTGGACGATCGAATGTGAGCATAGGAGCGTTCGTTGACAGAACCCGTCCGCCAACGATGTCGGAAATGGTTGTCTCGATTGGAGAGCGCTTCTTTCCCTCTATCCCGGGAAAGAAAGCTTCACAGTGCAGATTGTGATTAATGGAGCCGAATTGAGAAAGCCTCCGCTTTGCCTCTCAGCAGTAAAGTCACGAGAATTCTCAAGAGGGCGCACCAATTTCCGGAGGCACGTTGGCTTTTCATAAGAGTGGAATCAGAACAAGATGTCACAGACGTCAAGAGTCTTGTATCACTCAAAGCAAGGCCAGTAAGGAAAACGTGGTGACAGTGTTACGAGCTATGTGTTAGTTGCGATTCAGTGTTTTCGGAAATTGCTTGGAGGCAAACACCAACTCCCAAAAAGCGAAACAGCCATCTACAGGCTCTCGTATGAGAGCGGTGAATGAGAGATGAAAGGGCTGGATATTCGGTTTCTCTACTCCAGGGAATGTCCCTCCTACGAGGAGGCACTCCAGCGTCTTCGTCAAGTCATCAAAGAAGAGGGTATTGATCCCAGTGTCGAAGTTTTCGAAGTCGAAACTCGTGAGCAGGCTGAGAAGTTAAGGTTCCTAGGATCTCCAACAATCCTAATTGACGGTCAAGATATCGACCCGCAACCCAATCCGCAGTACGCCCTCACATGCAGGGCATACCGATTAGAAGATGGTCGCATTTCTCCTCTTCCTTCGGTAGAGATGATTCGAGGGGCCTTACGTAGTGCCATCGAGAAGCGCTCTTAAGCCGGATTAGGCGCTAATCAGCATTCGACTAGAAGCTCAAGGAGAGGTGACTGTGGCTAATCTAAGGATTGGCGATAAGGCCATACCATTCAAACTTCTAGGTGTCGACGATAAAATTCATTCGCTTGGTGACTATCCCTCGAAGAATGCGGTAGGAGTAATCTTCAGCTGTAATCACTGCCCATACGTGCGTGCATGGGAAGATCGGATGGTCCAGATACAGGGAGACTATGCAGGAAAGGGTTTCCAACTGATCGCCATTAACTCTAACGATGAAACAAAATATCCGGACGATAGTTTTCCGAAGATGAAAGAGCGCGCTCGGGAGAGGAAATTCAACTTCCCGTATCTCTGGGACGAAACGCAGGAAATAGCGAGAGCATACAGTCCGGAACGCACGCCCGAAGTCTTTCTCTTCGACAAGAGCTTGATGCTTCAGTATCACGGCGCAATCGACGACAATTACGATGACCCCAAGGCTGTGAAGAATCACTACCTGAGGGATGCACTGGACGCCGTGCTAGCTGGCAAGTCAGTTTCAATGCCCGAAACAAGGCTCGTCGGCTGCACAATCAAGTGGAAGTGAGACTTGAAGCCTGCTTCAAGTCGATTCGGGCTAGTTGTGATCAGATGAAAGAGTCATCCGTTTTTTCGCTAAGGAGGGATGCAATAGTGCTCGCGATCTTGATGCCGACATTCGGCAAAGCCATGAGGCCTCTTATCCCTTCTTCTCTGTAGATATCAAGCAGGTTCTCCTCTAATTCATCGACTGTCCAAGCGGCTTTGCGGTAGCTCCAGACGCGATGCTCTTCGTCTGGTTCGAGATCGGCCTCGTAGGCCATGAGGAAGAGTTTCTCGGCTATTCGCTTGTTCATCATAGGCTCATCGCAGGAAAGGACAGGGCGGGGCATACGATCGGGCATCTTATGCCGATGGCAGATACTCCTAGCCATTCGCTGCACGTTGCAATAGTATTGCTTCTCGGGTGAATAGGAGAACCTATACAGTTCCTGATATCGGGACAGTAGGTCTGGGTAGAAGTCCGTAAGGGCTTCGATGTATCGATCCTTCTGCGGTCCAGGTTTTAGGGTCAAGCCTCCGTGGAGGACAAACTTGGCTCCTGCGTCCTTTGCACGTTTCACTACCTCCTCTATATGGGCTTCGTCGTCGGAGATGCTCGGAAGATATGGGCAGAGAACGAGACCCGTCATGAGGCCTGATCTGGCTACTTGCTCCAGCGCAGCAAGGCGTCGCTCGGGGGAAGGAGAAAAGGGCTCGAAGCGACTAGCTACAGCCCTGTCGAAGGTTGTAATTGTAAATAGGGCACCAGCCCAAGCAACGCTGTTGATTTGCTGAAGGATATCTAGGTCACGCAGCACGAGATCTGACTTAGTGAGAATCTCGACCGGAAAGCGATGCTGAGCCAATGTCTCAAGAATTCGGCGGGTGAGCTTGAGTTTCGCCTCTATTGGCTGATAGGCGTCGCAGACGCCCCCCGGACTAACAATGTCTCGCTTAAGTTTGGGCAGTTGTTTCTCCAAGACGTCAACAGCATTTCTCTTGAAGTAGACAGTCTGTTCGAATGTCGCCGACAGCCCGTATTGGTTGTCGCGAGCGTCGCAGTATACGCACAGGTGAGCGCAGCCTCGGTAGGGGTTGAGGGTGTATCTTGTCCAGAACCAATCATCGACGTGCTTGAGTCTGTTGATCATTGAACGGGCCTGATATGGACGATATTCCATCCTCATCGCAGAACACCTCCTCCCTTTGGTCTTTGTTCAGGTAGGCCATTGCCTTTCGAAGGTGTCGGTCGTCCTTTACCCTCTTAACGAAGAAGTGCACATCCACACCAACACTCAGCGCACACACGCATCTCTGAGCCGGCTCTCTGAGTTTCTGTCTCAAATCTTAACCTTCAGGCATTGTAGGCGTTTTTCATCGAACCGCGAGCTTCATGGGCTCTCTAAAAGCATGGGAAACGATCTGTCTCATGTCCTTGAATCTATTCCCTGAGTTTCATCGCTTGTCTTGACACCTGTTCGATGCGCTTGAGGGATTCCATGCTACGTGTACCCAGATCACAACGAAAAGGTGCGGTGTCCGGACCTCCATCTTCAGTTCAGAATATGGTGAGAATCGGGAGTGTAAACAATTTAGAGGACTTCCCTGCAGCCTCGCTCTGAGGGGCATTGCATCAGTCGGCGAGGAAGTTTGCCATAGCAGCTGTCTTCAGTGTCATTGTGTTTGCTTCCAAAGCCTTTGCTCCCGCTCCTTTGAAGGATTCTTTCATCGTCGTGCAAGCTTTGCTGCTAGGCCTATCGGGTCTGATGATTACTCCTTTTGGGGCAACCTTTGTTTCCACTATTGCGGGATTGCTCCTTGCTGGTCGGAATCCTAGCCTAGCGATTTTCTCAATCATTTTCTCAGCTCTCTACGGCGTGATGTTGGACGTCTTACTGCTCGCTCTTCATCCCCTCCGAGGAAGGGGCAAATTAGATGCCAAACGGTTCATCTTGGCTGTAGCTACCAGTACGGCGGCGATTGGACTGATCGCTTACACAGTGACTCTCACCCTGCAACTGCTTCCTAGGAACCTAGCGGTGGAAGCCGCGGTCTTGGCCGCAGGGGGCATTACCGGCGTGATCGGAGGGTACCTAGGGGTCTTAGTCTGGCAGCGAGTTGCCCCTTACTTTCAGACCTAGCGAAGTCACCGAACGAAGACGGTGAGAACCTTCTTCCAAGATATGATTCCGGAGCCTAGGAAGACCAAAGGAACTGTTACTGCCAATAACCCTAGGGGGACACATTCTGTCATCCACCAAACGCGAACCCATAGAAGCATTCCAAGCGCAACCTGCGGAGCATTGTCGGCGGCACCGACAGAATTGGCCGCATCTATCATTGACAAAGGTTCAGGTGCGAGGAGTACTGCTACGAACAGAGTTGGACCTAGGTAGAATCCGAGTTTCTTGACGTTGATTATGGGGAGTGCGTTCCGAGCCGCCCGTACTTCCTTTGAATGATCTTCTGAGTTAGTTCAGGTATTTCGTCCCACTGCTTAGCCTTGAAGATTCTTGGCATGTTGGGGGCGTATCTGTTCCAAGGGCGAAGGTACAGAATGCCGTATCTATCTAGGCTCGACGCCAAGAGCGACATGAGATCTGCTGAATCGTCAATGAAGAGGTCGTAGTCGAGATTGACTTTTGCGTTTGTGCTTTCAGTTCGAACGAAAGAATCGTGTGGGATACTGTGGTGACGGAGCCACGCCCTTGCGTAGGAAACGGTATTCATGCTGCGGCCTGTCACGATATCAACCTCGCCGAACTTCTTGAGTTGAGCCATCTTCTCAAACAAATCGTCCTCGGTAGGTGGAATCCTTTTCCAATCAAACCATGCTTCGTCAAGTGTTCGGAAGAACTCATCTTTCGTGATGCCTGCAATCTCCCAAGCACTCCATCGAACAAATGATTCCACCCTCAGCTTGGTAGAATGCCGTTCGTTTAGTATCCTGCAAAAAGCGACCATAGTTTCGGCAAGTACACCGTCGAGATCTACTGCGATACGGGCTCTTCGTTTCAATGCCGAATCCTCTGATCGATGAGATGAAGGGCGGGCATCTGAGTGGGAAGATTCTTCCTCGCCTAAGCTTGAGTCAGAAAGCCAGCGCTTTTCAGTCGCTCTACTGTTGATCTAAGTGCCTGTGGTGACATTGAGAGGTCACGGGCTGCTTGAGATATTGATATCGTCCCGTTATGGGCGACTATGTAGTCAAGCACTCTTTGGTCTCGGGTAGGAGGAGCGGGGCTGGGCATCCTCGGTGATGGTGTCTGCGGGCTTACGAACTGTGATGCTCCGCAGGCTGGACATGTATAGGCCGCGATTGGAAGCAAGATTCCGCATGCAACGCATGGACGCGTGGTAACGGGATAGTAGGTGACTACTTGCTGTGGGGGAGGCCTTCTGAATCCTGCGAGAAAGTTGTGGACTTTAAACTTGAGGGTTCTCTCCAAGTCTTGGATGGTATCCTCGAGTTTTCGACGGGAGTGCAGGTAACCGCAAAATGCACAGTAGTAACGGTATCCGTCGTATCCGATTACGTAGCCGCAGCGGGGGCAGCGTCCGATGGACTGCAAATCTAACTCGAAAAACCTCAGGGGCCTATGGGTATTATCGGTTGCTTCCATTTAAATGGGAAATGTAAGGTATGGAATCGAGCTTCACCACTTCATCATAGATGCTCGCTAGGTATTCCTTGACGGGAAGATTCCTCAGCTTCGCAAGCTTGTGGATGGCGTTCTCGACACCCGTACCATGTTGGATTGCTCTCTTCCGGCGCCAGACGATCTCATCGGGCAATCCGAGCTTCTTAGCGACATGCCGCAGAACCCATTTCCTAGTCAGGTCATTCCCCCTCTTGACCTTGAATTCGGAAGGAATCTGCATAGAGAATCGAACTACATCCAAGTCTGCAAACGGGGTGCGGAGCTCGATTCCAGTAGGTGCCGTAGCTTGGTCGTCTCTCTCATAATTTGCCTGAGGCGCGTCGATTATGCTCCGATACAATTCCGTAACTAGGGCTCTCCGTCCCTTCTCATCCAATATTCGCGAATACTTGTAGTAGCCTCCATACAATTCGTCACTCCCTTGGCCGCAGAGCATGACAGTGAAACCTCGCTTCGCAGCTACTATCGCAGCCCAATGAAGCGGTATCGCCACGCTCACCTTCATCAGATTCGGTTCTTCGATCAGCCAGACAACTCGACGTATGTACTCTTCCAACGCATCTGTACTGAATGTCTCAATCGTGATTGGAAGATCAAGGCTGCGGGCAGATTTCTCAGCGGTCAAGAGCTCTGGCGAATCCGTCAGGCCAACGCTTACGAGTTCGACTTTGATCCCTGTCTTTCTTGCCAAAATAGCCGTTAGGGCGCTATCCAGTCCACCGGAGAAAGCTACGGCGACTTTGTCCAGTTCTTTCGTGACTCGTCTAATTGAACGGGTAAGGAGGCGTGTAAGTTGAGTTGATGCCTGCTCCAATGTTAATGCTTTCTCTCTTGGGCGGGAAATGCGTGCGAGTGAGTTTTGCTTGAATGCCTTTGCGCCCGTGGTGTAGAGGACGCCTGGGAGAACTCGATTTGTCTGCTTCAGTCCGATTTTCCAGAGCGCCTTTCTTTCTGAGGCGAACGCGGCGAAGCCTCTTCTGCGTCCATAATAGAGAGGCTTCAATCCTTCTATGTCCCTGAAGGCGAACAGCTTGTTCTTCCGGTAACAAATGATGGCGAATGCTCCTGGCTCCATCATAATGTGTCCCACGCCCTTCTGGAGCGTTTGTTCTCCTGTAAGGCGCTTGAAAATCTGGTTCGCCTGCACTTTTGGCGGAAGCTCGAAGAATGAACCATTCATCGCTAGAGCTCCTTGGTCGGATTGAACGAATTTTCCTTGCGCGTCGTGATGGAAGGAGTAACCCAGAGATACTTGATGAGTTCGTTCCGCTCCAAGTGTTGAAGCATTTGCTTGAGCGCCCCTGTGGCTTAGAACGTGAAGCATCGTCTCTACGATGCTGCGCGGGTCTTCAGCACCGTCGGTCGAGACTGCCGCTAATGCGCCCAAATAGAGTCGCTTCGGGGAGTGCTCTTCTCCTTTTATATCAACTTCGAACTTTAAGTGGCTCAGGTTAGAGAATTGCCGGTCCTCCCGATCGATACCGGTCGATATGGAAGTCCCGAGATTCGCAGGGTTTTCGAGGAGGAAACACGCTTTCAGAAGATGCTTGATGTTGAATCAGCCTTGGCTTGGGCGCGAGGAGAGGTCGAAGATATCCCCCGTGAGGCTGCGGACGAGATCGAACGCCATGCCTCCACCAAGTACGTTAGCATCGATAGGATTCGAGAACTGGAGAAAGTCATGCAGCACGAGACGATGGCGCTCGTTGAGGTACTGTCAGAGGTTTCAGGAAAGAGCGGGGCGTATGTTCACCTCGGAGCCACGTCATCAGACATTCTTGACACCGCGCTCGCATTGCAAATGAAAGACGGGTGCGAAATAGTTGCTGGAAAGCTGGATAGGCTCCAAGAAGTCCTTGTGGAGCTTTCAAAGCGGTATCGAGACACCATAATGATTGGAAGAACTCACGCCCAACATGCCCTGCCGATAACGCTTGGATTGAAATTTGCTGTCTGGTTGCGTGAGATCAGCAGACATGTGGAACGCTTAGGCCAGTGCAGACAACGTGTCCTTGTGGGAAAAATGAGCGGTGCCGTTGGCACCATGGCTGGTTTCGGGAAGAACGCCCTTCGGGTACAGGACTTGGTAATGAAGCGTCTGAGGCTTCAGGTTGACGAGGCTACTAGCCAGATTGTCCAACGCGACAGACATGCCGAACTGATCTGCGTCTTTGCGATGCTCGCGAGTACGTTGGATAAGTTTGCCACAGAGATTAGGAATCTCCAGAGGCCTGAGATCGATGAACTGGCGGAGCCATTCGAGGTCGGAAAACAGGTCGGAAGCTCAACGATGCCTCAAAAACGGAATCCTTGGAAGAGTGAGAACGTCTCTAGTCTTGCCAAGATCGAGCGTAGCCTCGTTGCCCCAGCAATAGAGGCGATAATCACATGGCATGAGCGTGATCTCTCTCAATCCGCATCTGAGCGGTTCATTATTCCGGAGGCCTTCATCTTGATTGACCACATGCTGAACTCGATGATCCGCATACTGAGTGACTTGCGTGTGAACGAGGGACGGATTCTAGAGAACCTAATGAAGTACAAGGATCCGATGATGTCGGAATCGGTGATGATCGCGCTCGTGGGCATGGGGATGCCAAGACAGGAGGCGCATAGATTGCTGCAACAGATTGTATTCGAGAGTCAAGACAAGCGGATGAGCTTCCGCGACGCTCTGGTCGAAAGTCCTACGGTTACGAAATATCTGGACCAGAAAGAAATCGAGAAGGCACTGGATCCAAGATCTTACATCGGGATGGCGACCGAGATTGTGGATTCGGTGGTCGAAAAGACAATTGCAGAGAGACGGTCGCGAGGTCTTCCTACCTAGAAAATCTCGTCTTGGCCGTAGTCGGTCAGCAGGCTCTGTTCTGTGGTCTCGGCCCTTTTTGATCTCAATCTCTCCCATTCCTCAGCTTTAATGAGACCGCCGACCTGCTCCTTGATCTTCTTAGCCAAACTCGGGCCGATAAGAGGCACATTCATCAAATCCGTTATTGAGGCAGCCTTGAGGTCTTCTATGGTTCTGTAGCCTGCGTTGTGGAGTGCTCGCGCCCTTACGCGTCCCACACCTTCCAATTTGACTAGCGGGACGAGCTCTGGCTTCACTCCTTTCGCGCATCGGATTTGGAGTTCGTAGGTCGGTTTGAGCAAATCCTTATGCCCGAAGAGTTCCGCAAGTTCGTGGGTCGCGTGGAGTAACCACTTTGAAGTGTCGACCATTCGCAGAAGATCGCCTGGTTCGACTTTGTGCACTTCAAGTATCGCGTCCTCGCTGGTTTCGTTGATCCACTCGTAGAGTACTCTTGTGCACTTGATCTCAGAAAGAAATTCCTCGTACGTCACACCGTTGCTATCGCCGTAGTATTCCGGAACTTCACACATGAATTCCTCTTGATGCTCCTTGGCGAACAGGTCTAGCATTTCATCCTCGCCGCGTCTAGGATAGAGTTTCGGTGCTATGTCGGGTGTTCTTGAAATCAGATGGAGGAAGCTGACTTCTGTTACCTGTCTCGCACGCGAATACAAGCCATCACGTAGGACGACTGCTGAGACGGGGTCTATGTAAAGCTCCGAGACTCGACGTCCGAACTTCGTTGCTCTCAGCTCGTCGCCCTCGAACTCAACCATCTGCTCCCTGTTTAGGAAGGAGAGGATTTCACCGAGTTTTGACCGGATCATCTTCGGGTCGT
The DNA here is from genome assembly GCA_964598845.1 of uncultured Candidatus Bathyarchaeia archaeon. GTDB lineage: Archaea > Thermoproteota > Bathyarchaeia > 40CM-2-53-6 > 40CM-2-53-6 > FEN-987. The sequence goes on from CAZRDM010000013.1 coordinate 17,276, forward strand.
ATTGTAAAGCGTAGAATGTTTTCGCGAAGAATCTTGTAAGCCCATCTTCGCTCGTGGCGAATCGTGTGGCGATCGTTGCGAGCACATGAGGTCTCAGGACTTTTTCTGCACCGAGCTTCGACCAAATTCTCTCAGGTTCGGCGAGCGCATAGTTCTTCATCAAGTAATCTTGTTCGTCGTCAGTTCTGGCCAGGAGTATGGCTTCACCATACTTGTCGTACTTGGGCCGTCCGGCGCGACCGCAGAACTGCTTGTACTCCAAGACGGAGATCGGATATCGCCCGTAGCCTGGCTCATAGCGTTCATAGCTACTGATTATTACAGTCCGAGCAGGGAGGTTCACGCCGGCAGCCAAGGTCGGAGTGGCGGAGAGGATCTTCAGGCGACCGGCCCTGAAGGCGTCCTCAATGATTTTCCTGTGAGCACCGGTCAATCCGGCATGGTGAAATGCCACACTGTTAAGAGCCTGTTCAGCGAGAACTTCTCCAAGTCGTGTTCGCTCCCCTGCAGATAGTATTCGTTGAGCGACGGTTTCGAGTCCTCTCCGCTCTGGCTTGGTTAGGTACCTTCGAAGTAGGGCAGCTGCTTTCTTCCCGATGTCCACGGCTGAGCGGCGAGTTTCGGCAAAGATGAGAACTTGTCCTCCTTCACGGACAACGTCGAGGGCTATGTCAAAGACCGGGTTGGGAACAGTCTTCGAGACGAACCGGGATGAGCCATCCTTGAACTGGATTTCACCATCATAGTGGATGCCTTCGCGTAGTGGGACGGGTCGCCATTCAGTTGTGATAGGATTGGCTTTGAGCCATTCCGCGATCTCGGTTGCGTTCTTGATGGTTGCGCTGAGGGCGAGGACCTGTATATCCGGATTCAGTTTCAGCAACCTTGTGAGTACTACTTCGAGTGTTGGTCCTCGATCAGCCTCTGTAATCAGATGGATCTCATCGGCTACAACCACAGAAACATCCGCTATCCATGGTGACCGGTGTCTGAGCAGGGAATCGGCCTTCTCGTTTGTGGATATGATGATATCGAAGTTGGCGAGGTATAGGTCGGAGCTGTCATAGTCGCCGCTGGTGATTGCCACTCTCACTCTTCGTCCAGGTTCTTTCTCGATTGCAGTGTACTTTTGGAAGTCCTCATACTTTTCACTTGCAAGGGCCCGGAGTGGCGTTAGGTAGAGCGCCTTTCCTCCTCTTTCGAGAACCGATTTCAGGATGACAAGTTCGGCGATCAGGGTCTTCCCAGACGCTGTGGGGCTCGCTAGCACTATGTTCTTCTCATCTAGCGCCCCAGCCTGGATAGCTTCCTCCTGTGGTGGGTAGAGTATGTCGTATCCAGCCCTAGCTAACACAGCCTTAACAGAATCTGCGATAGGAAGCTCCTCGATCCTCAATGTCGCCTATTCCTTAAGCGGCTGTTCGCTTCAAGTGACCCGGCTTGGGTGAATAAAGAATTCCTTCTCTGACCAGCTGGTCAACGAGTCTTCTTGCCTCATCATCCATGAGGTCTGGTTTACGTGACAGCGCTTGATACAAAGTCGGTTCCTCCACGATTCCGAACTGTTTTTCAAGGTCGGCGAAGGTGCCCAGAACGATTTGCATCTTATCTCGGAGGCTTTTTGGTTTACCCGTCATTATGACATCGATATCGATCTTCCCGGTTGTTGTGTCGATCCCAACATCCTGCAACGATAGCGTCATGAGGCGGATGATGGCTCGGGCATCCTCAACTTCAACTTTGTCTCTGAGGAAGCTTCTCGCCCTAGCTTCGGTCAACCGGACCAACGCTTCAAGCTGTCGAGGAGTAATGGCGACCGGTGACTCTGTTGAGCCAGATAGGGAGCGCATCTTCAGATAGTACTGGCGGAGCTCGTTGACTGCTTCCTCCGTCAAGACGGGCTCAATTCGCTTAGCGTAAGCTACGTATTTTCGAAGAAGGTCTGGTATCAAAGGCGGGGCTTCTGGGGGGGCTTTCAGGCGGTGTAGGGTGAGGATGTGCTCGGACATTCTGCTGTCCGAATCAGCTTCCGGGATGTCCTTCATGATGAAAAGAAGGTCAAAACGTGACAGAAGCGTCACGGGCAGGTTGATATTATCTGCAATATTTCGATACGGGTCGTATCTTCCTAGACTTGGGTTGGCCGCCGCAAGAACCGCCGCTCTCGCATTGAGTGTGGCAACAATGCCACCCTTGGCCACACTCACAGTGTGCTGCTCAAGTGCTTCATGTATGGCGACTCGATCTTCAGGGCGCATTTTATCGATCTCATCGATACAGGCGATCCCTTTGTCTGCTAGCACTAAGGCTCCAGCCTCTAGGACCATGCCTCCGGATTTTTCGCGGACAACAGCCGCTGTCAAGCCGGCCGCGGTTGTTCCACGTCCACTTGTGTAGAGTCCACGAGGGGCTATCCTCGCCACGTATTGCAGTAGCTGACTCTTTGCGACTCCAGGGTCGCCTACAAGGAGTACATTCGTCTCGCCTCGAATGACGATACCATCAGGTAACCGCTTTGGTACGCCGCCGAAGAGCATGTAGAGGACTGCTTCCTTGATGTCGCCGTAGCCGTAGATCGATGGTGCGAGCGACGCCAGCAACTTGCGGTGGATGAACGGATCCCTAGCGAGTTCACGGATTTGCCTCTCATCTTCGGGCGTGATTTCAACAACCTCAACCTCTTTTCCGACTACGTCAACGAAATTAGCGTCAAGTAGGAGATCGAAGGTGCGCAATCGGGCTTTGCGTCCTAGGAACTCTTGTTGAGCCCTGACCACACCGCTTATGGAGACTCGATCTCCGGGTCGAGCCACGTCTACCAGATCTTCTGTGAGTTTGATGTCCATCGCCCTAGGCAGCTGACCCGGAGGTAGGTCTTCAGGTCGTTCTTGTATGCGGATTTCCTGAGAGTTCATGAAGTTAGACTGCTTTTCCAAGAACTCAAAGACCTTTGACCTGCAATGAGGACAGACCCCCGGCCCTCGCATCAAGATCCCGGCTTGTTCAACATATGTCAAGGCGTTGCACTTGCGGCATTGGAATGCGGCCTTGATTAGCAACGGCTTGACGGTTGTTGATCTGACGATTATTCCATCAATCAGCACGAGTCTGCCAATATTCTCGGACCCAATCCTGCGCAGTGATATTCGTTCAGGGAGCTTCCTGAACCTAGCGCGCAGACGTCTAATGATCTCCGCATACTCTGGATCCTCGATCTTGAGCTGTGCCCATGCGCTTCGATCGAGGTATTCAAAGTATTCATCTGGTTTGTCAAGAATCGAGCGGGCGAGGTCGGGATCGTAGGCAATCAAGTCTTCGAAATCGACAACTATGGACTTTGTACCCGCTAAGGCAGTATGCCCCAGACGTTTCCTGTACTTGTATTCGCTGTCCGTTCGGAAAGAGCGGAGGAACTCTTGGAAACGCTCTTCAGGTTTCTGGAGTACTTGCGCCGTCAAGCCCTCAAGCCCTGCCCCAGAAGCTTCGACTTCCATTCCTCAATCGTCTTGTTCAGAATGGAATAGAGTGCGCGCTCCTCGTACGTCAAACCATGGAGGAGTTCTTCGGAAGGAGTAGGCGAAGCAGCGAGGGAAACTAGCTTCCTAATTCGGCAGTTAACGATGTCGCGTACTAGCGTCTCGGTTCTCTCAAGCTCCCTGAGCTTGCCTTGGTCTTGCTTGCTCAGCTGTTTGAGATCGGACAGATGCCTGCGGAGCAGGCAGTAGAAGCTGGGCTGGAGCGAAGGCAACTGTCTGGATGCTGGGATGGTTTCTCGCCAGTGAATCTTGGAGAGTGTATTGAAGGTGAGAACATCTTCCTCTCTGAATCTCCCGTAACCATTACTCACGAGTTCCCTTGCCATCCAGTAGGGAATCTCCACCTCCTGCCCAACTTTTGCAGTTGACAGTTTGGTCATTCTTGACGATGTTTCGGGAATCTCGCGCGCAACAACTATTCTAACCTGAGAATTTTCAAAATCAAAATCTATGTCCTCTACTGAGATCATTGCTTCCGTCAAGAATCAACCACCAAACCCAATGGCGCCTCTGGGTTCACCATTTAAACACTTTGTCGAGTTATTCGTTCTATTTTGTCTAGATTTCCTCTGGAAGGGGAAAGATGTTCCGAGAGTTGAGTGAAAGTGTGAAAGGTGATCGTTCGTGCAGGAATCGTGGGGCCAATGCTTTTCAGGCACGTAAACAGACTTGAGCTGCACTGGAAACGTGATGATTGATCGGTGAGTGATCGTGGAAGTCGCGCTATGGGCTGAGAAATATCGGCCGAAGACATTGAAGGAGATGCGGAATCAGCAGCAGATCGTTGAGAGATTGAAGCAGTTTGTAGATACGCGAACGATGACCCACTGCCTATTCGCCGGGCCTCCAGGAAGCGGCAAGACAACCGCTGCGCTTTGCTTGGCACATGATCTCTTTGGCGAGAGATATCGAGATGCGTTCATGGAACTGAACGCGAGCGATGCACGAGGCATCGAAGTGATTAGGACGACTGTGAAGGAATTCGCTAGAATGGCGACTATCAGCAACGTGCCGTTCAAGATCCTCGTACTTGACGAGGCGGACAACATGACCTCAGATGCGCAGCACGCATTACGAAGGACGATGGAACGCTACACAGACACTTGTCGTTTCATCCTAAGCTGCAACTATTCCGGAAAGATCATTGAACCAATTCAATCGCGCTGCGCCGTCTTTCGGTTCGTCAGGCACTCAGACGAAGATGTCGGTGAGTATCTGGACTACATCGCCGCGCAGGAAAAGGTCGGACTCGCTCGCGAGGGCAAGAAAGCCATCTTGGAGATGGCTGAAGGCGACATGCGCGCGGCTATCAATACCCTGCAATCCGCAGCAACCTTCGGCAAATCTGTGACGGAGGAAGGGGTTTACAAGGTCGTGGGCAAGGCAAAGCCGCTTGACGTTCAGGAAATGCTGAACCTCGCCCTAGAGGGCGACTTTATGGAGGCAAGAAAGAAGTTAAGGTACCTGCTCGTTGAGGAGGGCCTCTCAGGCGGTGATATCGTCAAGCAGATTCACTCTGAGCTCTTCAAGCTGAAACTGCCCGAGCAGGCCAAGCTTGCGCTGACGGAGGCGGTCGGTGAGGTTGATTTCAGACTGGTCCAAGGGGCGGACGAAGAAGTACAACTAAGTGCACTCCTAGCGCAACTGGCCTTGAAAGGTGCGAAGTAGCTTCCAGGTGTCCTCCGTTTGCCTATTCCTTGGACGATCAAGCATCGTCCAAAGACCATGCGAGAGATTGCCGGTAACAGTGAAGCCCGTGACAAACTTGCCAAATGGATCCAATCATGGTTAAAGAAAGCTCCAAGAAGGAAGGCCGTACTGCTACACGGCCCACCAGGTGTTGGTAAGACCGTTTCAGCCGAAGCTGTCGCCCTAGATCTCGGCTATGACTTAATCGAGGTCAATGCCAGCGACAAGAGAAACCGCGAGGCAATAGACAGAATCCTAGGCACAGCAGCATCGCAAGGGCAATTGATCGGAAAGAATCGTCTAATCCTGATCGACGAAATCGACGGTATCAACCCTCAGGAGGATCGAGGTGCCGTGAGCGCCGTAGTGAGCACGATTTCGAACACCAACTATCCTATCATCCTAACAGCAAATGATCCGTGGGATCCAAAGATCGCTCCACTCAGAAACGCTTGTGAGATGATCGCTTTCAAACGCTTGAGCGTCCGAGACGCTATCCCATATTTGAAGACCGTCCTTGAGGCCGAAGGAGTAGACGCGGAGGACGTTGCTCTAAAGTTGGTCTACGATAGAAATCAAGGGGATATGAGGGGTATCATCAACGACCTCCAGTACTTAACCACTGGAAAGAGCAGACTCGCATATGTAGACGTGCAGCCCCTAGCCTATCGAGACAGGAAGGACACCATATTTCAGGCCCTTGCCTTAGTCTTCTCTGCGAAGGACATCAACCAAGCCAAACGAGCTGTGGATGCAAGCGATGTCGGCTATGAGATGCTTTTCGAATGGATATACGAGAACGTACCAAGACAGCTGTCCGACCCACGAGATATGGCCGCAGCCTTTCAGAATCTAGCGAAAGCCGATCTTTTTCTTACGAGGGCGAAGAGGACTCAAGGTTGGGCGCTACTGAAGTACTACTTTGATTTAATGACGGCGGGGGTCGGGCTTTCCAGAAAATACACGAAACCAGCATGGGTTCCGAACAGGTTCCCGGAACGAATCCAATTCATGTCGCGTTCTAGGTCCGTGCGAGCTGTGCGCAATCAGATAGCAGCATCGATCGCAGCTAGATGTCATATCTCATCGCGGAGAGCGCTCACTCGGTTCATCCCACACCTAAAGCTAATCTTCCAAACAAACGAGAGAGAGGCTGCAAAGATTGCGGCGTGGCTTCAGCTCGATGAGGATAGCGTGAGTTTTCTCGTTGGAGATGAAGAACGTGCGGCTGCGATTCTGAAGGCGTCTGTCTCCGCAAGCTAATGCTCGCGGCTAACTCTGATTATGTGTCCAAGTTCCGGCAGGATCAGCTTTTCCAGTGCTGTTTGAACGGCATTAGGTGAACCTGGTAAACAAAAAATTGCCTTTCCTTTGATAGTTCCAGCGATCGCGCGGCTCAGGATTGCCGGAGAGCCAATCGTGTCGAAGCTCACTTTCCTAAAGAGCTCGCCAAAACCTGGCAGTTCCTTCTGCAGCATAGGGGTGATGCTCTCGACGGTGACATCTCTCCGAGACAAACCCGTTCCACCTGTAATGATCACTGCATCAACATTCTTCGATGCCAATGCTTTCCTAGTAATCTTCTCTATCATTGGCCTCGAGTCTGAGATCAGATTGCGACCTTGAAGGCGATGACCCGCGCGAGTGATTGAGCGTTCGATAATGTCCCCTGATGTATCCTCAGGCTTCTTCCCTGCCCTGAGCTCGTTGAATTTCGATGTGCTGCAGGTTATGATGCTTATTCCTAGGGATCGCGGTGCGGTGGCCTTGTGAAGTTCAGGGATCTTTCTCATTTATCGTCGCTTGATCTTTTGTTTGACTTTGAGATAAGTGATGGCTGTGTCGGGATACTGACCTTTCTCGTCTTTCTCATATTGTTTGGTCATATCCCAGATTGTGAGAAGATATGCTGAGGCAGCCGTGAGGGCTTCCATCTCTACACCAGTCTTGGCTTGGCCTTTGACGTAAGATTCGACCCTTAGGCTGTTCCTCAGCAACGTATGCTCATTGCGGACTGTCGTGATTGGTATGGAATGGCAGAATGGAAGAATGTTCGGCGTATTCTTGGCCCCCATAACAGCCGCGACTTCTGCAGCAGCGATAGCGTCACCCTTGTCGAGCCTACCAACCCTCAAGCGTGCAATCGTAGTCGGTTTGAGCTTGATCTCTCCAACAGCCACTGCTTCCCTAATTAGAACCTCTTTCGGTGAGATATCGACCATCATGAAACGTCGCATGCTCAGAGACCTCAGATCAGCAGTACAACCCTTCAGAGGAATTAGCTATTGCTCCTGAGGGCCAGAACCAAAGCTAGATTTCGCTTCGAATTCCCAAATCTCATCTTCTGATGAGCTTTGCCAACCAGTCAATGTTCTGTTCCCTATGTCTCCAGAATAGGTCGGTTATCAGATAGTCAAGAGCGAGATGCCTGAACCCCGGGAATCGGCGGCCTACGAATTCCATGATTCTCTCAGGACTTGCACGGTCGTGTCCGAAAAGGATGCGAGAGTATATCTTGCCTTCCCAAGGAGGGATGTGTTCGAGGGCGTCGTAGTCGTGGAAGAATTCGTAAAGCATGTATCCGGCGGACTGCGGCCCGACCCCATAGATCTTGTCCAACTCCTTGAGACGCTCAGTTCTTCCCAGACCCCATAGCCTCCCCTCATCGATGTGCCTTCGAACTAGTTGGTTCGCCTGGCGCTTGAGGATCTTAGCTCTGTAACCAACTCTCAAGGCGCGTAATTCCTTCTCGGAGGTTCTTTCAATCGCCTTTGCTTCCCAGAAGGCCCATAGCTCATGCTCATCGAACTCTGCAAGCCGGCCGTAATGTTCGAAAAGACTGTGGAGCATTGCGACAGAGCGTTTAACCACGGTGTTCTGTAGCATCACGGTGATGACCAGGTACTCATAGAGGGAGTATCCGCTTTTGGGGCGCATTCCCCGCCAACGTTCAATCACGTGGCCTAGGATCTTGTCCGTGCTATATCGTTGCACGAATTCTGCTATGGCTGTTGAATCCAAGTCGTACCGCCGCGTGACCTCTCGGACAATCTTGGAGAATACACGGGGCTTCAGGGCACGTGACGAGAACACTGTTAAGCGAATCTGCGGCTCATCGATGGTCCCCAGAGCTCCCATCTTTAGGCCATAGATATCCTGTGCAAGTCGTAGAGTCTGCCAAAGCACGCCCGGCATCCATGCCTGGTCATTGCTGGGGAAGTGGTGCGGTTTCCACATAGTGCCATCGAAGTGAAAGGGAGAGGTTGGATAGAGATCGACGCTCCTACCGGCGTGAAGTCTCAGCGGTCGAAGAGGCATCCGTCTCATTCATCAAGAGCACGTTCGATGCTGCATTTGTTAACTGTTTAGGTTGCAGTGAGTAGATGACCGATTGACTGAATATCTAGAATCTCGGGAATCGTTTCTTTTTTGCGGACGTTAATGCCGTTTCCAGTTGCTCGCGCATCGTTGAGGCAGGTATGCTCTGTAGGCCCAGTAACGTTGTCTTTCCGCGGACGCCTTCACCAGATTTTGATGCTGCTATCATCCCGATCGCGCCTAGGCTTCGAGTGTACTTCCAGATCTGAGTATGTCCTCTAGGTTGATCGTTGTATTCTTCGCAGACCGCTCTGTACTCGCGCTCGACCGCGCCTATGGTGGCGTAGGCTTCTTGGGTTTCTTCTAGAACTCTAGCCAAGGCGAGGAGCATGTATTTCTCGTGAGGCGACAAGGCTGCGATGTATTCTCCGCGAAGCATCGGGTAAACGCTTCCAGCTGCTTTTCTTACGTGGTCTGCGTTCACACGTTTTGCGCTTTCAGCGTCAGCGTACTTACCAGCACGCCAGAGAAGCTCGATCGAATAACGAGCGTCACCGCTCTGTCCGCCAATGTCTGCCACGAGTTGAAGCGCGTCATCTGCGACGGTGTTCTCTTTGAAAGCTAAGTTGACTCTGTCTTTCAGGATGTCGATCAGTTGGCGGGAATTGTATTTGTCGAGTTTGACGATGTTTCGTTGTAGGGTGTCGATGGTGCTCTTGTCGAGTTTTTGGAGGTATTCCGGTTCGCGGAGTATGCAGATGAGTGAGAGGCGTATTGGTTTGCCGATTCGTTCTTCCTGTATGCGGGTGAGGTTGTAGAGTGGTGTGGCGCCTTCAATCCTGATGAGGTGTTCAAGTTCGTCTAATGCGAGGATTAGGTGAATATTCTTGTCGTCAAGTACATCCATTAATGTGTGGAGGAGCTCTTCAGGTGCGAAACCACGCTTCGGAAACTCTGGTTCGAAATGAGTCAAGACCCGTTTTATGATCATGAAGAGGCTGCCTTTCGCTTCACGGCAGTTCACGTGAACGTAGTGAAGGTTGATCCTGCGGCTCTTTGCAGCCCTGACTAGGTCAGTCCCGAAACGCTGCGTCAGAATCGTCTTCCCAGTTCCCACGTCACCTGTGATCTGGACGCGTTGGCTTATTGAGAAGGGGCTCTCAAGCGAGAATCGGAAGAGCTGGCTCAGGAAACGCATCTGCTCTTCGCGGTGGGGAAGCCTACTTGGAATGTATTCCAGCGAGAGGGGCGACTCGTCTTTGAAAACAGTGGGCCGAGCTAATGTCTCCTTCAGGATATCTGAAGACAATTGAACGAGAGCCCCTACTCTCAACATGATTTAGGCTACTCCATCTTATGTGCTTTTGTTGTTAAACACGATAAAAGCAGGAGAGCCAAGTGAAACTGATTAAGACAGATTGTGTCGATTCAGCAATCCGCGAAGATCGGACCTATCCCTAGCTCCTGTGGGATTCGATCACCCGGTAGATTTCATCGCGTTCCGATGGTCCAATCTCCTCTATGGATCCGTTCACTCTGACGAGTTTTCGACCGCTTCTTCGGGGCGTAAGTTTCCCAATTATCTTGGCGGGAATCCCATGAGCACTCAGACCGCGCAGAATGAAACCACTCTTCCGAGTATCGGCGGCGATCAGGAGACAACCAGAGCTCAAGAGTTTCAGCGGGTCAACTTGCATCAACGAGCAGATCTCGAGAGTTTCACGTCGTATTGCGATTTTCGATTCGTGAATGAGGAAGCCGACTCTTGATGCTTCAGCAAGTTCCCATGTGCCGTTTAGTAGTCCTCCTTCAGTAGGATCGTGCATGGCTCGAACTCCGCCAGCACGCACGGCAATCAGGGCGTCATCAACGACGCTGATTAGTCGCCTAAGGCCTTTGGCTTGTTGAATCAAACGCGCCCCAGCCTTCGACGTAAGCGTCTCCGAGAAATCGGCCGCGAGCACAGCCGTACCTTCAATGCCAACAGCTTTTGTCATTATGAGATGGTCGCCTGGTCGACCGCCTCTCGATGTAACAAACTTGTCCTTTGGAACGGTGCCAGTCATGTAGCCGATTACTATGGGTCGCGAGAGATCTGGAGTTACTTCAGTGTGGCCACCTACAACCGCAACTCCAAGCTCCTTCGCGGCTTTGTCGATCTGCTTCATTATCCTCTCGACAACTCCAACATTGGATTTCTCAGGAAGGAGCAGTGTACATAGGAACCATCTAGGTTTGGCTCCCCTGCAAGCAACATCATTCGCGTTCAGGTGAACCGAAAGCCAACCAATATCAGATTCAGCACCCGTGACCGGATCGGTGGAGAGAACAAGCACTTGATCGTCCAATGAGACTAGCGCCGCGTCCTCACCTATGGACGGTCCCAACAGAACCCTTCGATCTTTCGTGCCCGCGTAACGAAAGACGCTGCGAATCAGTATGTCTGACGGTATCTTTCCAGTCCTGAATCGTCGCATCGAGTACCGGAACCTACAAGCTCCATGGTGTTTTAAGCAATCAGGTAGGGAAACGGAAACATTGTTATGTGCGGTGCGCCTGAAGGAAGGTTTTGAGGAGTTCTCGAAATGATCAAATCGATTATTGATGTTGCCGTGGTCGTATCAAGTGGGAAGAAGTCAGCTGAATGGTACAAGGACAAATTGGGTTTCGAAATCCGAACCAGCGAAGACCACTGGATTACAGTAGCTCCGAAGGGCTCCGATGTTGTTCTGCATCTTTGCGAGACAACCCCTCTGGAGCAGGGAAATACCGGTATCGGGTTCAGAGTGGACGACTTAGACGAGACCTTTAAGGAACTGAGCGACAGGAGCGTGGAATTCACAGTGAAACCTAAGAAAGCCGATTGGGGCAGCTTCGCGAGATTCAAGGATCCCGACGGAAACGAATTCTGGCTAATGCCTAGTTAAATCGAACCGAGGCCTTCTTGGAATATGACTGAAATGAGTCTTCAACAGTTCGTTCAGTCCATTCTTGATCGGCTACAAAGTACTGCCAGCATCAAGACGGTGTATGGGGATCCCATCGAAGCCCGGGGCAAAACCATCATTCCCGTTGCGAAAGTCGTCTATGGGTTCGGAGCTGGATCTGGGAAAGGAAGGAAGATCGAATCGCAGGAAGATGAACAGGCCGGTACCGGCATTGGAGGCGGCATCGCTGTCAAGCCGGCGGGCGTCTTGGAAATAACTCAGGAAGACACGCGCTTCATACCAATCAGTCAGACTGGAAAGATCGTTGGAGTTCTGCTAATCGGATTGCTTCTGGGTGTCATCTTGGCCGGACGGCGTTCCAGAAGAAAAGACTAAGTCCCGAATCTTTCGGCGGGCTCGCGCACTCAAGATCAATCTCATTTCGGCTCGATTGGGCCAGACTCGTCATCGCCCGCTAACAAGGAATTCTACTGAGCTCACTAATTTGTCTATCTGCCACGCCTGTTACAACCTTATGATTGGGCTCAGGAAAGGATGGTAAGAGGACTACGCCGAAACTTGATGCGAAAATAGCGCCAGGTATTCATGTGACACCGATCGGCTTCGAGAGCTTCGGAGTTAGATCAATGTGCACTTTCGTTGAAACGCCGGACGTGAGAGTCTTGATCGATGCTGGGGTTGCTCTGGGCCCGCGATTCGGTAAGTTACCACATCCTAGGGAATACCAAGCGCGGAATCTGTGCCGTGCGAAGATTCGAGATTGTGCTGAGAAGGCTGATGTAATCATCGTCTCTCACTATCACAACGATCACCATACGCCGAACTACACAGAAACCGTTTGGTTGGGAAGTAGCGCTGAGATAGCTGAAAGCATCTACAGAGACAAGGTTGTTCTCGCGAAGGACGTTAGGAATGCAATCAACTTCAGCCAGCGAAGAAGAGGGTGGATGTTCCAGAGATTCGTCAAGAAGCTCGGGAGCGAATGCGAGGTTGCCGATGGCAGAACTTTCGAATATGGCGGAACGAAGCTGAAGTTTTCTCGCCCAGTGCCGCACGGAGAAGAGAAGTCAGAACTCGGATGGATAATCATGACCACAATCAGTAGAGGAGAAGAAAGAATTCTACACGCATCAGATGTCCAAGGGCCCATGTCCAAGAAAACCTTGCGGATGATCCTCAAAGAGAGAGCTAAGCTAGTAATCGTTGGCGGTCCTCCGTTATATCTTGAAGGTGTGAAGGTCAAGAGATCCGCAATAGACAAGGGAATCGAGAACGCCTCACGAATCGCAGCCGTAGTTCCAGCGACAGTGTTTGAACATCATGTGTTACGAACGGAGAACTGGAAAGAACAAACAAGACTGGTTTATGACTTGGCCAAGAAGGCCGGCCACGAAGTGGTGACCGCAGCCGAATACTCAGGCGTCAAACCTCAGCTCCTAGAATCAATGCGACAGCGTCTATACCAGGAGGACCCGCCATCGGAGGAGTTTCTAAGGTGGACGCAGCTCCCCCGTGATAAACAGAGACGTGAACCACCCCCGGTCTAGAACTCGATCGGTCTCCTTTCTTCTTCAGTGCCAAGAAGAAGCAAAAAACAGGAAAGGGTGGGGACGGAGAAGTCTTGGCTAGGCGCCGGCCAATTTTGTTGCCAATCGAAATTTCTTCCCGCACTGCTGGCAAGAGTAGTGTTTGATGTGCAGGGCTGGGCCCCTTCCGTCTTTAGGGTGCATGTCCCACTCTTTCGCTGGACCTGCGACTTCCACGCCACATTTCAGACATTTCACCAAAGGATCTCACCTCGTTCTTGGCCGCAGTCAGTCGGCAGACATGAGGAGAGAAGATTGGCTCTTGCTACTTGGCTCCGGGTCGCTGTGTGGCAACATTCTGGGTGGGGTTTTCCTCACGTCTGGGACGGCCGACTGCCATGTTCCTGCCATAGCGCTTCTATGGTATATTAATGTTTCATAATTGGAACATTAATATACTTAGTTAGTCTATCGATATATCGAAAAGCAGCGTCATGGCTTAAATCGAAGTTTAGTGTATATGTAGCACACTTCCACAGGAGGTTCCAAGCAAGATGAATGGAGAAGCCAAGAAACAATTCGCAGTAGCTCTTGCCTCCTTCGCTCTAGGCGCAGTGGTCGCTGCTGTTCTTGGAAATTCCAAGGCTCGCGATAAGCTGAGCGAGGCTGGCAAGAAGCTTCTACAGAGAGAGGCGTAAACCGGGCGGCTCATAGCCGCTTTACCTAATCCCTCTCTTTTTTGTCAGACTTCCTTGACCTTTAGCCTGCCTCAAGATCAGCGTCCGCTTGTCCGTTTCTTCCGAGCAAGGCCTAATTCTCAATTCTCCACTTCTGAGCCATCAAGGCGCGCGAGCGGAGCCTCCCGTCCGCTGCGCTCGACAAACCCCGGTATAGGGAGGTAGCCAAGTGAAAATCAAGAGCTCAATCTATGTCACGTTGACAGCGAGTTTTGCTGCTGTCTACGCTGTTGGCGTTGTCTTTCTTGCTCCAATCAGCTTTCAACTATTCCAGGTGAGAGTGGCGGATGCTCTATTGCCGCTCTCCATGATCTTTGGTTGGCCTGTCATCTTGGGGCTTTCCATTGGAGCTTTTGTAGCGAACTTCTTCGGAGGTCTCGGTCCTGTCGACGTAGTAGGCGGTTCTGTTGCGAATTTTGTTGCAACGTTCATCGCGTGGAAGATCTCCGAGAATCGTGGGAGAGCTTGGGCAATTCTAGGGGTGGCATCAGAAATCCTTGTGGTCACCCTAATCGTCGGTAGTTACCTCAGCTATCTGTTTGGTATGCCACTAGAAATGGGATGGTTAGGACTCCTTCTTGGAAGCGTCATAGCCATAGGACTACTTGGCTCAATTCTCCTGTTTGCCTTTTCGTCAGAGCGAGTCTCGGTGATCCTCAAGACGTACGGTCTGCCCGTTCGAGGTCCACACTTGCAGGTTTCACAGGGAGATGAAGCGAAATAGCAAGGATATTGGAGGTAGGACCTTTGAAGTAACCTAGCCAATATTCCTGCGTTGAATAGCTTCTTCGATAGAAATGCTTCCTAAAGGGTTCGGGAAGGCGGATTAACTCTCCCCTGAACCTCCAGCCGATCCTCCTCACGTTTAACTGGCTCCACCAGCTTGAAGGTGCCTAAACCAAGTCCGACCGCGGCTGCACCGATTCCAGCTGTTATTGTGATGAGTTTCTTCCTAGAGATACGACGTGGCAAATGCCTCTTCCAGGAAGAATCAAACGAATGGTTTTCAATAGATACTTGTTATTAGATTTCCATAGGAGAAAACATGAAGCCTACGGATGATTGGATCTGCGAAAGTGGTTGGTATGCGGCAGAAAGCCATTGACCTGAAGAGCTTTGTGAAGCAACGTGGACAGCCCTACTCTGAGCTCCTCGGCATTGATCTAGGGAGCAAGCGCAACGAGGAAATAGCGAAGTGGTTCTTGGCGGCGATATTGTACAGCAAGCCGATTCGCGAGTCGTCTGCAACGAAGACTTACAGATGCTTCGCGGAGAAGGGCGTCTCATCGGCCGATATGATCCTGCATACAGGCTGGGATGGGCTTGTCTCACTGCTTGACGCAGGAGGTTATACTAGGTATGACTTCAGCACGGCCGACAAACTGCTTGAGGTCTTTGGCAATCTCAAAGAACACTACAAAGGAGATTTGAATCTTCTTCATGAGCAAGCCAGAGATTCGGAAGATCTTGAGATCAGGCTCAAGGCTTTGGGGAAGGGGATTGGAGAAACGACCATTTCCATCTTCCTGAGGGATATGCGACTAGCGTGGAGCAAGGCAGACCCTAAGCCGACACCGCTAGTGCAAACGGCCATGAAGAAACTGAAGATCAAGGACATGAAGGCACTTGCAAAAGGCAACCGCCTTGACTTAGTGCGTTTGGATACCGCTTTGCTCAGGTTCGCTAAGGACTTCATCAGGAAGAAGAAACGCATAAGAATAATCGTATGAATACCCAACTCATCAGCTCCGGAGATCAACTTTCGAGAGCTTCAATTATTGAGACGCTTGAGCTCGTTCCGATTCTGTTGGCTCCGGCTTGTACCATTTCAAGAGCTCGTTTAAGAGTTCTTATGCCTCCGGCCGCCTTTACTCCGATCTTGGAGCCAACAGTCTTTCTCATCAGTCGGACATCATGAACAGTGGCTCCGCCTGTGGCAAAGCCCGTTGACGTTTTCACGAAATCCGCTCCCGCTTCCACTGCCAAGAGACATGCTTGCTCCTTTTCTGCATCAGAAAGATAACAGTTCTCAAGAATCACCTTTACAGCAACAGTTCCGGCAACTCGCCTCGACTCATCCACAACGCTTCTGATGTCACTCAGCACGATATCATGAAGACCTGAGCGAAGTGCACTGAAATTCATCACCATGTCTATCTCTGTAGCCCCTTGTGCTAGCACAACTCTTGTCTCATATGCCTTGACTTCTGGCGTCGAGAGCCCAAACGGAAACGATACTACACTGCAAGCTTTCACGCGTGATCCTTCGAGAGCTTTCACTGCAATACCTACATGTGCAGGGTTAACCGCGACACTGGCGAAGCCGTACTTGAGAGCGTTTCTGCAACCATTCTTGATGTCAGCCTCGGTCAAGCTTGGGTGCAGAAGAGCATGATCGATCATACTGGCAAGTTGTTCTCTGGATATCATGATACCCACTGTCTACTGGTTAAGGCGTAATATAATCCAACGCAGTGTGCTGGATCGTTTCGAATCAGCTGTGAATTCTATCAGGCTTGGGTGAAGGAAACGCTATTGGATGAGTTACGCACCCAAATCAAACGAGGACCCAGCAAAGCTTGGCCGAGCGAGCAAGATTATCAGATTCGAGTATTGAGAAGTTTCGACGACTTCCCACAACGAGGGAAACCCACCTCTCCGAAACTCTCGCTCGAGGAGCCGTACGATGCAGGCTTTGCGAAAGACTCTGCGCCCTTCGTCCAAGTGAACTAGGCGAATGCAAGGCCAGAGGAAACTTGGCGGGGAAGCTCTACACACTAGTGTACGGTAACCTCAGTGCTATCGAGAGCCGCCCGATTGAGATCAAGCCGTTCTTTCATTACTGGCCGGGATCGACTTCCCTCACGTTCTCCACGTGGTCATGCAATCTGGACTGCACTTGGTGCCAGAACTATTCATTGTCTAAGACAGCGCCTAATCCCCAGGAATCCCAGTACCGCTCACCGGAAGAAATCGTTCAGATGGCCCTAAACCGCGGTGATGAAGGTCTATGCGCCAGCTTCCAAGAGCCCACACTTCTAGCTGAGTGGGTGTCAGATGCTTTCACGTTTGCTCATCGACGAGGTCTCTATTGCTGCTTCGTTTCAAATGGATACATGACGATTGAAGCTCTACGCTATCTAGCCGATCATGGTTTGGACGGGATCAAGATCGATGTGAAAGGTAACTCTGAAACCTACAAGCGCTATTGTAACGGCGTACGTGGCGATGAGGTGGTCTGGAGAAACGCCAAGAAAGCGAAGGAGCTTGGGCTGCATGTCGAGATAGTGAACTTAGTAGTCACAAACGTGAACGATGATGAAACATGTCTCCGCCAACTTGTTCAACGACACGTAAAGGAGGTCGGAGTCGAGACACCAATTCATTTCACACGTTACTATCCCGCATACAAATTCAAGAATTCTCAGACGAAGGTCGCAACCCTAGAACTCGCTTATCGCATTGCCAAAGAAGAGGGTGTCTTCTTCCCCTACATCGGAAACGTCAACGGCCATCCCTACGAGAACACCTACTGCCCACAATGTCAAAAGGTGCTAATCCGCCGATACGGTTGGCGTCTGAGTGAATACAATCTAGACGAGAATCAGCGATGCCCCACATGTCATTTCCAATTACCTATCACAGGGAAACATGTTCAGAAGGGCCCCAAGCACTTGTTATGGACCTAACTGAGAAGCCGAACATGTTTCAAGAATGCGAATGACCGCTTTGGAGAAAGGCCACGAACTTTACAGCTCGTGATTGAACCGTCCTTGTCTGCGAGATTTCTAGGGATGAGCGCACCCACCCGAACTATTGCGAACGTGGCCGTTAGATAGAGTGCACCTGACCTGAATGAGTTGAAGAGAGAAATTGAGCCGAAGTCAAATCGAAGTACGCGGCATTCGCTTGCAAGGCACCGAGCAGGTCGCCGTAGGCTTCATCCTCCCATGTAACGGAGGAAGATTGGCTGAATAAACTAAATCGATGCTATCTCATCCCTCTCTGGTTTTGAATCGGCAACTTATAGTCGGACGAGCCCAGGATTCATACTACTGGACTAGGCCCTGCCATGACAGGTCGATGTGTGCTTTGCGGGAAGCAGTCTCGACTTGTAGCAGAAAGTCTAGGACTTTGTGCCGACTGTATTCGGGAGAAGCCCGAGCATTCTCGACCGCTCATTATTGAGAGCCATGCGAAGGCGAGACGAGTCTTTGGATTGCCTGCACAACCCCCTCGCAGCAACAGAGGGATTCCTTGTAATATCTGCTCTCACGAATGTCGCATGGGCGAAGGGGAAGTTGGGTACTGTGGACTCAGGAGGAACGTCCAAGGCAAACTAGTCTCAACCGTCTCTCTTGAGAAGGCTTTGCTTCACGCCTATCTGGATCCGCAGGTGACGAACTGTTGTGCGGCTTGGTTTTGCCCCGCCGGCACCGGTGCAGGTTATCCGAAATACGCTTGTCAAGAAGGACCTGAAACAGGATACTACAACCTAGCCTTATTCTTCTATGCGTGCAACTTCAACTGCCTCTTCTGTCAGAACATATCTCACAAGGAGCTTGATGTTGCGGAAGAAACGACTGTCGACCAGCTTGTAAACCGCACAGTTGAGAACGACAGAATATCATGCTGGTGTTTCTTTGGAGGATCTCCTGAACCCCAGCTGCCATTCGCAATCAATGCTTCAAGGAGTATGGTAGAAGCTTCGCCTGAAGATAGGATTCTCAGGATATGTTTTGAGTGGAACGGCTGCGGAAATCCACGCCTTGTCGAACGCGCCGCCAAAATCGCCCTGAAGAGTGGCGGCAACATCAAGTTCGACTTAAAATGTTTCAATCCCAATCTCAGCTTGGCGCTGAGCGGAGTGGATAATTCGTCTGCCTACGCCAACTTCAAGATGGTTTACGGGAGGTTCTACAACGAAAGACCAGACCTTCCCGTCCTGACGGCGACGACTCTCATGGTACCTGGATACGTGGATGCTGAGGAGGTCGATAAGATCTCAAGTTCAATCGCTAGCCTCGATGAATCAATTCCATATTCTCTCCTTGTCTTCTTTCCGCATTTTATGATGCGCGACCTTCCCGTTACGCCGATCGAGCAAGTCAAAGAATGCTATCAGGCAGCTAGGAAACACCTCAAACGAGTGAACGTAGGAAATTTGAACCTCCTTGCGGGCACTCCCTTCAAGTCCGTTTTCTAGTCATCAAGACGGTCTCTTGTCGCGCCCTGCCTACGCGTCCATCGGCAGTAAGCCTATTTCTCATGGAACCAAAAGTTAGATATTCTAGAAACGACAATTGTTATGTGCTGCCCAACCGAGAAAGGGGTAGATTCGTCGGTCAGGCTTGCGAACCAGGGTTTGCCTTGGGTCGCCATGTGGATCGATGAGCGCTCGGGTGGCGTGACGTGAAGCTAGCGGGAAACCGCAGAAACTCCACGAAGCCCGGGTGAGGGAAAACCAGCGCGGAGGAAAGAGGGAAAGATCGCGGATCCTCCGTGAAGGGAAAGCCGCATCCGCCTCGAGAGTTGGGCAGTCACCTTCTCACTTCATCCCAGCTGCGCAAGACGGAATCTCCGTAGCTTTCTGGATCGAGTTCCCTTACGTATCCGCTATCCACATCTATCAAGAAGACTGAGTGGATCCTCGCAGTCGCAATCTCTTGCAAGGTTATGGGGGGATCTCTGTAGTAACGGTCGCAAAGCTTCTTCGTTTCCTCCATCTCATTGTCAGTCCTCGCTCGAGGAGGCTTGAGGAAGAGAGCTGGGATGGGCAGAAGCTGATATAGTGGGGAAGCGAGGCTGAATTTGTGCGCACATCTGCTGTATCTAGCGATCTTGCTGGCAACGCGAGCCGAGTAATATGTCGTGGGATCTAGAGCGTGCTCCGGAGGAACAAAACCAGTCTCAATCTCAACTACCGCTCTTCCATCGCCCTTGACTCCGAAAACGTCGCAGACGAGTGTTTCGTCGAGGGAATGTTCCACGTCAACATCATACTCTTTCAAGATAAGATCCTTTGCGCAAATAATCTCCATAGCAGAGTGATTGATCTTGACGAGATTGCGACGGTGCATTTCGATAAGCTTTGCGCGAATGTCGTCTAGTTTAGTGAAGGTTGGTTCGCTCTTGTCGGGAACGAGCCTCGACAGAAGAACTTCAAGATCGGCTGCGAACTTCTCGTCATCCATAGGTTCTCAAGCGGGGAGAGGATGCGTGTAACACGCATATAACGTAGTGACTTCAGACATCCTCAGAAGTGTCACGTGAAACGCACGACTTGTTCCCAATGACAGGAGAGATGGCTTCCGTTTCGGGATACACATTCCTTCACAGAGAGTAGGCCTTCGTTACTGAGAATATCTCTTCAGGTTTCAGGACAGAGATTGCTGCATAACGTCCCATGATGTCTATGCGAAGGATCTTCTTCGGATTTGTTAGGTCCACCTTCTCATCGATGAGTTCGGCAACGTCCCTGATTATGTCCATTTTGTGGAGGGAGGTATACCTCCGTTTCTCGACGGTCATGCGCCATGCTTCGCCTGGTTCGATGCGGCCTCTGAGGGTGCCAACTGCTTCCTTGATCGATTGGATGGTAGAGTCGGTCCACAGATCAACAGGAACCCACTTCAATGTATGCTGGATGACCGAGGGATCTTTCTCGAAGAACGAGCGGATTTCTCGGATCACGGATCGCGGATCGAGTGTAGTTCTAAGGCCAATGATTCCTCGCGCGAGTGTCATCTGAATCTTGGGCTGTTTATCCCCGATCTCATCCAGTATTCGTGCTATCTCTCGTTTCGCTCTGGCATACCCGCCCCAAGGACACGACACCAAGAGATTGAAGTCATATTTGGTGGCGGACATTCTTCCAAGCCAATGCTAACTTCGCGAAGCTTGACCTTAAGATGTTGCAAGAGGGTGCATTTGTCTCGACCGGAAACGCCGCGATGAGCCTTTATCATAGACAAGCTGGAATTGGCTGACTGGCTATGACAACTATCAAACCTGCGCCAGTCAAACCCTTCATCTCCCTTGATCTCCTCGATAAAGTCGATGTTCGTGTGGGGACAATTGAGCTTGTGGAAGACGTGATCAGATCAGACAAACTTGTGAAGCTGACAGTCAATTTTGGTGATCGCAGGAGGCAGATCTTGGTTGGAATGAAGAAGGAACGCAAAAACCCCAAAGAAGTTGAGGGAAAGCAGGCGTTATTCGTCGTCAATCTTGAACCTAGGGAGATGATGAGTGAGGTTTCAGAGGGAATGTTGTTCGACATTGGATATGCTGATGGTATGACACCCGTACTCGCTATGCCGGAACGACCCGTACCCAACGGCACACGAGCTGGATGACCATTGCCTATCGACTACCGACCTATCCGGCTCTCTCTCGCGACCCATGACGAGCTGCGAGCATTTGGAAACCGAGCCTTTCTCTCCAACTCCCTCCCGATGATTCATCCAAATCTCCAATCGTGTTACCTCCACGCGGGCGCATCAGGACCAGCCTTCCAAGCGGGTCCAGAGACTCTTGGAAAGCGCTTCGAAGATGCAAGTTATCCGTCCTGAGGAGTCCATGAAATCCATGAAACCATTCCCTAGGGTCTGTGGGCTACACTCGACCGCACCGAGCAATCCGGGAATGCTGAACGTGCTGGCCTAAGGAGTTCAAGACGCGCAAGATATGAACCGCCTTGTCATAGGACATCTGAGGTGTTCTTCATGCCTTCAACGAGACTGGGACGGAGGTCTTTCATCGGCCTTCTTGCCGGCGCTTTTGCGGGAGCCGTCGGAGTGATGCTGTACGGGTCACGTGTGTTCGAGCGACCAAGCCCATATTCTGCTGAGATGGCTGAAACAATCCAAGCTGTTTCCTCCCCGAGAACCTCAGGGGCTGTGTCAGTGGAGGAAGCGCTTGCGAAGCGTAGGTCGGTTAGGGAGTACGCCGATAGTCCACTGACTTCCGAGGAGGTCATGCAGCTACTCTGGGCTGCGCAAGGAATCACTCTGCCCCAGTACGGGTTTCGAACCGCGCCGTCAGCCGGCGGAACCTACCCGTTGGAGATCTACATGGTTACGCGGAGTTCCGGAGTAGAAGGGCTGGAGGCTGGAATCTACCACTATGAACCGAGAGACCACAGGCTGGTCGAAAGGATCAGAGGTGACTTCAGCGCACAGCTCATGGCGGCGGCTCTCAATCAGGAGTGGGTCGGCGCGGCGCCCGCGAACTTCGTGATCACCGCGATCTTTGAGCGAACCACACGCAAGTATGGCGATAGAGGAGAGCGATACGTTTGGCAGGAGACGGGGCATGCCGCTCAAAATGTATACCTACAAGCAGTCGCGCTTGGCTTGGGCAATGTCGTGATCGGCGCATTCCATGACGCTGAGGTTCAGAGGCTCTTGGGACTGCCCGATTTCGAGAAACCTGCCTATGTAATCCCCATCGGCCGTCTGAAGACAAGATAGGCTCTAGCTAGGAGCCGGTGAGGATGCGGTCCCTTCGGGGATCTGTTCTCCTATCGGTATGGACTGTCGGGACCCTGACGGTCACCTTCCTTCTATCGTTGGGATTTCCGCAAGTATTCCAAGAGATACCTTCGTACGCGATTGAAGACCTCACCATGAGGATCCTAAAGGGGGGCTCGCCGATCGGGTTCAAGCTCGCCTACTTCGGAACCCTCCTACTAGTCGCAGGACAGTTTTACACGCTGCGAAAGGCGATGAGGCGCGTACCGCGCATTGGCATCGGTAGCAGGAGTGCATGGTTGCGAGGACACTGCTACTTGGACATAGCCGGCACAATTCTGTTGATGATACATTCGGGTTTTCCTTTGAGCTTCAGATACGCCAACCCGTTTCCCTACATCAAACCGACATGGGGGATAGTTGGACTCGCGGGTGTCCAAGGATTCGCTGCCTGGGTGGTCTTGGCGGTCCTCATAAGCGGTCTGCTGGGCGAACAACTACGCCGAAATCCCCTCAGACTTCACCTAATCAAGCCGTGGCTCAAGATTCACATCGTGCTGACTTGTCTACTGTTCGTCTTCGGAATCATTCATCTCTTCATCGTTCTCTGGTTCAAGTATGTATCAGCGGGCTGAGGCGCGAAGAAAGGAGAGCCTACGCGTGAAAACCTACTCAGAGAGATTCTGCGCCGCCATCCTGACTTC
>CAZRDM010000013.1:40307-59191 GCA_964598845.1 uncultured Candidatus Bathyarchaeia archaeon
AGAGCCTACGCGTGAAAACCTACTCAGAGAGATTCTGCGCCGCCATCCTGACTTCTTTGTCTTGAGCGCTCTCGCGAGAATATGCCTCGCGATGTCGAGTCAGCGTAGTTGTGGCAAAAGGACAGATCTTGTAACTAGAATATCTGATCAGGCTTACACGTCTCCTCCGACTGTTAAGGAGCGCTGTGAGCACCTGCAGACAGAGCTTTCCATTCTTCCTGACTTCACGCTAGGGCGCCGATCGGATTTACTGGCTTAGGAAATATCTCTGAGAGCTTCTCTGCGTCTTCTTGGGCGAGCACGCAGAGGATGGTAGTGCCGGGACCAGCAGATTTTGCGACATCGATCTTCAGATCGCGTCTCAACTTGAACTCAAGATTGGAATCACTAGCCACGGTTCGGGCTTCATGCAGTATGCCCTGAGATCCAACGGGAATAACTTCATGCACGAAAGGTTGGTCCAAGAGTCTGCGGACATCCCTTGTATCGGCGATTCTCCGCCTTCTCTCGCCCGTTATCACTTCGGCGCCGACTTGAGGTAGCCCTATGGCCACTACGGCGTCCCCAGCTTTACAGCGTCTAATCTTCAAGGATTCCTTGTCAGCCAATCCGATGACAGTCACACCAACCCCGGTCTGGCTTACTCGTATGTTCTTCTCCGTACTCTGAACCATCGGTATGCCCGGATTGAGTCCGGAATCTTTCAGCTCCCCCCGTATTCCTCTCACGATCTCTTTGCCAGTACGTTGTGGTTCAACTGGGAGAGTGTTCGAAAGACAGAGTGGTGTGGCACCGACGGACAGTGCTTCCATCAAAGCGACCCTTGCTGTGAATCTGCCTATCGTCTTGGGGTCGACCTTCACAACATCGTGTTGTTTTGAACCGATCCCACCAGCTGAATCGCAGCTGACAACCATGATGGTTCTCTTGCTGATCTTGAATAGCAGGACATCCCTAGCAGTCTTGATCATCCCAACTTCTCGTAGGCCCTTCAAGATCGGAGTCTTCCTCTCACCGCCACGTAAGTCGCGGCAGCGACTGCCCCGTTTATCGCGGCCGCCAAAAGGAGGAACGGGATGAAGCTGATCGTGGCTGGCCAACCTAGGACTGGAACAGCGAGGACTACCAAGCCTGTGTTGATTGCCACTCCAACCGCGATTGCCGGCAGGAACCCCATTGACGAATGAACACGGTTAACGATTCCTATAGCTGCGCCAGCAATTCCTAATCCGAAGGCGATGGGCAAGTGCACTAACCCGAGCGGGACCCCATTAATGATAGACGTGGCGATGTGTCCAATTGCACTAACGACAGCCCCATCCAACGGGCCGAAGTACAGGGCAGCGAAGAAGCCCGGGGATGAATCAAAGCTTACAGTCTGGACGGCACCCGGAAGATGAATGAAGGAACCAATGACGGATAGCGCAGAGAACACCGAGATACGTGCTAGCCGGCGCGTTCTTGAACCTCTTGCAGAAGATGACTTTTCTCTAGTGGCTTTCATGCTTCTCGAACCCTCCAGCAGCTCTGAAGAGTTTTCTCGCAACATCCAACTCTTCGAGGGTGTTAACGTTAAGCGCGGTCTCTTTGGACTCCATCACAAGTACAGTCTGGTCTAGTTCACCTTGATCGATCTTGGTTCCGTCGACCATATTTATACCGACTGGTGCCAATTTCCTTCCCTGACAGTCAAAGACATATTGTGGCTTGGAACCAAGCTGCTCATAGATACTAGTCGGGATCATAACCGCTAGGGCGGGCTTTCCTGACGACCTGTACTCCTCGATTGCATGATCGACCAGGTGAGTTGTGATGAAAGGAAGATCTGCTGATACGATGAGTACGTCGTGCAAATCAAGCCTCTTGATGACGTATTTCATGTCGGATTCGTAGCCGTCGCCGGGCGTTGAGATAATCTCAGCGTTCAATTCTCTCGCCCTCTCAGCTGTCCGGGGAGTCTTTTCGCTAACGGCAACGAGGATCCGGTCAATCATTTCTGATTCCTTCAAGGCGTCGAGAACACGCTCCAGCATCGACTTGCCGCCGACCTCGAGGAGCGGCTTCTCTGTCGAGGAATTCATTCGAGTGGCTTCACCACCAGCCATAACGAGCGCCGTTACGCCCAATTAATCATCACCAAGACCGCCAGAAGCGAAACCAGTCTAGATAGGTCGTTTGTTGCTCCTAGAACGTCGCCAGTGATCCCTCCAAAATGCCTGTGTGCAATCAGAAGAGTCGCCGCAGCCGTAATCAGTACGGAGAATATCACGGATAGAGCGACGGTGATTTGGAGAGCTGTTGTCAAGACTGCAATGAAAAGGATGAATGCAGTTGCGAGGCGTATATGCCCTCTTTTCCCATGCATGGCGTTAATGAAAGGTGTGTTCAATCCTTCGTGAGCTGACTTGCCAGCCCATGCTTGGAACACCATCGAGAACTTGGCGGCCGTCTCCGAGGCTGTCAAGCTCTGAACCACGATGATCGGACTCAGTTCGGCGATGCTAAACGCCGTTCCCAACAGGACTACGAGCCCGATGCTTAGCCCACCTGCTCCTGTCTGCGGGTCACGCATAACCCGCAGTTTTTCCTCAGGTGATCCGTGAAACATTACTCCGTCGCCGAAGTCGAGTAATCCGTCCGTGTGGTGAACTCCCGTGATTAGCAGGATGAATCCTAGGCCAAGCATTCCAACTACGAGTGAGGGTAAGATTGGATCCAGCGCCCATACAAGGGCGCCAGCCAAGAAGCCTATTGCTGCGCCTATCACTGGGAACAGAGGCATGTATTTGGCGGCCTGAAGTACTCCATCATTGTCCATTCCCACCGGGATAATTGTGAGGAACGCGAGGCAGTTCCTCAGACCGCCTAGTAGACTCATTCAGCGCGTCCCGTGCTGTGGCGTAGAGCTCTAGAGTACATATTGGACGAGCAGCCTGCAACAAGCCCGCCGATTGCATCATTTGTTAGTGGCCCCAACCTGTTCAGAATCCCAGGCTTCTTCTGGTCGAACCTAACGAACTCAAAGATACCCTTCGCACCCGCAATGTAGGTTGCAATCGTCATTCCGAGGAGTTCGTCACAAACAAGTAATGGCCGTCCCAGGAACCTCTCTCGAGTCAAACCGGGGATTAGACCTTCCTTCGCCTTCTCTTCCGCAAGATAGCATGCAACGACCATACAGGAGACATTAACGTCAGAAAGTGCTTCTTCAAACTCTTGAGCGATGATCTTGGTTGCCTTATCCCTGTCTTCAACGCCTGGATGAGGCACAAAAAGCTCAAGCGAAGTCTCGACAAGATCATTCATGCCTATCCCTCTCTCCTCGAGGTACTTGAGCAAGGGAGGACTCCTATCTCCCGATGCTGGCTCGGCGCGTCCCACACCAGACAGGCTACTCACCGGTACCGCTATACGGAGAGAGCAGTATTATAGAGGCTTATGGTTGGATTATCCAGCCAACTGCATTCGAGACAGGTCTCTTTTGCAGCAGCGTTGATCGCAGTAGGTGCAGTATCGAGAATTCTGCTTGGGGAACTGGCTATGGGCCGTCTCCACTCCCGTTTTTCTTCCAGCCAAACTTATTCGAGGGGAACTGTCTCTCTCTGGATGTGGTACTGTTGGTCACTGTGAGAGAATTCATGAGTGCACCTCCACTAACCTTAGATTCGGAGACATCGGTGGCTAATGCCTGCAAGTTCATGGGTGAGAAGCATATCGGAAGCGTGCTTCTCTCGCGGAAGGGAGTTGTTGTCGCAATCTTCACCGAGCGTGATTTGATTTCGAAGGTTCTTCGTGAGGGAAAGGATCTCTCGTCGATTGCTGTGGGAAGCTATTCTTCGTCACCTCTTGTGACTGTGGCTCCGACGACGGATGTGAAAGAGGCTGCGCGTGCCATGGCAGAATTGAGGGTTAGGCGGCTAGTCGTCATTGAGGACGGCAAGCCGATCGGGATGTTTACCGCAGCAGATCTTACCAAAGCGGTAGGCACATTCCCGCTAGACCTCTGATTGCAGATCGAGGGCCGGAAAATGGAAGCGATTGATCAGGAAACACACACGGATCTGAGCTGCGTAGATTGCAGTCGACTGCTTCTAATCCGTGATGAGGAGCGAAAGTGGGTAAGATGTAGGTTCTGTCACAAACCTGTTTGTTTTGATTGTGTGCGATACACAGGCACTACCGTGAGAGGGCCGTTCATGTACTATCTTGAGACCATACGAACATGCAATAAGTGCTATGTTCCAAGAGGATGAAACAAGCTTTAGGCCGAGATTCGAGGGAGCTACGGCGCCTTCGCGACCCACCATCCAACATATCGAATAGAAGCTAACGCCATTATGGCAAAAGCAAGAAACTGCGAAAGAAGGAAGAAAAATGAGCCGCCCACTAGGGGGTAGGCCGAAGACATTTCCGACGCGAATGCTACGATATAGAGAGAGTAAGTGATTCCTGCGAAGCCAAAGAGCAAATCGAGTTCCATGGCCACAACTATCTCTCTCTTGTACCTGTCGATCTGCTTATTCTTCGCGGGGACATCGATGATCGAGCGTTTCCTCTCAAGAGCATCGAGGTAAACCTCCCATGCTTGATTCTGAGTCTTGGCAAGCGCCCTCAGGCTATTGACAGCCAATAGGCCTCCAACCGACAGGAGAAGCGCATGAACCGTCACAGCAGCTGTGAAGTAAGGAACCAATTGAAGGGACATACTTGCTTAACCAACGTTCTTGATCGGCATGAAGTGATGTGAAGTGATTTAGCGGTTTCCAGCATCTCACGGGAATCAAGAGAGCTGGCTGTCGCGGGATTACCAAGACGGAAGATGCGTGCTCATTCTGAGAATTCGCCGAGTCTGCATTAATAGCCACTGGAGGGATGCTGCCGCCCTTGAGATCCGCGACTCAGGTTCAAACCACTGACCATCAATCGGAAGCGACCGCTTTACTCATTCCCTCGATGATAGAATTGGTTCGGAGATCCGTCGAACTTGATTTGGGCATCGCCTTGTCTTATGTGTCGTTTCATTTCTCTGCTCGTCGCAGTCTTTTAAGTAGGCTCTCGCTCTTGAATTCCGGCGGTCACTTTGGGGTATGTCAGGGTCAAGGTCAAAGTTAGAAATCCTCACGAAAAGGGGCGTGAGGCTGAGCTTGACCTTCTCGCAGACACAGGCGCGATCTATTCCATAGTTCCGTCCAATATCCTAGAGAGCCTAGAGATTGAACGAAGAAGCATGAGGAAGATGAGACTTGCTGGTGGCAGGATAATCGAGAGGTACCTAGGAATCGCTGAGATCGAGGTGGGAGGTGAGACACCGCACAGCAGTGTGCTCTTTGGAGAAGACAGGGATACCTCCATCCTCGGCGTGACTGCGCTGGAAGAACTTGGACTTCAAGTCGACCCACTGACCGGACAACTGAGACCGATGGAGCTGCCCCTGCTTTCAGGATGCTAACTTTGCAGTTCTCGATGGCAAGAAACGTATCCTTTCCAAGTGCAAGGCCACTTGACAGCCCAACTGCTACGCCAAGACTACAACCTGTACTCGCGATGAGACAATCATAGCTGGAGGTATCCCGCTTCCTCCAGTATGTCGCGATGTCCACGTCCGAGATTCATATAAGGAATATCCGAAAGCGGTATCCATCGCATTTCCGACCACCAGGGCCTTGACTTAGGGCGACCTTTGGGGCTGAGAGTGTAAACGAAGCAAAGGTCCCAGTGATTGCTCTTCAGTCTTGGACTCCAGATTCGACCAGGACGAAGATGAGATTGTACCATCACAAATCTAGGCGTTCCTCTGAGGCCAGCCCATTGATGAACGATTCTTCGGGCAGCTTCGTCAGGTGATTCTTCCATTAACAAATGAGTGGCCGGCAGCAACCAAGCGCCTTCCTTCTCTAGCTCTGCTGCCCTCGATTTGGGATATCCGCCTCTAGTGGGCCATGCATCATGCGCTCTCGGTCGTCCCAGAAGGACACTTCTACCGCGCTTGGCGATGACAAACGCAGAAAGGCAGACGCAAGCCCTGGGTGTGTGAAATAACGTGGAAGGATTGTCGGGACCGAGACGGGCCCAACGTTTCGCAACAGGGAGGCGTTTCATCACGAACCAGCCTTGTGAAGACAAGTCTGTTGATACGCTAAATAGGCTGTCTGAAAACGCCTTTCCAAGTCGTCGGGTGTTTCAGAAAGAAGGCAGAGCCTACACTGTTCCCACAGAATGAAAGGACGTATTTGTGATACGCGAATTCGCTACATCGTAGAAGCAACGGTTTTCATTGATTAACGAGCACCTTAGGTTGCTGTATCCACTCCTGAGGTAGGGAGAGATTGACAACATACCTTGAACTAAATCGAAAGTACACTTTGTTTTAATGGCACGTCAGCCATTCTATGGCGAGGCTGCAAATCGTATGGGTTACATTAAGGTCAGAGCGAGGATCAGTGATCCAGAGCAGACGCGAACAAGGGAGCTTGAATTTCTCGTTGACACTGGAGCCTCCTACATGGTGATACCCCCAGCGATTGCTGAAGAACTCGGATTGAAACCAGTCAAGAAGACGAAGGTAACACTTGCTGACAAGCGAGAGTTGGAGGCTGGATATGCCTTCGCTTATGTGAGTTTGCTTGGGCGAGAAGCACCTGTAACAGCGTTGGTTTTCGACTCTCCCTTGCCGCTTCTCGGCACATTTACTCTTCAGGTATTAGGGCTCGAGGTCGATCCCGCAAAAGAGCAAGTCAGACCTTCCAGACCTTTCGCTCTAGGCTTGATGTGTTTAGACTCCGAGAAGGAGTGACTATTTTGTATGCCGCGAGTGCCCGCTCCTTGGTCTCTGTGGTGCGTGCACACCAACAGACGATGAGCCTTAATTGATGGGAATACGGGATTGCTGAGATACGTTGGTAGTCCGGTAATCGATCAGGGTATCTGGTTCTCAGAAAAGTTCGATCCAAATTCCGTTCGGATCTTCTATGTATGCCCAGCGACTGCTATCGGTCTTCATCTCTGAGATGATACGGTAACCGGATGACCGGGCTTGCTCCAACGCCTTGGTCAAGTCATCGACTTTGAAAGCGAGGTGATCCAGTTGCTCTCCTGGCACGTAGTCGGCGTAGTAGGGGCTGGTCTTCTCGTAGTAGTTGAATTCGAGAGAGAAACCTCCCTCTTCGCTCTCCAAGCTGACAGTCTCTCCCTTGGTTTGTTCGATTTTGCCCTTGCCTGTGACTTTCATGCCCAGCAACTTCGTGTAGAAGTCAATAGATTCCTCTAGATTCTTGACACGTATGCCGACATACGCGAATTTGGCTTTCAAATGGACCAAGCAAGCGAGTCAAAGACAAGCCATTTAATGTTTCTCCAACCATTCCCAGGCGTATAATTACCGCGAACTCGATGGCGATGCAAATTCACTTGTGCCTGCCGCTTTGGCATTGTGTCAAGCTCACTTCCACTTCTTGTCTTCATCAAGTCGCCTTTGCTCCAACCCCGTAGCGCTTTAAACTGGCGCTCTAATTGTGTTCAGTAACGGCAAGTGTAGCATGCATGGTGTTCACCGTACAGGATCTTGTTTGCATGATTGGCAAGCGGAACTTCTGCGTCTTGGGAACGCACGGACCGCGCGGCCCACATGTTGCGGGTGTAGGCTACTTTGCGTGCGGATTGAACTTGTATATCCCAACGGGGAGCAAGACCGTGAAAGCGCGAAACATACGTCGAGACCCGCGGGTTGCGGTCCACATCTCAGTGCCCTACCCACTATTTGGTGGTCATGCTCCCCCTCGCAGCATCCAGTTCCGAGGCACAGCAGAGATCCTGCCATTCGACGACGCCGAGGCGAATTCTGCTCTCGATAAGGCGCCGTTAGGCATGCGACTCGTCTTCCGCCGCCTCGCTAGGAGATCGCCACCTCGATTCGGCGAAAATATTTGGATTCGCGTGCGGCCTCTGGGACGCATTGAGACCTTCATGTTAGGAGTTCCGATGACAACGATCTTCCGCGACGAAAGCAAAGCCATTCAACATATCGATGTTCCAATACCGGAGTGAGGATGACAGTCCACAAGACTCGCGGAAGCATGCTTGTAGATAATCCCTTGCGCTAGTCGCCAAGGTGTCTACTTGAGGGTTCAGGATAACATGGAGCTTGTTCGTGCCGCTTGACTTCATGCGGCGCGTGGTGACGATTCAATTGTCAGCGACTTCGATCCTACCTTGAAAACAAATATACTCAGGTTTGATCATCTTGGTTGTAGAGACATCATGACGATTCCATCGAAGCTCGAGCAGGTCGCTGAAGAGTTCCTCGCCCTTCCTGAGGAGGAACGCCTGGCGATAGCTCGGGATATAGTGAGGAAATTGGTTGAGGCCAAAAGATCGCAGAGAGCTGTGTAGGGTCTTACAGGAGATCGAACGAGACCTCGCTACGGAACTGATCGCTGCTTGGCGTAGCCGTAGCCAAGACGAATTCGTTGAAAGCCTTGACCTTCTCGGCCGTCTTGCAACAGTCACCGAGAGAATCTGCGGTCACCAAGGCTAGGGGTCGCTCAATAGTCGATACACTGGCTACCCAACTCGATCAAAGCAGGAACACCGCAAAATACAAGTTTTTCATCGACATCACAAAGCTCTTTCTTAGGCTGCTTCTTTCTGAGGAGCCTAACGACTCTGATAGCAACGGGGAGAGTGCAATCAGTTTCCGGTTAGTCTTCAAGATCTCTAATAGTGGAAGCCTTCCAACTCGTTTTGAGTGAGACTATAAGTGATCAGGCCTTGTAGCAAGGAGTTCAATGAATCTTTCAGGTTCCTTTGGGCTGACGAGATATTTTCGACCTTTGTTATCCTTGATTAGAACCAGTGTATGCCTGTTCGTGGCGTACATCCTAGTTCTGCCAAGTCCCTTGAAAATGAAAAACCCAAAATACCCATACATACCGCCGCTACCGAACAGTCTCAATCCCCACCAAGTCCACTTCCACTGTCTCGGTTGCTCTGACACATTGATTTCCAAGTCGCCAATAACACGCCTAATGATAGCGACGTCCCGTTCAACCGCGTATCCTCGGGGTGCCCATAGGTAAGGCAGAATCAGAACAGAGCCAAACAGGACGGTGAAACTCAGCCTCAGAAACGGACTATTCAAGACGAGAACGAAAATGATTGTCAGCGTAACTATCAGGGCGCAGACGCTGACTGTGACCCCCTTAACTAAGCCATCCCAAGAGGCTGAGAACTCGTTGCTCTGAGTCATTTATGGTATGTTCCGTGATGGAGCAATCTAAAGTTATTTCATCGTCAGCGCATCCGCGCGCTCAACGCTGTTCGATACTCATGTAACGTATTCATTGTTGAGGTATGTGCCATCTCCAATGCGAGCGACGGAATTTGAACTCTCCATTTTCGTGCGTGTAAGAAGTGGCTTGATCTTCACTCCTACCTCTTCGGACAGTCTTCCTTGTTGTCCTTCGGGGCTACTTGGTGTCTACAGGACGCGTTCGCTGAGCGGACCAGAACCAAACTAGCAAGAGGAATGGCGTGACCAAAGCAAAGACCGAAACCGCTGATTCAAACAAGGTTGAAACGGCAAGTATCCTAACAATCAAGAGTAATGACAGTGTAACCCCGACCAACGAGCTGGCAAGGAAGTACGGCTTTCCCACGCCAAAGGGCTTATCGGCGAGCCCTCTCCGGTTTTCGTCCAAAATTAGGCTAAGACCTGTTCCGATCATCAGAAAGGCAGACGACGGTAAGAATGAGAACATCGTTACGGCGTTTGTTGCGAGCCAAAGGCCCCAGTGATAATGCTCGAAGGCGTCCGGAGTAGCAAGGACCTCGCGAAAATACAGCTTTGCATATCCGAAAGCTAGAGGTCTATCCGGCGCGAATTGGACTGTTTCAATGATTCTAGCGGGCTCCACTAAGGCCTCTCCATGAGTCAAGTCATACCAAACATCAAAAATCTCCCCTAGCATGACGCCCAACACGAAGTATACTGAGCCTATGAGGACAAACGATTCAGACGTTAGCGTCGTCACCTAGAGACCCCGACATAGATCAGGCTGAGTCCTCTCAGCGCCAAAAACCTAGTGACTCATCGGAGCGTTCCGCGGCTTAGATTGTAGGCTTTCAGGCATGCTAAGTTTGTGCAGTTGCGCTCTAAAGGCGGGGAGTTCGGAACCCAGTTGATGGCGGATCCGCGGGGACTCGTAATATTCTCATCGTCAGAAGTAGTTTGCGAGTCCTCGGATCTTCTGGGTCCTCATGATGAGAAGGGAATGCTTGAAGAACTCCTAGTTTAGGATTCTTCTGAATCCGAACCAAGATCGGATGTGTCGCTTGCGTCTATGATTGCTGTAGTCACTCCGCCTAGCAGCAAAGCAACGATGAATCCGATCGTAAAGCTTACCTTCCCAGCACAAAGTGGACGAAAGGTGTATAGACGAGCAGAGTAGCGAATGCCATCCCGACAACAAAAACTACGACTGGCGGGGCCAATTTCACGTCGCGCTTATGCAATAGCACTTGAAGGATCGCCCAACTTCCAAGCCAGGCCAGAAGAAGGAAGGTCTCCTTTCCGCTGTAGGGGCCAATTCCCTGTGCATTCGGAATCCACAGTTTTCCAACCGAGTGAACCCAGCTGTTGAAATCGGAAGAGGCTTGAGTTGCTGTATGAACAATCCCCATCACCAGTAGGCCTATCATGGCAGATAGGAAGGCAGCGACTGCTGCTCCATTTGGTTTCCTTTCCGACATTGTTTACACGCTCCTCAGTTTGGTTATCCCCGCACCGAGCAGATATGCAATGATCATACCAGCCCATGCGACCGCAATCACGACTCCGACCCAAGTGCGTAAGGGCTTGTTCTCTATTAGTTGGTCGCCGTAACGCCATATCACGTATGTCGTGGCAACCGCGAGAGGCAATGGAAAGAGCGCAATGAATTCCTTGAACTCGAAGAATATTTCGTGAATTTCAGGGTTGTTCTTGAGGAAGAATGCCCTTGGGCCTTCAGAGGCTCTGTATGCGATGTAGATCCAATTCCCAAAGACAATCGTGGCGGTTGCGAT
This sequence comes from uncultured Candidatus Bathyarchaeia archaeon, assembly GCA_964598845.1. Classification (GTDB taxonomy): domain Archaea; phylum Thermoproteota; class Bathyarchaeia; order 40CM-2-53-6; family 40CM-2-53-6; genus FEN-987. The sequence continues at coordinate 51,369 of CAZRDM010000013.1, forward strand.
GAACGTGGAGATCGCTGACAAGGTCTTCAGATCGCTGAAAGCTTTGATCTTACCTGTGAAGAGACGCCATCCAAGGTAGGACGCTATCGTGCCCACCAAGACACCCAATGTAGCGAAGAGGCCATGCGCTGCGCTGACGACTGCAAGTGTGCCATCTTTGAAGAACACATTAACGGGTGCCGTCAATAGAGCAATGAGCAGGAGGAATAGGCTGACGGCAGCCCAAGTCACCGTCGTCACGAAGGGTGACGGGTCCACGCTTGTCTTATCGGCCGTACTGCTTTTTGCGAGTTTTTCATCCATCTCCGCGAACCTTCTCAAGCGCAGGAAAACATTTACCATGATAACACTTGGGTCTGTACTGTATTGAGAACGCGCATTCTATATAGAAATTCCGCAGGCGTGGGAACGCTGCCAGCCCGCACAATAAACCCAACAATTATCAATGTGATCCTCAACGGCGTTCGTAGAACCTCCAAACAGTTGTCATTATGCGAGATTTTCGGCACAGGTCAACCTACTCGCTGCATTCTCTGGCCTGCTCTGTACATCACAAATCTCTTCGGTTTGCGATTTTGTCTTCTTTGTTTGAGTCCTCCTCTGCACTCTGACACTCATTTTCGGAACCATACTTTCCAGACAGGATTTCGTCTCTGAAGAAGCGGGGCTATAATGATCGAGTGTGCCAAAATATGCGGACACCCTAGCTTCCTAGTGCGCCAAAACGCGCATACAGCCCCCCACCCACCTCTCACAATAAATGAGAAATTGGAAGATAGTAGGGGCACGAAGGTTTCCCAACAGCTTAATGAAGAAATCGTGCGGCCACCGAGAAGCATCATTCAATGGTGGTTCCCACGCTCCAGCTAGGTCACAAATATCAGACGCGCAGAATTCGTCGTGGAAGTATTTCCACTTCCCGTAAGGCTACGGGGGAGAAGAGTTGGACTCAGGTCGCTGTTTTCTCGTACAGTCATTCCGCCCACGAACCGTTTTCATCGCCAATCTACCAGTAACCTGAGAAGGAGCTTATTGCTACGCAGAGTCAACACGGCAAGTGTTGAGCTCGTAGGATCAAGAGCTGGGGTCTGCCCGATCAGTGCTTACCGGTATTCAATCTCAGGGTCATCACATATATGCACGTGATTCCCAAGGAAGCGAGAATAGTCAGCTCGAAAGGTGAAACGAGATGGCGAAGGAAGCGGTGGAGGTCTACAAGGAATTTGAAACCTACATAATTCCACCCAGCTGGAAAGACAGAGCATGGAGTACGAATGACTTCAAGAAATGGTATGAAAGCACTGTGAAGGATCGGAAGGCGGTGGAAGACTGGTGGGAAAAATGGGCGAACAAGCTTTTCTGGTTTAGAAAATGGAGTAGGGTTTTGGATGACAGCCATCCCCCATTTTACAGCTGGTTCGTTGGTGGAGAAACGAACTTGGCCTATCTCGCTACAGATTGGCAGGTTGAGTCTGGCAGAAAAAATAAGCTGGCTTTGATTTGGGAGGGAGAGCCGTGGGACGAGACAATGCAGCAACCAAAGGAAGTCAGGAAGTTTACGTACTACGACCTACTCAGAGAATCAGACTCAATCGGCTTTGCCTTAAGAACAAGGCTGAACGTCAAGAGAGGAGAGATTTTAACATTCTATTTGCCCATGATTCCGGAACTCCCACTTTACATGCTTGCGGTTCAGAGGTTGGGAGCACGACACAGCGCGGTCTACAGCGGATTTAGCGCGGATGCCCTAGCTACCAGAGCTCTAGACGCAGGTTCAAGAATCATCATTACGGCGGATGGGTTCTACAGGAGAGGGAGGATTGTAAACCTCAAACCCATTGTCGATGAAGCGGTAAAAATATGCGCACAGAATGGGCTCAAGATTGAGAAAGTTGTGACAGTCAAGAGAGTGGGACACGATGTACCCTGGGATGAGAAGAGAGACATTTGGCATCATGAGTTGACCAGTGATATATCGAAGAATGTCCATGTCTCCGCAGAGAGATGTGGCTCAGAAGACTTCTCATACATTCTCTATACTTCGGGTACAACAGCTGCTCCTAAGGGAGCGCAACTCTCTGTAGGAGGTTACGCTGTCGCTCTATATGCTACTATGAACCTCATATTTGATGTGCATGACGATGATGTCTATTGGTGCACAGCCGACATAGGATGGGTTACGGGGCACTCGTACATCGTTTACGGGCCGCTCATGACTGGTGTCACATCAATCATGTACGAAGGTGCTCCAGATCATCCGAGACCGGATAGATGGTGGAGTATACTCCACAGATATGGAGTGACAGTATTCTATACCACGCCAACCGCTCTTAGAATGCTGATGAAATTCCCTGAAGAGTATGTCCGAAGATACGATTTGTCCACAATAAGAATTGCTCATTCTGTCGGCGAGCCTATCAATCCGGAAGCGTTCAAATGGTATTTCAAGAATGTCGGTAGAGAAGACATCGTAGCGTCTAGCACTTGGTGGATGACCGAGACAGGACAAATGCTGACAGGTCACTATCCTGGACTCGGGAAGATATTCCCGCTTAAGCCCGGAACAAACGGCTATCCGTTACCCGGAGTCACCATGGAAGTCCTCGATGATGATGGGAATACTTGTCCACCCGGAGTAAGGGGATACTTGGCAATAACATCCCCATGGCCAGGAATGCTTATGACGTTATACAAGAATCCAGAAAGATACATCGAAGTCTATTGGTCAAGGTTCAAAGGTAAGATGTATTTCTATACCGGGGATTTTGCCAATAGAGACCAGGATGGATACATATGGGTTCTGGGAAGGGCTGATGACGTCCTCAAGGTTGCTGGTCACAGAATTGGAACGGCTGAAATTGAGTCGGCAATGATCAAGCATCCGGCTGTGGCTGAGTCGGCGTGTGTTGGTAGGGACGACCCCATAAAGGGACAGACACCGTTTGTCTTTGCAGTTCTCAAGCAAGGGGTCTCACCAGATCCGAAGCTCGCGAACGAGCTGAAAATGCATTTGAGGAGCACGATTGGGCCTCTCGTGGCATCCGACGCGACAATAGCTTTTGTTGACTCAGTTCCCAAGACAAGAAGTGGCAAGATCATGAGAAGATTGCTGAAAGCGATTATTGGAGGGGCAACCGTCGGAGACGTCACAACGCTCGAAGACGGAGTGGCTGTCGAGGAAGCAAAGAAAGCTTATGAGGGTGTGAGAGCGGCTCTTGAGCGCAAGGAAGAGCCGGCTTAGCCAAGAAAAGAGCAACATACGCAAAGATTGAGGAGACCCCTAGGACAATAGGACTTCAAAACTTGCCCGGGCCGTTTTTCACGTAGTCGCGGACGATTTGTGCTCATCAAGTGTGCGCGTAAGCTTAAGAACCCCGGGTTCGCCGCGGCAGATGTACGACAGGTCGACTACGCTCCGTCTCCCTTCTCACCTATAGTCAGCTTACGTGGAAACATTAATACAGCATAATTCGCTCTTTATACTCTCGGCAAAATTCTATGATGATTATAGTCCGAATATTTCCGAAGGGGAAGCTGAACGAAAGCTGGGATAGGGCTCTCAGCAATTTGGAAAGGATATCGAACGAGCATTGCATCCCGCTCTATTTATCCCAGCAGGAGGAGAGGAACTTCATGAGCCTAATTTACGAAGTGAGGAATGTGGATCTCTTCGGTGACATCCTAGTAAAGAACATCCCATTAGTCCTGCAACCGGAGAAAACGAGAACTATTACACTTCTCAAGCCGGTCTTTTTCCCTGTTCCCAAGGACAGACCGACGAATCTTGAAAGATACCAAGTCGCCGTAAGAGTAACGTCGGGTGAACTGGAAAACGTCTTCAACCGCATACTTCATCTGGATTATCCAAGGGATGTGTTTCCGACGTATGCAGCGTACTCTTTCGGTGAAGACGATATACTCACGTCTGTGCTTTCTGTAGGCAGGGATAGCATCAAGGAGTTTGCTAGGGAAGACCTGGAGCCACAGAAAGGAGTAGTCAACGTTGAGGTCGCCCACATAAATATGTCCAAGAGACTTGCACCCACCGAAATGTGGAAAGAATACAGAGAGAGCAGGTACATTCTAAAACCCAAAGAGAAATATGAACAATACGACTTCATAGAATTAGCTGCCCTGAGTGGAGCATTTGTGCGAGAACTCGAAGAGTGACTTTTAGCTTCCTCAAGCTCAAATCGAGTCGCAATGTCTCACAGCGAGAACGTGGCAGAAGCCATCCTATATTCAGCAACGCCATTTGAGAAATCAATGTCGAGGGCCATCCATCACAGCTTGGAGAGTTCATAATCCCCCTAGTGAGCCAGCATCCGAGACTTGCTGGCCTCGACAGCATCCGTCCTCGAACCAGTCTGGATTCAAGTTCTCGAATCAAGCTGATGGCGACAGGCGATGGCTCAATTCCTTCAATTCTTGCCTGTTGTCAGCCCTCAGCTCTCTACTTGGACCCCTGCTGTTGGTACAGATTGACTAAGCCTCGCTTGTAGTTCAACACATGCAGGGAAATCTCTTGGCGAAGATTGTTGATGCTATTTCGCGGGGGAATAGCGGCGTTCCTCCTGTACCACCTGCGGAATTCAAGGTTCCAGATCGACAAGTAAGAAGCTGTGAGCCCATGGACTTCCATGGGGCGCTCCTGGTGATAGCCAGAACATGCGGGTCGGGTGTGATCTTCAGCACGCCCTCGTAGGAAGAAAGGATTAAGGCAACTTTGCATGGCTCTCATGACATGAAAAGTGGCTCTTCTCAGGCAGAGGCAACCGTCATAGTGACAGGCAGGAACGTGCAGAATACGCTACGAGCATGCCTCTCATCCATCCTAAGGCTGAAATTCTCGGGCCGTCTCCATGTCATCTATGTAGACGGGGGATCGACAGATCACTCCGTCCAGATTGCAGGTACCTTTGGCAACGTAGAGATCTTGGCCGAGCAAGCTGGTAGACCAGCTGGAGGACGTAACGCCGGACTTGGAAAAGCCCGAGGAGAGGTATGCGCGTTCACAGACGCAGACTGCCGCGTTTCTTCACAGTGGCTTGAAAGAGCATGTGCAAGGCTACAAGATCCCCGGATAGGAGGAGTTGGCGGCCCTCTTCTTCCAATCGCTCTGAACAGCCTCGAAAGCAAACTCGTGTATTTTGCCTACTCATCTCCACTGGGTTCAGGCGGCTCGATTCAGGCAGCGGTCTATGAGAATATCAGAGATGCCCGATCTCTTTCGTTGGGCAACGCGGTGTTCAGGCGCGATCTGCTCATGAGACTGGGCGGGTTTGACAAATCGCTCCGTTTCTGTGAGGATTATGATCTCAGTGCGCGAATAAGAGCGGCGGGACAGAGGACGGTGTATGATCCTGCATTGGTGGTTTTTCATGAATATGACAAGACAATACATTCGTTCATGAAAAGGATGTTCAGGTATGGTCGCGGCCGAAGTGATGCTATGAGGAAAAGGAAGACCACCGTTTTCTTGCCTTCAGTAATTGGAGTGCTTGGCGTCTGCTTCTTCCTAGTTCTACTCCTCTTGACCGCGACAGGTTGGGTGCCGGTAACTGTCCCGACAGGCACGCTGTTGTTCTACTTCACTTGCATAGCGATCCAATCACTCACCATTTCGCTACGGCGCAGAGACCCGATGCTTCTGCTTGTCGCTGTACCTTTGGCACTGGGCCATGCTTCCTATGCACTCGGCATGTTCGCGGGTCTGCTTTTCCCATATCGCTCTCGCCATTGAACGCATGCTTGTGAATCTGGTCTTGCCACGTGCGAACTTACACTCCCCCCGCAGAGGCGTTCACACATCCTCATCTGACGTCTCAGAGAAGAACTCGCGATACCACATCTCAAGGTTCAGCACACGCCAAATCAGGCGGCTTTCGCAACCTGTCAGCTTACGTTTCCCGAGGATGCTTCTTATTCCGTGCGCATGGTAGTAGCGGGTGGCTTTCAGGCCAGGGCCTGAGAAGAAGTCAAGGACTTTTCCCCGAAGTTCATTTTCGATCCACTTGTCCACCGGGGTCTGGAATCCTATCTTGCTTCGCCGGAGGCGGATTTGACTGGGAAGCAGATTTTTCATCGCGAGACGAAACGCATACTTGGTCCAACCATTTCGGATCTTCTGATCCAATGGCAACGAGGCAAAATGGTCGAAGAAGGTCTTGTGGAGGAAAGGAAGTCGAACTTCAATGCTATGCCACATTGAATTCTTGTCCATATAGCGCAGAGCGGGCGGGAGCTTCAGAGCTACCGCGTCAATCTCAAGCTTTGCCGCTAGGTCAGTCGTCGGTGTTTCAGACAGCCAGCTGCTCTTGTCTGTGGAACTCTGGTGCACTAGGGCAGCTCTCCTCAGCAAGACCTCATCTATCACAGACCCTAGGTGAGTCAATATCGTGTGAAGGGATATGTACGCGGTTGTAGTCTTCGCGGCATCTCTTGCTAGGTCGAAACTGAGGAGCGCCTCGGTCAGTAGCCTCCGCCATTTCCTCTGCTTCACAAGGGTCATGAAATAGTAGAAGTAGTATTCAGGATATCCGCAAAGAAGCTCGTCGCCGCCGTGCCCTTCAAACACAACCTTAACACCCCGTTCTCGTGCACACTTTATGACCCGCCATTCCGAGTACACGAATGAGGCCGCAAATGGTTCCTCCTGACATCTGACTAGTGATGGCAAGTCACGCCAGAAATCCTCCCATGTCAGCGTGACAACGAATTTCTCCGGGCCTGTAGCTTCCCATATGTCTTTCATGAAACTGGTCTCATCAATAGGATCCCCTGGAAACGCGGCTGAGAAAGCCTTGATCCGATGACCGTACGAGATGGCTCCCTCGGAGTGGATGTTCTTCATCACAGAGATGATCGAAGAGGAGTCTATTCCACTGCTTAGAGATACGCCGGTTGGAACGCCCGCAACGAGTTGCTGCCTAATTGCATCAATGAACAGAAGTCGAGTCGTTTCGATTGTTCTCCCGGATGTTTTCTCACTGATGCTCCTTGAGATATTTGGTTTCCAGTATCTTTGTCGCTCAACGACTCCGTCGGAGTGGGCAAGGACATAGTTGGCCGGAGGCAGGCGGCTTATTCCGGAGAAGAACGTATCCTCTGTTACATCCACCATTCCATTCTGCAGATATTGTCTTATGACCCTCTCATTTGGTCTCACCGAGATCTCGGGATGCCCAAGCAGAGGTTTTATCTCGGATGCGAAAACGAGGAACTTGTCGTTCTTGTGGTAGTACAAGGGCTTGATTCCAATATGATCTCTGGCGAGCCACAGAATTCGCCTGGTCTCATCCCACAAGGCGAAGGCAAACATGCCGTTCAATTCACGCAGGAGTCCGAGACCCCACTCTTCGTATCCGTGCACTAAGGTCTCTGCATCCTCGTTCGATCGGAAGTTGTGGCCGAGTCTTTCGAGTTCCGCTCGGAGAGCCCAGAAGTCATAGATTCTTCCGTCAAAGAGAAGTCGTACAGTATCTTCCTCATTGCGAAGTGGGTATGAGCCCTTGTTCAGATCAACTATGGCAAGGCGACGAATACCAAGACTTATCGGGCCACTCGCGTAGTATCCTTCATCGTCTGGTCCTCGGTGTATTTGGACATCACACATTGCCCTTGTGATCGACAGATCGCTGACGCTTCGATCGAAACGAAGCTCGCCTGCGATACCACACATATCATATTCACCAATCAGAATCTCAGTCTATGTGTGTAGACCCAAAGTAACCCAAGTTTATAGCACTCTCCACGTTGACAGCGACCGGATTTTGCACTTCTTCGTCCAACGGAATATACCGCATGGCTGGTTCTCCGCATCC
>CAZRDM010000014.1:0-55690 GCA_964598845.1 uncultured Candidatus Bathyarchaeia archaeon
GGTTCATGATATGCCATGAATCATCGATCATGAAAGGCCTGCCGCTATGATACAGAAAAATCGTGCCCATCGCAAGGACTCTAAGCCAATCAAGCCAGTACCATCTTTCGGACATGAAGACTCGTTGCGCGACTGGGGAATCTACTGTATTTCACACTTGCCATCTTTTCAACAAAGCATGCGTCACCATCATGATTCATTCTCACTTGGGCAAGTGGCCAGAGAAGCCCAAGTATGAGGGCTGATCCCTCACAGTTGAGGCTTGACCCTCATGGAAGAGGAAAAACGTTGCAGGCTCACTCGCTCACGAGTCGCTCCTAGAATTCTACAACAACTCTTTTCGTAGTGAAGTAGCCTTCGACAAACCGATCTACCCTTCGCTTCACGGGCATGAATGCAACGAGAACGATCGCAATGGAGACAAAGTGAAGGTACTCAGACAGAGCTCCAGCCACCCCTGCCAAGTATGTGGCAATCAGATGCTCAGAGAATGCGAAGAGGAAGATGATGACCGCGCCCAGAGCCGAGTATGCGGTTCCCTTCTTCACAATAACGCCCGCTAGAACGGCGTACGTGGGCACTATCTGGCGGAGCAATTCCTGCATGAAATAGCTCTCAAAGGCGCCGCTAGCTAGCACATGACGCCGCCCAGTATCGCTACGATGCTCCCGATGATCACTATCAGGACAAGGATCTTCACTACCGTTGGTCGCTTCTACTCGCGTCCAAAGCTGGCGAAAGCGCGTTCGACTTCACGAGGCGTATCTCGAATAGTATCGTACGCGGTCTTCATGCCCTCCCTCAAGGCTTGAACGGCAATCGTGAGAGATGTTTCGTACCAAATTGAGTCCGGTTCAAATTCAACAAGAAGAACTGTGCCGTAGTCGATACCATCTGCGATAAGCTCTCTAAGGATTGGAAGTGCGAGGGTATCGGACAATCATCCATCCCAGCATAGAATTGTGGGTGGCTTATTGCGTGGAACTTGTCCGCCAACGTCTGATGAATTTCTCTAACCAAGACTAAGGAGCTGATGGGGCCGGTGGGATATGAACCGTCGATATCGCTAGTTCAAGTTTCGTGCTTGATTCGTAACGCTTCCAAGGCCTCCTTCGGATCTACAATCTTCATGTGCTTCTCGAAGTTCTCTCTGCACTCCGCTCTCAGAAGATGTCTCTCATCAGTTGTGACAAAGAAATCGCATCCCTCCTGAATGGAGGTCGCGACGTGATGGAAATCGGCAGACCCTATGTCCCACTTGGATTTCAGGTCACGAAATTCGAACATGAGATCCCTTGCCAGATCTACGTAGGCTTCAAACTCCATGATCTTGAGCTTAAAATTCGCCTGGACTGAGACCGTTACTTCGTAAATCTTCTCTATGGGCATCCGCGATGATGAAGCCAGAGCGCCCGGAACTTCGATCATGACCAATCCTGATGCAACACTTGATACGTCCTCTCGTGAGATCGTCCGCGCCAGTTCGAGAGTAGCGCGATGATATGGTTCCCCAACTTTCTTCACGGACGCAACCAAAACGTTCGAATCGAGCCCCATCTTCAAGCCTTTCTGCGTTCCTTCTCGATCATTTCAGCAGCAGTTAGAGTTCTTGGGAAATATTGCGCGAGCTCGTCAGAGAGTTGTTCGAGAGAGCGCGGCTTGATCCACTTTGGAGCACGGAACGTCTGTGTGGAAGGGCCCTTGGCATGATAGACGTTGACGCGGCCCTTCCTTACTAGAACCGCCTTCCCTTCCCCCACTAGCTTGAGAAGATGCCCGTTAGCTGTAGCCCACGAGACACCGAGCCGCTTCGCAACCTCGTCCGGCGTAACAGCATCCTTCCGGAGAAGTTCTAAGATATCACGCTCGATGTTTTGCACCGTCATCTGTCATGAGATATATCTTAGGTTACAAATAAAGATACATGCAAGTCTCTAGGAACTCCGATGCAGACAACAAATTCTCGATAGAGCTGCAAGGGACAGGGCGCTATTATTTTCTCACCATTTTCCGCCATGTCCTAACCTAGGTACGCTGAAAAGAAAGATGCAGGATGGCGGTGGCAGCGAATCGAAACGACAGGATAAAGAATCGAGTCGTTGAAAGTCGCGGATCTGGCCCTAAGCATATGGTTCTCAAGATACGCCAAGACAGCCTCGCTCGACCCTGACTGGTTAAGAATAACGGATAACATGTCTGTGATGGCCAGATTCAACGATGAAAAGCCTGTAGTCGAGTTCATTCTTGCTCGAATCGTTCCGGTCCCGTCCCGTGCAAAGATGATCAGCATAATCAGGGACCTTCACAGTGCTTGGTTGTACAAGCAGCTTGAAGCAGCGGTCGACGGAATAATTGATTTCAAGCTTGAAGAAGAAGGACGGGAAGCTCAGAACTTCATGCGAATCAGGACAATGCGAAAAGTAAACTTTGACTCACGTTGGCATCGCCTTAGGATCGCAGACAACTTCGAGGTTACCCTTGAAAAGTAACATCGGCCTTCAAGCAGAAATGCCTTGGCGGGCCCAGACATTCGCTCTATACACGGACTTCCACGTCCCTTTGGCAGGCTCCACGTGACCATTGTACCGGACCATATTGCGAGAAACTGGTGGGGCATACGGCTTTGTAAGTGAGGGAACACTCCGTTACATTCTAGATTCTTTAGATTCGATACGAGGAGGCATCTTCGTTCAGGCAGCCTATGTGATCCATGGCATCGCGACGAAGCATCCTTTGGTTAACGGAAACAAGAGGCTGGCTTTCGCCTTGGGCGCATTGATTCTTCGAACCGAAGGGATTGAGCTGTCGGTGAACAAAGATGAGACAGTATCCTTAATGCTCAGAATAGCGAAAGATGATTTGTCTAGAAAGGCGCTGGAGTCATGGCTTCGAAGCAAATCCAAGAAGATCTACTGGAAGAAATGGTGCACCGTCACCTGGACATTCTAAGGGAACTCGCAAAGTATTAGTTGATTTCCTCGAGCGTGCACTACACGGAGTCAAACCAACATATACCTGGAAATTCGGTGCCGAATGAAATCCACCAATATCGTGGGTACAATCCCTCCCCACACACGCGTTTCTAACCACAACAGAATCAGAAGAACTGTTTCTTAGCGCGTTGGACTCATTCGGTCCGCTACTTTCCCAGATGACCCTCATGCTGCAAAGCTAGCTCAATGTCACTGAATTCTCACCACCAGACCTGATGTATCAGCATGTAATTGTCAGTTGATGTGCTGTCGAGCTAGTGTATTCAAACGAAGATAGTCATTTAGGTGTTGAATACAAACTGTCTGTCGCGGTGTTGCAAAATGGGGAAGATCAAGTTCGGCGTGCAAGCTCTGCAAGCAATGCCAGACTATGCAACTCTAAGAAAAGTTGTATTGGAATGCGAGCGGCTTGGTTTTGATTCAGTTTGGGTTTATGATCATCTTCAGTTCACGTACGGACCGACCTTAGAATGTTGGACAGTTCTGGCAGCATTGGCTGAAGCAACGCACAACATACGTATTGGCCCTTTGGTCACCTGCAACACGTTTCGCTATCCATCATTGCTGGCTAAGATGGCGGCTACCGTTGACATGATTTCGAACGGAAGACTCAACTTTGGAATCGGGGCAGGATGGCACCAGGGTGAAGCCGCGGCTTATGGAATACCGTTTCCGAGAGCAGGCATTAGAATTGAAATGCTTGATGAGGCGCTTCAGATCATAAAGAGACTTTGGACTCAAGGCGAAGTCATTTTCAAAGGAAAGTACTATCAGCTTGACAAGGCTGTTTCTCTTCCAAAACCAGTTCAGCAGCCTCATCCCCCAATACTAATTGGAGGCGACGGCGATAAGATGCTAAGGCTCATCGCCAAATATGCAAACGCGTGGAACAGTGGTTTCGTGAGCCTCGAAGGCTTCACAGAAGAGATTGCGCGGTTGCAAAAGGCTTGCGAGGAGACTGGTCGAGACCGTAGTGAGATAGAGAATACTTTCCAGAGCCGCGTTGTAGTAGCGGAGAAAGATGAAAATGCCTTTAAGAGGGCAGAAGAGTGGCGAGAAGAACGCGGGGGAGCAGTAGATGACCCAGACTGGATGTTTGCGATAAAGGGTTCACCTAAGACTTGCGAAAAAGTGTTACAAACATACGTTGATGTGGGAGTTACGCACTTCACGCTTCTGTTTGCAGACACACCGACGCTGAAACCTCTTCAACTCTTTGCGAATGAAGTTATACCCATGTTTCGATAGACTCTCCAAAGAAGAGAAAATCAACTTGTGGTTACCGATTGTACCCACGAAAATGGTGGGGCCGGTGTACACGTAACTATGAGTTCAGATTAGCGATTTCGTATCTAAGAGCGCAACGATTTAAAGACGGGGGTCGATTGTTGATTTGCCATGTCTAAGCTAATCCTCGAAAAGGAGCTTCACCTGATTAGAGAAAGGCTTGAAGCAATCGAAGAGGCGCTCGGTGAAGATATGACGGCTAACGACAAGAAAGCGCTTGAAGAAGCGGTCAAGGAGCATCGAGAAGGAAAGACCGTCACTTTCAGGCCACGTAGATCAAGGCCCCGCAAGCATTGAAGGTCTTTCTGTCACGCAAGGCGGCCAAAGCTCTTGATGAAACGCCCTTAGAAATGAGACGGCGGCTTGACGAAAAGATATCCGAACTCTCCCGAACACCATTTCCCGCAGGTTGCAGAAAGCTCAGAGGAGCACGAGACGCCTACAGGCTCAGAGTTGGCGATTACAGAGTCCTCTATACAATACTCACAAAAGACGAAATTCTGATATTCAAAATTGCTCGACCTGAAACCGCATACCTTTAGCACAATCATCAGCGGTTATCCGCTACTAACGCTTGGGCCGGTGGGATTCGAACCCACAACCTGTTTGGGGGGAATCGGCTGGCGCTTCAGCTTCATCCTGCGCCTATACTCTTGTGTCCTCCTTCACCTGTGATGGGAACAGCGATGCTACGCGCTCGCGGCAACCCCCAGGTTCTCTCCAGAACATCCACAGATAACTGAATCCTGCTCTCGTAGTTAGGGGATCCTGCTATCCCACCCAGTTTTCCGCTCAAGGAGATCTGTAAATATTTAAGTATATACATGCAGACGCTCCGAGCCGGAAGGTTGTGGAGATGGGCGTGGTCACCCTCAAGCTGAACGACGAATTGGAAAGAAAACTGCGAGAAAGGGCCTCACGCGTGTTTGGTCTTACTCGCGGAGCGCTATCACGCGCGGTAGAGGATGCTCTTGTCCTCTGGCTCCGTTCAGAGCCCTCCCCACATACTCAGGAGAGCCGTCCAGTTAGATACGTTGCCCTCCGGAATCGGCGACCTGTGCTCGAGGCTTCCTCTCTAAGGGAACTGGCAGAGAGATTGAAGAAAGCCCGAATTGATGCTCGTGACGTTGAAATACGCTCCTCGAGGCCTGTACCCGCCGTGGAAAAGTTGGGCCTTCGCGTTGTTCGTCGTTCCAAGTGAAGGATCTTGACATTGAGCTTCGCAGACGACTCGCTGCTCGTACCGGTTAGACTCACGAACCCGTTTCTAGACGCTTACTATCCACCAACCGGGGAAGTCATGGCCGTCTTGGATACGGGGTTCACCGGATTCGTGCTCGTCCCCTTCGAAGTCTTCAGGGCTCTTAAGCTCGATGAAATGAAGCCTACACGCGTGAAAGGCGAGCTTGCTGATGGTACATCAATCGAACTGCAAGCGGCCTATGGGATCCTAGAAATCCCTGAGATCGATCTTGAGGACGAAGGAATAATCGAATCCAATCCGAAGATCAAAGAAATCCTCTTGGGAGTCAGAGGAGTCAGCAGAATCAGGGCCATTGTCAATGGATGCAGAAGATTCGTAACAATGGAAAAGTGCTAGAAGTGGTTCGTGAGCAAAACCTCAATTTTTTTGGCGGCCGTGCCCAGTAGGATGCAAAGTCTGAAATACAGAACGGGGCGAATAAGGCAACGGCTTCGAATAAGGCGCCTATACGAAGAAGACGGGTCCGGTCAGCCGTCTTTGATATGGCGGCTCGCTGCGGCAAGGACGAGGAGGACGCTTTCTCTGCTCACTTTAGAACGGCCTTGAGCAACGGTAGCAATATGCCTTTGGCCAAGCTGAGCGCTTCCTTTGGGGTGAGTGTAAGTTTCGCCTCCCAATATCCCATCTTTCCGATCATTACCACGTTGCGATCTTCGTTGATGACCTTCGAGATTGTTATGTCGAATTCTCCAGCGCCTGAAGTGACTCGCAAGCTTCCACTTCCCGAGTCGTCGACAGAAAAGCGAGCTCCGTCTTATGATTATCCGTGCCAGACTCTCATGTGGTCACGCATCGCGGACGGCAGCGGCAGGTCAATGTTCTTCTCGTAGAACTCGGAGTCCAAGTGGTGAGCTTGGACGCCCATGGCAATAATCATGGTGTCATAGTTCACAGGGAAGCGCCCGTACGTGTCGTAGCAATAGTTCGTGATCGCTTTGGCGCACTCGATTGCCTCCTTCGGCATGGTTTCCACTTTCGGCTTGATCTCGGCGAAGTTCTTGTAGGGCCCCATCTCCCTCTTCTCTAAGCTTAGGCATCCTTCGGGGCCAAACTTCTGCCCGACCACAAAATCGACAGCCTCATCCATACGTTTGTATGGCGGACACAATGCCTCGAACAGATCATCCTTGCCCACGGGGTTCGGCACGCCTCGCTTGTCAGATGCGAATCGGAAGCCTAGTCCTCGAGCCAGAGGAGTGCCGCCTAGGATGAAGATTGGAGCGAAACCGTCGAACGGATATCCACCTAGGCCCATAGCGGACATCGTCAGGAGCATGTTCTGCATCATTGCGCCGGCCACAACGCCGTTCGAGATGCAGAGCATGATCTCAAATGTTGAGAGAGGAGCCTCAGGCCCGTTCAGCCAGCCGCTCTTGATCCACTTCTCACATCCGGCCGGCTTTCCGGTTCTGTCGTCGATCACCTCGAATCTATCACCGTAGCTTGCGAACAGCAAGTAAGCATTGATGAGCTCCCGCGTATTGTCAGCCACGATCAAGAAGGCTGTTGAACCCGGTCGGAAGGCGTCCCACTTGTTTGAACTCTGCAAGGCTGGCGGAGACAGAGGCACATCGAACTTGTCGCTGACCTTCACCGTGTTCTGCCTGTACCAACGAAGAATCTTTTCTCTGTCTTCGGGAGTCTCTATCTCCCATTGCTTGGTTGGTTCGGGGGCATTGTAAAAGAATACGCCTTGGTCGTTGACGAAGAAGAGCCCGAAGGCCCACATGTTGCAGGGCACAGGTACAGGTCTGCCTGTGTACGTCGGGTAAGTTGGCAACGGAATGTTGTCCCCGCTGACAAGCCCAGTTGTCCCGCTCGCAACGGCGCATAGCACGGCCGTTTCGAGCTCAGTCAACGGGACAGGTTTCTCCTTGGATTTGAAACCGGCCCAAGGGCCGAAGGTCATCTCGAAACCTTGGCCGAACCTGAACGAACGTCTTCGATGGACTGCCTCCATCAATGAAGACTGCCACAGTCTATCAAGCTGATTATCGGGCAATCTGGTCACTCTCGAAGCGCGTCATCCCAGCGAATATTTATCCTTGCTTTCTTTCTGTACATGCTCGCGCTCTGCCTCATGTCAAGATGGACCCAACTGGGTCGAAAGATGCCCTTTCACCGAATCGGAACCATCGTTATGCTGAGAACTGAGACCTGAACACTGAAGCCATCGGATCGTGCTAGCTAGGCGGCTTCTGGAATTGGAGTCGAAAAGTACGTCGCGTAGCAACTGCCTATGCATCTTCTCTGTTGCAGCATAGGCGGGTGGTTTTGAACCTGTTTAGGTATGCATCTCGGTGGTTCCGCGCATGAGACAGCTATTATTTGGCGAGTTGCATCAATGTGTTTAGGAGAACATTTGCCCCTGCTTCAAGGTGTTGAGGATCTGTTGATTCTCGTGGGTTGTGGCTTGTTCCTTCGCGGCTTGGCACGAAGATCATCCCTGTCTCCGTGATCTTTGCCATGTTCAGACAGTCGTGGCCGGCTCCGCTTTGTATCAGCCTGTACTTGAGGCCAAGTGACTGAGCCGATCCCGCGATGACATCGACAACTCGCTGAGACATCAAGGCTGCCTCAGTGAAGCTCTTCTCTTCAATTCTGACTTTCACTTGATCTTTGGCTGCGGCTCGATTCACGAGCGAAATTATCTCTTCTTTGAGGGATTGTAGCCCGTCGGTTGTTGGGGCTCTGTAGTCTACCGTGAGCGCCACATTTTCTGGTACGACATTGGTTGCGTTCGGAAACACGTTTACGTGCCCGACGGTGGCAACGGCGCTGCTCTTGGATCGTCGCGCTATCTCATTCACTCCCAGCACGATTCGAGCCGCCGCAAGCATTGGGTCGCGTCTGATTGAGATGGGAACCGTGCCTGCATGCCCCCCGCTCCCGTCCAAGACAACTATTAGCTCTGCAAGCCCAACGATGGAAGTGACGACGCCGATCGGAATCTGTTCCTGCTCAAGGACCGGCCCCTGTTCGATGTGGAGTTCAACGTAGGCTCGGATCTCGTGACGGCCCTTGTGAACTTGCCAGAGCGTCGATGGTTCCAGACCCGCATCCTTCAATGCCCGCTCGAAGCTGATGCCGTTCTGGTCCTTGAGCGCGTGCACCTCTTCCTTTCGCACGAGCCCGGCGAGGCCCATGCTTCCAATAAAGCTGGGAAATCTGAAGCCTTCCTCCTCCGTGAAAACGACAACCTCCAGCGGCGCCTTTGTCTTGAGATTCTGCTCGCGTACACATCTGAGAGCCTCGATCCCTGAGAGAACGCCGTAAGCGCCGTCGAGAGACCCTCCATGCGGCACCGAGTCGATGTGAGATCCGCACACGACGGCCGGTACTTCGCTCAACGAGTTGTCCAGTCGTCCGACAATGTTGGCGAACGGATCCACATCGACTCGGAGGCCCGATTCCTCCATCAGCTCGATAACGTATCTTCGAGCTTCCACATCGGCCCGATCGAGCGTGAAGCGAGATATTCCTCCGTCCGGCTGCCGACCAAAACTCGACAGCTCATCGATCGTTTGCAGCAAGCGGGTCGCGTTAATCCTTGCGGGAGCCATATCATTCCACGCTGCGGGTTCCTTTCCATTCTCTAAGGATCTTCGAGAAACCCGTGATCGGCTTCTTCTCTGGCGGCAGATATGTGAGCGCCTTACTTGTCTTGAGGCCGTACCCGTGAAGCGCCTCGAGGAGCTTCACAGCCGCGACGACCCCGTCAATGACCGGAACTCCGAGTTCGTTCTCGAATTCCTTATCGAGACCTGCGAGACCGGCGCATCCGAGCAGTATCGCTTCAGCGTCGTCCTCCTTCACAGCCTTGCGGGCCTCCTCTAAGAGGTCTTTCTTCATCTCGGCGAGGCCGCGCTCCATCTCCAGCACCGGCACATCAATCATGCGAACCGACGCGCACCTAGACTTCAGCCCGTAGCGCTTTAGCAGTTCATGCGTAGACGCAAGGCTCCTCTTCGGCATCGATATGATCGAGAACCTATAGGCAACTGTGCATGCGAACAGCATCCCTGCCTCAGCGATTCCGACAACCGGGACCTTGGATATTTCTCGGCTCGCTTGGAGGCCTGGGTCGCTGAAACAGGCGATGACGAAACCGTCAAAACCTTCGGCTAGCCCCTTCTTCACTTCCTCCAACACGCCAATCGATGAGAGAGCTTCATCGTAGAAGTTGTCTATCGCGGCGGGCCCGTATTCGGGAGACACGGTCACGATCTCTGTTTCTGGCCGTTTGTATTTCCTCGCCGCGGCGTCTATGCCTTCAGTCATCTCTTTCGTTGTGTTCGGGTTGACGATCTTGATGCGCAAGCTGTAACCCTTGGTTCGGGAGAACCTATCGAGACATCTCTCGTGTGACGTATTGGCCGTAGCCCTGATTTCCCACGATCTCGCCGTCTTGCATGATCATGCTTCCGCGGACAAACGTTGCCTTCGCTTCACCCTGCGTGACGGTGCCGTCGTAGACGGTCCAGCCACACTTCGACTTCGTCTTCGAGTTCGAGATCCTATATTTCGACTTCATGTCAACAATCACAAAGTCCGCGTCCGAACCTATCTGGAGGGTCCCCTTGCGCGGGTACAGCCCGAAGAGTCTGGCTGGGTTCTCGCAGGCGACATGGACAGTTCTCTCGATCGTGGTATTGCCCTTGTTGATGGCGTCCATCATCAGCGGCAGCGAGGCCTCGATATTTGCTGCGCCGTTTCCGGCATGCCAGATATTCTCTACACCTGCCTGTTTCTCGTCCTTCGTGTACGGTGAGTGATCCGACCCAAGCGTGTCTATGTGGCCCCTGTTGAGGAGTTCCCACATCTTCGCGACCGTTGCCTTGTCGCGCGGCGGCGGAGCACACTTAGCCCACGGTCCCTTCTTGATCACGTCCTGATCGGTCATGAAGAGGAAGTGCGGGCATGTCTCCACGTAGATCTCGTAACCATGCTGCTTGGCGTGCGTGACCTCCAGAACGCCTTCGGGCACGCTCGTGTGCACGATCAAACCTTTCGCTCGCGTCTCCTTCAGGAAGAAGACCATTCGCCTGACCGATTCGATCTCGGCGATCGGAGGCCTCCACTCCAAATGAGCCTTGATGTCTTTCCGGCCTTCGCTCTTGAGTCGCTTCTCGTTGGCTGAGAGGATGAAATCGTTCTCGGCGTGTAGAAGCGCCACCGCGCCTATCTTGTGAACAACCTTCAAGGCGTCGTATAGGTCGCCGTCGTAGCAGGGCGGCCACTCAGGAATCGAGAAACAGGTGTACGTCTTGAACCCCGTCATTCCCAAGTCATACATCTGCCTCATACTCTCCGCGTAGTCCGTGCCTGGACTGAAGCCGCCGTGTAACGCAAAGTCAACGTAGGCTTTGCGTTTGCAGATCTCAAGCTTCGACTTTGCCGCCTCGACCGTTGTCACAAGTGGAACGGAATCCGGCATCTCGATCACGGTCGTTACGCCGCCAGCGGCAGCAGCCATCGTTCCAGTCGCGAAGTCTTCCCGCATCGTGGCGACTTCGCTGCCTGGGCCCTCGTAGGGATCACCCATGTGGACATGCTCGTCAACAAAGCCCGGAATCACCACGTTGCCTCTCGCGTCGATCGTCTTGTCAGCGTCTGGGAGACTGTAATCGTTCGAAATTGCGGCGACCTTGCCGTCTTTGACAGCCAGTCCCCCCGCGACAAGCCCACCCGGCGTGTACACTTTCGCATTCTTGACAACCAAATCAACAGTCGGCATTCAATGTCGAACCTTCGGCGAGGCGTCTCCGTTTAGGACTAAAAGGCGTTATGGTGCGCAAAGGGAGATCTGCTCTGAGAGGCTAGGACAAAACCAGACCCGATGGATGACGATCCGCAACAACCAGATGTGGTCAAGAACGCATCGACAACAGGATTTTAAGCGCCGAAAGGCGTCATGAGTCGCCTCAACACGCACAATGAGGAACTTCGTTTGGCGTCGTCGAACCAAATCTTGTCCGACTTCACTCAAGAAGCGACGCGGATAGTGAACGAGGGAGAGCGAGCGGGCATTCTGCTCAGACTCCTCGGCGCGACGGCGATAATGCTTCACTGCCCAAACTACAGCTATCTCTTCGAGAAGTTCGGCCGGACACTGACCGACCTAGACTTTGCAACATACGGGAAGTTCAGAGGCAAACTCGAGAAGTTCTTCGTCGGCCTAGGATACAGGTCGGATAGGAGAACGTCGTACTACTTTGGCGAGGCAAGGCATAGGTACTTTGACGATATCAACAGCAGAGTCGTAGACATCTTCTTCGACAAGCTCAGCTTCTGTCATACAGTACCCTTCAACGGCCGACTCGAGCTTGACAGCCCCACAATCACATTGACCGACATCCTACTTGAGAAGATGCAGATCGTCGAGATCAACGAGAAAGATATCAGAGACACCATCATTATGCTACGCGAACATCAAATCCAAGACGGCGAGAAAGAGTCCGTAAACGCAGACCACATCTCGAAGCTGCTAGCCAGCAATTGGGGCTTCTACTACACTGTCATGACGAATCTCCACAACGTAAAGAGTTTCCTCGACAAGTACGAGGCCCTCACTCCAGAGGATAGACGCGATGTCGGTTCGAAGATTGAGACTCTGCTCAAGCGGATAGAGGATGAGCCGAAGAGTATGAAGTGGCGCACAAGAGCAAAGATCGGAACACGCAGGAAGTGGTACACTGAAGTCGAGGACTTCAGGAAAGACTTCAAGCAGTAGCTTGTCTCGCTACGAGCTGAGGGAACCGGTGTGCTGTGAAGACCGCGACTATGACTCAGCATCTTGTTTTCGGGTTGCGAGATCACCCTGAAGTGAACATATAGCTCTTGATTCCCTTCTCGGAGAGATTCAGAATCAGACCTCTTAGAACTCCCGTCCCGTACTCGCTGCCAGGGTTAAAACATCTGGTCCTCCCCAGCGGCACGACTCCTCGTGATTCGTGTATGTGCCCATGCAAGCCGACAAGTGGTTGATGTTTCAGTACGGCGTTCCTGACGGCGCTGCTACCTGCCGGCGCCATGACAATCTGGCCCGCCGTGGAAATGGGCTTTAGAGTCTCATCCAACTTGGGAGCAGAATCGATGCTGGTATCGATCGGAGGACAGTGGAGATTGAAGATAGCATTGCTCATATCCTTGACTTGTGAGGCCATCGCCTCAATCTTGTCAGCTAGGTATTCCTCGTCAAACTCTCTTGGACTGTTCCATGGTGTGTGGTTTGTGAATCCCATCGTTATCATTTCGTGATGGTCGTCAACGTTGACGACCTTCAAATCAGGGTTCACCATGAAGGTTGACTTTTTGAGAGCTTCATCAATCTCCCACCTGTCATCGTTTCCCGGAGAGATGAAGATCTTGACCTTCGTGCCCTTCAGTTTCTCTTCCGCGAGCCCGACCCATCTTTCGACATTCTCAACCATTACTTTAGTGAATAGCGCGTGGACGTTCTTCTTGTCGCTTTCAAGGCTCGCGACGACTTCCGGTGTGGTCCTGTATGGATAATATCCGGAGTTCCTAATCCCCTTCTCGATCTCAGCTACTTCCTGTTCCGTCTTTGCTGTTTTCTCGCTGCCCATGAACCATGCAGAATATGTGCCGTCGGGCTTCTGCGTGATAGGCACAATCAGCTTTCCTGTAATGTCCCCTGCAAGGATAGCCACGTCAGGGCTGTAGAAGGTTGCAGCGCTCAGAAACTTGTTGAAGCACTTCTCTGAGCCATGCACATCTGTTACGAAGAATATTCGTGTGTTCAACTGCGTTCAACGGATCTCCTTTTTGCCAATTCTTACCTCTTGCGCGACACACGCCAAGATAACGGTACACGTTCTCTGTCGCGGTTCGAGCACGGCCTTGCCAAGACGCCCTCATAAAGCTTCAGCGCACCCGGAATTGACGCTATAAGGACCGTTTCTGTCGTTTTGCCGCGATTAGAACAGCTTTCTAATCAGGAATCTTTGGTCATTTGTCTCTGAATCCATCGCAGCGCTGACATGAGACATCCTGATCCAGCTCTGTGTGCGGGCTGCCTGTCAGTCGTGAACGATTGAAAAAAAAGGGGTAACGTCGCTCTGGGCGAGCGACGTTGTAGTGGCAAGTTCCGTGGATCTCGCGTGTGCTGGCTTCAGATGACTTCCTAGGGGCTCTATACCGGGGGTATCTCTTGGAAGGCGAGTCTAACGTCGATTCCTTGTCTAGCTCGGTATGCTTTCGCGGCGAAGTAGACCAGCAGTCCAAATACATAGATCCCTGCAACGGCTGCGAGCGATGTTGGGGCGTTTGCTCCGTATGCGGGGACGGTGGCGTACATGTATGAGACCCAGCCAAGGAAGAGCGTTCCTAGAATTCCCGCAAGTGACATGACAGGATATCCAGCGATCTTCAATGTTGCAAGTCTTGGCGCCGTCTCGTAGATGGTCTTCATCTGCTTCCTGAACGGAAGGACAGCAGCAGCGATGCACGCCACCATGAATGTCGCTACAATGTTTCCGAAAGCCGCGCTAACCGTTGCTAGGACACCTGCATAGAACGTGAAGATGAAGATCATTATCTCTGCCCCGACAGCCATCACCAAGACACCGACCCAAGGAGTGCCGTATCTGCTGACCGACGACAGCTTCTCGGGCAGGATTCTGTCAAGTGACATTGCGAAGAGCCACCGTGGGACCTGAATGCAGTTGATAATTACCACTGCCGCGACCCAGCAAATGAAGCCTATCGCCATGAGCGCATGCAGGATAACATTGTCCGTCACGATACCTGCGAACAGCGTGATGAATGGAGGCGTCGGTAGGCCGTACTCCAGGCCGTTCACGAAGATATAGTCAGCTGCCATGATGAAGTCGTAGCCAGCCGCGTTCAACAGTGCCCACATGGCGGCCGAGACCATCACGCCGCTTATGAACAGGTTGATTAGCAGGCCTAGGAAGAAGTTCTTGCCTGGATCCTTAACTTCACCGCCCACGCAGCTTTGCGCAGCCAAGTATGGATAGATGTATGCGGCAAATGGGAGCATGTTGATCATTGCAAGCCATGAGGGAGGAGCCGCGAGGTCCAGTCCCGCGTCCCTAGCGGTCTTGAGTATGGTGTGATAGTAGTCCGGGTCACCGACGTATCTCATGGCGTACGTGTTGAAGTCACTGATGAAGGTGGCCCTGTCCGTTGCTCCGAGAAGCACTGTCCACAAGAAGACACCGACTATTCCAAGGACGACCATGACATCAAGCAGCTTGAACGTGAGCCTCGTACTGCGACCAGCTATGTAGCACATTGCCAAAATCAGGATCGATCCGAATAGCAGAATCCACGGTATTTCAGTGGCGGATGCAGCCATGCCTAGGAGCGTGGGGTTCTCGAGGACGCTCCCAGTGGCTTGCAGCGCTGTGGCTGCGCCTATGCTGAGCGCCCAGTTAGAATAAGCCCCTGTCCAGAACATGAACCATATTGTGATGCTCAGCGAAGCTGCCACGGCAAGCGCTGGGTGAAGTCCTCTACTTATGAAGACATAGTCTCCGCCGGATCGGGGCATTGCCGTTGACATGGAAGCGTACGCAATTGCTTGCGGTACACACAAGAGCGCCCCCAGCGCTGCTGCGAGTACTATATCGCCGCCTGGGAACTGAGCAAGTATGAGTGTGTAGTAGATCAAGGACATTCCGAAAGTGTTGCTCTCGATGTTCAGAAGTACCGAGTCCCAAAGTCCTACTTGTCTGACAAGCCCTGTGGCTTCTCGTACGAAGACTCTCGGTCGTGACATTTTACATCAGACTCTTGCGCCATGTACCCCGTATATTACATTTGTGCGCAACCTGGCAAACGCATATATGCGAATGCACTCGTTCGAGCGAAACCGCGGAAGTGGGGATTCTATCCGATGCACTTCCTACACTATGGCAGGAGCATGTCATGCAGGGTCCTTGTGGCTCGTTCAGCATCGTTCAAGTCCACGACGACGAGTATGCTTCTTTCTGAACCCGCTCTCCGAATCGCATGACAGTGGCGGACGCATTCGCAGTCAGCTACGATCTACTCGACAATACATTGGATCTCGAAACCGGCCAGTGGTCATTCGTGTCATACAACGCGACGAAGAGGAAGAATGTTCCAGTGTTCATCCAAGCACCAGACAATGAGGCAACGCTTGCCAAGGCTCTGGCCTGACCGCCACTATGTGGCAGACTCGACAGCGAGTCTTGACTCGAACTTCCAATCATTCAGGCTCGAATCAATGAGAAAATGGTGGGCCCGGTGGGATTCGAGCCCAGTCTAGGCCATACTCAGCCTGTCGTCATCTGCACGCCCATGTAGATCTTTGCGAGGCTGTCGTCGTGCATTAGCTTTGAGGCTGGTCCTTCCAATCGATTTCGCCCGAGCTCCAAAACGTAACCATAATCCGACATCTCCAAGGCAAGTCGGACATTCTGTTCTACTATTAGAAATGTCACTCCTTGCTGATTCATCTCCTTGATTTTTTGGTATATCCCCTTCGTAACAATCGGGGCAAGCCCCGCGCTTGGTTCATCGAGTAAGAGGAGTTTTGGTTTCAGAACCATCGCTCTTCCCAATTCTAGCATCCTTTGCTCTCCTCCGCTCATGCTCCGAGCTAGATGCTTCTTTTTCTTCTCAAGTACCGGAAATATTTTGTAGACCTCTTGAATCCGCTTGTTGATGTCTTCTCCATTGGTCATCGTGTAAGCTCCCATTTTCAAGTTGTCCACGACGGTCATGTAGGGGAAGATGCTCCGGCGTTGGAGAACGAATGCCATTCCTTTGCGCAGAAGTCTATGCGGTTCCATGTGGGTTATTTCGTCGCCCATGAAGAGGACCTTCCCACTGCTGGGGCGGATTATTCCAAATACGGCCTTGAGTAGTGTGGACTTTCCAGCTCCGTTGGGACCGACCACACAAGCAATCTGGGATTCCTCAACCCCTATTGAAACACCGTGGAGGATTTCGACGTTTCCATAGCCTGCAAAAATCTCTCTCGCTTCCAGGATCATTTATGTGCACCCAGATAGGCCTCGATGACTCGGGCGTCTTGTTGGATCTGTTGCGGCGTACCTTCAGCGATTATTTCGCCGTAGTTCAAAACTATGATTCGCTCTGAGATCTCCATGATAGCTGGAATGTTGTGTTCGACAATTATGAACGTCTTTCCTCTGTCCTGCAACTCTCTTATGTGTGCGAGCATCCTCTTTATCATGTCAGGATGTATTCCAGCCGCGGGTTCATCAAGAAGGAGGAGTTCTGGCTCCAACATTAGGATCCTGGCGAACTCAAGAAGTTTCTGTTGGCCGACGGAAAGATTCTGCGCCAGTTCATCTTTGAGTTCGATGAGGCCGACGAACTTCAACAGATCCAGTGCACGTTGCATCTTATGAGCTGGTACCAACATGTTTTGCAGGACGGTTAATTTCGGAAATATGGCGATTCTCTGGAAGGTTCTTCCAATTCCTAATCGTGTTATGTCGTGGGGCTTGAGTTTGTTGAGGCGTTTACCTTTGAAGGAGATTTCTCCTCCATCAAGTTGCAGGAAGCCCGTTATGAGATTGAAGAGCGTCGTCTTGCCGGAGCCATTCGGTCCGATTAGTCCCAGGATTGAATTCTCTTCGAGTTCGAGGGAGCAATCGTTGACTGCTGTAAGCCCGCCGAACTTCTTTGTCACGTTCCTTATTTCAAGTAATGACAACTAACACGCCTAGCAGTAGAAATACTGCTGTCATTAGGCTAGTCGAAGAATAAAGAATTACCTTGTCATCAACAAAAGAAAAGGGGGTTCCTCCAGGGGATTTGGCGACTACTCGGTTCCCGGAGGAACTTGGAAATCGGCGTATGGAAGATTCGATTCAACCGTCTTTAGTCGCGGAGGCCAGATGAAGTACCGTTTGCCATCCATGAACTGAAGCATTCCGGCGGCGAGGTATTCAGATCCCCACAGAGGAAAGTGGCTTGATCCGAAGACGTATCTGCCCCACAAGCCTGTGTAATCCGTCTTCGCCAAGGCCTGACCTACAGCGTTCCAGTCAGTCGTGCCAGCTCTTCTTATGGCGTCCACTAGGATCATCATTGAGTCGTAGCCCCAAAATGCGCCTATTGGATCACTGTCAGGAAATCTTCTGAGAAGATCATCGACCCATTTCATTGGAAGTGGGTAGGAGTAGTAGATATTGTAGTCAGCAAAAGCACCAGCGAGATCGGTGTAATCTTTCACTTCACCAGCATAGCCCGTGAAGAACAGAACGTTGACGCCAAGCTCAACCTTCTGCTTTGTTAACGCGACGCCGGCTTCGGGTGATGTGATCTCGGCCTTTATCAAAACAGGGTCTAACGCCTTCAACTTAGCGAGCAAGGAAGTGTAGTCAACCTGCGCCATGTCTACTATCTCATATGCGACGAGTTCCCAGCCTCTCGCTGTCATTTCAGCCTCCCATACGTCGCATACGCCTCTCCCCCAATCTGAGTCCTCGGCTATGAGCGCGTACTTGTGATTCCTA
This sequence comes from uncultured Candidatus Bathyarchaeia archaeon, assembly GCA_964598845.1. GTDB lineage: Archaea > Thermoproteota > Bathyarchaeia > 40CM-2-53-6 > 40CM-2-53-6 > FEN-987. The sequence continues at coordinate 18,048 of CAZRDM010000014.1, forward strand.
GGCTTCCATTCACCCCTAGCAAGTACGTCGTCAAGCCAGATGACTTCCAGCAGTCCCCAGTACGTGTTGTTCAAGTCCGCCATGAAGATGTTCCTATATTTCTGTGGGTCGCTGAGAATTTTCTGTCCGATGGAGTCTCCGGCTGGTATGCTATAGACGACTGGTATGCCGTATTTTGCAGCAACGTCCATAGTGGCTAACGCCACGAAAGTTTTGACGCCTCCAACAAGGGCATCGACCTTGTCTTGGGTTATCAATTTCTCGAAAACGGCGACGCCAACGTCTGCCTTACCTTCATAGTCGCCGAAGACCAGAGTGATGTCCCTTCCCAGAAGCCCTCCGGCCGCGTTGACGTCCTCTGTTGCCATCACTATTCCATCCTTGAGGTATTTTGCCTGCGCTGCAAATGGACCGGTGAGCGGAGCAGGCACTCCAATCTTAATGGGTGGTTGAGGAGGAGGCTGCGTGGTTGGCGGCTGTGTGGTTGGCGGTTGAGTGATTGTTGTTGTAGGTGGGGGCGCAGTCGGTATCATCATGAAGCCTGCCGCAATCACTGCCACAACGACGACAGCAACGATAATCGATGCCTGCACCCGAGTGATCGCTTTTCGGTTTAGGAATTTCTTCATCGAATTTTTCCCAAAATTTTGTGGAGAGCGCGAGCGATATAAGAGTTGACTATATACTGCAACATTGAGAAATTAGAGCTTCGTGAAAGTAGGGAGATTTCTTTCGTTCGTTCAATTAGCCTTCGAGTCCGCTTGATGCAGTCCTCCGCATTCTTTAGCTGGGAGGATTTTCACAGGTGAAACTCAGATGATTCGAAGATGCGTGTCTGAAGGCCGTTAGTCTTGCCGACCATGGCAGTAAGGAGCAAGAACCTTTAAGCGGTGCAGCCGGAGATTTGTGCAGAGTCTCTCCATGTTTTTCGATCCCATCGTCTTGCTAGAGTTCTTGGTATATGGATTGATTATCGGTGCAATGTACGGGCTCATGGGCGCCGGTCTCAGTCTTGTCTGGGGAGTTATGGATATCTGCAATTTCGCCCACGGAACATTGTACATGTTCGGAGCTTACGTGACATACTTCGCATTTTTCCTTTGGGGTTTAGACCCAGTTCTATCGATTCTTTCTGCAACATTAGTCCTCTTTGTGATTGGGATAGCCGTGGATAAGCTCACCCTACTGCCACTACGCCGGAAGAGCAGGGAGTGGCTGACTGCCGCGTACATCAGTACCCTTGGCCTCGCAGTGGTTCTTGAGAACACTGCGCTCGCAGTATGGGGTGGACACAGAAAGGGTGTGGCCTACTACTACGCTGGGATCGTTGATTTCGTTGGCGTTAGGATAAGCGTTGATCGCATAGTCATACTCATGGTTAGCCTGGCAGTGATGGTTGGGTTCTGGCTGATCTTGGAAAGAACAAGGATTGGTAGAGCAATTAGGTCAGTAGCTCAAGACAAGGAAGCCGCGATGCTGGTGGGGGTTGAGGTTGATCGGATATATGCCATTACGGTTGGACTGGCCTCTGCACTCGCAGGTGCTGCCGGTGGATTACTCTTACCGATATACTTGGCCTATCCAACAGTAGGTCAGGATCCTATCAGGAAGGCTTTCACCGTTGTTATCTTGGGAGGTTTGGGCAACGTTCAAGGCGCCTTCCTCGCGGGTGTTATACTTGGAATTGTCGGTTCCTTCGCGACAGGATTCCTTGGAGCGGCCGTTGAAGGAATAATCACATTTGCCGTCCTGATCATCCTCCTACTCTTTAGGCCAACGGGACTGTTCGGACAGGCGAGGTAGTGACCACTGGCAAAGTTCCAAGTTAGCGACTGGAAATTCCTCTTTGCTATCAGCAGCTTTTGCTTAGCATTGATCCCCCTCATCACCAATGATCAGTACTTTTTGCAGGTGCTCATACTCTGCCTCATGTACGGAATCTTGGCGTCAAGTTGGGATCTTGCGGAAGGCTACCTGGGACTGGTTAACTTTGGTTACGCCGGAATTTTTGGACTCGGCGCTTACGCGTCGGCGTTGCTCGCGATGAGGGCTGGGGTTTCACCTTGGCTGAGTATTCTTTTCGGCGGTTTCTTCGCCACCGCGATAGGCGTAGTCGTTGTCTCTTCCTGCATGAGACTGAGTCCCGGATATGTGGCTATAGTCACCCTAGCCTTTGCCGAGATTGCAAGACTCGTCGTGACGCGCTGGGTCGAGCTGACGAGGGGCATGATGGCTCTCTGGGGGATCCCGCCCTTTCCGAACATCACTATTGGAGGCGTGTTCATAGATATGTCCGGCGTCGACAGAACCCCCTACTACTACTTGATCCTCGCGATCACACTGATCTCACTTGTCTTCATGCGCAAGCTGGTTGACTCGCGAACTGGCCTCCTTTTCTTGTCTATTCGGGAAGACAAGGAATCGGCGGAAGGCCTCGGCGTGGATACGACCAGATACAAGACCCTAGGGTTTGGCATCTCCTCATTCATAGCGGGATTGGTTGGAGGCTTCTTCGCGCATTACGTGAACACCTTAAGCCCCGAGATGCTCGGCATTCCGATCACGGTGCAAGTTGCAGCGATGGCGGTCATAGGTGGAAGAGCTACTCTCTTTGGGCCCCTCCTGGGATCCTTCGTCTTGATAATCTCCGGAGAAGCACTTCGACCCATCTTTGAGTATCGAATGATCCTGTACGGATTACTCATCATCCTTTTCCTGACATTCTTTCCCGAGGGACTCGCAGGGATCTGGCGATACTTGCTAGGTGGGAAAAGGCCTTCACGGAGAGGCATGATTCACTTCGACGTTAGATCGCTCTTCTCCAAGATAACTCTCAAACGCAGTCTCTTGAACAGAAGTATCCTCTCGACCAAGCAGGTATGCGAGAAGGTTGGCAATGAGTAAACGATAAACAGACACCACTAAGAAAGCATCAGCAAGGAAGATTCGAAGCCCAATTTACGAGTACATGTAGTCTGTCAAGTCCGAACTGAAGACTTGGTTAGGTTTGCCATTCTGTGCGTAGCCGAGCATTACGCCCTAGAAGTCGAGGGTCCTCTTCTTCTTCGGGCGGGACCCTTTGAAACTTCGCCCACAATCTGGTTGATTGTCTGCATGATCCTTTTTCATAAGAGCGGAAAGGCTCAGAACAGAAGTTGTCAAATGTATCCACAACAGCGATCAGACCAAATACCTGTTAATTCAACACACCAAAGCTGTGAGGGAGATGAAGATAGTTGTCGTAGACCACGTGTACCTAGACAACGAACATATTCAGCAACTTCGTGCACTTGGTGACCTTCAGGTTTTCGGCAATCCACCTAGTTCCGATCAGGAATTGAAAGAGAGAATTCAGGGAGCTGAGATTGTAATAGTCGGCTGGAGCAGTTTGACAAGAGACATCATCAATTCCGCTCCAAGTCTCAGAATGATCTCCATTTGGGCTACGACGTGTCACTATGCTGATCTTGAGGCGGCCAAGGAAAGGGGGATCGTGGTTACACATGTTCCTGGCTATGCCACTGAGGCCGTAGCTGAACATACCTTCGCCCTGTTGCTGGCGTCAATTAGAAAATTGGTGTCGGCTGACAAGCATGTCAGGCAAGGAAAGTTCGATTGGAGACCGTTCAAAGGAATGGAATTGGCAGGGAAAACTCTGGGTCTAATTGGGACAGGATTGATCGGTTGTCGTGTCGCCGAGATAGCTAAGGCTTTCAGAATGCAAATCTTGGCTTTTGATATAGTACCCAACATGAAGAAAGCGAAAGAACTTGGAATGATGTATGTCGGCCTCCAGACACTGCTAAGAGAAAGTGACATCGTAAGCGTGCATGTTACAATGACACCGACAACTCAAGGGCTAATCGGAGAGAAAGAGATCGACATAATGAAGAACGGTGCTGTTCTTATCAACACGTCTCAGGGCAAAGTGATAGATGAGAAGGCTCTGATTGGTGCTCTAGAATCGAGAAAGCTATCTTACGCTGGACTGGATGTTTTCGAAGAAGAACCCGCACCCCAAGAGAATCCGTTGTACAAACTTGAGAACACGGTGCTATCTCCCCACATCGGATTCCATACGGTCGAGGCGGTGAAGAGATGCACCGACATCTGCGTTGATAACGTTATGAAGTTCCTAGATGGGCGTCCACAGAACCTTTGCGAATCGTATTGAGAGGTCCAGAACTCATTGATCCTTGGTTTCGTTGTTTTAGATTGATGCCGATCCTCCTGCCAGAGCCGTTGTAGCTCTTCTTGGCGCGAGTTTTGTGGAATCGAGAAGTTTTGAATTGATTTGGAGTGAAACGTAACGAAACTTGCCTTTTCAACTTTGCGCGTCCAGCGGCAAGCTAGGGAAAAAAATCTCCATTAGTCTTACGCTCCGCTAATAGCAGCGAGTGATTCGATATATATTCAGTAAATAGCGATTCGTTAATACGCTCGCAAACGACAATGATAACTGAGGCAAGGAAATTGGCCAAGGAGACACCTCGTAGAGGTTTCCTGAAGTCTGCAGGCATTGGCGTTGGTGGCTTGGTTATCGGAGCTGCAGTAGGCGCGATGGCGGCACCGCTTATTTCTCCTCCTCCCCCGAAGGCAAAGTTCGCTGATATGCCTTCAGCGGGAACGAAAATAATACACGGCATGGACGCAGCTTATCCGCCGTTCACCGAAATCGATCCCACCGGCAAGGCGGTTGGGTTCGACATAGATGTCGTCGAGTGGATGGCTAAGAAATACGGGTGGGAAGTTGAGCACAAGCCCTGGGAGTGGGGGGCGATAATTACTGCCGTTCTGGCTGGGGACCTTGATTTTGTCGCTTCGGGAATGACGCATACTGCCGCAAGAGCAGAAAAGGTATGGTTCAGTGTTCCATACTACAGTTACATACACCAACTTCTTGTACTAGCAGAAGAAACTCGAACAAGGGACGAGATCTTAAACTCGGGAGAATATGTAGCAGTCCAGCTTGGCGCCACCTCAGACGAGTGGGCTGAGAAACTGCTCAAGAAAGGGTTCAATTTCAAGAAGCTCGGGCTTGACTCCTATGAGCTCGCGTTCAAAGCGGCGTTGGACGGGAGGGCCGTTGCGGTCATAAGCGACAGCGCCTTCACCGTACCGTACTTCAAGAAACAGCCAGATGTAGCAGCAAAGCTCAGGGTACTATCCACGATCGGCGGAGATTTCACTTACGCGTACGCGACAAGAGTTGGGGACTACGGGCTGAGAAACGCGTTCAACCACGCGTTAGAGGAGATAATGGCATCCCCAGAGTGGCAGGACCTAAAGGACAAGTGGGGCATCTAGAACAATCGTTAGCAGAGTTTACTGACATCGCCTAGCGACGAGAAACGACCGTTAACCTAAAGTGAGTAGTGCACTCACTCAATCGCGTTATGACGGCGGTCTGGGAATATCTCCCCTACATTACTTGGGGAGTTGCTTGGACCTTCGGTTTGGTAGGGGGAGGTCTCGCAATTGGGTTCATGATAGGTCTCCCTATAGCGATAGGACAGATTCACGGCAGCGAGGAGATCAAAGCATTACTCGAAGCATACGTGTGGTTCTTCAGAAGCCTGCCGCTACTCGTGCTCCTCTTCCTATTCTACTGGGGGGTTTTCCCAGCCACGGGCTTCAAGCTAGATCCTCTGGCCTGCAGCATAGTTGTCCTAGGCCTCCGCAGCAGCGCCTACCAATCCCAAATTTTCCGTGGTGCCATCATATCGCTTGGAGAAGCTCAACTATTGGCTGCGCGTGCCTTGGGGATGACCAGACTGAGAGCTGTGTTTCATATCGTCTTACCCCAAGCTCTGAGAATCTCACTGCCGGGCTGGTCGAATGAATATGCCATTATGACGAAAGACTCGGCTATCACTTTCGCCCTAGGTGTGTTGGAAATCCTGACTAGGACAAGGTATGTCGTGATGGCTACTCACGAACCTCTCCTTCCATACTTCTTCGCCGGAGGTCTCTTCATAGTCGTGACGTACGGCGGGACAAAAATCGTCAACGTAGTCTATGAAAGGACTAGGATACCGGGATTAGTCGGGAGGATGTGAAATGACCGATGGAGACATAGTGCTGAAAGCCGAAGACTTGCACAAGAGTTACGCAGACAACAAAGTGTTGAATGGAGTTTCCTTCGAAATAGGCAGAGGAGAGATCAAGGTCATATGTGGACCGAGCGGTTCTGGAAAAAGCACTCTTCTGAGATGTTTGAACCTCTTAACCTATCCGGATAAGGGATGTGTGTGGCTTGAGGGGGAGGAGATAACAGAGCAAACACGCGACGTAAACAAAGTCAGACAGAAGATCGGATTCGTCTTTCAGGAGTTCAACCTCTTCAACCATCTAAGCGCCTGGAGGAATGTCAGCATAGCTTTGGAGATAGTCAAGAAGATGAGCAAGGATGAAGCGAGAAAGCTTGCCATGGAAGAGTTGAGGAGAGTGAATCTAGAAGAAGACGCCCACAAGTACCCAGCCGAACTCTCGGGAGGACAGAAGCAGAGGGTTGCAATAGCCAGAGGTCTAGCCATGAATCCTGTAATCATGTTCTATGATGAACCGACCTCAGCTCTAGACCCTCACTTAATCGGGGAAGTCCTAGATGTCATGAAAAAACTGGCGCAAGAAAAACTAACCAGCCTCGTCGTTACCCATGAGATAGGCTTCGCTCGGTCAGTAGCCGATGAGATGATGTTCATGGGAGATGGAACCATCTTGGAACGAGGCCCACCTGACGAGCTCATCTCGAACCCCAAGCATGAAATTGTCAAGCAATTCTTCAAGCGCATCAACGAACTGTACAGGAGAGAGGGACGTTAGGTTTCTGGGAAGAATTTCTGCCCAAAATACTCGTTGGATCCGTTACAACTGTTGAACTAATTGTAGTATCCGTGCCCTTGGGCATTTTTCTGGCGATCGTCCTCGCTGTTGCTCGAGTCTATGGGAATAGGCCTGTCTCCCTCCTCGCGACAGGCATCGTGGGACTTTTTCGGGGTTTTCCCGCAATAGTTACACTCCTAATCATCTTCTTCGCGCTTCCCGACCTAGGCATTTTCTTCTCTCCTTATTGGTCGGCTGTTATCGGATTCATACTCGTTACTGGTACATATCAGTCGGAGTATGTCAGGGGAGCCATACAGTCGATAGATGTGGGGCAGTCGTTGGCCGCCCAGGCACTAGGAATGAGGAAGCTGGAAGAGGTTGTTCACATAATCCTTCCACAGGCCATAAGAGGAGCTCTTCCGGGCATCTCAAACGAAATCATATACCTAGTATTGTACTCCTCGTTGGCCTCGTACATCGGCGTTGAAGAGATATTCGCCGTTGCAAGGCATTTCAATTCCCTTCAATTCAGACCCATCGAGATCTTCCTGACCGCTGGATTGATCTACGCATCTATGGCTACTGCTTGTTTGGCAGGTTTCAGAATGCTCGAAAGGAAACTGAGGATCCCGGGATTGGAAGTAGCCCGTTGATGTAACGGCGCAGACGAAATGAATACTAGATAAATCGTTGTGGTTCTAGGAAGGTAGATTTCTTGCACCTAACGAATGAAGAGGAACGAATGCTGAGAGGTGAGTTTGGGGAAGGAACGCAGAAAGCGATGGAATTGCTCGTGGCGATCGGGGAAGCATTTGATGCGGAAAGAATGATCCCTGTAACCCGCGCGCACGCTGCGTCGAGTGGTCAAGAAGGAGACTTGTATTTTGTTGAGATGCTGGCTAAGGGAGGCGCTTTCTGCAGAATACCAACAACAACAAACCCGATCGCTGACTTCGAGTATTTTCAAAGGATCATCAACATTGCTGATGAGCATGAGGAAGCTTCGGTAGCTTGGAAGACGAAGAACTACTACACGCAGATTGAGGCTATTATGAGTCAGTCCTGTATACCGTACCTCGCAGAGAATATTCCAGAATACGGCGAACACGTCGCCTTTTCCGAATCTAGCGCAACGCCCTACGTCAATTCAGTATTAGGCGCATTAACTAATCGTGAATCGATCCAAACAGCACTGGCAGCTGGGGTCATCGGCAAGACGCCCGAATACGGCTTGCACCTCAAAGAAAATCGCAAGGGGACCATACTTGTCAAAGTTGAAGCCAATCTAAAGGACGGATACAGTTACTCTCTACTAGGGCAGTATGTTGGAAAGAACATTGGTTACGGGATTCCTGTCTTCCTCGGCATTTCAAAGCGTCCGACAATAGACCAGTACATAGACTTGTGCGCAATGATGAACGTAACAGGTGCGATACCTATGTTCCACATACCAGGTTTCACTGTTGAAGCCAAGACCGTTGAGGAAGCATTCAGCAGAGACGTACCGGAGGACAAAATCGCTGTGACTGATTTTGAGCTTCGGCAAACTGAGGCAGAGCTGCAGACCGCGACCGGCGACATAGATATCGTCATACTCGGTTGTCCTCACTATAACCTAGACCAAATGGCTGAGGTTGCAAGACTGTTAAAGGGTAGAAAGATCCGCAGGGACGTTTCCTTCTGGGTCAACACATCGGCGACCACTAAGATTCTTGCCGAAAGGGCTGGTTATGGCAGGCCCATAGAAGAGGCAGGCGCCCATGTCATAGTCGACACCTGCATTGACATGTTCTGTTGGAATAACCTAAGGGGAAAAACAGGGATGACGGACTCACCAAAATGTGCATACTACAGAAGATTCGGGCCTGTCAGGGTAGCGAGCGTAGCAGAGTGCGTTGCTGCCAGTGTCGAGAAGGATGCGTGATCTAAGCCTTGGAAATCAACATAAGATGTCACAAGCTGGCAAAAGGCTACGGGCAGGGCGAAGCTTTGGTTTCCAAGGATCCGATCTGCTTCTACCTAATAGAACCAAAGACTGGTGCAGTGAGAGAGAAGGGGCATCAACTGGAAGGAAAGTCTGTCGCAGGTAGGGTGCTTGTCTTTCCATCAGGAAAGGCCAGTTCCGCCGTTCAAATGGATGGCCTCGTCAAGTTGTTGTTGAATAATAACGCACCTAGCGCCATGATAGTGAAGGATGTAGAACCGGTGCTCGTGGGTAGCGCTGTGCTGACCAAGATTCCTCTCGTTGATAAACTAGAAATGGATCCGTTTGAAGTAATCCGCACGGGCAATTTCGTAAAGGTAGACGCAGACAAAGGACTAGTTACAGTGACAAGACCTTAGCATTGGGACCCGGTCACCGACTTGGTACGTGCTCCAGAATTCTAAGAACGTACAGGACAGAAAAGGAAAGAAAAAGAGGGAAAATGGCCGCAGGCTGCTGATGCACTCCTACTCTAACCCCTATTTGGGAGATGAATAAACCTGACACTGGCTACCGGATTGACAATAGTGGCGACAGATGGATGCTGAAACGCAGGGGTCGCTAATCAATGTGGAAGCAATAGAAGTCCGCACTCGTCCTTTCTGCCTAAGAGAACTTTCCCAATCGTAACAGGTCCAGGGTTCTATTTTGTCTGGGCCGATACCTATCACGGTCACGTAACAGCGCAGGCTGTCAAGTCGCGCCTTTGGGTTCTCTAGATTTCGATCGCATAGGATCACTCCCGACTGCTAAACTGTCAATTCTAAGGGAACTGATTCGCAGCCCAGTCCTGTTTGAGGCGTCCATAGATACACGAAACCAGCAAGGATGCCACAAAGTCCCTACCTAGAGGGTTTCAAGTTCTTGGTTGCAATCGTCATTCAGCGTTCGAAGAGAGATCACAAAAAAGGAAAAAAGGGGAGGTCAATACGAGACGATGTTGACCGCGTCTGTTCCGTAGACTCCTGTTCTACCATAGGTGGCTTGAGGATTTCGAACAAGAGTTCTCGTATTCTATCCCCCTCGGTGGATCTTTTCTCCGGCTCCAGGGAGCGGTGGCGAGCGGTTCTTCGTCTTGATAGTCGACGCTTGGTAGCAAGGTCCTCGAAGCATCCGGATCGAGGGTGATTCCGAAGTCTGGTAAGACTTCGATTGCGCGTACATGCTTCTTCATGAGACTCTATAAGTTCGAGACCACTTCGTTTCTGAAACGTTTTATGATGTCGCTTGTCCTCAGCGAAGGATTCGCGAAGGGCAAGATGCCCAAGTGATTCACGCCAGCTTCTCGTAATTCCTTCACTCGCTTGATGCAGTCTTCTGTTGAGCCGACTATTGAGAACTGGTCGACGTATCGGTCATCGATGAGTTCTCTTAGTTTTTTGGTGGACCGTTGCAGGTCAGGCTCTTCCGTGAAGGATCTCTTGACAGCAGAGCAGGTTTCGGGTGGCAGACCGATGCTTTGTAATACTTTCGCAGGAATAGATCGGAGGATGAAAGCAATCATTGGTCTTACGCAATCCCTCGCTTCCTCCACTTGTTCGGACAGAGAAGAGAATGCCCAGCATACAATGTCTAGCTCGCTGAGTTCTCGACCGACATTTGCTGAGCCTCTGGCGATGTGTTGCAGGGCATATCGCATTCCATTGGGAGTGGCCAGTCCCGCGCCCGCGATCACTCCGTCTCCTACTTTTCCGCCTGTTTCTAGGATTCTTGCTCCTCTACCAGCGATGTAGATGGGGATACTATGTGTTACGTTGAAATCTAGTGAGACTTCTCTTAGAACGCACTCTTTCCGTTCGAGGACAACTTTCTGATTGTGAAGCAGTTCTCTGATTGCAACTGCTGTTTCTCTGACCAGCTCGGCGGGTTTTTCAAGTTGGATTCCAACTCCGTTGGCCAACGTGGGATTTCCTGCTCCGAGTCCAAGTATCGCTCTTCCTCCCGAGATTTCAGCGCAGGTTGCTATAGCGCGAGCTGTGACCACTGGTGACCTTGTGTAAGGGTTTGTTACGCCAATTCCTAGGCCTATCCTTCTCGTTTTGATAGCGCAGGCAGCCATTACCGCGTATGGATCTTTCTCGAACATTTCATCAGGGATCCAGAGAATGTCATATCCCATCTCTTCCGCCAAAACAGCGCTTCTAATGATCTCGGGATAAGGATCCCTCATGTCTACGCCGATGCTGAATCTCACGAGCGATTCATCCTCGACGATCGTGAACGATCTAACTGTTGTCTCAGGATAAACCTGTTTGCGTTTCTTGGCCCTCCGGATACTTACGGCACTTACAGTTACTACTACTAGTAATTATAGCACAAATTCGTAGCGTTACGGGGCCCTCACAATGTTACGCATACTCAATGGTATTATGGATGCTATCGGAAACACGCCTCTCGTAAGACTTCAAAGAATTACGAAGGATCTAGATTCTGAGATCCTGGTGAAATGCGAGTTTCTGAACCCTAGTGGAAGCCTCAAGGATAGAGTGGCGAAGTACATGATACAGATGGCTGAGAAAGAGGGAAGACTCCGCCCAGGATACGCCATAGTCGAAGCTTCTACCGGAAATATGGGAATTGCTCTGTCTATGGGTGCAGCTGTAAAGGGCTACAAGTTCGTTTGTTTCATGCCCGAGACAGCCACTGCTGAGCGATCGAAGATTATGAAATTGTATGGTGCCGAAGTACGACTAACGCCTCCGTTGGGCCCGGGGGAACCAGTCGTTCACCGCGAAGCTGCCCAAAAGATGGAGGAGAGTGATCCGACAGCGTGGTGGGCTCGTCAATTCAGCAACATTGCCAACGTGCTGGCTCACAAGGAGACGACAGGTTACGAAATAGTTGAGCAGACAGGCGGGAAGATCGATGCTTTTGTCGCCTCAGTCGGTTCGGGAGGAACATTGATGGGAGTTGCCTACGCCTTGAGGGAGAAACTTCCCAATAGAAAGGTGAGAATTGTGGCCGTTGAACCGGAGAGTTCTCCTATGTTGTCAAAGGGAAAGGCGGGCTACCACGCTATCCCTGGAATAAGTGACGGATTCATTCCAGAACTCTTGGACACAAAGATCTACGACGAGATTGTACTTGTTTCCGATACCGAGGCAACGGAGATGACTCACCGTTTGCGTAAGGAGGAGGGATTATTTTGTGGAATTTCCTCCGGGGCAAACGTCGTCGCATCCATGAAAGTTGCAGAGGAGATGTCGAAGAATAGCACAATCGTCACAGTACTTCCTGACAGCGCAGACAGATACTTCTCGATGGAATATTACGAGGTCTAATTCGCCTACTACGGAGAAGCTGAAGAACAGCAATCAAGTGTAGAGTGAATCGTCTATTATGATGGTGGTTTACGGATGGGTCTAATTGCTCATTAACAAAGATCGACTCGTTGAAGTTGCGAAGAAGAACGATCTTGATGTCTTGGTCGCTGCAACCAAAGAGAACGTCCTCTACTGTACAGAGTACTGGAGTCTGAGTCAGTGGACATCATCTGATGTTCAGGTATATGCTGTGATTCCCGTGGAATTGTCGCTCAAAGCAACCTTGGTAACGCCCATGTCAGACATAGATCTCGTCACTGAGGAGATGTCTCAGATCGACAGGGTTGTGCCCTACGGGAATTTTCACTTCGAGACTGAATCAACACCCAGAGAAGGAATGCGACGACTCCGAGAGATAATCTCAACCAGACAACCGACAGGGTCGCCGATCGAGGCGCTTGCTTCAGCCATCAAAGAGGGCGGGTTCGAGGAAGCAAGGATCGGGCTGGATGAGGGCGTGCTTCACTCCGATCTTCTTCTAGAGCTCGGCAAGCTGTTGCCTCGAGCGAATCTTATTCGAGCTAACTCAATCTTCGTTAGGACAAGGATGATCAAGACGGAAGAGGAGATTCGCAGACTCAGGAAAGCCACTGCTATCACGGAGAAAGCCATGATGACCGCGCTCGAATCGGCGTCGGAGGGCACGACTGAAAAGGATATGGCAATTGAGTTCGAGAAGGCTCTGACTGGAGAGGGGGCTAGGCCAGACTTCACAGTCCTGGTCTTTGGCGAGAGAACTGCTCTGCCAAACGGTCAGCCGTCAGGACGAAAACTACGGAAGGGAGATGCAATAAGATTCGATATAGGATGTGTGTACGAGTACTATCACTCAGATATTTCCAGAATGGCGGTTCTAGGAAGTGCGAATGACAAGTTAAGAAAATATTATCAGGCCGTGCTTCAGGGGCACAAGAGAGGTCTTGAGATGATCAAGCCGGGCGTGCAGGTTTCCCTTATTTTCCACGAGATCGTGAGAACTGTGAGACAAAACGGAATTCCACAGTTCAAGAGGCATCACTGCGGCCATGGAATCGGAATCGAAGGGTATGACCTGCCTCTTGTCTCCCCTAGCAGCAACGACATTCTTGAGAAGGGAATGGTATTGTGCATCGAACCCCCCTATTATGAACTGGGATGGGGAGGAATTCAAGTCGAGGACACAGTGGTCGTGACCGAGAACCGACCTGAATTCCTCACGTCGACGAAGAATGAACTCATGATCATATGAGAGTTCGGAGGTCGGCTGGGTATGCGAATAAGATTCGGCGTGGCAATTCCGAGCTGTATGGAGGGTTTAATGTATCCCATTCCTTTCGCGAGCGCCGCCGATGTGCTAGAAATTGTGACTTCAGCAGAACAGTTTGGATATGATTCGGTATGGGCCAACGATCATATCACTACCCAAGAATACGTCCGCAAGAGCTTCCCCTCGCCCCCTAACTACTATGATGCTCTAGTCACGCTCTCATTCGCGGCTCAGGCCACGAAGAAGGTCTTTCTTGCAGCGGGGCTAATTCCTCTGCCTCTCAGAGAGCCCGTGCAACTCGCAAAACAGGTGGCAACTCTCGACGTTTTCTCCGGCGGAAGGATGATTCTCGGAGTCGGTCTGGGAGCGTATCTCGAAGAATTCGAAGCGCTACATCCGACGATGAAGGGCGTCGTTAGAGCGGAGCTCCTAGATGAGGAACTAAGGGCCCTTGTAAAGCTCTTCAAAGAACCGACTGCCAGTTTCGACGGAAAATACGTGAAATTCGCCGATATCCAGCTGTATCCGAAGCCGCTTCAAGACCCACTGCCGATCTATATCGGAGGAAACAGCACCAAGGCCATCGAACGTACAGTGCAACTTGGTCAAGGTTGGTTCCCTGCAGGATTCACTCCAGCTGAGATGGCGGAACGTATCGCTATTCTTCACCGGCTTTGCAAAGCGAATGGCAGAGATCCGACGAAGATCGATGTCGCCCCTCAGCTCTCAATTTGCACGGGAAGAACCGATGAAGAAGCTGTCAAGAAGTACAAGAAGTCTCAACTGTACAAGCACGACATCTCACTCCTGGAATCGACGCTGAAGGGCATGGACATGGAGAGATTCTATGAGAGGGATCTGATAGGTAGCGAGGATCGCGTTATCAAGCGTGCTGAGGAGTATGTTGACGCTGGTCTCACGCACTTCGCGGGGCTCATCTTCGTGGCGAACACAGCGGCACACATGGTCAACGAAATGAGAATCTTCGCAGAACGAATCATGCCATCATTCAAATAGTTGAGACGTCCCGAGTCAAGAACTCTACTTTAATCAACAATCGCACAACCGGTTCTATGAACAACGTAACACTGAGGTACTGTCCCCGTCAATAAGGCCAAAGAAAAAAGGGGATGGAGGGATGTCTACCTACGCTTTGGATCTTCTTTTCCGATACACGGCCACTGCGACCACAACGATCACAATTGCCAAGACGATGCCGGCTATGTATTCCATGGGCAATGCGGGTTGCTCTGCCGGAACAGGGGCGGTAGGTGTAATGGTTGTCGTAGCTGTGGTCGCTGTCGTAACCGGGGCTTGTTTCCACATATTGTAGACTGTGTACGTCATTTCGTACATTGCGTTGTAGACGTATCCCTGCACTTCCTTCCTGAGCGCAACTGGTAGCGAAAGGTCGAGCACCCAGATGCCTGGGGCGTCTTGGACGAGCATATCTTGGGCTTGATAGTACATTTGCTGCCTCTTCGCTGTGTCTACTTCAGATGACGCTGCGTACAGGAGGTCTTGCAGTGTGGAGTTGAAGTATAGGTAATCTTTGTCTGTTCTGCCGCCCCAGAAGTAATATTCACACATGCCTGTGATGAAGCTATCAGCGTCTGGATAATCCGGCCACCAGTCGGCTATGTTCAAATCCGGCGCCGTTTCCTGATTCACCAGCTTATCCATCATGGCCGACCATGTCAGGGGGACCGGTTCCAGCTTGATTCCTAGTTCTCCAAGATTGCTCGTAAGGACGCCTAGGATTCGCATGGCCCAGTCTTGTCCTGCAAAGTATGCGATGGAGAGCGTGAAACCACCATTCGGGTATCCAGCATCTGCAAGCAATTCCTTGGCTTTGTCAACATCCCTATCGTAAACGAAAACACCCTTGTTGTGGAAGGGCATCGATTGAGGCATTGGGCCTATTGCTTGGGTGGCTAAGCCCTTGAAGACTACATTGACTGTTCCTTCGTAATCAAAAGCGTAGGAGAGCGCTTGCCTGAGTCTAATGTCTTGTAGCAAGCCCTTTCTCGTATTCATGAGCACGAAGAAGTTGAAGGTACTCAGACCTTTCGTCTCGACTACTTTGATATTCGGATTGCTCTTCAGAGCGTCAAGGTCATCGATTGTTATGTGGGTGGCTGAGTCAATTTCACCTTGCTCAAGCATGAGGCGCTGCGTCGATGCTTCTGGCACTATTTTCATGACGACTCTTTCGACGTGCTTTCCTTCCCAGCCCTTCCAGTAGTTCGGATTCTTCACCAAGACTATCTCTACCTTGCGCGTCCATTTCTCCAACATGTACGGCCCTGTCCCGATGGTGTTCTCGTACGCCCACTTCTGGGCTAGGTCCCCCTCGACCTCGTGTTGCATGACACTGGGGCTGATGATTGGACCTGCATACCTGCTAGCCATCATCGTCAGAAACGCGGGATACGGATACTTCAGCGTCATCCTGATCGTGTAGGTGTCAAGGATGTCGATCTTAGTCTCATTCCACTTGCCGAGGACCATCTTGAAGGCCCAAGCCATTCCCTTGCCGATCCTGAGCATTCTCGTGAGCGAGAATTTCACAGCCTCGGCATTGAATGGGGTTCCATCGTGAAATGTCACTCCTTCCTTCAAATGGAAGGTGTATACTTTGAAATCTGGTGAAAACTCCCAAGACTCGGCCAAGTTTGCCTCCACTTCAAACGTGTTACCCCTGTAGTTGAGAAGGCTCTCGTAGGTCAGTCTGGTTATTCTGTCAGAGCCGTCGTATACGACTGCTGGGTCTAGGGTTGTCGGCTCCTGGATTGTAGCAAAATAGAATGTATTCGGGTCCATAACTGCTTGTTGTGCTACTGCGCCTGGTACAGTCAGGGTCAGCAGTGCTATGAAGATCATTCCTAGAAGTGCGAGCTTGAATATCCTTTTTGAGATGATGTTCTGCAAAGAAATTCCTCTGATTTCCCAATATCGCAAGCGAGTCCGACGATTTAAATAGGGTTCGACCGAACTTCCATTCTGAAAATAACATGGGTTTCGCGACCTATGTGCTTCGAAGGATCGCCTTACTTGCTGTTGTCCTAATAGGGGTCGGAACACTTACCTTCGTGCTTGCCTATATGGTCCCTGGAGATCCCGCAAGACTGCAAGCTGGAACCTTTGCAACGCACGAGGAAGTCGCCCAACTGCGCAGGGAATTGGGCCTCGACAAACCGCTTTATGTTCAGTATCACCTTTACCTTGAGAGACTTTTGAGAGGCGATCTCGGCGTCTCAATCGCGACCCGTCGCCCGGTCGTACAAGACATAGGCGACTATTTCACAGCCACTCTGGAGTTAACGACCGTTAGCATGATCGTCGCCGTAGTTGTGGGCATACCCCTAGGGGTCATGAGCGCTCTCAAGAAAGACAAGATAGCCGATCATGTCAGCAGACTGTTTTCCCTGAGCGGAGTCTCGATGCCGAGCTTTTGGCTGGCGATGCTGCTCCAACTGTTCTTAGCCGCGAACCTGGGATGGTTTCCTCTTGCAGACCGCGTGGACACCAATGTAATCAGGTACCATCCGCTGATTCACATAACAGGTCTCTATGTGGTTGATAGCATCATCACAGGCAACTGGCCGGTATTGACGAGTACCATTGAGCACATGATCCTACCCGCAATGGTCCTCTCCTATACCTCACTCGCTGTGATCACCAGAATGGTAAGGGCCAGTATGCTCGAAGTGCTAAGACAAGACTACATCAGGACCGCGACGGCTTATGGTCTGGCCCAAAGGGTTGTTATCTACAAGTATGCGCTCAAAAATGCGCTCATACCAGCCGTTACTGTTGCGGGTCTATCATACGGGTACATGTTGGGAGGAACTTTCCTTGTCGAATCAATCTTCTCATGGCCTGGGCTGGGCAGATATGCAGCCTCGTCGATAATCAACTCTGACTATCCGGCAATTCTCGGCGTTTCGCTCCTAGTAGCTCTTGCGTATCTGCTTGTAAACTTCATCGTGGACATACTGTATGCACTTCTCGATCCTAGGATAAAGTACCGATAGTGGGGTAGCATCGTAAGATGACAGAACCTAGGAGTTTCATTCACATTCACGAGTCCGAGTTGAGAGAACTCAGGTATACGTTCTACCTAGTGCGCAAGAGCCCCCTCACCTTGGTGGGACTGATTCTGCTGGTATTCTCCTTGTTTTTCGCGATCACTGCTCCATATGTCGCGCCCTATCCGACCGATATAGAATTTGGAGTACACCTGGAGCGAAGATTAGAAGCCCCCAGTCTTACGCATCCTTTCGGAACAGACGATCTGGGACGCGACATTCTCAGCCGAGTACTTTACGGGTTCAGAATTTCGCTCACAGTAGGCCTTGTGGTTGTAGCGATAGCAGCCACGATCGGTGTCTTCCTTGGTGCGATGGCAGGTTACGCTGGTGGGGTAGTCGACGAAGCGATCATGAGAATCACAGACATCTTCCTATCAGTACCTTCACTCGTTCTGGCCTTGGCGATCGCTGCCTCTCTCGGGCCAAGCCTCACCAATGCTATGATAGCGATATCGCTAGTCTGGTGGCCTTGGTATGCTCGCTTGGTTCGAGGGCAAACGCTCTCGCTAAGGGAACTGGATTTCGTAGAGGCAGCGCGCTCGATCGGAGTCAGCACGTACAAGATTCTGTTGAGGCATATAATACCGAACTGTATTGCTCCAATCATCGTTCAAGGTTCGCTAGATGTTGGCTACGCAATACTCACTGCTGCAAGTCTCGGATTCTTGGGCGTCGGTGCACAGCCTCCGGCCGCCGAATGGGGTCTCATGGTCAGCTATGGAAGACTGTTCTTCCCCAGCTGGTGGTGGGTTGCGACCTTTCCGGGACTGGCGATATTCATTGGTGTTCTAGGCTTCAATCTGCTCGGCGACGGTCTACGTGATATCCTTGACCCCAGGCTGAGGAGATAAGTCTTGGAGAACATTCTCGACATAGAAGATCTACATGTTCATTTTCATACTTACGAAGGGACTGTACACGCTTTGGGAGGGGTAAACCTCGGTCTCCGCCGCCGAGAAATGCTGGGTCTTGTGGGCGAGACGGGATGCGGCAAATCCGTATGCGCTTTGTCTGTGTTGAGATGCATCCCAGAGCCTGGTAGGATAGCCCGCGGAAGGATTAGCCTCGACGGTGAGAATTTGCTTGAGAAGACGGAGGAGGAGATGAGAGCCGTAAGGGGAAGCAAGGTCTCTATGATCTTTCAAGATCCAACGAGCTCTCTCAATCCGGTGCTCACGGTTGGCGAACAGCTTCTCGACGTTATTACGACGCATCAACCGTTGAGCGCGAAGGAAGCGCGCGAGAACGCCGTCGAGATCCTAAGGACCGTGATGCTTCCCGATCCAGAGCCCGCGTTAAAGAAGTATCCACACCAGCTCAGCAGAGGCATGAGACAAAGAGTGATGATAGCGATGGCGCTTTCCTGCAAGCCATCCGTTCTAATAGCAGACGAGCCCACTACGGCGCTTGATGTTACGGTTCAAGCGCAGATATTGCACCTTATCAAGGATCTGCAAGCGAAAACAGAAACGTCCATCCTCCTTATCACACATGATGTTGGTGTAGTCGCGGAGACCTGTGATCGAGTTGCCGTCATGTATGCAGGGAAGATCGTTGAAATAGGCGATGTCATCTCCGTCCTCGAGAGGCCAAAGCATCCTTACACAGTCGGGCTTCTGGACTCTATCCCGAAAGTTCAGAAAGAGAAGCCTCCGCTCGGTCTGATCAAGGGGACGTTGCCAAATCTGATCGACCCTCCATCGGGCTGCAGATTTCACCCAAGATGCGCACAGGTCATGGATGTTTGCAGAGCGAAGGAACCCGAATTGGTGGAAGTGGGACGAGGCCATTGCACGGCGTGTTTCCTGTACTCACACCGCAATAGTAGTGTCAAGAATCCATGACAGGACTCTTGGATGTCAAAGGACTCCGCAAGTACTTCGTTTACGGATCGCTCTTAGGCAAAACAATACTAAGAGCGGTTGACGGAGTTGACTTTTCCATTGAGAAAGGGAAGACCGTGGGACTGGTGGGCGAGTCGGGATGCGGGAAGACGACAGTAGCAAGAACCATCTTGGGACTCACTGAGCCAACTGCGGGAGAAGTTGTCTTCGATGGGCGTGACCTCTTCTCCCTAGAAAAACAAGAGATGATGAAGTTGAGGAGTGAGATGCAAATGGTCTTCCAAGATCCATACACGTCACTCAATCCCAGATTAACTGTGGAGAAGATAGTCTCAGAACCCATAACTACCCACACAAAACTCAGAGGACACCAACTGCGCAATCGAGTTCAGCATCTCTTGGAGGCTGTCGGGCTCCAAGGTGATCATTCAAGAAGGTATCCGCATGAGTTCTCGGGGGGTCAAAGACAGAGAATAGCTATTGCTAGGGCTCTCGCGCTGAACCCAAAGTTCCTCATCCTCGACGAGCCCACATCATCACTGGACGTTTCCGTTCAAGCTCAGATCTTGAATCTTCTTCGAGAACTTCAGAAGACATACGATCTCACATACCTATTCATCTCGCATAATCTCAATGTTGTACATTACATGAGTGAAAGAATCTGCGTAATGTACCTAGGGAAGATCGTCGAGGAAGGCCCTACTAACGATGTCTTCGAAGACCCGAAGCATCCCTACACGCAAGCTCTCATCGCAGCCATTCCCATCGCCAAACCCCGACATGCCAAAATGGATGTTGTGATATCAGGAGATGTCCCAAGCCCTGCCAATCCTCCAAGCGGATGCAGATTTCGCACCCGCTGTTCTCTAGCGGTTGAACTTTGCAGCGAGAAAGAGCCCGCACTTAGAAAGATCGAATTCGACAGATTGGTGGCCTGCCATTTCGTTGAAAGTTAATCCCCTCAGCTTGATGTATCTCACAGTAATGTTGTTACAGGAGTGTGGTTCGCTGGGGAGAGAGATATGATCGGATGGCGGGCGAAGTTGGGTGTGCTAGTTCCGTCAGGGAACACAACTATGGAGCCTGAACTCTACAGAATTGCACCCCGAGGAGTATCGCTTCATTTTGCAAGATTAAAACTCGCAGCGGACACACGAGAGGAAATTGAGAGAATGTCGGATGACTTGGAAGAACAAGCGAAGCGTCTGGCTGATGGCAATGTCAACGTGATCTGTTTCGGTTGCACTGGTGGAAGTCTGTTCGGAGGAGTCGGTTACGACAAGAAGATCATAAAGCGTATAGAAGATGTTACCGGAAGAACCGCCACAACTACATCAACAGCTGTCATTGAAGCTCTGAAGAGGCTAAACGCAAAGAACCTTGCCGTTGCGTCCCCATATCCTGAATGGCTGAATAGGAGGTTGAGAGACTTTCTCGAAGGGCAGGATTTTCATGTGGTCACACTGAAGGGACTCGGTTTAGAGACGGGCATGGAAGATGTCTCTCCCGAAGAGATACTTCGATTGGCAAAGGAAGTTGCCATACACGAGGCCGACGCCGTCTTCATCAGTTGCACCGACTTCCGTGCCTTAGAGATAGTTGATAGACTCGAACAGGATCTCGGCAAACCAGTTGTTTCAAGCAATCAGGCGACGTTATGGATGCTCCTCAGGCTCGCGCATCTACCAGATACGTTACATGGCTATGGAGAACTCCTTCGGATCAAGTGATAACGTCAACGCCAGATTCGCTGTTTTCCGACGGAAAAGTGTTCAGGGTTTCTTTCGGTACAACGCCATCTTTGAATGCTTGCTTCGCTCGCTCCTTCAGGATCAGGTAGGCGTGCTCCGCATTATGGCGATGGAAAACCATCGAGATCGGCATGGCCACATTCCCCAACTTGATTGAGGTAAGTGAATCTGAAGCGTTTTTCATTCTCATGCACGGTGAAGCATTTGAGCAGGTAGAATATTCACCTCGCTTGAATCGTCGTTTCCTTCAATTGAAATGCATACGCCGGAGGTTGTGTCCTCATGATGCGAGCATGTTTCAGATTTTTGGTTCTGGTTCTTCCGCGTGCCGACAAGAATTGCCCATAGTATCGTTGAGATATTGGCAGGCAGTGATGGACGCGAGGAAAGTTGCGGTTAGCTCTCGAGTGCATGCCTCAGGAAAATTGCTCTGGATTGTTTTTGTTACTCAAATCATTCGACAAAGAACGTGCGCAGTTCCTAAGTCATATAAACGAACTATCTGATTAGAGGAGCGAGCAGAGTTGGAGTTCGTTCTTGGGGCGATGCCGAGGGAGGAGCTGGAAGCTATTCACTCAACTTCGCTGGACGTTCTGTCTGATGTGGGCGTGAGATTCCCCGATGAGGAGGCACTTGATGCTCTCGACTCTCTCGGAGCCAAAGTTGATCGGAAAACGAAGGTCGCGTACATCTCGGAGGGAGTTCTGAAAGAAGCTTTGAGACGTGTGCCGAAGAGCGTGACTCTCTGCGCTAGGGAGCCTGCCCGTGATGTTGAGCTGAGGAAAGGAAGGGTTCACTTTTGTCCCTCTGGCTGTGGGGCCTACGTATACGATTTGGACACGGGCCAGAGAAGAACAGCAACGAAAGATGACGCGAAGAGATTCGCCTTGGTCGCTGACGCCCTGCCAAACTTTCACATGGTTCAGGTGGAGATTATGCCCTGCGACGTACCAGAGCAGCTCGCTGATCTTTACAGGTTTCATGCAGGCTTGATGAACACCTCAAAGCATGTAAGCAACGTGATAGCGCCCGGAGCGACAGCTGAAACAGCACGTCTCGTAATCGAGATGGCAGCCTCAGTTGCTGGCGGGAAGGATGAGCTGAAGAAGAGACCTATTATTTCGGTGCATCAGGAACCCATTAGCCCACTTCAGTACGACGAGAATGGACTCAAGGTTTTGATTGAATACGCAAAAGGCTTCATACCGATATCGCTATACAGCCTGAGCATGGGCGGAGCAACCGCACCAGTAACGGTTGCAGGACAACTCGTCGTTATCAATGCGGAGATACTCGCCGGGATCGCTATGGTTCAGGCCATAAACCCAGGCTGCCCAGTCCTTTATGGTGCGTCAGCATCTGTTATGGACCTCAAGACCGGTGCCCTCGCAATGGGCGCTCCCGAGAGAGCCGTAATAATGGTCGGCGTAATCAACCTCGCCAGACACTACGACCTACCCAGTATGCCAGCGGCTCTGAATACTGAGGCGAGCATGCCTGGCTCACAGGCTACTTTCGAGAAGGTCACGTCCACGTTGCCGCTTGTCTTGGCGGGTGCGGATGTGATATTCGGTGGAGGAACATTCGACTCAGCAAACACCTACAGCCTCGAGCAGTTGGCGATAGATGATGAATTGTGCGGAGCGATGCTCAGGGTTGCGAGAGGTTTTGGAGTGACTGAGGAAGAGTTGGCCGAGGAAACGATAAGGAAAGTTGGCATCGGTGGACATTTCCTAGCCGAAAAGCATACTTTGAAACATGTCATGACGGAGAGATGGTTCCCAACCCTATACAGTCGGATAAAGAGAACAGAACCAGCATGGAGCCTAGACGCCATAGGTCAACATGACTTAGCGGCTACCGCAAAAGACAGAGCGAAGAAAATACTTGAAAGCCACAAACCAAAGCCCCTGAATATTGAAACGCAGAAAGCGATTGACAACTTGATCACGAGGGCCGAGAAGCGAATGAGCTAAAGGCTCGCAGGATGTCTGCATATTCGCGGAAGGCTAGGTGGATCGTTTACCCATCGGAACAGGCGTAAGCGGGTGACTCGGCCTGGAATTTTCGCTGAGGTGACTGAAAGAAGCTGAACCATTCGTCGTTGAAAGCATACTTGGAAAACGTTTCATCGATAAGAACAGGCTGAACGATCCATCGCGAAGCTGTTGTCCCACACGCGTAACGGTCGATATTCTGCCCGATGCAAGCCGGTTAATACTAGGGCAGAGTAGAGGGAAATCGTCAGAGGAGAAACTAACCGCTACATCGCGCGGCCAAGAAATTCGCGATCTTGTGGTGAACTATGTGAGATGTGACATGTCGGCTGTAGCTCGCTAGAAACCGCTTGGCCTTAGATTTTCTTTACCTGTTCTTCTTCCGCTTCCTTAACTATCTCCGATATTTTTCTCTGCACGTCCTTTGGGAGCGGCTCGGGATAATGTTCCTTCAGAATTTTCTTGGCTTTCTCTTTCGCCAACTCATGTGTCGCTTTGCGCCCGGCTTTCATCCAAGTTGTCTCAGGCCATCTATCGAAGATGGTGGGTATGTGGAGCTCATCTCTTATATGCTTCAATGTGTGCTTATGACCCAAGAAGTTCCCACCAGGTCCTACATCGCTTATTACGTCAACGGCTAGCGTCTCATCGCTTACTTCCGTGCCTCGCACTATTCGAAAGATGTTTCCAAGGATCTCATTGCAAATGACTGCCATCTCCAAGGAGCCGGCGCTTCCGCTCGAGAGGTACCCACAGTCATGCATCAAATTTACTCCCGCGAGCGCGTTCATCAGGGCCATCATCATAGCCTCGGCACCGGCTTGAGCGTCCGGAAGCTTTGAATCGGATGGCGAAGCGAAGCCGTAACAGGGCAGACCATAGAACTCCGCCATTTGCGCATTCAGAACAGAGGTAGTGAACGCGAATTCAGGAGCACCGTAAGAGGTTCTTCCCGTCAGCGGATCCATCACTGCGGACCAACAAGCGTATATGAACGGCGTTCCGGGGTTCACCATCTGACATAACGTCAGTGCTGCCAGATTCTCCGCATTCCCAACAAGATATGTGCCAACGACGGTCCCCGGCCCGGTCGCGCCGACCAACGGAGCTGGACCCTCCGTTATTGGGATGCCTGCCTCGGCAAATTCAATCATGTTCTCGTTCGCGGCTCCTATGCAGAGTGGTGAAGTTGTCTCGCTGTATAGGCACATTATGGGTCTTCTCTGAAGCTCCTTCATGCCTCCAACGATTGCAACCGCCATCTCCAGCACCTTCTTTGCAGAATAGGCGCTTGGAGCCGAGTAGACGATTGGTTTCACAGTGTTGTTGAATAAGGCCTCCCATTCATGCTCATATTCAACTTGAAGTGGTACGTCGAATGCTCCGGCTATGGCCATGATGAAGGAAAGATGTTCCAGTGCGTCACCAAGTCTGGTTGCGTCCGCGAAATCCTTCTTCGTGGGTCTCCTAAACTCAGCCGTTTCAAGATCTCTGATGAAAGGTGTAGGAGTTCCGCCCAACCCGAAATAGATTCGCCTACCCTCTAACAGAATATCGTACTTGGGGTTTCTACCGCATAGGAGAATCTGTCTCGGCGCTTTTCGTATAGACTCCTCAACGAGGTGCTGAGGAATTCTTACTCTCTCAGTCTTGATGTCTGCTTCTGCCCCAGCTTTCTCGAATATCTGCAGAATCGGCTTTGACGGGACGTGCAAGCCGACTTTCTCTAGCACCTCAAGCGTTGCTGCGTGAATGTCTTCGAGCTGCCCCCTAGAAAAGAAGCGTAGTTGACCGCCTCTCAAGCCCCTCTTGACCATGCGCTTCATCTATCCCTTTGTTGCGACGAGTTTCCTGTCTGAATCAGGACTCATTACGGAGTCAACTAAGACCTCTCGTTTACGCAAACCGTCTCACGAAAATGGGATGTACCTGAGCAAAGTCTTAAGCGTTCCCGGAGCCACCGCTTTAGGAAACCTTCGCATGGATTGCGATAACTTCGCTGCAGCAAGCTTCGTGTTATAGGATCTAGATCTAGGTGGCTCTTTGCTCGTCGTGGTGATGACAACCGTGTTCTTAGATTCCAGCATCATCTTCCTGTTGAACACATCGCTTGCGTTCATTCCAGAGACGTTCGTTAACGGGTTGTGGCTGATTCTTACAACTTTGCTCAACGAAAATATGCTGCGATAGGAGGCAGGACGGAGCGGTCCAATTTCTAATAAGCCCCATATGGTCAGATCAGTCATGGTTGAGATGCCCATCCTTGAAATTCTCTCGAGAGAGGAGATTAGCGATATTCACTCAGCCTCTCTTGAGATCTTGAAACGCGTGGGTTGCAAGATCGATGACGCCGAGTTTCTTGATCTCTTGAAATCGGTTGGCGCCGAAGTCGATCTCAAGTGTAAGGTTGCGAAGCTGCCGGAAAGTCTGGTCGAAGAATCCTTGAAGAAGGCAGGAAAGGTATGCCGACTTTATGGTAGGGATTCAAAGTTTGACGTCACGCTTAGCGGTAGTAACATTCTAGGTCATCAATCCGAGGGGGCGACATACACGTTCGATCTCGAGACGGGCATGCATAGATTATCGACGACGAATGACTTAGCAACCTTCGCGAGGCTCTCTGAGTGTCTGGAGAACGTGAACCTCGTGATGTGCCCCGTTGTGCCTCAAAACTTGCCGATCCAGACACGTGGAATAGACGCGGCAAGAATATGCTTTGACAACACCACGAAACCATGCTCCATCGCAGGGCTTGCCAAGGGCGTGGAGTCGTATGTTCACGAGATGGCGGAGATTGTTGCAGGTGGACCGGAGGAGTTCAGAAAGAGACCGATAATTGTCGACGTTGGGCTGGTACCGACAAGTCCGCTTCAGTTTTCATCACATGAATTGCACGTCTTCAAGGAGGGGGCGAAGCAAGGGCTCTTGTCAAGTGTAGGATCAATGCCTCAAGCCGGCGGAACAGCGCCGATAACGCTCGCTGGAACATTGGTCATACAGATAGCGGAGATCTTGATGGGGATCGTACTGGGTCAACTGGTCAATCCAGGATTGGCTATGTACGCTTTAATTCGAGCTGGGATGATTGACCCGAGATCTGGAGCCTTCAGCTCGGGTGCGACCGAGGTCGCTCTGCTGCAAACCGCAGCTGCCCAAGTCTGCATTGATAAGTACGGTCTATGTGTTGATACCGGATGGGCCGCGTCCGATTCGAAGCTTATGGACGAGCAAGTCGGCTACGAGAAAGCTTTTTCCTGGTTAGAGAGCGGTCTCGTAGGCGCGAGTATGGTTTCTGGAATGGGCGCTCTTGAAACCGGAATCACTCAAAGCCCTGCGCAGCTGCTTATCGATGATGAGATAATACAGATGGTCAAACGCAACGTTCGCGGAATTCGTGTAGATGCAGAAAGACTAGCCTTGGACGTTATCGAGAATATCGGAATCGGAGGCACCTTCCTTGGAGCCAAACACACGTTGGATCATTTGACGGAACTTTCCATGCCGAAGCTTAGCGACAGGTTCACTAGAACGACTTGGCAGAAAAATGGAGCGAGGGACGTGATTCTGAAAGCGAGAAATCGGGCGAGGGAACTGCTCAAGAGTTGTGAGATCCAACCACTCTCCTTAGATGTCAGGAGAAATCTTGACGAATTCGTCAGCACGGCGAAGGCGGAAATCTACCGCAAGCACTCTCATTAGCGAACTGGTGGGTTGGTGTTGCACATATTCGTGCAAGCTACATTGTTGAGCTTTTCAGGTTTTCTAAGGAAAAGTTAACGCCACCAGCCGAACTCCTTTGGGAGCTCGCTTGTAAGCACTTCATGGTCGTGGGTTAATGTCAGGACATCGTCTTCTATTCTTAGGGCCAGCTCTCTTGGTATGTAGACACCCGGCTCAATGGTAAAGACCATTGAAGGCTGAAGGATCTCATCCCCGTTTGAAACTATGTATGGGGGCTCATGAACCTCAAGACCGAGACCATGCCCCGTCCTAGTCATGAAATACCTACCAAGATCATTTTCCTTCAGGCGATCTCTTGCTGCCTGATCAATGGAACCAACTTCTATTCCAGGTCGGGAAGCTCTGATGGCCTTTTCTTGTGCTTCGAGAACGTGTGCATACAGTTCTTCAAATCGCTTATTTTTCCCCAAGATAACAGTCCTCGTAATATCGGCGTAGTATCCAGCGAACGTACACGCCGCATCAATCACGATGCCTTCTCCTTCCGCAATCTTTCTAGCAGAAGGAAGGCAGTGTGGGTCGGCGCCCCTCTCGCCAGCCTGAACAAGCACTACGAACACTGATTCGGCGCCTTCCGAATAGATCTGCTCAGAAAGTCTTCTGGCAAGCTGTTGCTCACTCATATCACGCTCTAGCAGAGTTGGAATCTTCAGGAATGACCTGCTTAGAATCGATGCTGCTTTCTTCAGCAACTGGATTTCTTCTTCCTCTTTGATCTCCCTGATTGTCTGTAGAATTGATTCTCCATCCTCTAGCTTGGGCTTTGCATACTTGGTAAGGATATGAATGAATCGGAAAGGAACCCTCCCCTCCATTCCCCAGCTACCTTTCAGTTCCATCTCTCTGACAAGATCTTCGAGCGCATGGGATGGCCCTTCATTATCTTGCCACCCGTGTAGTTTCATCTGGATGGGACAATCGCGGTATGGGCCTAGCTCAAAATCTGGCGCCAGAAGATTGGGTGGTTCCTCTTTGGGTACGAACAAGAGGAAGATTCTTTCTAGTAAGATTGATTCGACGCTGATTCGACCTGTATAGTACCTTAGATTAGGTCCTGGGACGAGTATGACTCCATCGAGGTTGTTTTCGTGCATCTTTCTCCTCAGTTTCTGAAGTCGAAATTCGTAAGTGCTGTGCGTGAACAAACACCTCGGTCGACCAAAGCCTCTCTTTCAGCATAAAGCTTGTCGTACGGCTCATTCAGTATGGGAAAACTTTGTTTCAGGAGTGTCGTTGTTGCCTCTACTCTTCAGGGCCACTCACACCGCGGACAACCACGACGACGCCACTCCTGAAACTCAAGGACACCTTAATCATGGGAACAACAGACTTCGTTGCTACGACTGCGGACTCCGCAGAGCTGCCAGAGTAGTTACTTACATAACATAGACCTGGCGACACTGGCTGCTGTACGCTGTCCAGACAGCTTCAGCGCGACCTTTGAGCAGATTCGATTGCTCCCGACAACAATAGCCAGATTCGCAACCGAGCAGTAAAGGGAAATCGTTTCCATAATCTTTTACCATAAATGAACCGATAGAGCTATCCGCCGATTACGTCTCTAAAGACCCTGAGCAAATTCTCCCCCAAAATTTTCTTGATCTCTCCATCTGAGTAACCTCTGGACACAAGCCCGCGAGTTACATTATTGAGCTTCGTTATGTCCTCAACGCCTGAGGGGAAAGCTCCACGCTGAAAACTACTTTCCCCAATAAACTCCGCATAAGAGGTTTCCAGTTCACTCTCAACGTAATCGGGGCCGAGACCTACATGATCGACGCCAACTAGCTTGGTAACGTAATCTATATGGTTCAAGATGTGTTCAAGGGTCGGGTTGCTTCCTACAAAATCTGGCCAGAAGTTGATTCCGACGACTCCATTCTTCTCGGCGAGAGCATGGATCTGGTCGTCATCAAGATTCCTCTTATGGTTCCATACTCCGATAGGATTTGAGTGAGAGGCGATTGCCGGGTCCTTCGAACATTCCAACGCATCGTTGAACGTCCTTTTGGATGCGTGAGTGAGATCAATTACAATCCCCAGCTTGTTCATCTCCTCGACGGCCCGTGCTCCAAAGTCGCTGAGGCCGAGACATCGCTGTTCACCGAGTCCATCAGCAAGCTCATTTCTATAGTTCCATGTCAAACCTACACATCTGAGCCCCAGCTTATGAAGGGTTCTCAGCATCGCTAACTCGCCCTCCAAGGGCCTACCTCCCTCAATGGCAAGCACAAACGCTACCCTGCCATCTCTCTTCGCTTCACTAATGTCTCTCGCAGAAGTAGCTACTACTATGTCTCCGTTGCTTTCATCGCATTCCAGGTTCATCATGTCGATGCTTTCAAGAACGAATCGAAGAGATTGTGAACCTGGAAGGTCAGCTCCAGCCGTAGTGACAGCCGCACCGACGCCGCCTTCCTTCATACGATGAATTTGCAGTTTCTTCAGGACGTGAGTTTCACCTAATTTTCGCCTTGGGCAGACCTCTAGGAGTAGAACGTCCCAATGAGCAACAAACAGTAGGGCTTCGCGATGGATCCTTTCCGCTCGTTCTTCTTCAATGGTTGTTAAGCTCAAATGACTCCAAATTGATGTCACGTTGGTCTGCGCTGATAATGGTTGTGTGTAACGGGAGATCTCGCGACTCGGCGGAATGGGGCGCTCGTCTCCATCCCTTCTCAGGTAGCCTTCGTTGAATTTCAGGTGTGTTGGATTTTCTCTCGTATTGGTAGCCTCCGAATGTCTCTATGGAGGATCATGATCTCGCTTCTAGCTGGATATGCTAGTTGTCGGAGCCTCATGGCATATGTACTACCATCCCAGAGACCGTATAGCAAGAGCTTTTATGATGCAGCCCTGACTGAATTCGAGGAAAAAGCTTGAAGGCTATTTCTGTTGTGCTTCTGTCGCTGCTATTCGGTAGTTTCTTCCTTGTGATGGCAGGGGCTCAGCAGGAGCAAGTGCCGCCTATCACAATACACTGGACCGTGCTGGCAGGCGATACGAAGAAGCTTGAAATCGCGGAGTTGATGAAGAAAGAGTTGACTCAAATAGGCGTAAACGTCCAGATCGAGAGTCTCGAGAAGGCCTCGTATTTCGCTCACACATACTTCAGTCCCGGGTTGACTTGGGACGACGGAGGGATGGACGCTGACTACATGGGTTACAGCTGGATGCTCACTGATTATGTGTGGTACATCGGATGCTATGCCTCTGAAGGTCTTCCACCGGTCGGTTGGAACTATTGGGCGTGGACAAATGGCGTTGCTGACAACCTCCTTAGGGCCGGAATGGGCTCATACAACACCACAGAGCGACTGCAACACCTGAATGCTTGGCAGGAAATGCACCAGGAAGACGTAGGCACAATTATCGTTGGGTATCCATTGTACGCCCAGATGACGCGAAAAGAGGTAAAGGGTTATAGCGGGATGTATCGAGCCTACGATGCCGGTAATTGGACAGTAGAAGGAAAGACCAGAGCAGACCAAGTGATCGTCAAGTACGCCTCACATCCAACGACGGGTTTCGTGACAGGGCTTCTCCCATTCTATCTTGGAACTGGATACATACAGCAGAATACTCTGTACCGTTCTCTGTACCAGGTCGGACTAACCCCTGACGGGAAATACGCGGCAGTTCCAGATATGGCCGAATCTGTTGAGTTCTCAAGTGACGGAATGGCGGCAACCTTCCATCTGAGGCGGGACATAAAGTGGCACGATGGTGTGCCATTTACCTCAAAGGATGTCAAGTACACGTTCGATGCGATCCTAGATCCGAAGACCGAGGCCGAGTATTACGGAGATTTCAGCGCCGCCGTCAAATCTGTTGAGGCCCCCGACGACTACACAGTGGTTCTTCATCTAGCAAAGAAATCCCCCGAACTTACGACACTCGTCATGACTTCTTATTCAATGATAGTTCCAGAACATGTGCTTGGGAAGATCTCGAACGATAAACTCAAGACCAGCGAATACAACACCAAGACGCCGCCACCGGGAACCGGACCTTTCAAGTTCAAGGCTTGGACGCGCGCCGAATCCTTTGAAGTGGAAGCTTTCGACGGGTTCTACCGTGGAGCCCCATTCCTGAAGGGAATCGTGTTTGAGACCGTGACCGAACCGATGACAGCTCTGTCAGCTCTGCGGGCACGCGACGTGGACATGATGGATATCTACTTCTCAACGGATATCCCGGATGAGGTTCCTAAGGTGGAGGCCGATCCAGCTTTCCATGTGGAGAGGATTCCGTATCCACGAACACTGTTCATTGCTTTGAATCATAAGCATCCGGTCCTTGCCAATCCGCTTGTGAGACAAGCCATCGCGTATCTCGTTCCCTATGAACAAATACGCGATGTTGTGTACAAGGGCATGCTTCAACTGGGCAACTCTCCCATCCATCCAGCAACGTGGGGTTGGAATCCGAAAGCTCCATCCTACACGTATGACCCTGCGAAGGCCAAGGAACTCATGGCGAAAGCGGCCTATTCACCGTGGCCGCCCCCAGAAGTGGTGACGCCAGAAGCGGTGATTCCGGCAAGTGCCTACGTGATTCCGGTGCTCGGAGGGCTTGTCGTGGGACTGATAGTTGGATTCGGTGCTGCCGCTGTTGTCATGAGGAAGAGAAAAGCCGAATAGCTCCTCCCTCCTTTTTCTTTTTGGAGTGCTCCGGTAAGTGGGGTTAGCGGGATACATCATTAGAAGAATTCTGCTCCTTATTCCTACATTCTTTATCGCTACCGCAATCATATTCCTTCTCATTCATTTCGCACCCGGTGACCCGATCCAGCTAATGTTTGCCGAGTCGGGACACCCGGTTTCTCCTCTAATAATTGAACAGGTGCGAAGGGAACTCGGGCTTGAGCAGCCTCTACACGTGCAGTATCTTATCTGGATTGGTAAGATGCTTAGTGGGGACCTGGGCGTTTCATACAGTGCTCAGTTCGGCCGCCCAGTGCTCTCCCTCATAGGTGAGCGAGTTTGGGTGACTGTCGCGATCATGCTTACAGCGGAAGCCGTATCACTAGTTTTCGCCTTGGCGCTGGGAGTGATTGCTGCCTCGAAGCAGTACTCAGCAGTCGACAATCTGTGCACAGTTTCAGCGTTGTTGGGCTATTCGATGCCAACTTTCTGGACAGCTTTGGTTTCAATAATGATATTCGCAGTCTGGCTTGGAATATTCCCTTCGTTCGGTTTCATGACGCATGGTGTTGAACTTGCACCTTTCGAACGCGTGGTAGATGTCGCACGACATCTAGTCCTTCCGGTGACAGTGATCTCATTCGTGTACACAGCCTATCTCTTCAGACTTGTCAGATCTAACGTGCTTGAAGTGCTGAGACAAGACTACATAACGACAGCCAGAGCAAAGGGCGTCAAAGAGAGAATGGTGGTCTATAAGCACGCGTTAAGAAATGCGCTCTTGCCAACCGTCACTTTCGTGGGTCTCTCCGTGGGTTTCATTCTCTCCGGGTCGGTCGTAGTGGAAACAGTGTTTTCAATCCCAGGCCTAGGGTCATTGTTCACGGAGTTTGCGCTGAAGAGAGACTATCCTGCCCTGATGGCACTTTCATTAATGATAACAGTCATGGTATTGCTTGCCAACCTCTGCACGGACATAGCATACGGCCTGCTGGATCCGAGGATTAAGTATTGAACGTCACATTACAGGTAAGTCAAGAGACAGTGTCAAGAACTGGAAGAGCTCAGATCGTCTGGAGAAAGTTTTCGAGGAACAGAGGCTCGCTCGTAGGCGGTATTACGATATCGACGGTCATCCTCATGGCGCTTCTTGCCCCAGTGATCGCGCCTGAGGACCGAATAGAAGTGGATCTAACGAGGGCGAAGCTGCCTCCCAGTATTGGGCACATGATGGGTACTGATCCGCTTGGCAGAGACGTTGGCGCATACATCATTTGGGGAACCAGAACATCACTCATGGTTGCGGCAACAGCAGTGTTACTGGAAATCCTCATCGCAGTAGGCGTGGGAGCAATATCGGGATACTATAGAGGCGTCATCGACGACGTCCTCATGCGGATCACTGATGTGGTTCTTGTTCTGCCGACATTAGTGTTGCTAGTAGTCATGGTGTCGATGTTCAAGGTGCGGTCTTTACTTCTAATAGCTGCTGCCATGGCGATTGTTGCCTGGCCGTGGATGGCTAGAGTTGTGCGCAGTGAATTTCTGTCGCTGAGAGAACAATCTTTCGTTGAAGCTGCCAGATCACTGGGTATGAGTGATCTCCTAATAATTGCTAGACATATTCTCCCAAACGCTTTGTCCTCAGTAATCGTCTTGGCTACGATTGACGTGGCTTGGTTCATTCTATACGAGTCAACCCTCACCTTCTTGGGTTTTGGAGATCCCTCTGCGATATCCTTGGGCGCGTTAATCAGCAAAGGAAGAAACTACTTGGGAACGGCATGGTGGACATCAACCTTCCCTGGGATCACGATATTCGCAGTCACTCTGGCCTGCAATCTGCTAGGGGACGGGTTGAGAGATGCCTTCGATGTTAAGACAAGGGTATGAGCCGAAGACAATGGGCCTACTTGAGATAAGAGCACTGAAAACGCACTACCATACTGTTGAAGGTATCGTTCGGGCGGTTGACGAGATAGACCTGTACGTAGAGCGGGGAGAAACACTCGGGCTCGTTGGTGAGTCAGGGTGCGGAAAGAGTACAGTTGGGCTTTCGATTCTTCGGCTGGTCCAACCCCCAGGAAGAATCGCTGGTGGGCACATGATTTTCGATGGAGAGGATCTTCTCCTGAAAAGACAACGGGAAATGGAGAAAATCAGAGGCAGAAAGATATCGATGGTCTTCCAGAACCCAATGTCATCGCTTAACCCGGTTTTCACGATCAGGGAGCAGGTTGCTGAGGCGATCAGATTGCATCAGGATATTTCAAGAAATGAAGTCAGTAGCATGGTAGTGAGCCTGCTCGAAAGAGCGGGAATTCCAGATCCATGGAACAGGATGAAAGATTACCCACATGAGTATAGCGGCGGAATGAGACAACGCGCGATGATCGCGATGGCGATATCCTGCAACCCCTTACTATTGATAGCGGATGAACCCACGACAAGCCTAGATGTAACCATCCAAGCTCAGATCCTCGAGTTGATGAAAAACCTCAAGCGGGAGCTCAAGATGTCGACTATGCTAATAACTCATGACCTCGGCCTCGTAGCGGAACTCTGCGATAGAGTTGCCGTGATGTATGCAGGGAAGATTGTTGAGTGTTCAGATGTTGGGACAATATTCAAGCGGCCGGTACATCCTTACACCGAAGCTTTGTTGAAGGCTACGCTAACTACGTTAGGAACACGGGTGAGAGAGTTTTACTCGATCAGAGGATTTGTACCAGACCTAATCAGTCCGCCGAGAGGTTGTCGTTTTCAGCCGAGGTGCGACTACGCTACCGATTTATGCAGTAAGGAGCCTCCAGAGGTAGAAGTCGATAGTGGACATAGAGTGTGCTGCTTCCGAGCGGCCCAGCGATATCTCGATGAAGCATGAAGCCCTTCTCGAAGTGCGAAGTCTAAGGAAGTATTTTCCCGCGAGAAGAGGAATCCTCTCGCGAGCTAGATGGGTTCACGCGGTCGACGGTGCAAGTTTCATCGTTGAGGCTGGAGAAACCTTCGGGCTTGTCGGTGAGAGCGGATGTGGCAAGACAACTGTACTTCGTCTCATCATGCGTCTTATAGAGCCGACATCGGGCGAAGCTATCTTCACTGGCGAAGACATTTTCAAGATGAGTAGGGAGAGGCTCAAGTGGCTCAGATCTCAGATCTCAATGATATTCCAAGATCCGCATTCCTCTCTTGACCCTAGGATGACGCTTGCGGATATAATCGCAGAGCCCCTCAAGATGCGTGGACTGAGAAAAGCTAAACAGAGAATGAAAAGAGTCCAGGAGCTGCTTGAGCGAGTTGGGCTCTCCAAAGCCTACGTGAACAGGTACCCACACGAGTTCAGCGGAGGCCAAAAGCAGAGAATAGGAATTGCGAGAGCTCTGGCTGTGGGGCCAAAGCTCATCTTAGCGGACGAACCTGTTTCTTCACTTGATCTGTCGATACGTGGAAGCATCCTCAACCTGCTTAGAGAATTGCAAGGAGAACTGGGATTAGCATACCTCTATGTCTCGCATGACCTCAGCACCGTCAGACACTTCTGTCACAGGACAATGGTGATGTACTTGGGAAAGGGTGTCGAACTGGGACCTACGGATGACGTGTATCTCGAACCTTTGCATCCTTACACCAAGGTCTTAATGTCAGCCATACCCGTCCCGGATCCCGCGGCCAAAGTAACGAGGAAGTCCCTAAAGGGAGAGGTCCCTTCATCCCTGAATCCTCCCTCGGGTTGCTACTTTCATCCCCGCTGCCCCTACGCGATTCCAACCTGCTCCGAAAAGGAGCCTGACTTCGTTGAGGTGAAGCAAGGAAGATACGTTGCATGTCATCTCGTCCAATGACACGATGTTCGGAAAAGCGCTTGGTCGGTGATCTTGGTCTCAGACAATCTCAAGAGAAGGTTCGCGCTTTTTCTGACACTCCTGGCCATCCTCTCCATTCCAGTCCTTATCTTCACATTCTCTCTTGCGGTCATGCTTGAACTTTCACTGCTCCTCAATTTCGAGATGGGAGACATGGCTGAGGTCATCAGCCTGACGATCCTAAACGGCACCCTGCTCTACCTCTTGATCAAATTGGTCAGATGGATCAGATCTTAGGCATAATGGCGCCGGCTCGCGCCAGTCGCAAGTGAGTCGAACGGAATTCCTTGCGCGTTTGCGCTGTTAACCTGTCGTTCTTCTATCTGACTTCTGACCCCCTTCGATAGGAGCGAATACACTCCTTATCGCGCTAACTCTTTGTCAGCCTCAGCTACTATCTTCTCAAGCTCTTTTTCGACATCTCGGTCTAGAGGTTCAATTGAATGCTCCTTCAGAATCTTATCCACCCTCTCCCCCGCCCTCTTAACCATCTCCTTGCTTCCGGCCTTCTCCCAGTCAGCTCTCACACTTCTATCGGAGAGCTGAGGAACGTAATGTTCATGGAGATAGAATTTCCTGGTATGTTCTGTGCCTAAGTAATGGCCGCCCGGCCCGATCTCTTCTATCAGATCCGCCGCAAGCGTTTCTGAACTCACGTCGATCCCGCGAGAAGCTCTGAAGATTACCTGAAGGATCTCGTTGTCGATGACAAGCTGCTCTGGGCTCGCGGTCATTCCCATCTCAAGTGAACCCGCTCCTGACAAGAAGTTAGCGCCAGCTAGCGCGGGGAGTAGTCCCACAGCAGTCTTCTCTAAGGCCGTTTGCTCGTCTACGCTCTTCGAGTTGGTGGCCAAGCCGTAGACATCTGAGGGTAGATTATAGTACCTTGCGAGTTGAACGGTTGCGGCGGACATCAGCCCGAATTCCACACCCATGGCAGAAACCCCCGTTCTCATATCCATAGACATCGCCCGCCCCGAGTAGAAGACGGAGTTCCCTGGATTGACCAGCTGAACGATAACATGACTGACTAGGAACTCAACGTTCTGCTGGACGAGTGTGCCTGCGAGGGTAGCAGGGGAGGTACCCCCTGCCAACGGGCAGGGAAGAATCGCTACAGGAAGGTTATAGGCCGCAGCTTTCATCAGTTGATCGGCCACATCCTCCGACAACTCAAGTGGACTTGTCGGAGATATGCCGAATTGAATCAACGGAGTCTTCCTCAGCTCATCTTTTCCTCCTACGATTGTTGCCGCGAGCCTCACAATTACTTCGAGGTTGCTGACATTGTAGGGCGTGAAAACGCAGTTCTTTGTGGTGTTTCGGAGGAGATTCACAGAGGTATGTATGCCCCTGACCTCCGGAGGCGCGTCGCTGACATAGATCAGCGTCGTGCACTGATGGATATTGTCCAATGCGTCGAGGAGCTTGCTCAAAACTTCCACGTCTTTCGCCGTCGCAGTCCTTGCCTTACCTGAATTCGCGTCTAGAATGTTTAAGCAACCGCCACCGTTATGTGCATACATTCTATCTGGAGTAATCGGTAGGTCATTTCTCCTGATCCGTCCACTTAGCGTGAAACTGGTAGGATGCTTTCGAAGGCATTCCTTGACGAGACTGGAGGGGACTCTAACTAGTTTCTTTTCAGTATCTATTTTTGCCCCAGCGTCTGCGAGCACCTTCAAGGCTCTTGGGCTTCTTACTAGCGCACCTCCCTGCTCGAGGATGCGGACGCTCGCATTGTGAATAGCCTCAATTTCCTTCTCAGAGAGAAGAGTGAGCACACTTTTCATCCGAGACGCCTCATTGTCTGCTACAACAAATCGGAATTGACCGAAAAGGCTCTATGCCTAAAAAGACTTGCTTGATCTAACATACCTGAGCCGCGACATCAGCAACCATTGCTCTCGCGACCCTAGGCGATGCTTCTAGTCTGTGCGTCTTCTGGCGAGAAGGTCTTGTTGTGGGGTGGCCCGAGGAATGCTCGGAACATAGTGCCCGGTGATTGGAGACTGAAAAGTCTTGTACGAAGTTCTGTCAAAACCGAGTCTCTCAGTGTACGCTTGAGTTCTCTTCTCTCTCCAGTTTCTTCTAGCACTAAGTTGATCGAAGTGACCTGTTAGCTCAGGGACTAATCAGCATATGTCTTATGAGTGTGTGTTCCAAATGATGGAACAATGCAAAAGTCAGGTATCTTTCAATGATCAATCCAAAAGACTTGGTCACGAACTGCTTGTACGATGTTCAAATTCCAATGCGTGACGGAATTAGGCTCGCCGCGAACATCTATTTTCCTAATGCAAGAGAAGGACCTTTCCCAGCGATC
>CAZRDM010000015.1:0-22085 GCA_964598845.1 uncultured Candidatus Bathyarchaeia archaeon
TCGAGTTTGCGTTTCAGTTCGCTGAAGAAGGGACCGCTGATGATCGGAATGCCTTGTTCCATCGCCTCGACGGCTTTGATATTAAGCCGATGAAGCATGTCGATGAATTCTTGTGGTGTATACCCCATCACCTCAAAGTTGAAACGGCTATGGTTGGGTGGCGCTAGCTCTTCAAGGCGTTCTAGGGCTCGAACGGCTCGTTGAATCTCTTTCGAGTCCTTGAACGTCCCCGCCGCGCATTTCACGATGGCAACTTGATGTGAAGTAAGCCGGCTGAAACTCATTCTTATTTGTGAGTTGACGCAAGAAGGCTTCGGCGCTGAACTTGGACATCAAACCACTGATTCGATTTGTTCTGGAGGATGTTTCCACATGTCTCCGTGAGAGGCTGAAGGTTCGTTCTATTGTTCTTTTCGGGTCTGTGGCTAGAGGCGAACACGGCCAGCGGAGCGACATCGACATTATAGTTGTATCGGATGCGTTCCCTGAGTCGTACAGCGCGAGGCTCGATCTGCTTAGGCCAATTTTTCGAGAAGTCAAATCTAGGGGAAGTTACCTTCAGCTCCTGAAAGCTGGATACCGCTTCTCTTTCTCAGCCGTGCCCTACAGGCCGGAGGATCTAGCTGAAACACCACCACTCTTACTTGATGTCAGCGAAGATGGCATCATCCTGTATGATGATGGGCTGATGCGTCAGAAATTGGCCGAACTAAAAGAAAGAATGCAAGCGCTGGGATCGAAGCGAATTCGGACACGAACTGGGAAATGGTATTGGGTCTTGAAACCTGACCTGAAGCCCGGGGAGATCATCGAGATTTGATTAACAAGCGGATGGCTCAGAACTACCTTTCCGACTCTACGTCCATACTGTCGGAGGCAAAGGCGGCTAGAAACAGCGAGGTTCACCACCGTGCGATTCGACTCAGCCAAGAATCCCTTAAGCTGACACTCAAAGCAATCCTTCGGGCCGTAGGGATTGAGTACCCAAAGGAGCATGAGGTCTCCGACGCCATGAAGGAAAACTTGGAAAAGCTTCCAGACTGGTTCCGCTCCCAGATGGCCTACCTTGAAGAGGGGAGCGTATGGTTATCGGAAAGACGCGGCCCATCCATGTATGGCGACGAAATCGCCGGGAAGCCCGCATCCGAACTCTTCACAGCAGACGACTCAGGAAAGGCAGTAGAATACGCGGATCGAGCCCTCGAACTCGCGAGAAAACTCCTAGACGAAATATTCGGCACCGCCTAACGACTCTTTATACGACTTGTCTGAACACCGAGCACGGTAGACTTAGCTAGATCAGCCATATTGCAATGAACATAAGAGAATTAGAATCAGGAAGGAAGAATGCAGTTGACCTTCAGAGAGAGGATTCAACACTTGGATCTCCATCACGGGAGCCTTGTAGTTGAACTCGTCTTCAACATAGTCCCATGTTGGCTCTCTGTTCTCCGTATGCTGGAGCCTCCGATGTACTTCCTTCTAGGCGGGACCTCACCGACTCTCACTATCAGTCTATGACCGACATCACTCATCAAGGCTCTCAGCTCTGCTATGGTATCAGCGGCTCCGATCAGCTGGCCTTTCTCGAAGGCAACCCATTTGCCCGTGTACTTTGATGAGATCGTTTTCGGACGCCTCGTAGGCGACATTGTTCTGTAGAAATTCCCGATCCTCCTCAGGAGCTTTGCGCCTCAACCAATCCTCCAGCGCAGCGCTTACGACCTCCGAAACGGTCTTCCCAAGCCTGGCTGACTGAGCTTTTATCTCCCGGTACAGTTCTTGGCTGATCCCTTTGACTAGATTCCGTCCCTTGCCATGCCTATCGCCAATATTTAGATATCCAGATATCTAGTCCTTCGCCACACTTGGTGGCGAAAAAGACCAATGCTTAGCCAGCCAGTGAAATGCAGCTCGCGGTAGAGGACACGTTCCTGAATCATATAGCTGGTGGACAATCGCTGACAAAATGCACTTGGTATACTCGAGCTTGCTTTGGCGGGCTATTGTCTTGGACTATCTTTCCGATGTTTCGCAAGGGGAAATTGAATTGTCTATTTTGACTTCGGCTGTCTTCCGATTTTCTCTGCCCGCTCGTCTCCATTCGTGGAATATCGACGAACGAGACAAATACCTAATGAGAAAATACATCGAGTCTAGAGCTTTCAGATTGATCAAGACGAGACGCCTGACCGGCGCACACCTAAGAACGCAATCCCGTAGCTAGTAAGACTGTATTGACGGTTTGTCCTATGGCCGCAAATGAATCCGTGACCATAATCATTCCTACCTTGAACTCGGCCGAAAACATCTCAAATTTGATCAGGAGCATCTACAACCAGACCTACCGACCAATTGAGACGATAATAGTGGACGGGGGATCGAGCGATGGGACTCTTGAGATATGCAATGAATTCACGCGGAAGTTCAACTCAGATCTATTCCGAATTCGCGTTCTTAGCGAGAAAGATTTTGGCGCGACTCGCAGCGTTCCGAATGCAAGGAACCTTGGAATACTTCACGCTATGTCCAAGTACATTCTATTCTTCGACGACGATTTCGAACTGACTGACGCGAGTTTGGTCATGCATGCTAAGAGCGCGTTGGAGGAACATGAGCACGTAGGGGTAAAAGTCAACCCCAGAATGGATACGTGGCTTGAGCTGCATTGCGCGATAGACGACTTCAGGAAGGACCTAGGCTGCAACGTCCACACCCACTGTGGGTATAGGAGGGAGGTATTCGAAATGGAACAATTCGACCCCAGACTGGCCTTCGGAGAGGATAGAGATCTTCAATACAGATTGGGACTGAAACCGTTAAATGTGGACTCATTTTGCTCCAGGCATTTCATTCACACATTCGAGGAGTGGAAAAGAGAATCCTATTGGTACGGAGGTACGTTTCCCTACCTGCTGCAAAAATACTGGAGGAAACTGGATCTCTCGATCAATCCCTTTGTGGAATTGGCCTCGCGAACTGTCAACTTATTCTTGTTTGGGTTCTCTGTCATTGGAGCCGTGTTAAGTGTTCCACTCTTGATGGTGGCGTTTGCTCTTTTCTGGGCTAGGATACTCCATCTGTACTTCGTTTCACCATCTAGGAAGTCGTGGAGGCTGGTTTACATAATCCTCAAGGTGACATACTCGGCTTTCTGGTTTGTAGTAGGCATTCTTGCACGCATGAGAACCAAGCGGACCGGGGAGATAGACCGTCATATCGATTTGAATTGTAGCTGAAATGCGAGAGGACTCTAATACAATTTCTACCTGTGTGAAGTTCCCTTGATCCATTCGGGCGATCGCTGGGCGCTGGTCCTCAGGGCTGATTGGCATGGCTGATCACTTGATTCATGATTGCGACCGCCTCCCTTGCTAGAGTGATCGCGATATCGGCGGCTTGAAGATCGTAGAGCATTCGCGGTGTGAGGAATCTTTCAGGCTCCCCGTACGTAGTTCGGCCATGCTCAGGGGCTAACATCATTGAGATTTCTGCTAGCCGGTTTGCCTTGGTCTTCTCCTCAGATTCGAGCTCCTTCGCGATTTCCAACAGTTCAGGTGACGGATCGTGTCCCCAGCTCGGAGTCCTTCGCGTTGCAACGACCGCATTCCCAGCGTTCTCTGCCGCGAGCTGAGCATATTGGACGCAGCCTTTGAAGTCGTTTGAACGAAACCTTTCCTCCGAGTCCTCGAGGTACTCACGCGCCAGCTGGCCACGATATTCCATTTCGCGCAAGGGATTGAACTTCAACCGCTACGCCTCAACCGCTCGGAGCACACCGTCCTTGGGTTTCCAACCATACCTTCCGTCTTTCGTCCTGTATCTCTCAAGCCCAGCGGCTCTGATGAGCCTGCGCACGCGTTCCAGAAAAGATGCAAGCTTTCCTTCGGGATCGTAGAGTATGGCGGCGTCTGTTGCTATATTGAGCATCAGCGAGGTTATCTCGGCGTCTTCGTTTGTGATGAAATCCTCATCCAAGTCTATGACTGTGATGTCTCTTGTGTGGCTGGATTGGGCGGTCAGGGTGTCGTGGATCGGCTTATACACTTGGTATCGGCGCTGTAGAGTCTTTGGTATTCCCCGGAGAACCACAAGGAAATCGAGGTCGCTTCGTTCCTTGGCTTCGTTCCTCGCTGCGCTACCGAACAGGGCAACGGCGACTAGCCTATCTGAAAATCGATTGCCAAGGTTCTCAATGACTGACTGCAAGCGGACTAACATAGATCTCCGCCATCAGGGTCTCTGAGTGATCGCTTAAAAGTATCCCGCGCGCTCATGCTGGGCACTAGGAATCTGACACAGTCATGGGCACAATCTGTTGCACGATCGTACCTGAACAAGTCAGCGCCGCATACCTTGCCTGTCATCGCGGTGCTCTTTCTTCGGGAACGACACGCAGTACGACTTGTCCAGCTCGGTCTTGGACAGATAACTAACCTTCCTTCCAGAGAGTGTTAGGAGAAACGCACCCAAGCGCAGCATGTTCTTGGTGACAATCGGTAACCGATGTGACCATTATGTCAGCCCATAAACGAGTGCGCCAAAACGCGCATAGAGCCCCCCACCCCATCCTCACAATAAATAACCAGTCTAGAATGCCAATAGACCTTACACTCGACAGATCGACTCCCGCGTTCTTGTACAGCTGCCCACACCAAGGAACATCCTCATGCTACTTTGACATGGGCAAGCTTCATTGGAAACCTGAGCTTACATGATGGACCCGGTGTGATCTCCCATCTCTTCGATCATTGTTCTAGTCTCGGCGCGAGCTGCGTTATGCAGTCTCAGCTCGATGCGCACAAGAAAGCTGGCTCATGGTCTTAGAGGAGGTTGAGCTCCAATGCGATTTCACCCGTGTGGTACATCTCCATTCTTGTACCGCAAACGAGTGGTTTCGCTAGTCGCATGCGGTGACGTTTGATAGAAAAGGCCGGTTCAGTCACTTGCCACCTCTCGTGAGCATCGTTATCGCAAACCACAATGGAGGCGACTTGGTCGAGAGATGCCTTCGGAGCGTCCTAAGGACAAGCTTCGCCTCGTTCGAAGTCATTGTTGTGGACAATGCGTCCAGCGATGGAAGCCCAGAGTCTATTGTCAGCCGGTTTCCAAAGGTGAAGTTGATCAGGTTATCGAGAAACCTAGGGTACGCGACCGCGAATAACATAGGCATTCGCGAGGCGAATGGAAAGTATCTCGTTCTCCTGAACAGTGATACCGAAGTGGAACCGGAATGGCTGATCAACCTATTGGAGGTGGCTGAACGGAGGCCTGATGCTGCATTCCTGCAAGCCAAGATACTTTTCCTCGATAGACCAACCGTCATAAACTCAGCTGGAAACTACATTCACTTCGCAGGTTTCGGAGTCTGCCGCGGCATCG
Organism: uncultured Candidatus Bathyarchaeia archaeon; assembly: GCA_964598845.1. GTDB lineage: Archaea > Thermoproteota > Bathyarchaeia > 40CM-2-53-6 > 40CM-2-53-6 > FEN-987. The sequence continues at coordinate 5,383 of CAZRDM010000015.1, forward strand.
GAACTCCAGATAGACGTCAGTATGATCAGATTAGGGAGATCGGTTACGCGTCCGGCGCATGTGTAATGGCTTCACGCGAAGCTCTCCGGAAAATCGGACTCCTTGATGAGATATTCTTCGCCTACGGGGAGGACAAGGACTGGGGCTGGCGCGCCAAGATGCTCGGATATCGATCTCTCTTCGTTCCGATAGCGAGAGTATATCACAAGTGGAGCGCTGTTCTGGGGTGGTCCCCAAAAAAGATGTACCTCTTAGAATTAGAACGGTTGGTCTCAATCTGGAAGAATCACTCTACACGGTTGCTGATCATGTTGGTGCCCCTTCTGCTTCTCGTAGAATCAGCCGTTCTCGCTCATTCTATCATCAAAGGCTGGTGGACGTTCAAGATTTTGGCCTACGCACACGCCCTCAGCCTCAGACATGAAATCAGTAAAAGAAGGAAAGAACTAACCTTGAGAAGGAAAATCCCAGATAGCCAGCTCATACGGGAATTCGTATACGAGATTAAGCATCCATACGTAGGCAGACTTGCGATTCCTTTGAACAGACTCTGCAAGTTGTACGCACGCTTGCTATCCGCGGAGGCCGTTAGCTAATCTTGAAGATCGTATCAACGACAAGGAATCGGAAGTCAGTCTCTTCTTGGGGAGCTACATTGCAGATTTTCTGATCAAGGCGGTGTCTGAAGCTGACTCACCGGCCAAGTGATCGCTGTCCAAATCCAAGAAATCCTTCGATTGAGCTGGGAAAGAGCCTGAACGGCCACAGTCCCCTTCACGTAACAATCCTAGGAGGTTTTGGATTCGACAACTTGGGAGATGATCTGATTCTCGGGGCTACTCTTCATGAACTAAGAAGGACAGTCAAAGACGCGAACATATCGATTCTTTCCAACAACCCTTACGAAACGGAGAAGAGGCATGGCGGAGAAGTCGTGCTCTTTTCCTTAGAGGCATTGTCTCGTCAAATCCTTCTTAGATTTCTAGCTCGCTTCTTGAGAAGCTTTCGGAGATACTTGCTTCCGATTCCACCTGATGCTTTCCGACGGCTGATCACGTGTCTGAGGAATACGGATCTCTTCCTGAGCCTTGGAGGGGGATATCTGAATGACTATTCTATGTTCCTCACTCATTTCCGGTTGGCCGAACTGGCTGTAATCGGTTTGTTACGCAGACCTTTGATCCTCTATGCTCACGAGATAGGCCCTCTCCACCGAGTGAGCCTCCGAGCCTTGGCAAGACTAGCATTGAAATTCGTCACCTACGCATCCGTCAGAGATGAATCGAGTTTCAGCGTTCTCGCAGATCTCGGCGTCGCTAGGCAGAGGTTGGCGCTCACTGCCGATGCAGGTTGGCTCTACGAACCTAGGACTACGTGGCAGCGCAAGACACGAGAAACAAGAGACGGCCTCGTAATAGCTCTAAGCCTCATGCCTTTCCAAGTCGTTGCAAACGTGGACTACTGGAAATCGAAAAAACATCTTAACCCCAATTCCATCAATGAGGAGCTCACCTCGAAAATCGTCGCTTGCCTTGATTTCTTGCCTGATAGGGTGAAGCGCATAGCTTTTCTTTCAATGTCGTCGGGAGACATCAGGCTTGCGAAAAGACTGCAGGAGTTGTTAGGTCAAAGGGTTCCCGTGGATATTCTTAGCGACCTGGAATCTCAGTACTCTGCGCTTGCCATATCGGATATTCTTGTGGGGATGAGGATGCATGCGATCGTCATGGCCGCTCAGATGAACGTCCCCCCAGTCGCACTTGCTCTTTTACCCAAGATGCGAGATCTAATGAACGCGTTGGGACTCTCCGAAAACGTCGCCGAAGCCTTTCCCTTTGAAACCGCACGGTATCGGGACACCCTCCTTCGTACACTGCGTGCTCGCGACAAGATCAGAGAGCTTTTGAATACACGCGTCGCCGACCTAAGGGAAAGAGCAGGTCTCAGCACAAGACTCGTCCGCGCCTTACCCATGAATCGCACCAAGACGACAATGTGCTGAGGAAGCAACCCTATCACATTTATTGGAACTCTCGCCAACTTCTGCATTGATGAAGGAATATGGAGAGTGTTAGGAGTACCTTCGAGCCAGGCGAAGGTTCAGAAGCCGTACAATATCGCCATACTTGTCCTAAACTACAACGGGAAAATCCACTTGGAGGTTTGCATTGAATCGATCTTAGCCCAGATTGGACCAGAGGAAAGGTTATACCTAGTTGACAATGGCTCCACCGACGGCTCCGATGAATACATCAGGTCGCACTACCCAGGGGTTGGATTGATCCGTCTTGAACGGAACCTCGGATACGCCGAGGCCTATAACAGAGCTGTCGGAATGATATCAGAGGAACTAGTAGTCTTTCTAAACAATGATGTCGAGGTTGCTGAAAATTGGCTTGCGGCGCTCAAGTCAGAATTTGAGCGATCAGGCGGTCTTGTTGCGGTCTGTGGGAGCATGCTTTTGTTCTATCATAACCGCGACCTCGTGAATCACGCCGGCGGTAAGATTTCACCGATAGGCGGTGGCATCGACATCGGCTTCATGAAACCTGACGAGGGAAAGGAGCGCCATCCTGCGTTTGTCGGATGCGTTTCCGGTGCGTCAATGATGGTGCTCCGCTCTGTCTTTCTAGAAGTGGGCGGATTTGACCGGGACTTTTTCGCATACTTTGAGGATGTGGATTTCTGTTGGCGCGCTTGGCTCACTGGGTATAGAATACTATTCGTCCCATCCTCGCGAGTCCATCACAAACTAAGTTCAACCATGGGGCCATTCCTAAGACCCAAGCGCTTGTTCTTGGGTGAGCGAAACCGCCTCCAGTCTATGCTCAAGAACCTCGAATGGAAGAATCTGCTAGCTGGCCTCTTTGTGTCAGTAGTATACAATCTTACTCGTTTCTTGAAGTTTCTTGGTTCAGGCAAGCCAAACGCTGTACTGGCTGTGCTCCGGGCAGACTTATGGGTTCTCGGTCATCTTCTGATAATTCTTCAGAAACGAAGACGAGTCCAGAATCGCCGGCGATACAGCGACTCGTACCTCCTAAGACATGGCCTGCTGACTACGTTTACAGACGGGTTCCGAGAATTCTCCCGGTTGGAAAACTTGCGTTCGAAGCATTGAACCTCTTTTACCTACGAGCCTTTCCTTGTGATTCCTATCGTCCTGCAGAGTCAGAAGTTTCCAGGCAAGGATCGGATGAATAATCAATCTTCGATCAATATGAGTCCCAATCAGAACCGAATCTCTGACCGTTCTGATGCGGTTCTGGACTAGTTGCCGCCGAGTTAGAACTCGACGCACGTTCACGAGATTCCAACCTAGTCCTCTGAACACTGCCAAGCAATTTTCTGGTCTTCGCGCCAGGAAGAGGAGCGTTGCGCCTATAAGATCAAGACCAATTCTCAGAGGAACATACTTCATCACGCTGGAGATCTCGTAATTCTTCAAGAGCATCTGAAGTCTATTCTTCGTTCCTTGGTAGATGAGATACGATTTCGTAAGCCTTCGAGCTGTCCCACCAACCCTGTGATGAACCACTGAATCTACGACTAGACATATGTTGAATCCCGCGAGCCGGATTCTCCATCCGAGATCGACATCTTCGAATCCATAACCAAACGATTCATCTAAGCCCCCAACACGCTCGAATAGATCATTTCTTACGAGCATTGCTGCACTTCTTGCACTGAGGATGTCTCTCTTTATACCCGGGAGATTGATCTCGGCCAGCTTCCTACCCGAGTCTCTAGAAATCGCGTGGCCGAAGACGTCAACAAAGTCTCCTGTTCCATCTACTATGTCGGGCGCATCAGCGCGCAACAGCAAGGATTGACATGAACCGATGCTTGGGCTTCGCTCGATGACTCCAATGAGTTTCCTTAGCCAATCGGGGCGAACAACGACGTCGCTGTCTAGGAGTGCCACGTACTTCGCATGACGACCTGCCGTACGGATCGCGAGATTGGCGGCGCGTGTCAGCGGCATAGCTCGTCTAGAACGCAGCAGGAGCACCCTCCCATCTTGCCGACAGATATCCCTTACGCCCACATCGCTCCCGTCCATGGAACCATTGTCAAACAAAACTACATCAAACGCCCTGTAGTGGGTGTTAAGTAGACTCTTCATACAATCATACACATGGGGCAAACCATTCCTGTTTACTATGACAACGAGCACTCGTGGGGAAGACTCCTCTGACAACGTCCCAACCCAAGCCAAACAACAGATAGTCATGTGAGCTGCTTTGATTCCACGCTTCAGTCTCAGTCTTTCTTTATCATCTCTTAGGGAGATATCAAAGGTTCTAAGATCAGGATTTCTTACGAGCGGACCAGTCACTCAGGAATTCGAAACGCAGTTTGCCAAATATGTCGGGACGAAGTATGCTGTAGCTGTCTCCAGCGGAACAGCAGCACTTCATTTGGCACTCCTCGGTGTTGAAGTCAAGCCCGGTTCCGAGGTTATATTACCATCGTTCACCTACCACGCTGCAGCTGCGGGTGTTCTATACTGCAACGCAATACCAGTTCTTGTCGATGTGAATCCTCGCACCATGTGCATAGAACCTGAAGCTATCTCAGAAGCCATTACTGGAAGGACTCGGGCGATCATCGCAACACACTTCGCAGGCCATCCCTGCAATATGAAAGCGATTCTTAATGTGGCAGAAGGAAACAAGTTGGCCGTGATAGAAGACGCAGCTCACGCATGTGGCGCGAGATACCGCAGCAAGAGAACCGGTTCAATTGGCAAGGCTGGCTGTTTCAGCTTCTACCCGACCAAGCCCTTAACGACAGGGGAGGGCGGAATGATTAGCACCAATGATTCTGAGATCGCTCGAAGGGCTCGTCTACTGCGAGGTTTGGCGACCGAGAGAACCGGGCGACTGCATTATGATGTAAGAGCACTCGGTTTCACCTACAGGATGAGTGAGCTGCAGGCTTCATTGGGCCTGTACCAACTGCGGTATCTTGAGAGGCTCAATTCCGTCATGAGAAGGAGGGCTAGAATTCTGAAGGAAAGACTTCGAGGTATACCCGGCCTGATTTTACCTCATGAGGCCCTTGGCGCGAAGCATGTCTACAACCTCTTTGTAGTGCAGATTATCAGCGAAAGATTTGGACTAAGTAGAGATCGTGTCTCAGAGTTGCTAAGAAAACGAGGAATAGAGACTCAACTCCATTACGTGCCACTTCACAGGCTGAGTTTCTTCGCTCGCAACGCCAAATTCGACAAAAGGAAGTTGAAAGTGTCCGAGTCTCTTTGGAGAACGGTTCTCTCACTTCCCTTGTATCCAAGCATTCGGAACAGCGAATTGAAGCAAATCTCGGATGTTCTACTGTCATGTGGCAGCCGAGTTCAAAGACTCTTCTGAATTTTGCATACAACGGGCTGGAATTTTGCTCCAGGTTGCGGACTGAGGCTTGGCGAGGCTTCGACTGTGATTCGCATGCCCTCTCCTACCAGAGACTTGGACACCCGAACTATCTCGTCCACTGTTTCTTGGGGTACAGCTGAAAGAGCTTCTATCCTTACCACTAGGTGACCTCTCTCCTCCTGCACAATTTGATATCGTCCTACCTGCCCGATTTCTTCAAGGGCCACTATTACTCTGAAAGGCGAAACGAGCTCGCCATTCTCAGCGACGAGACAATCCACTTTCCTCCCTTCCAAGGACTTGAGCAACGGGAAACCTCTTCCGCATGAGCAGGTTTCATCGCTTGGGACAGCATAATCGTACAACTTGTAGCGGATAGCAGGCATCGCATACCGATAGAGCGATGTAGCGACCACTTCACCTCTTTCTTCACAAGACACTCTCTCTCCATCTTTGACGAACTCAAGGACGACACAGTCGGCATTTGTGTGAAAGCCATGGTGACCGCATTCCCAAGCTAAGCCTCCCAGCGGAGCAACCTCTACGGCGCCATACCCGTCGAAGATGGAAGCACCATACCTGGTCTCAACGAATTCTCTCGTTCCACGATCAAGTAGCTCACCCCAACTCAAAATCGCGCGAAGATTAAGCTGCTTGGGATCTCCCTCACTGAGCAGACTGCCTATGGATCGCATTGCGGACGGAAGTGCCCAGATCCCTCGAGGTCTCAACCTGCGAATTGCATCCAGTTGCTCGCGGGGGGTTCCCATTGGAACGTGGTATAGGCCACCGCCGGGAAGCATTTTTGTCAGAGGATTTCGAAAGCCATGACCTTTCGCCGGCTTATCCACCCTGCGTGGATCAAGCACAACTATCTTCTCCCATGGAAGGAACCCATAGGAAAGAATTCTCCGGAGCTGATAGGCACGCATGAAGTCGAGAGCGAGCGGCTCTTCAAGTATCTCGACAGGTTGACCAGTCGAGCCTGAAGTTCTCCTAGTATAGCATTCATGTTGCGAGAACTCACTGGAAAGTCTGTCCTGGATCGGGGTAGCCCTCAGATGCTCCTTCGAGACCATCGGTAGCCGTTCAAGCTCACGCAGCGACCTGAGACTAAGGGGGTCAATCTTCGTGGTCTTGTATAACTCTCGATAGAATGGAACTGTCAAAAAGGCATGGCGAACCACTCGCCGTAGAGCTTTCAGCTGCAAACATTCAAGACGCTCTCGATCAAACCATTGGCTTCTCTGTAGTTTCAGCCACTGTGTGTAGAATACCACTTCGAGACCCGCTCTCACTCGCACGTGCTGCGAACTGCAAACGGCCGTGGAAAATAAGTTCTCGTATTAGTCTGGTCTTGCAGCATTTTTTCCCCAAACGCTTTTAGCAACCAATCCTAGCAACAACTCTGGTTGAGAGATTCGAATAGGCTAAGGTGCAGAGGTGCTGCGGATAATTGCGACGGTACCTGTCTTCAACGAGGCGGACATCCTAGAGCAAGTTCTTGACCATCTTCGCCAGAATGGAATCTTCTTTGTCGTCCTAGACGGAGGCTCTCACGACGACTCAGCGGAGATCGCTCAAAGCTATGAGGGTAGAGGATTACTCGAATTCCAGATAGTTAATCGTGGATGGATGGTCTGGGAGGAAGACCTCACATATCTACTTCAGATGGCTCGAAGTCACCAACCTGATTGGATCGTGAAGAATGATGCAGATGAATCCCTAGAACCGCCAGAAGTTGGGCACACCCTTCATGACGCAATTACGAGAGAGAATCGGTTGGGTTTCAGCGTAATCCAATTCAATCACTACCTGTTCTACCTAACCGAGAAAGAATACCGTAGCACGGAGCGCGATATTCGCAGTAGACTCCGTTTCTACAGGTCGAAAGATGACTTTCGATACTCGGCATCGCGCTATGACGATGACTCCAAATGGCATCTCACTAGCAAGACTGGAAGAGCTCTAGCATCTCTTGCTTATCCCACGCGCGAAGAACTGTTACTGTTAGCCAACCTTCAAGAACATTCAGGCCTGCTTAGCTTCGACCCTACTAGGAGGATCCTACGCTTTGCGAAGCACACCGCTGACAAGTTTCTTCTAACGCGCCAAATGCCGGGCAAGGTGTGTCGCAGGTTGCGCACGATGCTGAATCAAGCGATCTCCAGAGTGTCTTCCAGAGACCTGACTTCATGAAGTTCCTGATTCTCAGAACGGAACAACCGGAGTTTTTGCAGTGGCTCTATTCGAATTGCACTGGCCTGAAGAAAGAGACGTGTCAACCGCAGATACGCAGCGACACAAGCTGGAGAGATCCGTACCAATACTACCTCCACAAGTTGGGGCATGATGCATATACCGTGTTCGCTAACGATGAGTTGATGCAGAAGGCTTGGGCAAGTAGACTTGGCTCCGTCACGTCAGAGCTACTTGGTTTCGATCAGTGGAAACGACGTATACACACAATCCGACTGCGCGCGGCACGCACCCGAATCATGCATCTGCAGTCACTTTTCCGTCCAGTTCTGGACTTGCTGAATGAGCATGTTGACTCGTGGTTCTACCAGATACTCGAGGCGCAGATCAGGTACTTCAGACCTGATGTTCTGCTAAATCAAGCGATGCATACGATTCGCAGTCGATTCTTGGCCAGAATGAAACCTTATGTCTGCCTACTCGTCGGCCAAGCAGCTTCGCCATTGCCGAGGTTTGAGCAATTCACGTGCTATGATCTTGTGATATCGTCATTGCCCTCGTTCGTTGAGTATTTTCGGAGTCTAGGAATATCGTCTGCACTTCATTGGTGGGGTTTTGATCCCAGAATCTTGAGGAAGATGGAGAATCGGGAAAGAAACATCCCAGTCTCATTTGTAGGTGGCCTGTCATGGCATCATAAGAGTAGACTCCACATGCTTCGGTACTTGTGCACACGCCTACCGTACATTCAACTGTGGGGTGAAGGATTTGAAGAACTTCTTGAGAATTCACCGATAAGAAAATGTTACAGAGGCAAGGCTTGGGCCATCGAGATGTATCAGGTCCTGAATGATTCGAAGATCACGTTAAACCAGCATGGCGAAATAGCGGGTCCTTATGCGGCAAATAGGCGTCTATTGGAGGCAACGGGCGTCGGGAGCATGCTGTTAACCGACTGGAAAGTCAACCTTCATGAGATATTTGAGCTGGGAAGAGAGGTCGTCGCCTACCGAACTCCCGAAGAATGTTTGGAACTGATTCAGTATTATCTGGAGCACAATGATGAGAGAGAGACAATCGCTAAGGCTGGTCAACAACGCACCCTACGTCAACACACCTATGACAGACGCGCGAAGGAATTGGTTGCCCTAGTTCAGAAGTACCTTTAGCAATCCAAGTTGAAGGCGAAGGGTAAGTAGCTTGAAGCCTGTCGCACAAACCCGCATCGTTGCCACCGTTCCTGTCTACAATGAGGCGGACATTCTTGGGCAAGTTCTAGAACATCTTCATGAGCAGGGAGTCCTTTTGTGGCTCTAGACAGCGGCTCTCAAGATGGCTCTTTGGAAATTGCGCGTGGCTTTTCTGGGAGGGGATTCCTCGAAGACCGGCTACTGAAACGTGAGACTTGGAAGTTGCGAGAAAATCTAGACTTGCTGCTTAGAATGGCAAGCAGGCATTCCCCGGATTGGATAATAAGGAAGGATCCTGATGAGTTCCTTGAACCGCCGACGACCGACGAGACTCTTCAGTTTGTGAAGTGACACTATCCCTTCAGAACGTCTGAACAGTCGGTGCGTAAGATTTGCGAAGAGATGGCTTATCAGATTTATTGGCGCTTCGTATAGTCTCCGGCATGATCCGCAGGCGCCTGCGATGCCCGATTTGACCTAGAGCAAGCAATCCAAGGAGAAGCCCCAGTACGATTGATTCGAACGGGAATCCCGGTATAGCAATGAGTGGGAAGGTTTGCTGGTAAACTAGTGTGTAATCCATGGGACGGTTGACGGTGAATGGCGGGACGACTGTACCACCTGTTGAATTGCGAAAGCCAGAGAGCCTGAATTGAAGGAAACCGTCGGTCAACGTTTGGTTTGCCATGGGGTTGAGCTCAGCACCCTGGTCGAACCAGTCTTGGTATGGCTTGGTCACGGAGACATCATGATATGCGTTGTTGACGTTGAGTTTGACATAGGTCGAATTGGGCAGTCCGGCCACTCTGAACGCTATATGGTACTGTGTTGTCCATCCTGCAGTTAGACTCTTGGGACCATTAGCAATCAACGTGAAGGATGAGTTGACACCGGAGTAGTCGCCAATCCAACCTGCGAATATTCTGCGGGTCCTGTTTGGGTATTCGATCCGGGGTTCAATCGAGATCGTCAGCTCTGTTCCAGCGTCCTGCCAACCTGAGCCTTGCGGATTCCCGTACAGAGATAGTACTTGAACTTGATACTGGATTTTCCAAGAAGCCTGTACAACGGTCGGTGCATTGACCACGATCGTCTCGGTTGTGCTCTGTCCTGTTGCCCCTCCAGCCCATCCTGTGAACACTTGTCTCGTCTTGTTTTGTGTAAGCACTGTTGACTCTACGGATATTGTGGCCGATGACCCTGCGTCATACCATCCACTTCCGGAAACCACACCTGCCGGCGAAATGACGTTAAGGTAGTACTGATGCTTCCAGTACGCGTTCAAATTGATGGGTCTCGTCATAGTCACTGAGATTGAAGTTGAAGTAGAGTTGACGTCCCCGGACCAGTTTTTGAATACCATCCTAGATGACTGTTCGGCAACATTGCTTAGCGCGTTCGCCGTGACGGTAACGGTCGTATTGGCGTCAAACCATCCGCTTTGGGTTGTGGTGCCACCGTTAGGGTTGATCGTCAGTAGGTACTGCATCTTGAGGATAGCAGTCAAAAAAGTATCTGCCTCTATGGTCATCTGCCTCGGGTTCTCTGAACTACCGTCAGACCAACCCGTGAATGTCAGACGGGAGGCGTTCGTCGTATAGACTGATGGTTCAACTTCAATAGTGACCAGCCCAGCTACGACGCTCGTTCTCAGATGTGAACCGTTCAGATTGTAGAGTACTCCGTTGACTCGGACCCATGCCGTTGCGTTTCCTATAGTAGCGTTCAGAGGAACGGTAATGATGAGAGTTGGCCCAACGTTGAGTGTATAGGTGGCTTGATCGTTCGCCTTGTTCATCTCGTTCAACACATTGTATGGGTCTATGAGGACGCGGATTGTGTGCGTTCCTGCGATGGCGACCCAAGTCAAAGAGATTTCAGTTCTGCCACCCGGGCCAAGCGTGACTTGCTGGTTAGCGAACGGTTGACCATTCATGTAGACCTGAACCGGGATGTTTGTGGCACCTGCGGTTCCTTGATTGACGATATCAATGAGTATTGCTACCGTTGTGTTGGGCTTGATCTCACTCGGCTGAGTGGAAATCCTGGCGACAGCCAAGTCGGGCATTGGACCTAGCCGATTCACCGTTATCTGAAAGGCATCTGCAACCTGAGCGTTGATTGAAATAGCTATGTTGTTTTTGGTATCGGTAAATGTCTGTCCTACATCCCAAGTTGCGTTAGCCAATCCGGCAATGTTGGGATGACCATCGACGACCGTTACCCTCTTGCTGTAGGATTTTTCATCCACATGCGTGATGAGAACACCAACAGCGGGTAATGCTTGATCGAATCCTATGTGCTGCCTGACCTCAAGCAGGTAATATTGAGTGGAAGTCGTCGAGATTGGAATCTTGACGACGTGGACAGAATTCGATCGCGTCTCAATGGCTTCGATGGTGTGGTTGCCTACGACTCCATCGTTCGTCACCGCTACCATGGAACCGTTTAGCCATCCGAGTTTCAGCTTACTCCAAGCTTCCATGTGAGCTGGACTTGAGCCGGGCGGATCGCCGTTCCACAACCCCTTGTCCATAAGCGACCATGGACCCATAACTGACATTCCGGACGCCGTGTTGTAAAGGTCTGGCAGACCAATCATGTGGCCGAACTCATGTGCGTATACTCCAATCGGGACCGCGCCGTTCGCTTCATCTTCTGGAACAATGTTATACTTCTCGATCGTTCTGTCCTTCGTCCTGAGCGGAACCCCGCCGAGATAGGCAACTGACCAGACATTGTCCCTGTTCTTGGTTGATTCCTGACCGACACCTGAGTGAACGAATACGAAGTAATCGTAGTTGGTGAAGTTCACATCCTGACTGGCGGCCTTTGCGGCATCTCTTGCGAACCACCAAGACGTAGGAGTACCGGTACAGTCTGCATCGTCCACCCTTATGCAGTCTCTCCCATAGTAGACCATTGAATAGTTCAGTTTGTACCAGCCTATCACATCTCCCTGAAGCGACACGGCACCGTACGATATTTCGTCGTAGTAGCTGCTGACCGTACCGAAGAAAGCCTGCTTAATGTCACCTATGCTCTTGGTATTGTTCGCATCCGAAAAGGCGGCAGCGATTACTAGGACTCTCAGCACCCCTGAGACAGGGGCCAGCTGACTTGCCGAGGGCAACGGGATGGCTGGTAGAGGCATTGTAAGTGAATCCGCGAAATGCACGATCGGGTCAAGGTTGCCTTGAACCGAATTGATCGTGGAGAATGAGGATCCAACTATCAGCATCAGTAGAACTATTGTGGATAGTACACTAGCCCTAGAAGTGGTATCTCGCATTACCTTACCTCGCCAGAAGCGATTCCATGTTTCCTGAAGCTGCGATTGTGAACCTCAACCGAATTTTTCATAAAGTATTTAGACGCACAGAGAATGCACGCAACTCGAACGCTGAAGCAATCAATTTACAGTAATCAGGCAACGTTACTCGGGAGCCCTCGCCGAATTCTAAGACAATGCAGAGTTCTGCGCCTATCTCGCGACAGCTCTCGCCAACAGAACGCTTAAGACCAGTGGCACGAAAAGGGCGTTCGTGGCGAGCAGCAGAATCGTCGAAGCTTCGATAAGTGCAACCGGCGCTACGAGGAAGGCACCGTTGCTCATCAGAATCGCCAAAGCTACGACCCATGTGATCGCAAGCGGCGTAAGCCACACTGCACTTGGGGCACGCCTACTCTTAACAGCCCTGACAGAGAGAACTATTGCACTTATCGGAAAGATATAGACAAATCCAACAATTACACTTCCAATGATGTACCCTACGATTGGCGGACCGCCAGGAAACAATAGGACAGCCAGTATGGATCCTAGAAGAAGAAGTGATGCAGCGAACTCCGAAAGCCCCGATACGATTGGAAGACTTGAAGCCTTTGCCTCTAGATTCTTGAGGAGACCAGCTAAGTCATCTGAAATGCGAAGATCCGGTAGGGCGACCTCTTGTACGCGAACTGAAATGAGTGTCGAAGCTGGCGTATGATCTGCGTCACCAGACCAGGAACCTTTGACATAATACATCCCTCCCCTATCAGGTGTCCAAGTATATGAGAATCCGCCGTTCGTATCGGTTGTTACGTCCACTAGTGGTTGCCAAGTGACATTGTCTACACTGTAAGTGAGGCTGACCGTGGAAGATACGACTCTCGGCTTGAGTGAACCCCTTATTGATAGCGGATATCCTGAAACCACCGTATCCGGATTTGCACTCAAGTCCATCGCAGACTGGATCTTAGGACGTGCCGAGTAAACGATCATCACTGTGATGGGACCTGTGACGGCGATGGGGGGCTGTATCAACTGATCGCCTACTCGCATTTCACCAAAACTGTATGTCTCATAGTTCCCCTGGATGTGAGTACTCTGAACTTGCAGCATCAACTGGGAGTTGGAATCTATCCATAGAGCACTGGGCTTCGATTCCTCAACGCGTAGCGGTTGATCGTTGACCACAATGGTTGCAGAGGAATTTGGAGGAACGCCAGAAAGCTGAAGCTTTACTCGGAATTGAGTCTCCCATACGGCTATCAGGTCCTTCGGTGAATCCATGATGACCCAGCCAGAACTGACCGTAGAATTGACGTCGCCAGCCCAATGGTCGAAGATTCTCCGAGTTTCATTGTCCGCTGTAACAGTGTCTTGCACCGAAAAAGTGACGTTTGCTCCCTCAGCGTACCAACCTCGACCGTGCGCTTCGCCATATTCGCTTTCGATCGTCAGTTGATATTGAATATTGTAGTTCGCTGTCAGATAGAGAGCAGACTCGATGTCGATATCTAAAGGATTCCCGCTGGCGTACTTATCCCACGATGAGAAAAGTAACTTCATATCTGCACCAACAGCGATCTCATCAGGGACCTCTACAGTATTTGTCCCGTCCGGAACATAGATCGAGACTGTGCCCTTACTATCCGTCTCTATTTGAAAACCATCCACCTTGATCGTCGCCTCAGATACCGGCATCTTCACCGTCAAACGGTTTTGGAACGGACCATTTGACCACTTGACATCAAATGTTCTACCGCCGAGTTTCTTGTAGTCATTGAGTCGCAGTTGATGCTCCATTATGACATGGTTCGGATCGTTATTTGGCATGTAGAGTATCGAAAAAAAGTAGTTACCATTATTGTCGGTCAAAAGGGACCAGAGTTCGTTATAGTCGCTAGCGCCCTCGAAGTATTGGTTTCGAATCGGGAAAACATTCAGGCTTGTCGAACCATTGATTATTTTCCCATAATTCCCGTTCACATAGAGTTCTGGCCCTATGGCAGAGAGAGTATTGCTGCTCTGCGCTCTTGGGTAGAGGTTTAGTTTTGGAATCATTATAGACTCAGTAGCAACGCTACGGGCGAAGACGTATTGGACTCCGTTGAAAGTCAGAGTGTTGATGCGGGCTCCTTCGTACTCGAAGGTCCTCAAGAAAAAGGGTGTTGATGAATTAGTCAAGTAGAGAAAGCCTACGTAGAAATCCGTCTCAGTAACGTTCACCAGGAATATGATGTAGACGATTCCGATACTCCATTGCGTGCTCACATAGCTCCAAGGCATAAACGTAATCGTTGGTCCGCTACTCTTGAGATATCCGCCTTTCGGTGAGATCTTCAAGGAGTAGCTTCCGCTAGTTCCTTCTGCGTAGAAATCCGGAACCTCGTTGAGAGCGGACTGTGTGGGCGACATGAAATCCGCTGATAAGCCGCTGGCCGTTGTCCTACTCGTCATCTCTGCGACCGTGCCCGTCGCGACTATAAGAAGTGCGATAAAGAACGCTCTTAGGTTGTTGGTCATTTCGGTGCCAGCGGACAGTATTGACGGACCTGCTACTGTCCGATAGAAGAAGTGCGTTCCCCACAACGCCTGTTAAATCATCTAACTGCGAATCTGCTTTTGATTGCATCATTCGTGTCCAGTTAACTGAATCTGAATCAGCACCCCACGGTAGCTTCTTTTCCATGCTTTCTTGCGGCTTTCCGTACGGCTGCGAATTGGAAGCTGGACAGCGCACGAAATAGATAGGAACATGGAAATGCCATCCATTTTGGGCGAAAACGTTTATTGCATGTCCGCCTTGGCGATATGATGATTGTTCATGAAGAGATTAGCCTGCGTTCTGGCAGTGTGTGCGGTTGTGGCTTTTCTCTCTGCTGGGGTCGGAATAGCCTCTGCTGACCGCCATCCTAGTCAGGGGTATGGGGGCGGCGAAGTTCAAGGCTGGGTGTATGGCTACACCATGTACGATGAGCTGATCCCTCTAGAATGGGTCGACATTACCGCAAGCAACGGTCAGTACAGATTCACGACGCAATCTTGGGCCGACGGTGGCTATCACATGTTTCTGCCAGTAGGAATGTTCGATCTGACCGCTTCTGAGCCAGGCTACGTGTCTTACAGCCTTAGCATAACAGTTTCAGACGGGGCATCATTGAATGGCATAAACTTCTACTTGGAACAATCACATGTTCCGATTCCAGAGTTCCCGATCAACATGGTTTCGTTGCTGATGATCGCGACTTTAGTTGGAGCTCTACTTGTCAAGAGAGCTGTCAAACGCTTGCCGACAGCGGAAACAGCCTGACCGTGCTTCCGGAAAAGTTACGTTCCTTTTTTCGGGTTTCGAGAGGTCTCTCGACTGCTCTCTTCCTGACTTCCAATAGTATAAACAGGTTATTGCTTACGCTCTTTCTTATCTTACTGGGGCAAGGAACCTGTATGATGAATTCTTCTACGTTGGCAGGGCTGCGACCCCACAACCGCTAGCCTTCGTATCGCTAACTGAACCCGTTTTGCTCCGAGAACCGCGACCAAGACTGCTAACACAAATATCGCTTGACCCCCTTTAGGAAATTCGGGAATCTGAACGAAGCCTGCTCTAACGAAAGAGTACAATGTTGAGGCCGTTATGTCGGTTCTCGATGTCCGGTCAAGACCATGTTCAGTTATGGAATGATAGAACCCTCCGATGGCACCTGAAATGCTTGAGGCTCCTTGCATGTCAGTTGATAGCTCGTTTCCTCCCACAAGCCAATCATATGGTTTCTGGGCGTCCCGGTAGTATCGGTCGCCTCCGATATTGATCCAGATGTCCACTAGGGCCTGCAGAATCCAAGCAGTTGCACGTGTCGTCTTGGGATACTGAATCAGGGATGCCGAAGTGCGGCTGTTGTAAGTTCCCCCGTGAGGATCTTGCATTCTTTCAGCGAATCCACTAACCCAGTTCTGCATGACTCTGCGCGCGTCCCAGATCGATGGTTTAGGATTCGCTGCCAAGACGCTGATAATGCTATAATACGTGTCGACGCCGAGAAGCACGACACCGTTCTCCTCTGCAATCTGCGTAGAATTGTAATCTGAGTGAGGAAATCCTCCGAAAGTTGCAAGCTGTGTCTGGTTGTCTTGAAGCGAGAAAAGCCAACTGGCCGTCTTCTCGGAAAGTTCCGCATATGCTGTCGCTTCTTGCTTGCTACCCCATTGGTGCTCAAACAAACTAAGCTACACCAGACCAACAAGCCATAATGCATTTTCCCGCGTCAACGCCTCGTACGCCGCCGAACTGCTTTGGCGAAAAAGCCATGCACCATCGTGTCTCTGTCTGTCGATAAAGACATAGACACAGTCCTTCAGCCGCGCTTCTATTGGAAGCCAAAAGACTCGTTTATCGTAGCTCTTTGAGGAAATCTTGTAGGCTGCGGTTGCCAAGCCCGCGACCGCATAGGCGTTCCATCCATGGAGATCACCGTAATGCCGCCACTCGCCATTTCGCAGGTCGTAATATTCGTAGAAATCTCCCTTCTCAGTTCGAGCCGACATAATGAATTTCGCAGCCCTTTCCAACAAGTTGTCATACTGAACATCATTGTGTGTTGAGTGATAGTCACTCAGAGCGAACGCGATGAGCGCCTGATCCTCCACATATACGGTTTGATTGTGGGGAAA
>CAZRDM010000015.1:22185-38225 GCA_964598845.1 uncultured Candidatus Bathyarchaeia archaeon
TTCGCGAACATTGCAAGAATCGCTTTCGAAGTTTGGTTACTCTATAACGGGATCCTACCATGGTCTTTGGCACATTATCCGACCGGACTGATTCTAGGCGTATTTGCGGTTGCCTTCCTTGTCATCGTCGCGGACTATTTCATACCAGAAATCGGTGACCTTGCGCTTTCAGTCTCGGACGGATTCCGGAGACGCTAGGCCTTTACCGCAGCGCGCACAGTGAATCCAACCTTCTTCAATCGCTTCTCCGCAGCCATCGCAGAACTTCAAAGGAGGCTCTTCCGCAACGACTTGATCAGCCTTGGCCTCTTTCTCAACAAGGACTTCCTTCTCCGCCATACGTCTCCTGAGGAGAGCAAGAATGACGCCACCAGCCACCCCTGTGACAACGATCATTGGAAGCACTATAGCAGCGTAGTCAAGTACAAAATTGGACCTCACGAGCTTTGGTCCGTTCATTTCAATGTCGAGTTGACTAGAAGTTGAGTTCACATCTCCCGACCAACTCTTGAAATCGTAGTGTAGACCCAGGAAGCCCAATATTCCACTCATCGGAACTGAATGGTCAACTTCTAAGGTTGCGTTTGAACCTGCGTCATGCCAAGAAGAGTCTTCATATGCTGCGAGAACTGAAGCTACTCGCAGAAGATACTGTGTCCTGTAAGAGCCAGCAATACTTGAATCGCCGTCCAAGAGTAGGGTTCTCTCAGTCGTATTGACACCGTCATGCCACCCCGTGAAGATCACTCTAGTGGAATTGTTGAGCTGTAGTTTGGCTGGTACGGACACACTATACCTTTGGCTTACTGGTAGATCGAACCTCGCACTTCCGCTTCCTGAAGTCTTCAGAGTTAGGTTGTCGACTGCAACAGGAATATTCGGGATACCCAGATCAACCTCTAGGGTTGCCAGTCTTGCGACCTTCAATGTGATCTGTGCAAAACCGGGTCCCTGTTCAGAGTCATTGTAGTACTTCCATCCACCCGCCTCCTCATAATACGCGATGACCGTAAGCGACCATTCTTGCTCGCTTGATGGAGTAGTCAGATTGAGATCCCAGATCGCGTCCCCACCGCCACTGACGACCGTGGGATCGCTGTCCCAGAGTTCCGTGCCGAGATTGTTCGGCGATCCCTCAAACAATGCCGATCTTATGGTCGCGTTGAATCGGACGGCATATTCTACGTCAACAGTCAGCCAAAACTGAACCGATGGAGCCACCTGTCTTGGATACTTGACATCTGCCACTCTGAGCACTCCGACATTCGGTTCGTCAGCCAATGCAAACGATGAGCCCTGTGTCAACTGGATGAGCAGCAGCGCCACAATCAGAGCCGTGTACAAGCGCCGGACAACTGAACCCTCGAACATTCCTATGAGCCCTTGTTTGAACGCTGTTTCAGCACCCATTCTGTGACCATGCTTATCGCTTCACCAGGGTTCCTAGCAACTTCAATCGAAGCTTGCGTCGTTTCCGAAAGTCCGGGCGCGACTGGAATCACTTGGAACTTGTTTCTGAAACCGCCTCGATCAATTTCCTCCAATAAACTCTGCAACTGGCGCTCAACATCATCCCGAGAAAGCAGTGCAACGACAAGATCCACGCCGAGCTCCTCGGAGTTGCGTAGAAGTTCTAGGGGGGTTTGGGTCTTGCCGAGACTTACCGCATACACCCCGATGGATCGGAGAACGGCAGATAGAGTCAACGAGAGAAGACTGCCGGCCTTCAAGCCAACTGGTCCAACGGCAGTTTTGATTCCAAACTTGCCTTCCGACTTAGCCAAGCGATCCTCAACTGCTTGAAGCGATGCTGTGATCGCGTTTTCCGCAACATTCAACCGACCTTGATCAAGTTCTTCTACTTCATTCAAGTCGAGGAGGATGCTCACGGCCTCTACCAGTGCATCCAATATGTCGTTCGTAGTGTTACCTCTAGCCAAAGCTCCATACGTGCTCTGTCTTGCTTCATCCGACTTACCAGTGAGGACGGCTTTTGTCAATTGTTGGAGCCATTGCTCAACTTCGCTCAAGGTCTTCGTCGCTCTGTAATATGGCATCAAATTAGTACTTCGGTCGCGACCGGGCTTTTGATACTTCAGGAAGGGATTCCGCCCATCCGTTCACGGATATCGCATGAAAACATGTATCGACAGGCGATATTCCGTATAGGAAACTGATCAGTTTTGAGATGGAAACCACTGGCACACCTTCAACCGTCCTCTCTGGAGGCTCGCTGAGAACAAGGATTACGGGCCTAAGCGATCTTGGCTTGATCTTTCCGCCACACCGGTTGAACAGGATGTCCTGCCTCTCAGCAAGAGCAACAGATCTTTGAATCTGGTCCCGAGCTACCTCCCTCAAGCGAGACCTAGACAAGCCGCGCATCCAATGCTTGCAGTCAATCGCGAGGAAGAATGTGTCGTTCCAAGCAAGTAGGTCGATCTCTCGTCTACCCTTTCTGGCCTTGAAAACGAGATGTCTGAGGGTTCGGAAACCGTTCCGTTCGAGGAGGTTTGAAGCAAACTCCTCGAACTCTTGCCAATCTAGATAACGGGAGACCTTCCGAGGATCGTAGCCCCTTCGGATCAATCTTTCAGCCAAAGAGATGCGTTGATTAGCATTCATCTCAATTTTCGTTTCATGCATAGATGTCAATCCTCTTTCGCCTAGGTTAGCCATCAGGTGGGATATTCTACTGGGATCAAGCCCCAACAGGCGGGTGAGTTGCCTCAAGTCCAAGGATCCCTTTTCTCTAGTAAACTCTAGAAGTTTGAGTTCGATCTCGGGATGCAACTGTGACCGACTGCACTATGATTTTTAGAAGATTACGAATGAGAGGACGAGCATGACGAGAGTTAGCAGAAAGAGTGCCTTCCGTGAGTCTGAAAGAGGCGAAACATCGTCAAGTGGTTCCACCCCTTCGAAGGGCCGACGGCTGGAAAACATAAACACAAGAAGCAATACTGCAAATCCCCAGTATCCGGCCAAGAACAAGATACCGAATCCTATGAGAGCTGCAAGCTTGTGACCTCCCCTGCCGAAAGCCGCTCGAGAAATGTGTCCCCCATCCAGCTGCCATACAGGGAGGACATTAAGAAATGTTATCAGGGCACCGACTTGAACTGCAAAGAAAACATTTGCAAGAACCAAGACATGACCATAGGGAACGGCTCTCAAACCTGCCCAGTCTAACAATTCGACCAGCAGAGGAACGTTGGGCCAGGATGCTTCTGCCAGTAGCTTCGATGCCATAAGTGCTTGAGCTTGCTCTCTCGTAATGATCGGCGCCGTCACTAGCATAAGCACTCCTACAGCAACTGTTGCCAAGAATCCAGCTATTGGACCACTGAACCCAATGTCAAATAGCTGATCACGGTTTGCAGGAGAGCTCCGCAACGAGATCACGGCACCGAAGGTTCCGAAAGGGAACGGAGGTGGCGCAGGCACAAAATAGGGTAGGGTTGCGTCCATTTTGTGGTAACGAGCTGCCATAATATGTCCCATCTCATGGACCCCCACGATCGCCAAAATAGAAATTGCAAGCGCAAGAACTTGTGTACGCAAGTCCGCGCCGGTATACAGCATCCGCATTAAGTCAGGATTCATGCCGAACACCAGTGAGTAACTTGCCACGCTAACTGTCCCAATCGTCGCTAGGAACAGAAGTACGTTGATGATCTTCCGAGGTGAACTTTGCTTGGGTCTGGGAAAGACAGATACTACCAGCTTATCGGAGATTTTCCGCACCCTTGCTGTCAAGTCATAGTTGGCCAAGTCATGAAGCAGTTCCGGAAACTTGTCCCTGATATGCTGCTGCGCGACAATGAATGTTGGAATTCCTGAGACATCTACATATGCGTCCAATAATGTGAATCTGAACTCGATGTAACTCCGGATTGAACCGAAATCGAGAGGATACGCAGGAACAGCTCCGGGCGCTGATCGCGATGCCACTCGGAAATCCTCTGGTTTCTGGGCATACGTCAGAAATTCTCATTTAAACATATTCTCGAATGCTGAGGACGGCAGATAATATCATATAGCCGACTTGCGCTGGAAAACTTGATCGAGCCTTTGCTGATTCAGAGAAACTTCAGCCTGCGAAGGTTCAGCCCTGCTGACCTAGAGGCTGTTATGAACATTAATCGTGTCTGCCTCCCAGAGAATTACGCACCATACTTCTTCATCGAAACGTACAACAGCCTTCCTGATGGATTTATTGTTGCAGAGTGTCAAGGCCAAGTTGTAGGTTATATCATGTGCAGGCTTGAACACGGGTTCTCAGACCTTAAGAAACTGCGATTTGCCAAGAAAGGGCACATTGTCTCAGTAGCGGTTATGCCTGATTTCAGAAACCAAGGTATCGGATGCTCTCTCGTTGAGGACGCCATCTCGTCCTTGTCGGGGTTGCACGTAGATGAATGCTACTTGGAAGTGAGGCTTACCAACGTGCCCGCGATAAATCTTTACAAGAAGCTTGAATTCGAAATCACTCGTACAGTTCCCCGCTACTACTTCGACGGCTCCGACGCTCTCGTGATGACCAAAGCCTTGGCCTAGATTATTCAGTCTTCATCTTCAACGAACGGTGTCAACTTCGCGTTCGTTGTCTTGAGCTCTCAACTCGACGTGGATTGTTGATTTGAGACTCCTTTGGGTAAGAAGACTTGGGCTCGGGGTGTATCGTCACAATTGCCTTCTTGAACTTCTGCCGTATCCTATTCTCGATTTTTGATACCATTTCATGAATGTTGGTTATGGCTTCGTCTCCTTCAAAGACACAGTTGATGTTTACGCGCAGCTCATCTCCCGTTGAATAGGTGACTATCGAATTAATCTCCACGACGCCACGGTAAGTTTCAACAATTGATCTAATCACATCAGAGATTTCTTGGTCACCGACGAGCATTCCACTCTTCGTTAGCGGCATCGAAGGCTCCAAGTGAACTGTGACTTGGCGGACTGAAGGAACCGCCTTCTCGATACTGCCTTCAACAGCTTCGGCTATCTTATGCGCCTTGTCAAGTGGAAGCGAGGGATCAACTTGGACGTGGAGAGTCACGTACTGTCGTTCCTCGATGTTCGTCACTGAGAGATTGTGTACCTCGCGAGCTCCTTCAACCTTGCTGGCGGCGTGCCGAATCTGCACATCAACTGGAACCTGCCAATCTAATGGTTCGAGATGTATCATTATCGAAGATTTACCTAGAAGTTTGCTGAGATTAGCTTCAGTCCTTGAAGCGATAGTGTCCGCGTCAACGAGGGCGACATCGGGCGTAATGCCGATGACTGCGTCGACATAGGTTATGTCTCCGACGCGGCGAACTCTCAGTTCTTTGCATTTGAGGACCTCATCGGTTTGATTGATCTTTCGGAGTATCGATTGCACAAGCTTTCCTGAGATTGCGTCGCTGAGGTCTAGTGATGACGCGTACATCAATCTGAGACTTAGAAATCCGAGAACTGCAGCGAGAATCATGGAGACTGCTGTGTCTCCTACAGTGTAACCGAGGGCTGTCAAACCGAGGGCAACAAAAACGAGGGTCGTTGAGCCGAAATCTGACATCGCATGGTAGAGGTCGGCCTTGACCGTTTGGCTTCCTGTCCTGAGGGCGATTGTCAGTATGCTCATTCTTAGGATGTCGATGCCCATCGTGTAACCTGCGGCTGCGTAGCCTAGGAGACTGGGATGAACGCCATCTCCCGCGTGAAGGCGTAGAACGGCGAGCACTGCGATAGCCGTGACAAGTACGAGCAGAAACATCCCTCCAATGAGCGCGCCTAGTGATTCGATCTTTCCATGTCCGTAGGTGTGGTCTTCATCAGCCGGTTTGAGTGAGAGCGTGGTCGCGAGTAGTAGAATCAATGTCGATAGAGCGTCGAAAGCCGCATGCGCTGAATCACTCAGCAGTGCGAGGCTTCCCGTTAGATAACCAGCCACACCCTCCACCAAGATGACGGAAACAATTGCCAATAGAGAGACTTTGAGTGCTGCGACCTTTGTGATTCTTGGCATCGTTGCGAACGCGGCTCGGTTTCGAGCCGTAACGTGACTTATGGGCTTATCGGATTGTTAGCTTGTTGAAGCTATTCGATTCTGTAACTTACCGCCATTCCATCTCCTAGTGGAACGATGATGCTGCAAAGCCGAGAATCACAGAAGATACGTCTGGTGTATTCCCTGATTCCAGCTGAGCCTTCATGGTTCTTCGCTGGGCGTAAAATCGTTCCGCCCCAGAACATGTTATGGGCCGAAATCATGTTTCCGGCCTTAGTGAACCTCAACGCATGCTCTAAGTAGTCCGGGTATTCCTCCTTCTCAGCGTCGATGAACACGAATTCGTATGGATCCCTACGCCGAGGCAGGATTGAAAGCGCCTTGCCTTAGAGAATCCTAATCCGATCCTCCAAGTGAGCTTTCCTGATCACGCTCTTCAGAAGCCTAACCACTTCGGAACCCTACTCGATAGCATCCAAGGCGCCCTTGGGACCCATCCCTTTCATGAACCATAATGCACTGTATTCGGCTCCAGAGCCCAGCTCGAGAACACGCTCGGGTGACCGTAACCTTGCTAAGAGTTCCAGAAGTCGCGCGCTCATTGGATCAATCGAATAGACTCCATGCTTTCTTAGCTCGGCGGACGTGTCGTAAACGCATCCTTGCAATTGATCACCTTTGCCAACTAGTTTCTCCACTACGCGGAGACATTCTCGTATTGCATCAGAGATCGCCTAAGAGCAGTCGCCATAGAACCCGCAGTTCAAATATTTTGACCTCGTCTTGCTCTCGGATACGAATTCGATCTACTCGTCACGAGGTGAGCACAAGAACAATGTATCCAAAAGGAGCATTCATCGACAGGAACACATAAGAATCTTATCACAGCGTCATTAGAATCAGCAAGGATTATTTTACCGCATTAGTAATTCTAGATAGTCTTGGATCATCAGGTGGGATCCCATGGCCAGGAAATGCCCGTCCTGCGACTCCGATAACAGGGATGAAGCAAACTACTGTTTGAAGTGTGGCAAGTCCCTAGTGTCTCCCCTAGAACCGAGAACGACAATGCGGGGTCAGCCAGCTCAACCGACGCTACCCACCTTGTTTTCATCGTGCATGTACCATCCGGGTGTCCCAAGCTCGTTTAGATGCGCTTCTTGCGCTGGCCCCATATGCGTAGGTTGCGCACGCTGGCATTTGGGAGCAGTCTACTGTCCAGTCTGTTTCGCACGACGTTCTTTGATTCTACGTTTTCCTCCTGCCCTCACCTTCATGCGACACCCTATGTCTCGCTACGGGCGCTGGATAGTTCGCTAATCGCGCTTTGATGTCGCGTAGTATAGGGCTACTGCTCCCGCTAGTATCGTCGGCAGGTAGACGACCATAATTTCGAAGTCTAAAGCCAAGAATGGTGTGCTAGACAATCGCGTCACAAGTATCCATAAGGAAACAAGAAGCAGTATGGCGAAAGCGTAGAGCCATGTTTGCCTCTCTTCAGATGAACTCGCCGAATTGATCATCCTCTCGCTATGTTGTGGATTCCTCATGCTCGCCCTCAAGCAGAACTCTTAGTGGAATATTCATGCTCGTTCCGTCCGGAAGAGCGCGCCGAATGCTGATAGGTAAGACGCCTTCCCTGAGTTCCAGCTCTGCTAAATCTATCGGCGACTTTACCGAGTTCGGAACATCAAACAGTACAGGTGCACCCATGGCGATCTGGAGCGCGCGTGCGCCTACGATTCGAGCGCGCTCAAATCGCGTAAGCTTCTTCGGCCCTATGATTGCGACCAAGCTCTTGCTAGAACTCGCCTTCTCCTTCTTCTTTGGCACTTTCTTCTGGCCCCTTAGGTCCTCCGGCTCCTTCTTTCGTCTTCGAAGCCGCTATTACATCGTCGATTTTCAGAATCATGCAAGCGGCTTCGCCAGCCGACTTCAGAGCCTGCATCTTCACTACAAGGGGCTCATAAACCTCCAGTTTCGCCAGGTCGGCTATCCTCCCCTTGAAGGGGTCAATGCCAGCCCAAGCCTGCTTGGCCTGATGCTTCGACCGCAGCTCCATGAGAGCGTTAATCGGATCCATCCCTGCGTTCTCAGCCAGAGTTAACGGAATTACCTCAAGAGCTTCAGCGTAGGCTTGTATAGCCAGTTGTTCCTTCTTCGAGAACTTTTCCGAATGCTTTCTGAGAAGTCTAGACACCTCGGCTTCGGCTGCTCCGCCACCTGCTACTATGCGAGGATCGATTACGACATCACGCACAACGCAGATTGCGTCATGAATTGCTCTTTCGGCCTCGTCCACAACGCGTTCAGTGCCTCCTCGCACCAGAATACTGACTGACTTCGGGTCCTTGCATCCTTCTACAAACGTCATCTTGTCATCGGAGACTTTGCGTTCCTCCACCAGATTCGAATGACCAAGATCGTCAGCCTTCAAATCCTCGATTTTCGTAACAATCCTTGCGCCTGATGCTCTTGCGAGCTTCTCCATATCAGATTGCTTAACTCGTCGGACCGCGAGGATGTTCCTCGTCGCGAGAAAGTGTTGCGCTACGTCGTCGATGCCTTTCTCACAGATTATGACATTTGCACCAGCCGATGCGACCCTCTCGACCATCTGCTTCAGGATTTTCTCTTCCTCATCGAGGAAAGCTTTCATCTGATTCGGATTCTCAATGTTGAGTTTCGCATCAAACTCGGTCTTCTCCACTTCCAGTGGACAGTTGAGCAAAGCGATCTTGGCCTTCTCAAGTCGTCTGGGCATGCCAGGATGGACGACCTCCTTGTCAAGGACCACACCTTGAATGAGAACCGTGTCCGTCAGAGAGCCTCCCGGTTTCTTCTCTACCTTCACGTCATCGACATCTGCCCTGTAACGGATACCTGACTTCTCGGCCACTCGGAGAACGGCATCCACAGCCAAATCGGCGATGTAATCCTTGTGCTCAGCTAGGAGCTTGCTGGCAATTGCGACTGCGGCAATCTTCCTCAGCATCGCCTTGTCTGTTGGGTTGACTTTGATCGATATCTTCTGCAGTAACTCAAGCGCCTTCTCCCCTGCACCCTGATAACCATCAACAACTACAGTTGGGTGTACGTCCTTATCCATCAAGGCCTGAGCCTTACTGAGGAGATCCCCAGCCAACACGACCGCCGTACACGTCCCGTCACCAACCTCATCGTCCTGAGTCTTCGCAACCTCCACCAACATCTTCGCAGCAGGGTGCTGAACATCCATTTCGTCGAGTACGGTGGCACCGTCGTTGGTAATAGTGACATCGCCAAACCCGTCAACGAGCATTTTATCCATCCCCTTGGGGCCCAAGGACGACCTGACAGCTTCCGCAATAATGAGAGCAGCCGTGATATTGGCATGTTGAGCTTCCCTGCCCTGGGAACGGGACATGCCTTCCTTGAGAATAATGGAAGATCGACCGACTGGTGCGGGTTGACCCTCAACCTTAGCTGCCATGCCTCGAAGCCTCCGCTAGCCCGGAGCAAGAAACAGTTTCATAAGCATTTTTGTTTTCTTGAAAAACTAGCCTTCGGGGGGTGTTGCATGGAATTCTTGGCTTGCCATGCTAAATTGCTCTTCTTTCTATCTCCAAGACTAGACTGAATGGGAGTCTTACGATTCCTTGCTCAGTCGAGCGAAGCTCATGTCTCGTCTCTATTGATTTCATCTTCGGGCAACTCAAGGTCACAAGGGCTCAGCCCGACTTTCTTGCATGCCAAAGAGATGACCAACGCTATCATTGAAGGCTTTCATTCAGTGGCGTGCTACCAAGCCAAGAATCGAATGCATTCAGAGAAAGCCGTCTTGAGCCCAATCATAGCCTAATGCGCGAAACATGGAAATCCGTCCCAACAGGCGATAGCCTTTCGCCTGGTGCTCTTGTTCAGGAATTTCCGTTTATGGTGCATTTTTCTCAGGATTTCCAAAACCCCAGAATGATACGGCTCCTGTCCGATGCACCCTGATAAATGCGTGTTGCGACATATCTCTGGCGTGCCCCCTGCCGTAAGATGCTGAATGCTTTTCTAGGTATGGCCAGTCTTACATCCCTTCCAAGAAAATCGCCTCCACTCAAGTCGCGAAAATCATGTGCGCGCCATATGCAGCCTGATGCAAAACTCCCATCATGAGGAGTCCGCTTCCTAGAAACACTTTTAGATGAACATTCGTTTAGACAGCGAAATCCCCCACGGATAGAAACGAGACGATTGTTTTGCGCGACCTAATCCGACTAAATCAGCCCATCATAGGCAAGGAGGAAATAGATGCTGTTATAGAGGTTCTGAAAAGCGGGATTCTCACCGAAAAGAGCGGTATGGGCCCTCGAGTACTGGAGTTCGAGAAAGAATTCGCTCGTTACGTCGGGGCTAAGCATGCTATTGCAACGTCAAACGGAACTGCAGCCCTTCACGCAGCCTTGCTTGTCGCTGGCGCCAAACCGGGAGATGAGGTCATCGTACCGTCTTTCACTTTTCATTCAACCGCTGAAGTCGTTCTGCTTTGTGGCGCCGAACCCGTATTCGCTGACCTAGACCCAGACACTTACACCATCACATCTGAGACTGTGGAAAGTGTCTTGACAAGGAACACCAAGGCCATCATGCCAGTCCATTTGTATGGATTGCCCGCTGACCTCGCGCCCCTGCAGAAGCTTGCTAAGGAACGCGGCGTGACCTTGATCGAAGACGGAGCTCAGGCTCACGGAGCAGAGTACAACGGGTCAAAGATCGGATCGATTGGGGATATGACATGTTTCAGTTTCTATGGGGGGAAGAATATGACGACGGGCGAAGGCGGAATGGTGACTACTAATGATGATGATTACTCTGAAAGATTGCGGATGGTTAGAACGCACGGTGAGCAGCGTCCATACTGGCCAACCACGGTTGGCAACAACTATCGAATGTCTGAACTGCTTGCCGCTATAGGAGTTGCCCAACTGCACAAGTTGCCAGCATTCCTCGAGCGAAGGCGAAAGAACGCCGGATTTCTGAATGAGAAGTTAGGCGTTCTCGGTAAGGTGATTCCCCCCAAGGAACCTGAAGGCAGAAAGCATGCGTGGTACCTTTACACCGTGAGGCTCCGTGGGGCAAACGCAGGAAAGCGGAATAAGGTCGTGGAGAAACTTCGTTCAAAGAACATTGAGGCGGGCGTTTACTATGAATCTCCTTTGCATATGTTGCCTCTCTATCGAGATCGGTCGACGTCCCGTCGCTCTCTTCCTGAAACCGAAAAGGCTTGCCGTCAAGTTTTCTCTCTACCAGTTCACCCCAGACTCGACGGCACGGAGCTAGAGTATATTTTCGAAACGCTCAAAAGAGTTCTAACATAGCTTTCGCGTGACTCTCATTGGAACGGACCGAAGTATCTCATCGAGCTTTGGCTTTGTAGTTTCTCGGATCTCGTAGCGCACTCGGACGGCCGGCTTTGGAACTTTCAAGATCCTCCTAAGATCGATAGGTGTGCCAAGCACGAAGGATTCGCAGTCGATTGTGGCGATTGTCCGTTCCAACTCCCTGATCTGCTTCTCGCCATAACCCATGGCAGGCAATACCTGGCCGAGGTGCCGATACTTCTCGTATATTCCCTTGATTGATCCCACTGCGTACGGCCTTGGGTCGATGAGTTGCCTCGCTCCGAATTTCCTAGCAGCTATGGCGCCGACACCCTCCTTCATTTCTCCGTGCGTTACCGTGGGACCGTCCTCGATCGCGACTACTCTCTTTCCACGTATCAGAGACTCGTCTTCTACATATATGTCGGAAGCTGCCTCAACGACCATTGCCTCAGGTCTGACTTTCTTAATGTTCTGTCGAACCCTTTCCACATTCTCAGGGGCTGCCGTGTCGACTTTGTTTATGATGACCACATCTGCCATCCTAAGATTGGCTTCTCCTGGGTAATATCTCAACTCATGTCCTGCGCGTAGTGGGTCAACAACGACGATTTGAAGGTCGGGCTTGTAGAATGGAAGGTCATTATTTCCTCCATCCCACAATATCACATCAGCTTCTTTTTCGGCTTCGCGTAGGATCTTCTCGTAATCTACTCCTGCATAGACAACGTTTCCCATGTCTATGTGAGGTTCATACTCTTCACGTTCCTCAATGGTGCATTCATTGAGATCCATGTCCTCGTACTTGGCGAAGCGCTGGCAGACCTCCTTCTCAAGGTTGCCATACGGCATTGGATGGCGAACGACGACGACTCGCCCCACAAGCTTCTTCAATGATAGTGAAACACTTCTGGAAACCGTGCTTTTGCCAGCCCCCGTTCTTACAGCGCAGACGGATACAACCGGCAGGCTCGACTCGAGCAGGGTAGACTTCAGACCCATCAGACGGAAGTCTGCGCCGCAGGCGAGAATCAGTGACGCCTTGTGCATTACGTCGTCATAAGATAGGTCACTGTAAGCCAACACAACTAAGTCAACCACCTTCTCTCTGATAATTCTCGGAAGGTCTTCCTCTGGCAGAATTGGTATCCCGTTTGGATATCGCGGACCAGACAATCTTGGGGGATAGGTCCGACCCTCTATTCCTGGGATCTGCGTGGCGGTAAAAGCGACGACGTCGTACTGAGCATTATCCCTGAAGTAAATGTTGAAATTGTGGAAGTCTCTGCCGGCCGCCCCCATGATCACCGTGCGTACTACGGAGGTCATCTTGACTCACGTCTTGTTCGGCAACAACGAGAAGCCCACTAGTTATTCCTTTTGGCAGGCAACCGTTAGTCTTAGGTAATGGGAGTGTAATTGGGGCCACGTCTTGTGGGGAACAAGACTCACATAAGAGTCAGACCTCAGTCTCAAGATCATTGGAGGACAAAGGATCTTTGACAGGTCAATCCTCACCCACAACCAGACCCGAAGAAGCAAGACCTGAACAGGGAGATGTAACACGTTACAGAATCCGACTAGTAGCTGAAGACTACGGCGAAGCCGAAGCAGAGCTAATCCGATTCCAGAGCCCGATGACTGTGGACAGTCTGGCCAGAGCTCTTCCGTTTGAAGGCCGCGCAGCCAAATGGAAGGAAGAACTGTACTTCGAAACGCCGGTCAAACTTGGAACCGAGAAACCAAGAACGAAAGTTGAGGTTGGAACTATGGCCTATTGGCCCATGGGTTCAGCTCTCTGTATATTCTATGGACCGACCCAACCCTACAGTCCGGTGAATGTCGTGGGAAAAGTCACGTCGAACCTGGAAATGTTCAGGTCCGTTAGAAGCGGAACGAAAATTCGAGTCGAAAGAATCTAAGCTGCAGCCAGCTTGTAGATTTTGATTCTGGTGTTGCCGCCGACGGATTTCACTAACCGACGCCTTTCCAGCTCTTCGAGGATATCTCTCGCCACACTAAGCCTCACGTTGAATTGCGACGCGATCGAATACGGAGTAAGCGCACCTATCTTGGAGAGTTCGCCGACAAGCTTCTGGTCATCGAAGTTTGGAACGCCTATCCCACTAGCCCTTTTCTCAGCCACCGGTTTGGTCTTACTCTTCTTAGCCGGCTCCGGTTTCTTATCCTGTTGAACCTGCTGCTTCTCCATTTGTGCTAAGCTCTTCTTCTTTGCCCCGCCCATTAGAAGTCACTACCAGCGGCCTAGCATGATCTGCCCCATAAAAGTCTTGGTTTGAAACCTGACATATTCAAGCGACCTCCGTGCATGTTAGAGACCAAACATAATACGGAGATGAGTATCTGCGGATGGTTCACGGGGCGCATCGTATCAGATGGATTTCGCCTTACCATAGCGCACTTGCAAAACGAACCATGAATTGGTGCTACAGAACGGGACGCGTGGAGAAGGACGCAACGCATCGGAATGGGACCAGTCTTTAATCATCAGTCTCGAGTCATACGAGTGCGGTAGTTGTACGTACACGTGGGCATATTAAGACGTTAAGTCGCGGTACTCCCTAGCGACTTTTGCCGGGTTGGCAGCTTGGTAGATTGAGCGTCCCACGATGAGGTAACTGCTCCCTGCGTCAATGGCTTCCCTGGCATCCCCACCCTGAGTTCCCACGCCCGGACTGTAGATATCCATTCTTGGTCCACTCAACTGACGCACTCTTCTGATTACTTGGGGTTTCGTGGCGCCGACTATGACTCCATCGGCCTTCCAGTCGATCGCCATCTCGGCTAGAAGTTCGAAAAGTTCCTTCGGTTTCTCGTCATTCCGTGAGACCTTCAGGGAGTAGAACTTGTCCGCGCCAGGACTGCTCATGTAGACAAGTAGAAGCACGCCTTTTCCTTGAGATGCAGCCAAATTGAAAACAGCGTCAAGGCCGCCTTCCCATCCTGCAACTGGACTGGCAATTATGGCATCGAATCCAGCGTCTGTGTAGGCGCGCATCATGAACTCGTTCGTGTGACGTACATCGTTTAGTTTGGCATCCATGATGACTGGCAACGAATGCTCGTGGGCAACTTCGACTATGCAATCGACACCTCCGCGAAGTCCCAGGGACAAGACCAATTGTCGATTAATCTTTACTGCACAGACGTGTTCGGCGACTTTCTGAAGGAGTTCCTCAGATTTTCTTCTCAGTTCTGATGGTTCTGGAGATTCAAGATCGAGGGCTAGAACAATTCGGCTGTTGTTTGCTTCAGATGCAGCCCTTACCTTGTCTTGAAACGACACCCAGCTACCTCTATGGACATCCAACGTTTGATCTAATAAGACCAGCTGATCAGAAGATCTTGACTACTTTGGAAAGATTGGCATGTCCTTTACGTCTACTATCTTAGCGTAGAAGAATTTCGCATCGCTTGTGTTGTTTGTGAATTCTACCTTCTCGCCTACAGGTTTCATCGCGATGTACTTGACAAACCAGTTCTCGGGCTTTCTTTCTATTGAAACATAGAAGAATACCGGAAGCGCATCGGCCTCGTAATAGTGTTCGAATGGGATGCATGTTCCTATAATGTGCTTTTCACCGCGCGTGAAATGCCATAAGGGAAATAGTGTACCCTCTCTCAAAGAAAGAGGCAGTAGAATTCTGGCAATGGACCTAATGTCCTCAACTTCGGCCAGCAATGGGTGAGAGACATCGGGGAAGCTACCTTCCAAGCTTTCACTGAAGGCCTCAGGTATCGTCTTCAACTCGACGAAAGAGGCATATCGGAAACGGGTATCCCCAGCGTCTTCTGTGAACATCCATTCTTCACCCTTGGGTGAATCGCTGCGATACGCAAGGAATGCTTTTGGCGGTGAATCTGAAATGGTGTACGCTAGTATGGGGAGGTCGCCGTCCCAATACATGTAGGCGGTAAATAGCCCCAGAACGTGTCTTCCCCTATGCTTGAAATACCATAGAATCTGGGAGCCCTCAGTTAAACCCAAGGCAAGTCTCGCAAAGCTCGGCATATCCGTAACGTGCACAGGGACTGGTGGCTTGACTTGCTGCATGAAGAGCACCGTACCGGGTAGAAACACGTCTCAGAAATAATTAACCTTCCGTCATTAGAATGCTGAAATACTGGCTAGGAGCCGTTCAAGTGCGACTTCATCCACCGTAAGAGCTCGCTTAGTAGCTTCCTGTGCAATCGCGTCGTAAAGCTCCTTCTTGATGTAGATTTTTGACAAGGCCAGATCACTTTCGCTATCCATGTGCTCCCTCGCAGAACCCATGATAGTCCATGCCAGACCCGAAGGTTGATCCTCATCTGTCTCGCCAGTATGAGCCGGTGAGCTTCTTGTTCCGTCGCATTCTGTCTATCGCGAGCGCATAATAGAGGACTCCGATCAAAACAAGAAAAAGGAGCAAACGCAAGTCATCTCTGAGAATATCAACAACCGATGGCAATGATTTCAAGGGGCTCCGTTTTTGGCCACGGCAACACGCTACCAGAACTTCTATTTCCGTGGTGCTTACGTCCTAGAACTAGGCAATAAGGAAGGTGTGATAGACTTTCATGTTCTGCGGCTGAACGGCTCGGCTCTTAAGGTTCATGCCTCGCAGTTGAAGCAAAAAGAATAGAAGGAGTACTCGAGCGCGAGTGAGAAAGCTACCTGTAGGCCTCTG
>CAZRDM010000015.1:38325-55005 GCA_964598845.1 uncultured Candidatus Bathyarchaeia archaeon
AAAAGAATAGAAGGAGTACTCGAGCGCGAGTGAGAAAGCTACCTGTAGGCCTCTGCATCTACCTCGATACTCCGCCTATCGATTCGATGCCCTTAGCATCCCGCTCGCAGTATTTTTTGGTTAGCCTACCTTGCCCGTCCAAAGTTTGGAACTGAAGGTGGGTTGTTGTGGCTTCCCAGTTTCCCATGAGAAGTACTATCATGATTTCAGACTTGTTGAGTTGCAGAGCACTTTCTACAGGCTTCCCCTAGAGAAGACCGCGCTTCGCTGGCGCAAAGAAGCTCCTTCTCATTTCGAATTCACAGTCAAAGCATGGCAAGCGATAACCCACCCAGTCTCAAGCCCAACTTGGCGCAAAGTTAAGCCTCCGCCGGGGAGGATTGGCAGTAGATACGGGCTGTTGAAACCCACTAGGCAGAATTTTGAGGCATGGAACAAGACCCTCGAGATTTGCCGCCTTCTCCACGCAAGAATGTGCGTCATTCAATGCCCACCGCAGTTTGGCTTCACTCAGAAGAACGTTCGAAACATGGAAACCTTCTTCAACGGAATCGACAGGAACGGACTCATTCTTGCATGGGAGCCCAGAGGGAACTGGATCGAGAGACCAGAGGAAATCCGTCGAGTCTGCAAGATACTGGATCTCGTTCATTGCGTTGATCTACTACGAATAGATCCAGCCTACCAGAACAGGATCGGATACACTCGGCTGCATGGCCTTGGACGCAGGGAGGTGAACTACTCCTACAAGTACACGAATGGCGACCTCGACAACCTTTCGAAGAGGGTTAACATGCTCGGGCAAAAGGGCGTTGAGCAGGCTTACGTGATGTTCAACAACATTTCTATGTTCGATGATGCTAAGAGATTCATGTATCGGAATCGGATACTACCGGAATAGATCCTCCTCTTTGGGCCGAATGAGATCCCGAGCAGAGCCTCTTCCTTGGGGATAATCGAACCCCCTGATAATCGCCACAGGGACCCCATCGCTCTTCTTCATCACCAATTCTGCTGCTGAAGCCAACTCGTCGGCGATTGCCATCTGAGTAACGCTAAGCATGTAACCGAACATGTCTCTTGAACCGCGATAATCGATAACTGGCTGGAGACCATCCAATCCTATTGCAACGTTCACTTGACCAATTCTCCAGGCACGGCCGAACGTGTCAGAAATTATGACCGCCACATCCACACCCGACAGTTCTTTGATTCTTTGCCGTATCTCTCGAGCTGACCTGTCCGGGTCGACTGGCAGAATGGCAACAGAATCTTGGTCTTCGACATTCGATCGATCGACCCCTGCATTTGCACAGACAAAGCCGTGGCGTGTTTCTGCGATGATGTGGGGTCCGCTCATCTTGATTATGCTACCTACCTCCCGTAGGATGGCCTCAATATGCCTTGCATCCTTCCCCGTTGTTTTGGCAATTGTTTCGGCAAGAGGTGAGGGCGTTATCGATTTCAGGTCGAGAACGCTCCCCTCAGCTTTCGTAACTATTTTCTGAGCGACAACGACTATGTCGCGTGACTGGATCCCGAAACCTTCTTCCTTTGCAGCTGTAACAATGTGGTCTCCTATGCTGTCCCCGCGCTTCACCAGTGGGATCTTCTTCAGCCCTAATATTTGAATCACTTGTTCGAATCTCCGATCGAAAAAAGATCATAACTGCTTCAAAATCAGTTTATCTCGCGAAGAAAGATTCGAGCTTCTTTGTCCCAGCCAAATCCTCAAACTCGATCCCTAGAGCATCCAGAACCTGCTCGAAAGTTCCTCGGATATATTCAATGTATTTCTCGGTATCGACCTCGTCAGGCCGTGCAAGTTGAATGGGCTTTACGCTGGGCTCCCCGACGACCTTAACAAATGAGATGATGTCGCCTGGTTTCATTTCCGTCCCGACCTGTTGCAACTGTCTAGCAGCTTTCACATGCTGCGGTGTAGTCTTCGTGTACTTCTCGGGTGTCCTGCTCATCATCATCGAGAAAGCCAGCTCTTCCAATGTGTACTGCCTGTTTCGCAACTTGACGTAGCATTCCTTAACAGTCTCGGTGATCTTTGCTCTGGCCTTTTCAATATCAGCCGGGGATTCTACCTCGCTGAGTGCGGCGACCATGTTGTAGAAGGCTGCGTGAAGAAATTCTGGAATGTGCCGCTTCTTTCCGGTAAGGCCCTTAATGTCAACGCTACCATCGGGCAGTACTCCGAAGTAATTCTTCTTTCTCGAGCTCAAGGCCAAGTATCGATAGTTCTTGTCGATTTCGAGCTCCATCTTGAGCTGATCGCGGGACCATTCAATGAGCTTGCTCAGATAGTCCGGATTCTGACTTCCTAGGAAGATGGAGTCGGTATCGCCGTAGAAGACTTCTAGGGACAATTCCTCGGCCTTCCGCAGGGCCTGTGTAATCACATGTCTTCCGATAGCGGCAGTGGCCTCGGCCACGGGGGGACAATACAGAGCAAAGTTGTCGGCTCCGAAGACACCGTAACTCGCATTCAATACTACTTTCAACGCATCTGAGACGACCTTGTACCAGCTGCGAACCGAAGATGCGAGAGTTCGGTCTTTCGCTCTTACCTT
The DNA here is from genome assembly GCA_964598845.1 of uncultured Candidatus Bathyarchaeia archaeon. Taxonomy (GTDB): domain Archaea; phylum Thermoproteota; class Bathyarchaeia; order 40CM-2-53-6; family 40CM-2-53-6; genus FEN-987. Next base: position 40,908 of record CAZRDM010000015.1, read on the forward strand.
ATACCATTTAACACGCAAGTCTCGTAATGAACCTATCAGTAAACTCTCGAGACCCCGTTTCTTCTTGCATACCCAATGAGGAGTTTCGGGGATCAGAATTTCTTTGCATGACTCGTCTTGGTGTGGACAGCGCACTGTTTCATATCCCAGATTCCACACTTTTATTATTGAAGGGTACAGGGAAGCGAAATCCAGTACCGCCACGTTGAAGTGTACTCCGGGCTTCGGCTCTACGACGATCGCTCCTTTGTACTTCTTGCCCTTTATGACGGCCTCGGTTGCTGTTTGGCCCTTGACGTCGAGAATCTCGTCCTTGCGTGGAATCACATACGACCGTTTTCTGTGATGGCAGAACATGATGCTGCGAATCCATCCAGAGACTCCTTGCCGCGAAAGGTCGTCCATGGTCATGTAACTAATCCTAGAAAGCGCCGTCATCAGCTTCATTACGAGATCGTCATTGAATGAAGTCAAGCTTAGAACAATCTGGGAGTCCCGGTAACAGTATGCGGCCAAATCTCTGTAGGACGCTCTTGAAACGGATTCGATCTCAACCTTTTGAGTGCCGACAAGCGCTTCTCCAACTGAGTCTAAGGTATTCTCTCGGTACTTCTGGCCGAATGCATAGATCTGAATCGACCTGTTGAAGAAGAACTTGTACAGGTCGATGTGGACGCCATATTTCAGGAAAGCGACATCCCTGCCTAGCTCGATCGGGATCTCTTCGTTCTTGAAGCCCAATCGTTGGGCCCTGTGGTACAGATATTTGAGGTCGAAATCGTCGCCGTTGAATGTTACAATGAAAGGATACTCTAGAAGGACTTGAAAGACGACAGCAAGCAGTTCCTCTTCCGTATCGTAAAACTCAAGCTTCACCCCTGTGGGCAATGAAGCTTCGCCCTCTACAGTGCCTTCTCTCTTAAGTAAGAGCACTCGACTGATGCCGTCAGAACCAACGAGGCTCACGCAGATTACAGCGTACTCAGCGAGTTCCGGATCAGGTACACGAGTCTCGATGGGCTGCCAGACTTCAATGTCAACTGCGATTCTGCGGTACTGGGGGACCGGGCATTCGAGTAACCTCAGCCACTCGTTCGCCAACGACCGATATTCTGGTGTTTCATCGCCTAGGAGCCTCTCAACCTCTTTGATAGCTTCTTCAGATAGATCGTACTTTACCTGAGACAGACGATTGTCTTTGAACTCATACATCATTCCAGGTTCGAGGCCTTTGTCGTAGATGTAGTTCTCAACGTATTTTATGTCGGCTTCCCAGGCTGTAATGGAATCACGAATTGAGCCGGTTGGTTTCCCGCCTATGGTAAGTGGATCCTTTGCAACTATCTTTGTCAATATGATCTTCTGACCTCGAAGGGCATCGAATTTCTCTTCCTCTTCGAAATGGTCGAAACCAGGGTTCTTTACCACAGCGTCAACCTTCTCAAACTCCGAAATGGACCGTTTGCCGTAACAGTAGGGCCTGTGTCCGGTGTCGTCGTACCAGAAGTAGATGCCGCGGGTCTTCGGATCATAGAACCGGAGGAAACATTTTCTCAGGCTACCCTCGTAACCTATCGATACGAAATATGATGGAGGAATCCTCGAGGGTGTGGAGGGCGTGAAGATCAGGCGCTGCCTCTTCGTAGTGGATTTTGGAGCGGCCTCCTCATCTCTATCTGTGAAGTAACTCTCAAGCGTCTGCGCCGTCGGCCAAGCCTCCGGAAAACCGGGTAGGATGCATCACCGTTCCTACTAAATAATTGCGCAGTCGAAAGAGCGGTTAAGGATTGGGATTGAGGTCGTGACCAAGAATTCTCTTGCCGTCGCCATCGAAGCACTCAGCTGGATGGCCTATTCCGGAATGGGCGAGAGGACAGCTCTCTTCAAGGCGGCTGAACAATTAGGAGTCGCTGAACTAAGCGACCTACGCCGAGCGCATTGGCTCATCATGGAGACTACTCGATTTAGAAACCGACTAGAGCACTTGGTTTCACGAACAGTGCCAGAAGATGAGATCAAGCGTGCGCCACATGGAGTGACAAGCTTTCTCAAGATTCTGGCATATCTGAAGTACGTAGACGGTGCCAGCGATAGAGAGCTTACACGCGCTGTGTATTGGGCTAGACAAGTTCTGGGCTGGAAAGAACTCCATCCATTCGAAAAGTCTGCAGCACTCATCGTGCGGGGCGCACTAGAACTTTATCCCGGTGAACTCTCTGAGAGTGAGAAGCTTGCCCTGGAAACATGCCATCCATCATGGCTAGTCGAACGCCTAGTGAGGATTTTTGGAAGAGATTTTGCTCTTCGGATGCTCCGTCGAAATCTGCAGTCTCTGCCCACCTACGTCCGGATAAACACGTTGAAAGTTCGCGAGGACAATAAGATGAGGAAGATAATGGGTGACTTGCGCGGTTCGAGGGTGAATCAACTTCTTGATGTCTGGTCTCTTCAGCGCGCAGGGAGCAGATTAATCCGGTCTAGGCTCTGGACGTCTGGGGAGATTGTCATTCAAGACCTAGGCAGCGTTACCGCAAGCCTAGTCGCATCGCCGCCTAAAGGAGGAACTGTTCTCGACATTTGCGCTGCACCCGGCAATAAGACGAGTCACCTAGCAGCCCTGATGCAGAATCAAGGCGAGATCGTCTCAATCGATATCTCTGAGAAGAGATTGGCCCATTGGAAAAGGGAGATGATACGGACAGGGACGTCTATTGCGTTTCCATTGCGTGCAGATGCGGCAAGAATTCCAGTCAATAGAAGAGCAGATGTCGTTCTTCTCGATCCGCCCTGCTCGAATACAGGAGTCTTCGCACGCAATCCAAGTATGAAATGGAGGATGACACCCTCTCGAGTGCGAGATCTTACGATCAAACAGTACGCTTTCCTGGAATCAGCATCAGAACACGTGAGTCTAAATGGAGTCCTAGTTTACTGTACATGCAGCGTTCTCCCAGAGGAAAACGAGCATGTGCTTGAGAGTTTCCTCAGAAAGCGGATGAACTTCAGGGTTGAACCCCAAAGCCCCTTCTTCGGGTCACCCGGATTGAGGGGACTAGATCAGTGTCAAAGATTCTACTCACACATACACAACTGCAATGGATATTTCATAGCCAAGCTAAGAAGAATCGATTAGCCCCCTTTTCGCTCTCTCTGCTTTCGCAATCACCTCGAAGATAACCCTCGCGGCCGCAATGGCCGTTGCTCCCGTGTCATAATCAGGACAGACCTCCACGAGATCGAAACCCAATAACTTCTCATCAACCACAGCCAATAGAAGCGTCATGAGTTCATCTGGTGTCAAGCCTTCGAACTCAGGGTTCGCGACTCCCGGCGCGAACGCAGGATCCAAAACATCTGAGTCAATGGTGACGTACATGTTAGGAAATGCCCGCGCGAAATCTCTCAGACGCTCGGCGGCCCTCGATGTCCCAACCTCTCTCACCGCCCAAGGAGTCAAGTGCTGTATCTTGGCCTTGTCGATCAATTCAACTTCTTCATTGCAAAGCGCACGCACGCCACACACAAATATCGCGTCCGTTCCGAGTATTTCGCTGATCCGCCTCAGAACGGTTGCGTGAGATAGTTTCCCTCCCCCATACTCGTCTCGCAGGTCAGCATGCGCGTCAAAACTGATAACGCCGACATTCCTTGGGAGGCTGCGCACAGGACCCAATGTTATTGTGTGTTCGCCTCCTATGCAGATTGGCACCTTCTTCGCTGAGAGTATCTCCTCCGTCACCTTAGTTAGGCGCCCCAGAGTTTCGACCAAGTCGCTTAGGACATGCAGGTCCCCCGCGTCGTGAATGGGGACATTCTCGATATCGATGTGCGTTCGGAGACTGTAGGTTTCGATGTTGATCGATGCTTCGCGAATTGCACGTGGCGCGAAGCGTGAGCCAGACCTGTAGGTGCTGGTATGATCGTAAGGGACGCCTACAACCACGTATCTCGCTTCGTCAAGAGACCTTTGAAATCCCGAAAGACTGTTGATCATTGAGGTATGAAGATTCAGATTCTGCAAGACTCTGTTCTCCAACGTAAACTGACAAAGCTTTATGGCACAACCTCAGCGGTATTAAGCCCTCTCAAATCCCCGGTGGAGCGTAGTTGTCGGAGAAGTTCACGGAACGGACAGCTGGAATTTGGATACCGCTGATCTTCTACGTGGCCGGAGCAGCGTACATGCTGACGTTCTGGGGAATTATTGATCCAGCAGCTTACCATCTCGTCGTACTTTCAGCTCTTTCAATTCTCATAGCCGTCTCGCTCTACTTCATGTCTCGCTGGGCCTTCTGGCTGGGACTGTTCAGTTTCCCGGTCTTCTTCCTCGAATTCTTCATGGCACTAATGACCTCCGTGAATTTCGTTGGCTGGGACCCCAACATTCCAACTACCATTTTCCATGCCTCGCTGGTCACCTATCTTCTCCTACTGACATTCTGCCTCGTCTTGCTGATCGACAAGCGGAATACGCTCAAGAGTGACAGGATCCTCGACAGACTATACCGTCCCATCGGCCCCGCCCCGAAAGTTTAGAACTACTTTCAGGCATAAGGCCCGGGCTCAAGCGCCTTTTTCTTGATAGGCGCCTCTATTTTCCGTTTTTCGTCTATTTTCTCTTGGCTTGTTTCCTTTCTATTGTTCTTGAGACGTTGACAAAGTGCCTAACTTTGGTGTTCGATAGAAGTAGGTTGTTCTAGAGAAGAGACCCTCAATCACGGCTCTAGTATTGCTGAAGAGTAACCCATAGACCAGTGCGCCTAGGTAGCCTAAGTGCAGGAGACGCCTGAGTTTGTTTATGCCTAGCTGAGAGAATTCTGATAATGTGACTCCAGACGCTATGACTGGTGCACTGTAAATCACAAGTGAGAGCAGAAACGTGAGTAGGGCGACTTGATATCGCCAGAAACCCATCAACCAGAAGGATGGAGGAAAGATCGAGTAGTACAGTAAGGCAACAACAATGCCAATGATGGTGAGCGGGCAGATGAAGTAGGTTGCCAAGTGAAGTAATGCTTCCACCTTCTGGAAAAAGTTCAGCTGCTTGCTTCGGAGTATTGCGCCGCCGTGCTTCTTGAGACATTCCGAGAAACCCTTCGCCCAACGGAACTGCTGATGCCTCAAGTTGTCGAAACTTCGAGGAATCTCGCCTGGGCATACAACCGTTGGGATGTAAATGTAGCGCCAGCCCCTCAGGTGTAGCCGTATGGAAAGGTCAAGATCCTCGGCTATCGTATCGGAGTTCCATCCCCCGGCATCCTCGATTGCTCGGCGCCTGAAGACACCGCAGGTCCCGCTGAAGTGTGCAAGTAGGTTGCCAACATAACGCGCCCTCTGGTCGACGAAGGCGTATACGTCGATTGCGAGTGAGATCGCCTTGGCAATCCAAGAGAACTGTCCGTCTAGATAGCTCCACCTAGATTGAGCGAAGGCGACCTTATCGTCCAGGTGGAGGTATGGAATCACCTTCCTCAGGAAGTCGCGAGGCGGCACATAGTCAGCATCGAAAAGCGCAATGAACTCCCCGTTGCTATTTTGAAGTGCAACTTGAAGAGCGCCCGCCTTGAACCCCGTTCGCTCTTCCCTATGAATTACTCTTACTAGATCCGGATGCTTCTCTTGGAACTCGCGGACAATCTTGGTTGTTTCGTCGCTGGAATCGTCAACAACAATAATCTCTAGCTTCTCATGGGGATAGTTGAGTTTAACGCAGGCGTCAAGGAGTCGCCTTACGACTCTTTTCTCGTTGTAAAGGGGAAGGTGGACGGATACTCGGGGCCATGCCTCGAGCGGTGGTGGGTCAGCGAGCTTGTTCCTTCCCCTCACTGAGAGCAGAGTGAGAACCCAGACGTTAAAGGCATAAATGGAGATTAGCCCGGTGACCGTCGCAACAAGGAAAAGAATCAACTGCTGCAGGTTGTTGAGGTTCGCGGGGAACCAGTACATGTCTTCCGACATCCAGGCGGAAACGATTCGTAGCGTGGTCCTCTCACCGTGTATAAGCCTTTCCAGAGTCCTAGGTCGGTGACATGTGTGAAGCACGAAGAAATCGACGTAGCCAGCTCAGACAGATTGGAAGTCATGATGTTTTCGTCGGAGTACCCTCCGTGTTGGGGCGGAGTTGGCAGGCATGTGCAGGACCTGTGCAGAAGAGTCTGCGAACATGTCGAATTGAAGCTTGTGACGGCTACATTTGGACGCCCAACGGGACTATTCGAAATCGATAACATCGCGAAAATTCACGTCAGGAGTTTCCCTCTGCTTCTAACGCAGTACATGGTCGGTGTGAGGCTCAAGCGACCTAGTAGAACTCAGCTGATCCACGTTCATGTGCCACATGCATTCATCCCGAGAATGGACAGGAGGATTCTCTCAACCTTTCACGTTGTCTGGGCGCAGTACGCAGACGCCCTCAAACACCAACCGGCAATCTCACTCTTTGATCTACAGCACCCTACGATCAACAGGCATCTCATCGCTGTTGAGAGGAAGCTGGCGGAGCTGTCGAACGCAATCATCGCTGTCTCCCAGAGCGTTAAAGATGAACTTGTTGCGCGTTACGGCCTTGCAAAAGAGAAAATTCACGTAATTCCCAATGGAGTGAACCCGGAGATATTTTGCCCGGCCGAAAGTAGGGAAAATCTGATTCTCTATGTTGGACGACAAACTGCCCATAAGGGCCTTCCGTATCTGCTGCGTGCCTTCGCAGAGTTTTCGAAGAGTCATGAACAATATCGATTGATGTTGATTGGAGAACGTCTCGAAGGCGGTGTCGATCGATCCCTTGTAAGGCTCTCGGAAGCTCTCGGGTTTCGTAATAAGGTCAAATTTACTGGAAGACTCCCTGAAGATGAAGTCCGCAAGATAATGGGGCAAGCCAATTGTCTTGTTCTCCCTTCACTCGCTGAAAGCTTTGGAATGACAGTGCTAGAGGCAATGGCCTCCGAGACTCCGGTTGTGGCTACTGGTATTGGTGGAATTCGTGAGATTGTTCGAGACGGACTCAATGGACTCCTAGTCCCGCCCGCTGACTCAAAAGCACTCGCAACTTCACTGGAACGAATAGTCTCCGACATGAAACTTCGCAGGCGTCTGGTCGAAGAAGGAAAGAAAACCTGCAAGGATTTTTCTTGGGATAAGGTCGCAGAGAGGACGTTGGCTCTCTACAGACAGGTCTGCTCTTGAGCATTCATTCGGATATGGTCGGTTTGACCGTTACTTCCCTAGCTGGTCTAGGGGCTTTCAGTCTGTTCACGTAACAGTTTGGGCAGGAAATCATTGGACGGCGCCCTCTTGTTCGAACTTGAATCATCTGGAATCCACATTCTGAACATCGCTTGTCAAGGAGAGTCAACGCACCGAACTGAGGTAGAGGCAGTGCAAAGGTACAGTTCGTCTTCCATTTGCCTGAACAACCAATGAATCTCTTACCGCTCTTCTTGCTCCTCAAGACCATCAACGTCTCGCCGCATTTCGGACATGGAACAATGAATGTGATCTCGGCTCTCTTCATTTCTTTGATAGTGGCTGTGAGCTCCCTGCCGATCTCGTCTTCCTTGAGTCTCAGGTCTTCAATGATGGGTTTCAGATAATCGACAGTCTCAAGAACGACGTGCTCGCGTGTCTGTTTCCCAAGCTCAATTTGCTCCATCATGGACTCGAGTTCCCGAGTGAACTTCACGTCGATGACTTTCGGGCAATACTTCGTAAGCAATCCTGTTACCGTAGATGCGAGTGGCGTAGCTTCCATTTTCTCGCCCCTCACATATCCGCGTTGATACAATGTCTCCACTATGTCCGCTCGGGTGGCCTTCGTACCTATCTCAACCTCCTCCATCGCTTTGAGCAGACTGCTTGGGTTGTATCGAGGGGGAGGCTGCGAGTACTTTTCCTCTAGGGCAACTTCGCTTACCTTCACTTCTTGCCCCTCTACTAGGGGCGGAAGCATGATCTCCTCAAACCTCGTGTAAGGGCCGTAGAGAGAAATCCAGCCTTTCTCGATGATTCTTGAGCCGCGCAAGAAGAATGAATGTTTACCTACTTTGATTGTAGCTTTGTCACTTTGTTTGGTGGCGGTATCGCCGAACGTTGCAAGGAAACGTCTAACCACCAAGTCGATGATCTTCCGCTCGCGAGGATCAAGGTCCCTCTTGGGGACATTTCCTGTTGGATATACTGCTGGGTGAGCCGGATCATCTTTCCTGCCTTCATGGGGGAACAGGGCCCTAGAGGTCAGGAGGCGCGCGGTTTCTGAACGATACGCTTCAATCTGGTTCAATCCTTTCAGAACCTCTTCGTACCCGATTGAGGGTGGCAGTTTCTGGCTTGAAGTTCTGGGATAAGAGATGAGTTGATCTAAGTAGAGATGTTCGGCGATACCGAGTGCGACCCTTGGGGTGAACCCGAAATGTCGGTACGCCTCCGATTGCAAGGCTGAAAGATCGAAGGGCGTGGGAGGAGTCAATCGATAAGTCCGCGACTCCAGTTTCTCAATGACACCTGTCTTCCCGGCACAGTCCCTGATTGTTTCCTCAGCCTGAGCTTTCGCTTCAATGCGTTCGATCTCATACTCGGCCAGTATGGCTTTTCCATCTACATCCAGAGTTGTTCTGAGTACCCAGTAAGGGCTCGGTACGAAGCTTTCGATTTCTCCCTCTCTCTCCACAACAAAGCGTAACGTGGGCCCTTGAACTCTGCCTGTGCTAAGCGTCGAGTACCTGTTGCTGAACTTGAGAGCTGATTGCGTCAGTGCCCTTGAGAGGTTTATTCCATAGAGCCAGTCTACCTCATGTCGGCACATGCCAGCGTAAGCCAAGGAGAAGTCTAGCTGGGGTAGCGGCTTCTCGTATGCTTCCCTTAGCTCCTTGACTGTGAGAGTCGAGAACTTCATTCGTTGTGCTTTCTGGTCTGCGCCGTGGCATGCATACTTGAGGATCGTGTAGCCGATAAGTGAGCCTTCTATATCGTAATCGCATGCATTAATGAAACGATCAGCCTCTTTCGAAACTTTCGAAATGGATTGAATCCATTTCTCCTGACGATTCTGCCCTCGTTCAACAAAGTGTTTGGGTTTCCATGAGAAATCCCAGACAGGGTATTCGGATCTCGATTCATTGCCCTTGGCCCCCACGGCATATAGATGCCCGAGCGCGGAGCAGACAAGTATCCGCTCTTCTTTGCTTTTAACTTCGAAGAACGGGACACCTCCAACATTCACCTTCCTCGGCTTGCGCTCGGGGCTGAGAGCTTCAGCTACATGTAGGGCGGCGTCTGGTTTCTCGGTGACTATGAGGGTTGTTGCCACTTAGTGTCGCTTCCCGCGCAGGTGCTGTATCAAGTCCTTGACGGCTCTACCGGTTTCAGAGAGCTCCTCTAGCTTCGTGTAGTAGTCCTCCTTCGTGAGGCTGCCGCCGAAGGCCTTGTTCCATGAGGAGTAGGTGTTCTCGAGATTGTGCAAAGCCGCGTTGTGAAGGCCGCAGAGTTCTGATTCAGGTTCTCTCAGTCTCTCGCAGAGCAAGCACCGATCGGCCATGCTGTTTCCCGTCAAGGAAGAGATTTGACCTAAAGCTGATTGAGGGCTTTTTAGGCCTTATTGGCAAACTCCAGTCTAAAATGGATTATCGTTGCCTTCTCGGGCGCCTTGGCACTCTACCGAAAATCCACACGCCAAGAAGCATCAAGGAAGTCGCAAGGACTTGTGAGAGCGAATACTGCCATAATGGGTTCAGAGACATCATGGTTTCATCGGTATTCAGAAGCGTTTGTGCGAAGTCTCGAACCTGCGTGAAGTTCTTACTCATCTCGCTTAACCTGGCCCAGAACCAGTTTGAGCCAATCAGATACGGTATGTAAAGAATACACACGAAGAGAGCAAAGGAAATCGCAATCGCTCTGACCAAGCGCAGAGTCGCCAATGGCTCACTTTCAAGTCCGCCTCGTCTTGGGAATATTCGCGATGAAGCCTCATACCATGCTACAAGGGACACTATGATAATCCCAAGAATTGGCAACCATTGCAGAGTCATTGAGAGGCTGAAACTGCCGAGCATTAGTTCCTGCGTTTTCGTTTCAAAACCATGCGACGTAATATAGAGTAGATAGAACCAGTCCGCAAGGAGGACCGCCAGAGTCGTCCCGACTATCGATGTCATCTTGAGGACAGTAGGATTTGAGGCCATGCCTGTACTTCCATGACTTGACTTCGAGTAGTTCTGGAACCGTAGAACAGGCTGCTTTAAAGAGTATCTCATTCCAAACGTTTACTAACGGTTCCATCAACAACTGAGCCTAGTTGTGGAGGACACATGAAAACTGATGTGAGGCCCGAGATCATCGGTCGAGGCACCTGGCTTGACATGGTTGCCCATCGTGTCCTCCAGCGAGAAGAGAAACTGGGTCGAAGAGCCGATGTCCTCCTCCGTACTGAGAGTGGTTTGGGTGCTTCGGGGATACCGCATATCGGAAGTTTGGGTGATGTAATCAGAGCTTACGGAGTAAAATTGGCTCTAGAGACTCAGGGGCGAAAGGCTCAGTTCATCGCCTATTCCGATGATATGGACGGGCTAAGAAAAGTTCCGTCTGGAATGCCCGAGTCTCTCAAGAAATATCTTGGCCATCCGGTTTCATCCATTCCAGATCCCTACAATTGCCATGTGAGCTACAGTAAGCACATCAATTCGCTTCTAATCGAAGCCATGGATGGATGCGGAGTCAAGTATGTCTTTCACTCTGCTACGGAAGACTACACAAAAGGCCTCTTCGTCCAACAAACCCGAAAGATACTGTCGGCTGCAGATCAAGTAGGAAAGATCGTCAAGGAAGAAATCGGTCAAGAAAAGTTCACGATCATACTTCCCTATTTCCCCGTCTGCGGATCATGTGGAAGAATCTATACGACGCGCAGTCAGCAATTCGAGGTGTCAACTGACAAGGTCCTTTATGCATGCGAGGGCGAAGCCGAAATCAAAGGTCAGAGACTTGAGGGATGCGGCTACAGAGGTGAAGCAGATATCAAGGAAGGACACGGGAAGCTACCGTGGAAAGGCGAGTTCGCTGCCAGATGGGACGCCCTCAAGATAAGCTTCGAAGCCTACGGCAAGGACATCGCAGACTCGGTTCGAGTCAATGACAGAATCTGCCATGAAATCCTCGGATACCCACCACCCTACCACGTACGATACGAGCTCTTTCTAGACAAGGGAGGAAAGAAAATTTCCAAATCCAAATCCGCGCTTGACACCATAACTCCTCAAACTTGGTTCAAGTACGCTCCTCCAAACTCGCTTAACCTGCTCATGTTCAAGCGGATAACAGGAGCACGAACCCTCGGCCCGGAAGACATCCCAACATATGTCAATGAGCTGAATAAGTTGGAAGAGGTCTACTTCGGCGCCCGAGAGGTCCCGGACGAGAAGGATCGCGCTAAGCTGAGAGGCCTGTACGAATACGCATACTTCCTCAGACCACCCTCAGCACCTAGCGTCCATATTCCATACAATATGTTGGTCTATCTTGTCACGGTTGCACCATCGGAAAAGCGAAACGAGTACGTTGAAGCAAAACTCAGGGAGTACGGATACCTTGAGGACGGCCTCACATCCGACATCGAAGAAATGATACACTATGCGGTGAACTGGGCGAATGAATTTCGAGAGATTTCGGAGACGAAGATCGAGATTTCCAATCCACAGCGACTGGCGATCGAAGACCTTCTCTCAGTCATAAGGTCCGAGACGGATGAGAGGGTTCTTCAGAATTCAATATTCAACGTAGCGAAGAGGTACCAGATCGAACCTCCAGAGTTCTTCAAGCTACTTTACACAATCCTGCTGGGCGCCCCTAGAGGACCACGACTTGGACCTTACATCAAGGCCATGGGTAGCGAGAATGTTGCCCGCGCTCTGGAACGAGCCATTCAGACACCCACCTCAACCTAGAGATTGTACGTTTCCAACAATTCTTTAACCGAGACTTGCAATCTCCACTTGGGCCCGTAGTCTAGTCAGGATCAGGACGCTGAGAGACCCAACACACTCGCGCAAGCCTGCGGACAGGTAGCCGCAACAACCTGACAGCAAGCCGGAGGTCCGGGGTTCGAATCCCCGCGGGCCCGCCATAGATTCTCGATACAGAAGTCGGCTAAACGAAAGGAATGATCCTAGGAACCTCTTTTGCGTACTTTTCGTATTCCTCGCCAAAAATCGCCCTAAGCTCCTTCTCCTCGAAGGGAGCGACCACATAGTTGAACCATAGTAAGAGGAGTATGGTCGATAGAAGCAGGAAACTGTAATCGACTAACAACCACCAACCGACAAGTAGCAACACAACACCTGAGTACAGTGGATGCCTCACGTACTTGTACGGGCCTCTCACAACAAGAGGCTCTGTCCTACCTGATCGCTCCTTCAGATCGAGCTTCCTCCTAGCCTTCGAGAAGCTCACATATGTCGAGATCAGTATGTCCACAGGCCGCCTGAAATTGAAGAGCCAGCGAAAGAACAGCGCGCCTGAAAGAAGTGTTAGCACGCCGATCGAACGGATGAAGAGAGGAAAGTTAAGCCTTGGAGGAATTCGAAAGGCAATCGTCAACAGGTAGCCTACCGTCAAGAATGCTACAAGAACTATGAGAACAATGATCGGAACCAGGATGATAGCTCTGACTCCAGTTCTCAACGCCCTTCAACCCGGACAATATAGATGCCTCAGTTGGCATGCACCAATTTAACAATTCGAGTTTGGGATTGATCTTATGCTTTGTCATCTGGTGACCATTAATCCCACTGGCCCCACAACCGTTGACTCAGCCCAGCGGCTTAGAGTCAGATACACCGTAAGGTAGACCGAGAAGTAATCGTCCGACGACGAATGCTCCCAGACTAACAAAGTTCCGGTGGTCATCCGGTCTAGCACGGGAACTCCGGGAGATTCAAGTAGCATCCCGGGCGTTTTCAAACGAGCGCTACGTATCCGGAGAATTCAAGCGATAGATGCGCTTGACAAATTCTAGTGAGATCATCACTATTCCGGAATCAAGCCTCACGAAGGGAGGAGAACTGTTGCCAAATGCAGGAGACCAGATACCAAACCATAGTATGAATCCCCCGGGCCCGCCACTCTCATGTGATGGGCGGTGTCTTCATTCCCACAATTCGGGTTGCCTGAAAGCAGCCCGTAGCAGATTGCGCAAGGTTTGCGAAACATTCGGAACTTGTCACGCAACCCTCATGAAATGTGATTCAAAACTGGGATCGTAGGAAATTAGCTAGGAAATGTTCTTGTAGTGTTCTGTTCTACCCATAGCGACGGAATTGTGTTCTAGTGCGGTAAAGAATTTTTGGAATGCGAGAGACTCCCAGGAGTTTGATTCGAGAGCAAAACGCTCCGGGAGAATGGAAGCTATCAGGAGAGTCGCAAATTATGCGAAACGGCACCTATCGAAGAAGGACGCTGTCTCACTTGATCTAGGCTGCGGTACGGGACTCTTTGCCGAGGCTGTAGGAGTGAGGAGCATTATTGGCGTGGATTTTTCCTCGCCGCTTTTGACGCTTGCCCAGAAAAGAATGGATACCGTTTGGGAGAAGGATGTCTTCAATCTTCAACTCTCTGAGAATTCGGTTGACAACATAGTCTCGCTATTTGTCATGGATGACTACTTGGCGGCCAAGAAACGATTTTTCTTCGAGCAAGTATTGCGGTTCTTGAAACCTCGCGGCCACTTCTTCTTCGCTGCCTACTCTCCTAACGATGAGCGGATGGGGAGTATGTGTCAGGTTATCAACACTAAAGCCGGGCTCAGTTTCGAGATTCATCTTGAGAGCGTTTCTTTCTATAAGGATGCATTGCACTTGTGCCGCTTCATAATCGAGAAGGTAGAGATCTTCAGGACGAGCGGACTGTATGACATAGGTACGGAATCGATCAGTGTGAAGAGAGAATTCATACTGATCGTGGCGCAGAAACCGCAAACAGCATCGGATCTGTGATGATTCGAACCAGAAGATCGAGGATTAGCGGCCCATTTCTGACGACAATAATGTTACGGGCCCCCGCGGGCCCGCCACACTTTGCCCTTCAAACCTTATTGCAGTTCGAGTCAAGG
>CAZRDM010000016.1:0-47057 GCA_964598845.1 uncultured Candidatus Bathyarchaeia archaeon
GAATCGATATGTCAGCTTCCGAGTTATCCTCTTAAAAGGTGTCTAGGCAGACTCGGGACCGTATGCGTATCCTGAGACGGGGTATGCATAATAAGAGTTAGGGAGAATAAAGGAAAAATTGCATAAGAAACTAGTCGCAGCGCTGACGATCGCTCTATTCGCGTTAAGCTCTGTAGCAATTTTGACCCCAGCATCCGCCCACTTCACATTGGGCGACTACACGTCGACGTATAGATTTCACGAGAACGACTTCGATCCTCATGTGCCAGGTCCGTTGGCCTATGTGTGGCCGGGTGGCGGCTTAGCCTCATACTCGGGTACACCTTGGGGCTTCCCTCCGGGCTATCAGACACCTTACCCGGGAGGTAATCCTGAAGGCCAACCAAGCAGCATCTATCAGCTAGAAGGAAACGCGTACGCACCCTTCGGTGCCATCCTAACCTCAACCGAGGATCATGCCAATAGAGGACCATTGATCTTCGCACTCAACTTCTCGCAGCCATGCGAATTCGCAGAGCTTGCAGACTTCTTCCCATGCGATCCGAATTTCCTATTGGAATATGGCCCATTCCTGAACTACACGGGTATCACGATCTACATTCCACCTGAGTTTGATCTCAGCTCGGCTATGAGCAACTTTGGACTTATCGAATCAACGTTCGCCGTTACAGCCAGCGACTTCTGGCTGAGTCAATCATCGATGCAGGACCCGATAGGTCCAGGTTGGTGGGTGCTTAACTTCGAAGCAAACATACGCTGGTGGCCTGATCACCAGTACCAGGAATGGTACTATCTGAGAATCAATGATGTTGTCGCACCAACAGTAGCTGGCAAATACTTCTTCAAGATCTTCCTATGGGACCTCAACACGTATAGCTACTATTTCCAGATGAACGTTCCAGGTGCTTGGAGCACTGACTCAGCACTCGCTGGAGGAACGGTCCTCGTTCCACCATCCGGTCCAACATTCCTGACGGTGCCGGTCGAGAACTGGCCGGTATTGCTCGTCAAGGGTGAGCTCGACCCTGGCATAGTGACCGGAACAATCCGATATGGAACATTCAACCAGAGCCTCTACGGTCAACCGATCAACTTCCCAGGTCGCGTTCGCCTTGTAGGCGTCGCTAATGACCCGTACACGGGCCAATCGACTGGGAGACCGGTTGAGGCACAAGGCTACTTCAACGCAAGCGCCGCTGGACACTATGAGGTTGAAGGCGTCGCTCCAGGGGTCTATGATGTCTACGGGTCGGCTGCAGGATATCCTGAGCAGCTGATCGCGTCGGGCATAACGATCCTTCCGGGTCAGTCATTCCACTTGGATGCGTACCTGAATCCAGGCGCAGTGGTTCATGGCCAAGTATTCAGCAAGCACCTGTTCGGTGAACAACCTTGGCCAAGTGAGCCACGGCCGATCTCGATAAACATCTACAACTCGAACGACTACGCTGAAGAGAGCATAGTCGCATGGTCGCCTTGGAACAAGACGCATGCACCTTACATGTCATATGACTGGGGTAAAGGCTACAGTCTACCTACGCCACTACCTGTGGCTTATCCATGGGATACGAATCCACCGTTCGAACTATCCTACTACTTCAAGACCTTCGATCCGCCAGAGACCGACCCAGATGGAGATGGAATCGACGATGTCTATGCCCATGATATCCTAGACTGCGGTGACGTTAAGGATGTTTGCGGCAAGCCTGATGGTGTCGGACCAGCTCAGTACTGGTGGGTTGACGAGGCTGGAAGGTTCACAAACGGTGGAGGATCGAACAGCTTCATCTTCCAGTTCGGCGTGAAGGGCACCTTCGGTGCGCCAACGGACATCGATGGACATGTCCCGCAGACCTACGCCACGTGGGTCAACGGATTGACCCCAGGACGCTACTGGATACGCGTCTGGCTGAACGGATATGTTCAAACATTGCAGGATGGCATAACGCTAGACGAATCCTACTTCGACATCAGCAAGGACGAGTGGGCTGGAGACATCTTCCAACCCCTCGACGTCCGCGTGAGCAGCACCATCGTTAAGACCGTGCACTTCCACGATCAGCCAGGCACACTGCAGGTATGCCCAATCAGCGGATGCCCGAACAATGCAGCACAGGGCGACTCCAGAGGCAACCGCTACCTAATCGCTGAAGTCCGCGATGCTGAAGGAAACCTGATGGGCATGAACTTCACCTACGTCGATGAGGACGAGTCATCCGCAACAATTCAGGTCAACGGATTCGGCATGATGGGACCAGACCCGAACAGCGCCGTCTTCGACGGAAGCTACATTGATCCATCTGATCCATCCGTATGCGACGGACCATTGACAGTGGCTCCATTCTGTGGAATGAAGTTCTCACTATACCGATACTTCGTCACCAACGTCGGTGAAGCATACCACGACTACGGCCTGCCATCCGGAACCTACAAGGTCTACGTATACATGCGAGGCTACGTGCAACAAGTGTACGAGTCAGTCTCGATCACGCTGAGCGGTAGCCCAGCGTTGATCAGTAACCACCTCTACCGAGGCGCCCGATTCAATATCACAGTGTACAGTATCGACTGGGAGCACCCGCGAATCCAGAGACCGTGGTCATTCCCAGGAGCAAGGATACGGGTCTACGTCTACGACCAGGACGGAAACTCCTTCAGACATGTTGGCACCAGGAAACAGCCTGCTGTGGGACCGACTGGCGGTATCATCTCTGGAGCCTGCAACCTCAACCTGCCCGACGAAGTCGCCGATCATTGCAAGATAGTTGAGTGGGACGGCTATAGCACCGGTGGTATTGGGTACACCAGACGATTCTACGATACACCCCCAGACCTTTACACCACAACAGCTGGCTTTGTAGGCTTCCTGCCAGTCGACCAGCAATTCTGGGCGGGCCTTGATTTCCTAAGTAATCCCGGCTTCTACCGATTCGGTGCGGCGCTGAACTTCAAGCCACGAAATGCTATAGAGTCCGGGACATACACGTTCTATGGTTACGCGTACGGCTACGTACAACACAAACAGTACAGTGTGTCAGTCCTGAAGGGTGGGTTCGGCGACATCAAGCTGAACCTGCTACAAGGCGTCAACCTGACCCTTAACATACAATTCAAGACTGAAGGCGTCTACACACCAACCCAATTCAACATGAGTATGCGTGTCAGAGTCTTTGATGATGAAGGCCGATTGATCGGCACAGCATCAACCAAGAATCCTGACGTCGTCTCGTACGACAACACCGAAGAGCTTGGAATTGCACGGAACGCCCCGAACGGCTACGCATGGACCTACTACGTTGACCCCTACGCCACATCACCCTCAGTTGCCAACCTAGAAAAGAGCATAGACGCAAGCAGGAACACTGCTGACACGTTCCTATGGTACGGTGACTACTACCCAGAGGACTTCCCAGGAAGGTCATGGCAGGCGTTCGATAGCGATGTAGACGAGAGCGGTGCACCCGACTTCAGCTACTACAATAACGCGTACTTCTCATACACGACTTGGATTCCTGCCAAGACGGAGCAGGTCCGGGTCTTCATAGCGGGCACGTACGATGCCTACGGTGATCCACTGAACAGCCTCTACGCGGGCATCTTGTCGGGTAGGACGCTGGATGGAAAGAACGACTGGCAGCACGTCGGTCTGCCAGGCTCCTCAGCAACCATACCCGAGGGCGTACCAGTAGGCTACTCAGGCTCGTACACTGTTGAAGTTGACACATGGAACGAGTATCCAACCCCAACCTTCGATGAAGACGGGTTCGCTAACCCAACCAACTGGTACCCACCAGTCGAAGGTCTACTGGAAGGCGACAGCTTCCACACGATACCTGGACATCCAGCCGGACCGTTTGGATATGTCGGTGACAGCCTAGCAGCGAACGGCCTCGGCCCATACGCCCAGCGTGGTGTCTGGACGATACCGAACGCACACCTAGGCTCCGAGATATCTGCAGTCTTCGAGCTTGACAAACGTGGATACATCAGCGGCAACGTCTATGGCTTCACATGGAGTGACGAACTCCGCCCGCAATCCTGGGTCACTGTGGAGGCAGTTTCCGCAGCAGGAGACCTGACCTTCACACAGTGGTCTTGGGATTCGCACTTCCAGATGTACCTCGATGCAGGTGGATACACGCTCAACGTCATCTCTTGGACTCCAACCGGTAACCAAGGCTACAACACAATCAGCAGCTCAATCAGCATAAGTACCGGACAGGCCGCGTCAGGCTTGACGTTCCAGATGGAACGGAGCAACATACCTATCCCAGAATTCAGCGGACTGGCGATCGTAGCGTTCTCAGCGCTAGCAGGCTCACTGTACGTACTACGGCGCAGACGCCGCTAGGCGCAAGCGCACGTAGAACTCCCTTTCCCCTTTTTATTCTCAGGTCAAGCAAACCTGAACCCTATCGACCTCTTCATTCTTCTTCACGTCCCTCCTACGACCATATGCGAGGGGGATCAAGCAGGAACAATGCCCAATCGGGGCCCGTGCCTTGAGCTGAGATGATGGCTTCGCCTCGACTTCTGTCCTAAGGCTTCTACAATTGAATCTTCGGGCAAAACTATAAAGTAACGATACGAATGGGAGAGAGGTTCCCGAACGCCACCACAATGCCGGCAGATTCAATGTCCAAGAGAGTCTTACTACTAATTTTCTTCTTAGCAGCGACGTTCTCTCAGAGCCTAGGACCGAAATCTTTCGCGATAGATGAGCGAGCCACGTTGCTTACTCTCTATGCTCATGCTCCGCCGCCGGAGGACGCAGCGAAGGGGCCCATTCTAAACGCGCTCCGACAATGGGGCTCTCAGCAAGCAGCGAACCTGCATGATGAGGCAATTTTCACTTTGGATCCTCCGTTTGGTGGGAACTTTGTTCTGAGTGGGACGACGACGTTGCGGCTATGGGTTAGAGCCGACCACAGAACCTTCGGGAATCTGTCGGTCTTTGTGACTGAGAATATGTCGAATGGAACGAGCATACTCCTGCTTCCACCTTACAGCGATCCAAACACGATCCTCGATGCTCGCCCGCACGATGTGAACGTCGGACTGGTCACATTGACGAATCTCACATTAGTCGCAGGCTCTACATTGCAGCTTCATGTCAGGTTTAGCTCGACGGACACATTTACCAATGCATACTTGCTCTATGACAGTCCAACAACCCCCACTCAGATAACCATTCCAACACGCGGCTCGATCAACAGCAAGATTGAACTAGAGTCGAGCAAAGGCGAAACGGGCCCGATCTTTGAAGCCCTAACCGAATCAGCAAACGTCTCGGTTCTAGCTCGAATTACGATCGAAGATTTCTTCGGTCTATACGCACTGAGCAACGCGAGGCTGACGCTTTCAGATTCAGGAGGAGCGATAGTGGCTGCCTACCCAAACATCTTCCCCTCAGCGAATAACCTAACACTCTACACCGCAACTCTGGACACCAACTTCAGTGCGCCAGTTGGCGTTTACACGCTCTCGCTCATCATCACCGACCGGGCGGGGAATTCGCATATCACCGCAGAACAGTTCTATGTTGCAGTCTTCTATTTTGCGAACATCAGGACCATAGATTCCACAAACCGAGCCATCGAGGGCGCCCGTGTTCTTCTCAGTTCGCCAATCTCAGAATACACTGCAAGTACGAATGAAACTGGTTGGGCTAGCTTACGTGTACCTTCCTCAAGGATTGTTGGAACCTATGAGGCTTCGGTTTCATGGAAGAACCTGACGCTCATCGTTGCGTTGGCTCTGAGCGTTGAAGGGCACACAATCTACCCAGTCGTATTCCAAGCGTTTGACGTCACCATCAACACGAGTCTGCTCGGGTTCGACTTTGCCGGGGCCTTCGTTAATCTAGTCAACAATTCCAACACCGTAGCAACGGGATCAACGAATAGTTCTGGTACCGTTGTCTTTACACAAATCCCCTCGGGAGACTATCGCGCTGTAATACACTACCTCGGTGTTGAGCACGAGATATCACTCGGCGTATCTGAACCGACATCCATCACGGTGCAGCTGCCTTTTCCATACCAACAGCAATTGCCGTATGCAGGTCTTCTAGTAATAGTCGTCGCGGCAGTCGCGGTTGTCACCAGACGAAGACGAAGAATCTACGAGTCCCCATTCAGTTACTTGGATGTGTTAACGAAGGGTGGTTTGCCAGATTCATGTACGGCGACGATAATTGGCGGTAGTGGCTCGGGGAAGACTGTAATCATGGAGTCGCTCGCTAATGAAGGTCTCAAGTCAGGGCGCGGCTGCGTCTACGTGACCAACGTAGAGTTGCCATCAGACCTCCGTGCTGGAATGGCTACAATAGGGATCGATCTGAGCGAATATGAAGCAAAGGGCAAGTTGCTCTATGTTGACTGCTATTCGGCGCTTTCAGGAACTCCCTCAAAAGAGAAGAGAGCTCTGAGTTCCTTCACGGATCTAACAAGCCTTGGGATCCTAATCACTTCAGCTATCGAGGATGTAGGGGGTGTTGTTGACGTCTACCTTGATTCCCTCACATCCCTCTTTACAACATTGAAATCGGATTACGTGATATCCTTCCTGCAATCAGTAGGGGCTAAAGTCAAGAGTTACAATGGTCGCCTATGTACATCTATGGGGACAAGTGTCGACAATGAAACCGTCACGAAGGTTGAGGAAATCTCAGACTGCGTAATCGAAACGCATCTCTCGGAGGGGAGACCGGGACAGATTCGAAGGCTCAGAATAAAGAAGATGCGGGGTCGATCATACAACGCCGGGTGGACCAAGTTCAACATTACAGAGGCTGGCATCATGTTCCTCACGCCGAAAGCCTTCGACAAGATGCGATAGAGAAGGTTGAGGAGCACGCTTTGTCTGCGCAGAGCTCTGCTTGCAGAATGCCTCAGATATATAACTCACATTTGGTAACTTTCGGGGAATGATTTCAATCCGAGAGTGCGGGTGAAATGGAACGAGTTTCCACGGGTATTAAGGGCTTGGACGAGGTTCTAAGGGGAGGGCTCCCCAAGGGGAGAACAATACTGGTTGTGGGAAGCCCCGGGTCCGGTAAGACTACGTTCGCGCTGCAATTTCTTGTCGGAGGATCTAAGGCGGGCGAGCCAGGTTTGTATGTAACCCTAGACGAGAAGCCCGAGAGAGTGAAATCAGATCTCGCATCCTTCAACTGGGATATGGATTCGCTGGAACGCGACGGCAGACTTACCTTCATTGATGCAACTCAACTTAGAAGACCGCGAGAGAGGGTCATCCAGTCAGGTATCGATGTAGAGAGCCCCGTTAACTTGATACTGCCCGAATTGACGCTGAGATCTCTAGCCGCCACGATTAGACGTGTGGCAGCCGAAGAGAGCGTCCAGAGAATTGCCATAGATCCCGTCACCTCTCTCATGCTCCGATATCCTGAAGAATCGAAGCGAAGAAGAGCGTTTCTCCTGTTCTTTGACGCATTGGAATCAACTGGATGTTCATGCATCGTAACCAGCGAGCTTCGCACCTCCATGCTGGCCAGAAGATTTCAACTTGAAGAGTTCCTGTCGCACGGCGTAGTACTTCTTCACACGATCGTTCACGAAGGAAACGTGATCAGGGCAATTCAAGTGGAGAAGATGCGCGGGATAAGTCACGATGCGCAACTCCGCCCATACCAAATCGGTGCATCGGGGATCGAAGTGTTCCCCAAGGACAGAGTCTTCTAACAACCGAGGAGGTGCAGAGCAGCCTTCGCTCTCCCCCCACACAGTAAGCGCATGCCACCCTAATCTCCGACTACCGGCTGATTGAGATGACGAAAGGCGAGGGTCTTCTCAAACACCAGATAACGATTGCTAAAGCAGTGTTCGTCATCTCTCTAATCGTCCTAATAGTATTGGGCTCCACGATAATGTTCGTCCGCTGGTTGCGGACCACACCGCAGAGCAACGGAATGCGAGGGCAGGGGTGGCAGCGTACACCGGAAATTCGCATTGTTATGGATTCGACGGCGGACTGGGCCCGTATGATGTTCAACGACTTCTACGGAAGCCACGATAACGGTATTCGAATCATAGAATTCAGATCACAAGGCTGGCTTGTAGGAAATGACAGCGATGACAGGATTGACGCAGGATTCCACCTGACTTTCGTGGACATTATCTACAATGCAACCGTTGTCAAGACGGGGGATATCATAGGGTTCTTCAAGGGCAACAACGACTTTCGCCACACGCGGATGTATACCGATGTCGTATTAGAGGTCAACACAGACCTCATGCAGATATGGGTTTACGAAATGCTTGCCGGCGCAGGAACAACTACCTTTCAGCTCACGAACAAACAAACAGGAGCTGCCCTTTGGCAGGACACAGAGACTGGTAACAGCTTCACGCAATATCTGAGACGCACAATGTCGCCAGGAATATTCTTCGCCACGGAACAACTTGGCTACGGTCTCATCTTCGTCCTAGTGGCCGGAACGGTTTTGATCATTGTAGCACTCAACTTGGTTCCTCTTCGTCGCAAGCCAGAACCTCCACTTCGCCAGGAAGATGGGCGAGGAATCCTGGCTTGCAGGTAAACTCGCCAACCTCCGGGGATACGCTGGAAAGAAGCACATCCTACCTCTTACTAGCTGCCTTGGCGATCTCAGTGGGAATTACTCTGCCACGTTTTGGACCAGGTATTCCAATGAGCGTGGACACCACAAGTCATCTCTACAAGATACTGTTTCTTGACAATTGGCTCGAACAAGGGATCCTTCCCTTCTGGAGCCCAGATTGGTATGGTGGGTCACCTGCTCTGCTGCTCTACCCTCCCCTAGGATACTATCTTGTTGTCGGGGTAGCGATCTTGGGTGTGGATCCGCTTCTCGCCTACAAGATTGTCGACGCTGCATTCTATGGCATCGCTCCAATCATGGTTTACTTCCTCGGAAAAGAGATCGGTTTCACCAAAGGGGAGAGCGCGTTAGGGGCTCTGCTTTTCAGCGTAGTCCCCGAAGTCATCGAAAATTACCTTTTCTTCGATCGTTTTCCTACGGTAATTTCGATTCCAATCTTTTGCAGTTTTCTCATAACCTTCCATCGCGCGTTACTCGGGCAGAAGCGTCTCACGAATATCGTGGTCTCGATCTTGATGATGTCAGCACTAATCCTGACTCACCATCTATCCGCACTGATAGCAGGAATGGTCGCGGTCATAATGATCTTGCTAAGTGTGGGAAGAGTAGGGTTCAAGATACCTGTATTCACATCAATCATTGTGGGTGTCGGAACCTTTGCTGTAGCATCTTTCTGGCTCGTTCCATTCCTTCTTTCAATCAACCTCTTCTCAGCAAACCAGTTCTTCAACCGGAATGTCGTATTCCCCTTTCTCAGATTCGTCTACTTCGGATTCGATGTGACATCGTATCTGCTCGGGATAGCTCAATTTGTCCTAGCAGCCATTGCAGTTCACTCAATCTTACGCCGAACATTAGCGAAAGGGACGCCTCTCAGCGTAGCCGTATTCTTTGCGACCCTGCTTAGTGGCATGGCACTTTACCAAGTGGGAGAAGTAGCTCACTTGAGCGCGGTCAATTCTCTAGGACAATGGATCGTGGTACTCTCATTCGTCGTCTTCTTGGGTCAGTTTCTAGTATTACGTCATGCTCGGGATGCTGTCTCTCAAAGAAACGGTGGATTCCTCGCCCTCTTTTGGTTCACAGCTTTCCTATGGATAGGCCTGGGCTACCATGCTCTCCCAATTCTATGGTTCTCTTATCTAAGTGAGATGTGGATTAAAACAATGGACGTCTATCGAATCTGGTTGTATCTTGCACTGCCAATGAGCGTTCTCGCCGCTCGAGGACTCCTACGTTCATTCACAAGGCTCTGGAACCGTACACGCTTCTTGGGATGGATACTTGTCGTGCTTTCAGTCACTTCGATCACAATTGGGGTTGCCTTGAAAACCAATTATGCCTTTAGCGCGAACGTGAACAATGTTCTGCCTTACTCAACGGCAAACGCTGAGATCCCATCCAGAGTAATCGACTACTTCAGGAACGATCCATCACCGGGAAGAATCCTCGGCATCTACGTTCCATTCTGGATATATGTTCTGCCGAATTACGTGGATAAGCCGATTGTTGATGGCTGGTATCCGCAAACGAAACTGGTCACCTACCTTGTGGGCATAAACGACTATCGTTTGGACGACTTGGAAACGGCGCCAAATCGAACTGCACGCATCGGCACATGGAGAACCCTCATCGCTCAAGCAGAGCCGCTCGGTATAACGTGGATAATGATCGGCAATCGTACCCTCGCCAATGCGCTCATGATGATGAAGAGCGACTTCACTGAAGAGCTTTCAGTTCCGTACGCGATTCCATCAGGTACAATCGAGCTTATCATCTACAAGGCAAAGAGAATACCTTCCTTCATACTGACTGATCCGCCCACGACGGACTTGCCCACTGTCTCGCGAACTAATCCGGACAGGATCGTACTCAAATTCAGTCCGATAACCCAGGCTACTACAGTCCTAGTCAAGGAAGCTTATTTCCCAACCTGGAAAGCAGTGGCAGATGGTGAATCCATAGCCGTTAAGAGGGACAGTACTTCGGGTTACATCCTCCTGAATGTTCCAGCCGGAACACATCAAGTGACCTTGTACCAAGAAAGGGAATCATGGCAATGGTATCTGGTGTCACTCATCAGCCTCGCGGCTTGCTTAGCAGCAGTATTCCTTATGATCGTGAGAAATTCGAGGCAATCTAAGGGCCATGTCTAAGACGAGTATCGCCGTACAAGAACCATTGCTTGTGAGAATCAGTTTCCTGTTCGCTGCGGGGTTCATGTTAGCCGAAGGCCTACAGAACTTCATCCGAGGCAAGATTGAAACGCATCCTGAAGTAGTCTTTCTGATCTTGGCAACTTATGCGATCGCCTTTGCCCTCTTCCTTCTTGCAACAATAAGTGGGAATTCAGTTCTGAGAGTTCGTCATCTGGCGTTAGTATCATTGCTCTTCGTTACAGCGGTCAGCTGGTACGTCAAGACGCAAGTCGAATTTCCAGGCTCCTATCAATCGGACGCCCTGGCCTTCGCACATTACTCCGCCGTACTAATCTCAAGGGGATTGAATCCCTACACGCAGGACCTACAATCAGCGCTCAGCGTCTTTGCTGTGGATCCAGAGTTCATCACGCTCACGCCGAACGGTGACTTGGTTAGCACACTCAACTATCCAGCTCTTCAGTTTCTACTCCTTCTGCCAGTTGTTTGGCTCGATATGCAGGACGCTCGTGCAGTCATATACGCATTCGAGATCGCAGCTATAGTCGTCATCTACTTCTGGACACCGAGAGAGATACGGCAGCTGACTTTGATCCCCCTTTTCGCGGGGGCAGATCTCGCGATAAACTTCAGTGCAGGAGCGATAGCAGACTTCCTGTGGGTGCTACCACTGGTGCTTATGGTCGTCTTCATGGATAATCCGAAGGTGGCAGGATTCTTCTTCGGATTAGCTGGGGCAATCAAGCAGACGCCGTGGCTGCTTGCACCTTTTCTCTTGGTCTGGTTTCTGCGAAGAAGAGAGGAGCTGGGCTTGTTGGAAGGATTGAGG
The DNA here is from genome assembly GCA_964598845.1 of uncultured Candidatus Bathyarchaeia archaeon. GTDB lineage: Archaea > Thermoproteota > Bathyarchaeia > 40CM-2-53-6 > 40CM-2-53-6 > FEN-987. The sequence goes on from CAZRDM010000016.1 coordinate 11,594, forward strand.
CGCACAGGAATTTTCGTCCTCTTTGCGCTTGCAGCATTTCTTCTTCCGAATATTGGATTCATGTGGAATGATCTTGAAGCATGGTATTCCGGGGTTGTAACCCCGGCCTTCGGGAACCTCGTCGTTCTCAGCCAAGGTTTCTCCCTAATTACCTTGGCGGGTGGTATTCCGCTCCCGCCCGCATTCTACCTGACCGCAGCTATTGTGATCGCTGTGACGTTACTCGTCAACTACTTTGTGTATTTCGAAAAACTAGCATTAGCGATGTGGACGTTTCCCGCAATTGTCCTCTGGTTCTCATATCGTGGGCTTCAAAACTACTTCATATTCTGGGTCCCACTGCTTGTGATGTCCGCAGTACTAATTTACAAGAAGGCTATGCTCGATGCCAAAGACTAGGCCGTACGTGGCTCTGGTTTCCCTCTCCATATGCGTCCTTGCCGTTTCATTTGCCTTCATGAACTATTACGGCCAGATCTATGAACCTTCACCGCTTTTGAACACGAATATGAAGTTCTGGACCATCGACCCGACGAAGAATGTCACCAAACCATACCTGTGGGAAGTAGACATAATCAAAGGGAGTTCAGACAACGTAAGCATCTTCCAAACAAACGTTGATAACCGGGCCGCTATTGCGCTCCGAATATTTCGCAGCACGGAAAACATCTCCTCTATCTGGACCACAGTGCATGTGAGGCAGGACATGCGAGGTCCAGCACTAGACGCAGTCTTCCGTTCAACAATTTCACTCTGGGTTTTCCCAACTTTCCCGTACTGGTACAATCCAGATTCAAAGAATCCAGAGAATGCCTTCGGTATCGAGATTAACGATGGCACAAACCTGTTATGGTATATCTTCACAGATGCCCCCAGCCAAGTCTTTCAGCTTCCACATCACAGAATCGTCATCATGGAGACTCCGTTGAACTCTTGGTCTTTGAGAGAGGTAGATATTGGGAGAGAGCTTGAGGCGGCTGGTTGGAAGAGGCCAGATTCGGTTTCCTTCATTGTCCTGCTTGGTACGACCTGGGTTCATCCCGGGACATGGATAGGATATGTTTCTGGAATGAGCGTGGAGGTTCGCCCGCGTCAAGCCGGCACTCTACCTTCATCGTCACGATTAGCAATCTTGGTTGTTGATACGGTCATTATCACAACCATTACCGCAACCATGCTGCTTCTACAAAGAAATAAAGCGAAGACACCATCGAAGCATTAACAGGAGATGTTGGCTCTAAAGGTGAGCGGTAACGCCAGGCGAACCTCAAGACGATTTGAAGAGTGCGATGAGTGAGCCTCCTCAGGCGAGGATTTCGGCCTCAACCGTGATTAAATCCCACGCATTCTCAATTCTATCTCTTGGTTTTGGTATAGCCGCCTTGGCTATGATTCTCGGAGCGACTCTGGCACCAACCGGGCAGATCGGAGGGGAGAGCCTAGTTCTGATAGAGGTACAGATCCTTCCAGGATTCTACATGAAACCAGTAACTTTCTTCACCTTCGCGCTCTTCCTATCCTTTGGGTTCGGACTTTATACTCCTCAGACAAGGCAGAGGTTTCTAAATGCGAGACCAAGTATACTTCGAGCAGTCTACGTTCTGGCATGGCTCATCGCCATGGGCTCCGCCTTCGAAATCGTCTATCACATCGTCATCTGGTCAGCGGCCCTCGCCCTTCAGGGCGTTACCAATCCAGACATTATATACAGTCAGTTCCCGATCTCGGTTAACCCAACTCCCATGAACGTAGTATTTGCTTCGAAAATGGTAGTCACAATTTTCTTCATGTCACTCTTCCTCATGGACTATATACGCCGAATCGACAGGATCAGACAAGAACGGGAACTGATTCAACGAGCCGAGGTAGGTCGATTGTAGGATTCGCGTACCCAAACTACCGGGTGCGAACGTCGAACAGCAACTGAAAGGTAGCCCCTGAAAAATGAACGTAACAAAAGAACGGTTCGAAGTGTTACTAATCGGCCTGTACAATGAGTTCCGGACGCGCGATGCCTTTCCATTACTGGTAATTGTATTTCCAGTTATCTTCCTGATGATCGTTGATTCGGCGTCATTCTCCCTCGTTTGGTTTTGGGGCAGACAGATTGGAAGAGCAGGCTTCATCTTCCTGTTCTTTCTCGTTGCATGGGATTGGCATGACTCAAGGGGCAGATTTAAGGCGACTCAAGCAAAATGGCGCCACATGTTGGCAGGAATCGTGCTTGGCGCAATATCTGTCTATTATTATGAAAGGGCTGTCAACGTCGCTTGGACTGACTCCCTCAGAGTCTATGTAACAAGTCAGTTGGGTGTATCGCAAAAATCTCCCCTAAGCTTCTTGCTCGGAATGGACTTCTTTCTCTTCGCAGTCTACTGCGTCGTTGAGACGGCGATACTATACTCACCCAGAGTCATTCCGCTAATGGTCACACCAGTCATCTACGCCGCGGGCAGTGGGATACTAGACACCCTGGATGCTTACTTCCCCGAAGATTCTCTAGCCTTCCTGCAAGCCCAAGTCTACTTGATCTGGAACGTAGTCATCTTCCTACTGAGCCTGTTGGGCTTTCATACCAATGTCAACCCGCAAGTAGGTCTAATCCCAATACCGACGGTCACATTCGTTCCGCCGAATTCTCTCTTCCTTTGGGGAACGAAGGGCTTCATGACCCTCCGGATTTTCTGGCCCTCCTCAGGAGTGGTCAGCATGATTGTATACAGTCTGGTGATAATCGTCCTAATGGTAAAATTGGAAGCGCCGCGAAAGCGTAAACTCTTCTACGCCTTGGTCGGAGCCGCGGGTACTTACTTCGTCAACGTGATTCGTATAACACTCATAGTTCTATATGTAGCCTACATCAGCCTAGATGTCGAAGCATTCCACCAATCCATCGGTGAGGTTCTATTCATAACCTGGATTTTCATCTACCTGCTCTTCGTGATCCGAGTTGAAAATATGAGTTTACGGAGACCCTTGTCCGCGTCTATCCTGACGACGACCAAGCCTGAGCCGCCTTCCGTCCACGTCAGTCCCGCCGGGAAATAGACAACCGAACCGTAGGATTGGGGTAACAGATATGCTCGGGCCTTTTATTACCTTGTAGAGAGTCTCTAAATATGCATGGCGATATTGCATGCGCGTTTTGGGTAGCGCATTATGAGCATGTATGGCCTAAGAGGATTTCTGGATCTCATCCAACGCGATACTGAATTCCGTCTCATGTTTCTGGTTGCTTCGACGCTTTGGATATATACATCAATCTTGAAGTTTCCCTTTGTCGTTCCAAGCAACTATAGCGATGTTGGCTATCTTTGGATCAGAGACGTCTATCAAGGACATCATAATCTACAGATACCATACGTGCAGTATGAGCTTGAGTATCCGCATGTGATCGGAGGACTGCTCCTCCTTGATCAAGCTATCTCAACATATTTCCCGATAATTCTAGACCAGTACAATACGTTCGTAGTCGTAATGTCGGTGTTGGAGTATCCCTTCGTTGTCGGCACCGTCTACAATCTCTTCAAACTTTGCAGGAAACTGGGACTAGAGCAGAAGCGTATCTACCTGTACATGCTCTCCACCTTGACCTTCGTGGTTTATGGCTTCTACAACTGGGACTTCATTGTAGCCTACTTCGTCACGTTGTCGATCTGGATGTATCTGGACAAGAGATTCGACTGGAGTGCGTTGGTTCTTACGCTGGCAGTTCTTGCAAAATTCATTCCAGGCGTCATGTTGCCGGCCATGCTGGCAGGTCTCCCCCACAACAGAGCTAGACTCAGATTCTTCTTGATATCCGCATCAACTTGGATCGCAGTGAATGCTCCCTTCGCTCTAGCCAGCTTCAATACATGGCTCCTATTGTTCTTTGGATACAGCGGTCCGAATCATCAGCTCCAGAACACATGGATATCTATGGTCATCCAGACAGCGGGGTTGGGCGACATAATCTCGGGAGCCCGCTACGGGCACATTCTGAGTTTCGGAATAATTGGGTATCTCGTCCTCCGGGCTGTAACTAGTCAGCGCACACCGCTCGAGAAGATCCTTCTTTCCTGGTACGCATGGTACGGGGCGATCTACTTGTTCGACCCGCAGATGTTCATTCAATTATTCCCAATCGTAATTCTCACTCCAAGTTTCAATTTCCTGCTATACAGAGCTGCAGATTTGCTTAATGCATTCATAATTCTCTTCTACTTCATAGGTAGCAGCCATCCGGAGCTCCCCCGATACTTAACAGACCAGTTGACGCCCTTCGGCTTGATCAATACATCAGCAGCTCTCCGACAGCTGATCTTCTTGGGAGGATACTTCATCTGCTTCAACTCCAAGGCCCAAGAACGACTGAGACACTTCATAGTGTCCTTGGCATCCCCCCTTCAGCAGCCCCAGATAAAACCCGCATAGTTCCCGTCCGGAACTTCATTTCTCCTGAAATCCTCAGCTTACCTTCTCAGAGTCAAATCCAGCAACCCCCTGAGCATCGAGAACGACTGCGCAACAAGGTTGAGTTTCGACCTACCGATTCTCCTGTCTTTGAAGATGATCGGGACTTCGACAATTCTGTAACCTTTCCGATAGGCCTTGACAACGAACTCCATGAAAAACGAATTCCCACTGGATTCTGTCTGTATCTGTTGGGTTACTTCTCGGCGGATGGCGCGAAATGAAGTCGTAAAGTCATGTAATGGAACACGCGAGAGGATCCTGATGAGCATGTTACCAAGTCGACTTGCGACATTCTTTCTTAGAGTCTGGAACGAGCTCACCTCATATTGGCCCCCCTTGATATAGCGCGATGCGACGGCTAGGTCATACCCATCTTGGATCCTACTGATGAATTTCGGTATGTCGTAGGGATCGTGGGAGAAGTCAGTATCCAATCCCACTATTACATCGCCTTTAGCCGCTATGAAACCATCTGCGAACGCGGAGCCATGTCCCATCCTTCTCGGTCTCCACAGAAGTCGGACGTTCCCGTATCTCCTAGCAAACTCCTCCACCAGATCCGATGTCCCATCAGGTGAGTTGTCGTCGACAACGAGAATCTCCCCATCAATTCTATTGGTTTCCAGAATCGTTTCGATGACAGGAAGCAACTTCAATAAGTTCTCTCTCTCATTGTAGGTCCCGAGTACCACCGAGACCTTCGAATTCCCTGTCATCTCATTCACAGCTTTGCATACATAACGGTCTTTAGGCTATCTGCTAGCTTTATCGATTTGGCCGCGGGAATTGGCGTTGACCGAGAATTGACCTGGAGGTTCTCGAAGCGATTATGAGAATCCTCATTACTGGCGGTGCGGGCTTCATCGGCAGCCATCTCGTAGAGGCCTTGCTTGCTAAGAACAACGAGATTGTCGTCCTAGACAATCTGAGCAGCGGTCAGATAAACAATATCAAGCAATACTTTGGCGTCCCAAGTTTCAGATTCTTTGAAGGAGACGTAAAACGGTACCATGAGTGGAATACGCTTTTCGAAGGTGTCGGCTTGGTATATCACCTTGCCGCAAACCCCGAGGTTCGCTTGGGCGAGGTCGATCCTGAAATTCACTTTGACGAGAACCTCCTAGCCACCTTTAGGCTTCTCGAAGCAATGAGGAAAAGTCATGCCAAGATCATAGTCTTCTCCTCAACCTCCACGGTCTATGGAGAAGCATCCGTTCAACCAACCCCAGAAGAGTACGGCCCACACATGCCAATCTCTACGTATGGCGCAACGAAACTGGGCAGCGAAGCACTTGTCTCGTCATATTGCTATACCTTCAACTTACGTGGTCTGATTCTCCGTTTGGGCAATACCGTCGGATCTAGAGCCCGTCATGGGGTAGTTCCTGATTTCATCTCGAAGCTAAGGTCGAGCCCTAATGCGCTTGAAATATTGGGTGACGGAAACCAAAGGAAGTCTTACGTCCACATTAGCGACTGCGTCGAAGCAATGTTGCTCTTGACGGATAGGTTCCTGAGCTCATCCAAGAGATTTGACATTTACAATGTCAGTTCTCCCGATCAAGTTACTGTCCGCCGTATCGCCGAGATCGTGGTGGAAGAGATGGATAGACGGGGTACCCGCCTCGAGTTTACGGGCGGAGTTGAAGGTGGACGCGGGTGGCCTGGAGATGTGAAGACTATGTATCTATCGATAGAGAAGCTAGCGGACCTAGGCTGGAAGCCCAGGTACACAAGCGAGGAAGCAATACGCCTAGCCACGAGGGAGTTGCTCGCCGAAGCAAAGCTTTCCCGAAGGTAAGCGCACGAATATAGGGATAGTAAGTCATTGGAGCAACAGTCGGTTCGAGTAATTGTTACGCTTCCCGTCTACAAAGACACAAGATATCTGGTTCGAGCCACGGAGCTCCTCGAAGAACTTACGTCCACCATATCAAAGAACTTCACGCTCTTGATCGCCGAAGACGGGTCGAATTCATCGAACATAGTAAGCGAGCTGCGGTTACGCTATCCGAACATAGTGTATCTTCAACATGACAATAGACTCGGCAGGGGCAGGGCATTAAAGGAAGCCTGGAAAAAAGTTGAGGGCGACGTATACGTCTACCTTGATGTAGATCTCGCAACAGACCTCATGGAGTTCGACGCCTATCGTACTCTGATAGAAAGTCAGAGGGAATGCGACTTGGTGACCGGATCACGTTACATTCCAAGATCAACTACGGATCGACCCTTCTTGAGGTATTTTGCCTCGGTAGCATACAACTGGCTGATCAGGTCGCTCTTTAAGACCGGTGTACACGATCATCAATGCGGATTCAAGTCATTCTCAAGGAGACTGGTGGAGGTATTGTCGATTGAGGCCAAGAGTGACTCTTGGTTTTGGGACACGGAAGTAATAGTATTGGCTAAGAGACTGGGCTTCAAGCTACTTGAAATTCCAATCAAGTGGACTGAAAGGAGAGGTAGCAAGACACCACTGAAACGATTGGTCAAAGACATCTGCCTTCATGGAGCGGGATTACTGAAGCTCGTTTGGAGGGTTTATCTTCAATGACCTCCAGATCTCATCGGTCAATCCGGAAGATTTGATGACAGCATCTTCATTTCCATGATGTTTAAACTCAGCACTGCATCAGAACGCATCTAGTGAGCCGAACCAATGTTAGGGACGGAGCTAAAGGACCTAGCCTTGCAGAAAGTTAGGGAGCTTGCTCCGTCCGCATCGGAACTCGCGATATGCGAGTACGGTCCATCGGTATATGCAAAGCCTGGGAGTTATCGCGGCGAGGATGTACTCGTCGTCTGTGATGGATACGCGGAGGGCTTGAGAGCGCATCGGCATCTTACTAACCGAAAGGAAGTTCGCTTCCTAGTAGCGGATCGGAATCTCATCGAATCAGATGTCAAAGAGGGCACTCTAGGCGATTTCCTCACGGAAATCCTACTCTACCCGACCCAACCGATCGCGAATGACGAATATCTCGAGCGACTAGGAGTAGAAGCGCGAGCTCGCGTAATCAAGGAAGAGATACGAGACCTTGTCGTAGAATACGGAGAAATGTGCCGAGGACTGGTTGCGAAACCTGAATTTTTCGCCCTATCCAAACTACGCGAAAGGGCCAGAGTCTTTCTGGCGAGTATGGATGAATATAGAAGGCTCTTGGAGGCTCCGGTTCGCGAGCGTAACCTCTTCTTCCTGAGAGAATCTTTCAAGGTGGCTCTCCAGACCGTCAGAGGCAATCTGGTCGAGTTCGATGGTCATGATGCCACCATAACGGACAGTGCCGTTGACCGATGGCTAAAGAATAAAGCGTCCGAGCAAGTTGTCAATATTCTTCGACATAGCCAACGCGCCTTCTATTCATATCTCGCAAAAGGTCGCGCCGTATACCTAAACCTCGATCTCATCGCTCGCGAGCTATACACCCCGCTCCAGTTCGGCCTAGGCACAGAGTTTGCTGGTGTGGAGCCCGAGGATCCCAAGAATTTCCTGTATCTGCGAACCTCGGAAGGACTTGCTTCACTCAACGAGAGGGCTTCCTTAGAAGACATCATATTAAGACTTCGACCGGAACGTCCACTCACAATATCACCCCTTGCAGGTGTTCTTAACGAAGTATTCCTAGTCACCATTGGAAAGAAGCGATTCGTAGCAAAGAAATTCACTGACTGGCACGGCTTCAAATGGTTCACACTAAACTTGGTCTCGTTCGGAAGCAAATTCTTCGCAGTTTCGGGAAAAGCAAGGATGACGAGCGAGTATGGAATGAATCGATACTTGGCCAAGAAGGGATTGAAGGTGCCGCAGATCCTGCACGTAAGTGTCAAGCAACGCTTGTTGTTGGAGAACTACATCTCCGGCATTCCGCTAGACGAGTTCGTTGCAGATGGCGTAAGGAAAGGTATTCTTACAAAATCAGAATATGAGCTTGCGCAGGCTTTGGGCGAGACACTCGCCAGAATACACGAGGTGGGCGTCTCGGTTGGAGATTCGAAGCCCGAGAACTTTGTGGCCGCGGACGGCGAGATTTACACGGTAGATCTTGAGCAGGCTGGAAGGAAAGGAGATTACGCTTGGGACATTGCAGAGCTCCTGTTCTACGCTGGTCACTACAGCGAGACTCCCGTACCATCCCGTGGGCTGACACAAATAGTTGAGGCCTTCATACATGGGTATCTTCGGAGAGGAGACAGGACAGAGCTGAGACGCGCAGCTGGCGTCAGGTACGCGAAAGTGTTCTCTATCTGGACTCCAGCATTAATTATCTTAGAGATTTCTAAGATGCTACGTGAAGCGAGTTGAGGAGATGAGGATCATTGAACAGGAATATTCGATTAGTCATATTCGACTTGGATGGAACCTTGACCCATGTCGAAAGTCTTTGGCGCTACCTACACGAAGCATTTGGTACATGGAAACTAGGCAGAATCGCAGCCCACAGGTACCGGCGAGGAGAGATCAGTTACAAGGAATGGGCCGAGACCGACGCTCGGTGTTGGGCCGGCATCCCGCTCTCACAGGTAAGCACCGTACTTGAAAGGATACCCTACCGTCGCGGAGTCAGGGATGTCTTCGAGGCATTGAAGGAGAGAGGCCTGAAGACCGCAATACTGAGTGCAGGTCTATCAATGCTCGCGGACAGGGCTGCCCAAGAGCTTGGAGCCGATCTCGCGCTGTCAAACGAACTTCAAACGAACGATGGTCGCCTAACCGGTGAGATCAAAGTCAAAGTCGAGGTGAGCGAAAAGAAACGGGTCGTAGCACAAATCGCGGCGCAATTTGGTATTCCATTGAACCAAGTGGCGCTCGTAGGAGACCATGCCAACGACCTAGCTGAGCCCCAATGCTTGAAGATCGCCTTCATGCCTAAGGACAACATCGCAAGACAAGAAGCTGACCTCATCATCGAAGAGGACGACTTAAGTAACCTCCTTCAATACATCCTCTAACCAGCTCAGCAAGAATACTTTCTGCAACAACGAAGGCTCGAAGGGTGCGGCAATGATCAATGAGAAGAAATTGTTCACTTGCCGAGGAGGAAATCTGTCAATTAGACTTTACTCAGATAGGATGATGATCTACTCAGCACGTTGGATGAGTCCGAGGTCGTATGAGCTTCCCATAGATCGGATAAGAACAGTCGTTGTTGAACGCAAGAGCGTAATACCGTTCGCGACAGCCACTGTGCTGGCTGCAGTCTCAGCGGTCGTGGCAAAGTACAACGCGCTATGGTTCATCATCAACTTGACTCCTGAAAATATGACAAGAATAAGCACGATTGCATTTGGACTAATGGTCCTCTGCGCGATACCGGCCATGTCACGGGCACTCTTCGTGAGTGTGGCTATCTCTTGGGACGGGCAGCCAGCATCATTCCGTGCGAGGTTTGTTCCCGCGCGCCAGGGAAGAGGCCTCGCCGCGAAGTTTCAGGCTATTTCACTGGAGAGCTAGGTTTCGAGACTTGTCCAAGTTGATATCTGAGGGATCTCTAATCCTCCTCTGCTTCGATGTGAGACATCAGTGGCTTGTGCGCGTCGGTAAGGACAGGCAGTTTCACACGCACAAAGGCTTCATCAACCTCTCCGAACTCGTCGGTAAATCTTTCGGAAGCGAAATCAAGTCCTCCCTCGGAGAGTCCTTCTGGGTTCTAGTGCCCACGACGCATGACCTGATTATGCACAGCGCTCGAAAAACCCAAATCATTTACCCCAAGGACATTGGTCTCATCATCTTGAAATTGGCTCTATCATCGGGGTCTCAAGTTCTGGAGGTTGGAACGGGAAGCGGCGCAATGACTGCCGCTGCGGCCACAGCGGTTAAACCGCATGGTCACGTTCACACATATGAAGCCAGAAAAGAATTCGCCGAGATGGCTGAAAGAAATCTGAAGCGAGCCTCACTGTTGGAATACGTCACCATTCATCAAATGGACGCAACCCAAGGCATCGAAGGTTCAGATTTTGATGCAGCGATAGTAGACGTAGGTGATCCGTGGATGGTCATACCCCATGCGCATAAGGCTTTGTCGGGCGGATCTCCGCTTGTGTCTTTCAGCCCAACCACAAATCAGGTTGAGAAAACCACTGAAACATTGAGTGAAATTGGATTCTCCAATATCCATACACTCGAGTGTTTCGTACGTGAGATAAGAGCGGAGAAAGGGAGAACCCGACCGGCAACAGTCATGGTGGGACACACTGGCTACATGACATTCGCCCAGAAGATCCTTCGTCCAACAAAAGGATCATAACTGCGACAAACTAGGTGATAGTAGGGACTCTGCATCACTTCAGTGAATATGCGGCGACAGAGTCCGTTGCTAGTGCTGTGAATGGATGAGTTCGAGCCAGTTTCCGTCGGGGTCCTTTATGAACGCAATTCTCGATGTCGAGCCCTGAAGAGAAAAAGGCTCCATCGCGATTGTAACGCCTCTATTTCTAAGTTCCATGACAGTTGCATGGACATCCTCCACTTCGAAAGCGATGTGATCGAAATTGTCACCCTCAGCGATTGTTTTCTTATCGCGCCAATGGGTCAGCTCGACAGCACCGCCGTGTTCATCTTCTAGGAATGCTATCTCAGCATTGTTCTGCTTGACTTCGCGACGGCTGACGAATTTGAGGCCTAGGTTCTCTGAGTAGAACTTTATTGACCTATCAAGGTCCGAGACATTGAGGCACGTGTGGAGGATCCTCATCAGGTGCTCCCCCACGGACGGAGCTTGAGAAACGGACAGAATCAAAAGATGAGGCTTATACCCAGCCACGAATCTTCATGGCGGTTGCGACTTTGTTGATGGCGTAGGCGTAAGCTCCCAGTCGCATATCGACGTTGTGCTTGCGCGTTGTGTCCCAGACTTCGCCGAAGGCCTTTTGCATTACGCTTCTCAGCCTCTGGTCTACTTCCTCGGCGGTCCAGTAGAGGTTCTGCGAGTTCTGAACCCATTCGAGGTATGATACACTTACTCCGCCAGAATTAGCCAATACGTCTGGAATCACGGTCACGTTGTTCTTGAATAGGATATCATCCGCCTCGGGCGTTGTCGGTCCGTTCGCGGCCTCTGCGACTACTTTAGCCCGAATCTTGGATGCGTTCTTTGCGGTTATTTGGTTCTCCAAGGCTGCGGGAACTAAAATGTCAACATCACTCTCCAAGAGTTCCTCGTTTGTCATAGTCTTCGAACCGGGGAAGTTCAGAACCGTTCCCGTCTTCTTCTTGTGCGCGTCTGTTTCTTGGAATCTTAGACCGTTGCCGTTGCAGATTCCGCCCTTCGAGTCGCTGATTGCGACCACCTTGGCACCCAGCTCGTCTAGGAATTTGTGCGCATAGGAGCCGGCATTCCCATATCCTTGCACAGCCGCGGTTGCGCGGTGCAGGTCGATTTTCATTTTCTTGGCGGCTTCTTCCACCACAAAGGCAAGTCCACGTGCGGTGGCTGTATCGCGTCCCAAGGAGCCTCCAATAATCAGGGGCTTACCTGTGACAACACCAAAGGCATTGTGTCCGACCGTTCTGCTGTATTCATCCATGAACCATGCCATTACCTGTGAGTCCGTGTAGACGTCAGGTGCGGGGATGTCTCGGTCCGGGGCAACGATCTCTGCGATCAGACTGAAGTAAGCTCGCGAGAGCCTCTCTAGTTCTCCCCTGCTGAGCCTCTTAGGGTCAACTGTGACCCCTCCCTTTCCGCCCCCGAACGGGATGCCCACAATTGCACATTTCCAGGTCATCCACATCGACAATGCCTTGACCTCATCAAGGGTAACGTTTGGATGATATCGGATGCCGCCCTTGTATGGTCCTAAGGCATTATTGTGCTGGGATCTGAAACCTTGGAAGACCATGATTCGACCGTTGTCCATTCGGACCGGCAAGTTCACTGTGAGGACTCTGCGTGGCTTTCGTAAGATCTCAATGATGTTTTCATCGAGATCAATGACCTTAGCGGCCCGCTCAAGTTGTTCAACAGCGATATCGTAGGCAGTGCGGGCTTCTTTGCTGTAGGGAACTGCTTCATGCCTTGCAACTATTTCGGTCAAACTGAATTACCGAGCCGGCATTGCCTGAACGATTAGTTAAAGCCTTTGACAAGCTTTTATCCATGAAATCAATGAAAGGCGCTTCATCGTGGCGATACTTCTTGTCCCAGAAGACGCAACCCAAGAGGCGTGGAATGCGCGATGTCGCAGTCGCCCTTGCAGCCGCTATGCTGATGATGTCTCCAAGCTATCTCGCGAGTATTGCGATGCATCGCCTGAACATTGAGATCTCTGTCGTTGCGATCATGTCACTTGCTCTCTTCCTCGTCGGGGCTTTCCTCCTAGCGAGACTACTGAGGCGTTGAGCGGGCTTTTAGATGAAAGGTCGTAAAATGAAATACGTATAGATCGTAAGCGCTAGGGAGAGCGAGAACGACGCGGCCCAGTACCTCCTCTTCCAAGCATAGACTTTCTGTCCATCCAAGACCGCGAACGGAATCAGGTTGAAAAGAGCAAGGAAAGAGTTGATCGCGGCACCAGCAACAATCGCGCGATATATTCCAGTGCCAATGAGAGCCGGCAAGATCATCAGAAGCCCAATCGCAATTACGATGTTAACGAGAGGTCCGGCGAAGGCTGTTCGACCCATTCGATCTCGATCCGCAAAACCCGATATCATGACAGCTCCTGGTGCAATGAATTTTATCGGCGATACTATCGACATCGCAGTCAGTATCACTCCCATACTGTTCAGGCGGAACTCAGCCCATAACCCGTAGCCTTGAGCGACGTATTTGTGGGCGAGTTCATGGAGAATAAATCCTGTCGAGAAGAGCACCGTGGCAATGATTAGGGCAAGGGCGTTCAGGGGGCTTCCCAGAAAGAAAGATGCCCCTGCGGCCGTCACTAGCACCATCCCGACTATCAAATGTTGAGATTCTGTACGGCCAAACTTGACGGTCAGCTGTCGAGGTGGTAAGAGTATGCTCCGGGTTTCCGACGATAGCCTAACAGGACTCATGCTGGCGCGTGCATATCGAACTGCTTTCACACGCCATGTTTCGGCGCATTCGTGATTCTCGGGAAGTCTGTGTTCCGGACAGTAATAATGTTCGCAATAATTGCACCTGAAGGGAAGGTCTACTTCTACCCCGCACCTCTCGCATTTCAAGCGCTGGCGATCCCCGTCCTCTGGAGATACTTGTCGGCTCCTTACTTTTAATGTTGGTACCGCTTTATTCGCATGAGGGAAAAGGTTGCCAAAATGTGCAACATGTGGGAAGGAGTTCACGAAGTCAGAGAAATGCCTGTATTGCAACGAGCAGTTCTGCGAAGAAGATTATCTCAAACATATGGCTTGGGAGCGCCGTCACGCAGGAATCGCGGAGGAGGAAGGGAAATTCTGGCGTAAGAGACGTGAGGCACCTTCGTAAGACGGACCTCCAAAGCTTCAAACTCGAAACAGAATTCGAGAGGTTTTATTAACCAAGCCGTGAAGCTAGCTTCGACACGAATGTCAAAGTATTACAGGAAAGAAGAGAAAACCACGATTCCGAAGCACAGGCATTGTGGGGTCTGTTCAACCCCGACCCCAATCGATAAAGAGTTCTGTGGACCAAATTGTGAAGACAAATTCAAGCGAATGGAAAGAAGAAGAAAGTACACATTTATCGTGATCCTCTTGACGTTTCCTCTTCTCTTCTTGGTTTTGACATTGTTCCGCCGCTAAAGGGCTAAAATGGGTTATACATTTAACGCGCATATTGGTTGAGAACGCCTTTGTCCTGATCTATCTTGGCGGCCTCTTCGTGGATCGTCGGATCGGGAAGGTAACTGGGCTTCTGGATCTTCTTTTCATATTCGGGAAGAGAAGGCGCTTGTCATTGAAGATCTTTCTATGTCTCCCAAGCGCTCCAGTCAGCATTAGTGAGATGTGCCGTCCGTATCCCAAGTGATGAATAGTTACTTTGCGGATGGGCGAAACTCGCTGTAAGTGATGAAATTCATGTCGCGTTTTGGTATACGTTTGAGTCGTTCGTACAAAAAGGAGCATTTTCTTAATACATCCGAATCGCTTCGCCGCCCATGATACTAAGAGGATCTTCAGTTGGTCGGCAACCGAGACAATGCGACGGACTTCGCTGGTGAATTCGTCGAAAGTAGCAAACTCAACCAACCAATAACTCGACCTAGTGACGATTTTGTGATTGATGGATTCGATTTGTGTTTTCGCAGACCGACCTGAGGATTATTATTGTTCGCTATCAAGTTCATCTGCAGGCTGCAACGAACCCAAACTTGCCCGGAAAGCAAGGAACAGTCGTCTCTCGGTGCTCAGTTTTGTTAACATCCAACTGTAAATCATATCCTTGGAACCTAATCTTCACTGAACGATTCACGGTTGTATTGCGGATTTGAATCAGCGGAGGCTGTCTATTTTCAAGGTAAATCTCCGAAAGAAATGTTTCGAATCTTAATTTGACAGTTAGCATGACACCTAGTTGTTTACCGCTTCCTGAGGTCACGCGCAAGTGTCTGTTGAGAAGCAGAAGGCTCTGACACTATGTTTGACCGGTAGGATTGTATCAGGGAGAAAGTATGCCAACTACCTCTGGGTCATTCCACTTGCGGTTGGCTTCGCAGCTTGGGAACTTGTCACAAGATTCAATCTCATTCCAAGGTCGGATATGCCAACATTCTCAAACGTATTAGTCGTCTTCTTCCACTCAATTCAGGATCCACTCTTTCTGCTTCGCATTGTTCAGAGTTTTCTCAATGTCGCATCCGGCATCATACTGGCCTTCTCCGTTGCTCTGCCACTCGCCTTCGTTGCAGGCAGCAAGAATAGATTTGACCTGACGCTTACCCCGATAGTGATGCTGTTTGGAGCGCTTCCGGATCTTTCATTTCTACCTCTTCTGGTCCTATGGTTTGGACCGGGAAACATCGCAGCGATAGTAATGGCGTCGGTAGCCGCCTTCTTCCCAATCTTCTTCACTGTGAGAGAGGGGACAAAGAATATCCCGCGAGAGCTATACGACGTTACCGCTATTTTCAAGTCTGACCGGGTTTCCACATTCACGAAGATGGTTCTACCGGCGATTTCGCCTCACATGTTCAGCGGATTAAGGCTGGCCTATGATTTTGATTGGGAAATTATAATCGCCATTGAGATAGCCACTCATGTCGCGGGTATTGGCAGTTTTATTGAGGGTTCAGTGAGTACGGGCTCGCTAGCAACCGGATTCGCCGCGATCCTTGCGATAGCCACAGTGGCCATAGTTATTGACAGGTTGTTCTTCGGAACGCTTGAGTCTTGGGCTAGGAAGTGGGCCTGACGGATCCTCACGTTCAGCTGGACAGCATAACGAAATTCTACGATGCGCAGGAAAAGCAGCTTCATGCTCTCAATGATGTCAGTTTTGGCATAGAACAAGGCGAATTCGTCTGCATAGTTGGCCCAAGCGGTTGTGGGAAGTCTACTTTGCTCAAAATCATGGCAGGCTTGGATCGTCCGAGCTCAGGACAAATTCGTTTCCAAGGTGATCCTCTGTTTGGGCCTCACCCAAAGATCAGCATGATATTCCAGTCCTTTGGCCTCTTCCCTTGGAGAACTGTTCTCGAAAATGTTGAGTACGGATTGGAAATGAGAAAAGTCCCCCGGAATGAGCGTCGGGGTTTCTCAAGACAATACCTCGAGGTAGTCGGTCTCGCGGGTTACGAGCACATGTACCCGAAGCAACTCTCGGGTGGAATGAAGCAGAGAGTGGGGATCGCACGTGCACTCGTAGTCGAGCCGGAAGTTGTGCTGATGGATGAGGCTTTCAGTGCTATAGACGAAGTAACCGCCGATATTCTTCGAGAAGAAGTGGCTGAGATCCATAGGGAGACCGAAAAGACCTTCGTCCTCGTCACGCACAACCTATCGGAAGCCATCGAACTGGCAGACAAGGTCGTAGTTCTATCATCACGCCCAGCAAAGGTGAAGAAAATCTTCCCGGTGAAACTCGAGCGCCCTAGGGATCGGACTCATTCCTCCTTCCTGCACATTCATAAGGACATCTTACACCTTCTGAAAGAAGAGCTCGAAAACACAATCATTCGACATAAGTTAAGGGGGATTAAGGAACTTCAGAAGCTTCACGATATGGAAATTTCGGGGGAACCTGGCAAAGCGAAGTCTCAGTTTGTTACTTGAGTGATTTCCCGCACTTCGGACAGAACTTGGCGTGGCTTGGCGCGCTTGCTCCACAATTGGGGCAGATCAGTACAGCTTGGACAGTCGGCGGACCTCCTAGTGATGGGATAGTAGGTTGAGGAGCTAATGTTGACAGGTCCACTTCCTTCTTCAGCAGGACGACGTCCTCGACGGAGACGACATCGTCCCAGCTGAGGTCGATTTCCGCTTTCGTTTTGGTGCTAACACGAAAGGCCAGGCCTTTGTTTTGGAAGTCAACTGAAACGTCCTTAACGTTCCCTATCATGGAGCCCTTGCTATCGATTACTTGCATGCCGACAAACCGCTGAGTTGTCACATACTTTGGGCTATCTTTAGGCACCGAGTACACCCCAAGAGCGAAAAAGCACGTTCAAGTAAATTTGATTTTTGGTGAGGCCTATTCTTGGACGTAACAGCGTTCCATAACCACATAACGATGCTCGATCTCATTTTCTTAGCGATTGCAGAATGGTACTCTTGAAAACGAGTCTCTCCGGCGCCGCCTTGGTAATACTGGGGGTCCTCGTAGCAGCGGTTATTGGTCAATACGTAACTCTAGAAATTCAAGACGTTCAGCGGCATGAAGTTGAGCCGCATGCAGAGTTCTTGGTTGGGGACGTTGTAAATAGACCATACACTATTCCGTCAGGCGTTGCGGTCTTTGGCTCAGTCGATGTAACTCAGGCGCCTTCAAATAAGTCGGATGATATTCACCTCATAATCTTAGATGCTGAGAACTATCAAAGATGGAGTTCTGGAGGACAAGCAGATTCGGTCTACTTAGCTCAAAACCAAGGGAAGTTTAACTTCACATTTACAGCCGAGAAAGGCGGCATCTACTACTTGGTGTTTGATAACAGGGCCTCGCTTTACAAGAAATATGTCTCTCTGATGTTGGCATATGATGAGGTAACCAAGAGCCGAGTCCCAGACACGCGATTACCATACGCCGGCTGGGCAGTTTTCCTGCTAGGGGGACTTATACTGGCGTACGGACTGATCAGAAAACCGCCTACTCCTTGGGCCTGAAACCATTTAATAGCATGCAAGGACAAGCGATGTTCAGATCGAGATGAGCGGTCTTACCAAGAAGCAGATATACGTCGACAAAAATCTCTCCACAGTACTGGGTATTTCTGAGGGAGAACTCGTTAGTTACTCAGATATTCAGAAGCTCCTGCACAAGTACATCAAGGACAACGATTTGAGAAAACTAGGAAGCGAGCGTCGTCCCTCAACCCAGCCGGTCCCCCCCGAGACTAGGCCGGCAGGTGAGGCTGGCTTGAAACCATGCAGAGATTGCGGGGCAAACATACCGGCTGAGGCCATTTTCTGCGATCTCTGCGGAGTACGTCAGTGATCGGGCCAGAATCAACGTCGCACTCAAGTTGAACGTTCGTGGCTTCATTTTAAATATCGTCACTGAGCGCGTACCATACTTCTAGCCCTTGCAACCAGAGGAGGCCTTTATGGCACCTGACAAAGTGGGTATCATCGGCTACGGCGTGTACATCCCTCTACAGCGAATTAAGACTGAGCTAATCGTTAAGGCCCGGGAAAAGAAACGCAAGGACCTCTCTCAGTTTCTCCATAAGGTTCGCAACGGTTTACTCCTGCAGTATAAGTCGATAGCCAGCTTGACCGAAGACTCGACTACGATCGCCACGGAAGCGGCCTTAAATGCAGTGGAGATGGCCGGGATTGATCCCGTTAATATAGAAACGGTAGCGGTTGGATCTGAATCTAAGCCTTACGCTGTTGGAACCATCGCGCGACACGTAGCTTCCTTCTTGGGCCTAGGAAACCAAGTGTATGTTGCCGATCTGGAGGGAGCCTGCAATGCTGGTATGCAGTCCTTGGCCTTTGTTGAGAGTCAGATCCTGAGCGGCAGGATCGAGTATGGTTTGGCGATCGGAACAGATGTGGCTCAGGCCCCGATTGGAGACGCACTGGAGTACGCGTGCGGGGCAGGTGCCGGCGCCTTCGTCTTGGGGAGAGACGATCCGGTGGCCACCATTCAAGATACCGCTGCCTATTCAAGTCTGACCCTCGACTTTTGGAGAAGAGATGGTGCTCCAGTCCCAAGTCACTTCGGCAGAACGACTGTGGAGGCTTACATCAAACACGTGATTGGAGCTATTGAGGGTATGCTGCTTAAACACCCTGAAATCTCATTGATGGATTTTGATCACCTGACCTTCCATCAACCGTCAGGCTACATGCCAATAAAGACGTGCAAGACGCTCGCTCAAGACGAAATTCCTATTCTCGACAACCCTGAGATCGAAGACAGAATACGGCTAACGCCTGAGTTCATCGAGCAACGTGTAAAACCATGGTTGTGCGTCCTAGAGACCGGAAACACCTATGCGGCTGCAACACCCATAGCTACGAGCGATATCCTAGATCATGCTAAGCCGGGTGAGAATATTCTGGCTGTCTCATACGGTTCAGGTGCGTATACGATAGCGACGTGGCTACGCGTCGAAGAGGGAATTGTAGAGCGAAGAAGGACAGTCCCAACAGTTCGAGACTACATCGACAGAAGAAGGGAAATCAGACTGGACACATATGCGACTCTTATGAAATACAAGTTGGGTTCAGTGAGAACTAGGATTGCTGCACCCAGAATCGTGGGGAAAATCGAACCCTACAACGGTGTCATGATTACTTTTACACTCTGCAATGGATGCGAGCGAGTATTCTATCCTGCTCGTGACAGATGCCTAGAATTCGATTGCAAAGGCCCTGTAGAACAGCGCGCGCTACCGGCAAACGCTCGTCTACTGTCTGCCAAGAAACTAACTCTCCGAGATCGCCTTACCTCCAACTTCGAGATCCTAAAGCAAGGCAAAGTCCTGATTGTTGATGCGACAATTCAGGAGCTTGCCCCCGGGATGGAGCTCGAGAGTTTGATCAGGCGGATCGACGACGAAGGCAAACACGGCTTGATAATATATGGGCCCACCTACCGACCGGCTTTCAGAACGAAGGTACAAACCAAGAAATCTCAGGCGGCTGCAGTTCTAGCTGGCTGAAAAACTAACCCGCACTGCCCCACAGTTTCTACAGTAACGGGCATCATCGACTTCGTAGAAGTCCCCATCTTCCCGAATTACGACCGTAGCCTGGTACCTGTGGCCCAGTAGTCGGCAGACCATGCTCAATTCAATCACTAGGCTGATACGGGTTTCCGGAGTATATGAATGTTCCGCCAGTGAAACAGTAATGCCCCACAAAGCTATGTGCGGATACTCATAAGCCCGTATGTCTCTACGACGCACATATCCTGACGAGGGGGTTCCCGAATTCTGCGGCATAGCCGGCTACTCCGGCCACAACGACGAACAACTCCTACGACGAATGATTGATGTGGTGAGGCATCGGGGCCCAGATGACACAGGCTACTTTGCGGACGAGGGCATTGGACTGGCGAATGCTCGTCTGAGCATCATCGATATCGAAGGCGGACACCAACCCATACGAAATGAGGATGGCACGGTTCACGTCACGTATAACGGCGAAATCTACAATTTCAGCGAGCTACGCAAACAGCTAGAATCTGAAGGACATCAGTTCTACACAAAATCAGACACTGAGGTCATAGTCCATAGCTATGAGCAATACGGCGAAGGATTCGTAACGAGACTAAACGGCATGTTCGCCATTGCACTCTGGAATTCAAGGCAGAAGAAACTGATCCTTGCTCGCGACAGGATGGGGATCAAACCTCTCTATTACACAATCCAGAACAACGCCCTATTTTTCGCTTCGGAAATCAAGGCATTGCTCCAAGCCTCTCTTAGAAGAGCCTTGGACGAACAAGCATTATACATGAGTCTCAACTTGGGCTACATTCCAGGACACCAAACTCTGTTTGAAGGCGTACACAAACTCCAACCCTCAAGTCTGCTCCGCTTTTCGAGGGGTACTGTAAGAATCGCAAGCTACTGGCAAACTCCTAGTGTTCACTCGGATCTTGGCGAGGGATTGATAGTCGAACAACTTCGCTCACGGCTTGATCACTCGGTGCGAGATCACCTTGTCGCGGACGTACCCGTCGGATGTTTTCTCTCGGGCGGTCTGGATACAAGCACCATCGTCGCGTACGCTTCGAGAGTGGTCACGCAACCTGTGAAGACCTTTTGTATGGGCTTCGGCGAGCAGACTGATGAGTTTCGAGATGCTCGCCTTATAGCGGAACGTTTCGGAACGGATCACCATGAACTGGTCGTTGACAGCTCGCAAGGAGTGAAGCT
Organism: uncultured Candidatus Bathyarchaeia archaeon; assembly: GCA_964598845.1. Taxonomy (GTDB): domain Archaea; phylum Thermoproteota; class Bathyarchaeia; order 40CM-2-53-6; family 40CM-2-53-6; genus FEN-987. The sequence continues at coordinate 32,513 of CAZRDM010000016.1, forward strand.
ATATCCGAAGATGATCTGGCACATGGAGGCTCCTAAGTACAATCTCTATCCTTGGTTTGTCTGCGAACTCGTACGTAGGCATGTGAAAGTGTGCTTAAGTGGAAACGGCGGGGACGAACTATTCGGGGGATATTACGCTAGGTATCAGAATGCCTTGCGTATCCAGCGGCTCTCCAACACGGTCTTCCGACCGCTACTTCAAGGAGCTGGAACGTTTCTTGAGCCCATCGTGAGCGACATTAGGATCAGGAATCGGATGCGTGCTCTTCGCTCCTTGGGAGATCACGTCACCGAGTACCTGATTCTATCAGGTGTACTTCCCGATTCGTTTAATCGCAAGCTCTTCAGGAATGGCCGCTTTTTGTTGGCCCAGCTGAAGGAGCACTATTCACCATTCTTTGAGAATGTCGACTTCCTTCAGGGTCTGATCTATGCCGAGCTTAGAACGAAACTTGTTGATGATTTGCTCTCTGTAGATGACTCCATGAGCATGGCGCATTCGCTGGAACTGAGAGTCCCGCTCCTAGACAACAGGTTGGTAGACTCGATGGTTTCTGTTCCGTGGGAGTTGAAGTACCGACCTGGGACACATGGCAAGCTTCTGCTCAGGAAGGCGGTTCAAGAGATCTTACCGGAGAAGAGCCTGTGCAAGCCGAAGTGGGGATTCAGCGTGAACGTTAACGCTTGGTATAAGGGGGAACTCGGTGAGCTCGTCAAGCAGGTACTTCCAGACTCCGAGGTAATTCGAAGGTACTTCTCTCAGGATTTCGTCGACAACCTAATTGCTCGCTCATTCTCCTCCCGAAACAGGAGATATCAACTCCTCCTCTGGCAATTACTTGGTTTCCACTTCTGGCACAGGATATTTGTGGACGGTGACCGAGTGGATGGTTCACGACTTGAGGTTGACGCCTTGGTGGCGTGATGTTTGAGTTATTGGGTTGCCGTGGTCGCAAGAAACGCCGCGCAACATTTACGTTGGACAATTGATTCTCTACTCAGCCAAACACTTCAGCCGCAGCGAATCATCGTGGTAGACGACGGCTCCACGGATGGAACGGGACGAATCCTATCTGATTATGCGGCGCGGCATCCCGCGCTAATCGAAGTGCTAACCCTGCCCAACCGTGGATATGACATAAGGCGGGTTCCATCAAACATTAACATGGCATGGAGGGTATTGGCGGGCACTGATTCGGGTAGCGACTATTTCATGATTAGTGGAGATGACTGCGGCTATCCTTCTGAGTACACCCGTCTACTTATCAAGAGAATGAGAGCCGAGCCGAGCGTTGTCGTCGCCAGTGGGAAGCCGTCTTCTGCAAGAATTGTTTCAGCTGAGCATTCGCCGTCCGGAAGCGGGCGAATGATCAGTTGCTCCTTCTGGCGTTCGGTAGGTTCAAGATATCCAGAGAAGGCCGGATGGGAGACCTGGGTTCTCTATAAGGCGCTAGAGAAAGGGTACATGATTAAGCTATACGAGGACCTCTGCTTCGAACATGTTCGGCCGCGGGGCGCTGGGCATCAGTTCGCGTACTGGGGGGCGGCCATGTACGGGCTGGGATATCATTCACTGTACGCGATTGGTAGAATCGGCAAGAATATGATGCACGTAACCCCCAAGGCTGCGCTGAATATGTTCCGAGGATACGTGCAAGCTCGCTTGGGCTCGGGGGATTCGTTCATATCACCCTTCGAACCCGCATTGCGACGATTCGTCCGAAGAGAACAATCCCGAAGGATCGGGAAAGTCGTCCGCGCGCTACTTTGAGGTTGATATGGTTATTCAATGAACTTGTTGACGATTGGCATCTTCCAACCCAAGCCGAATGCTTTCTTCGTAATCTTGATTGCGGGAGGAGCCTGCCGGCGCTTGTACTCAGCCCTTCTTATGCGTTGAACGGTGTCTTGCACGATGCGTTCATCGTATCCTTTCTGAATGAGTTCATCGGCGGACTGGCGGTTCTCTATTATTTCATCGACTAGCGGTGAGACTACAGGATAGTCGAATGGGTCGTACTGGTTCGGGCGTAATTCTGCCGACGGGATCTTACTGAAGCAGTTTTCAGGGATCACTGATCGTCCGACAATCTCGTTGTAGTATCGCGCGAGTGCGTAGACTTCCATCTTACTAACGTCTCCGATCACTTCAAGCCCGCCGCTCATGTCGCCATAGAGGGTGGCGTAGCCTAGGGCGAGTTCAGTCTTGTTTCCTGTAGCTAGGACTAGATGGCCGAACTTGTTGGATAGCGCCATGAGAACCGTGCCCCGTATTCTGGATTGCAAGTTCTCTTCCGCTACGTCCGCGGGCAGTCCTCTGAAGTGAGGTTCCAATTGCTGTTCTAAAGTCAGAAAGACTTGTTCGATCGGAATGATGAGAAATTGTATTCCCAGGTTCTTAGCCAACGTTTCAGCATCTCTTCTACTATGATCACTTGAATAGCGTGAAGGCATGGATACGCCTGTCACGTTCTCTTTACCCAAAGCCTCAGTTGCAATGGTCGCTACCAGAGACGAGTCGATTCCACCGCTAAGACCGACCAATGCACGTTTGAAACCAGTCTTTCCAAAGTAATCGCGTACGCCGAGAACCAGTGCGTTGAACATTTCTCTTTCGCGGTGGTACGCAGGCTCAGCAACCTCACATCCAAGTCGGGCCGGGAGGTCTACGTCCGCCAACACGAGGTCCTCCTCGAACTTCTTTCCTATTCCGATTAAGCACCCCCGAGCATCCACAGCTAGGCTTTCACCGTCAAAGACCAGCTCATCCTGCCCGCCAACCATGTTCACGTAGAAGATTGCGACTTGGAATCGCTGTGCTTTCCTTCTCAATATCCCGAGTCGGACATCCCGTATCTTATCATGGAAGGGAGACGCATTGACGTTGACTATCAACTGTGACCCGCGCTCGGCGAGCGCGTCAACAACTTTGAGCCCATACCCTATTTCCTCATCCCAGATATCTTCGCATATCGAAGTCCCAAGTTCTATCTGCCTTCCCTGCAGCGCAATCGTGACAGGATTGTTCGTTTGTGCCGGTGCGAAATATCGCTGCTCATCGAATACGTCATAAGTGGGGAGAAGTGTTTTCCAAACAGTTGCTACAATTCTACCGTCTTGAATGACGGCAGCTGCGTTGTATAGGTGAAACTCATCGTAATCAACGAAGCCGATAACAGCCGCAGTCTGGTCAATGTGCTCCGCAAGTTCTAGGACATATTGCTTGTTTAAGCGGACAAATTCTTCTTGGACTGGCCTCCGATTGCCGGCGGGCGGACGCACCTCGCGCGGTGGCAGAAGATCGAGGGGAGGATAGCCGGTCAATGCCATCTCAGGAAATATGACCAAATCGGCTTTCTCTTGGACAGCTCTGTCGACATATTCTCTCACGAGTCTTGCATTCCCTTTCAGATTACCGACGGTGGCATTGATCTGAGCCATCGCGATTCGGACTTTCAATTCAGGTCTGCGCGACTAACGAGCGTGAGGAACAAAAAGGCTTCCTTGCTGCCGCAAACCGATGCTCCATTCGGACATCCGTGTGGCGTTATAGCAGAAACAAATCACATAATAGTTCGACCAAAAATGTAGATGTTCTCGGTAAGAGATGACAAGCAGAATCGGTTACGCGGCGAGGCTCTGGTTCTATTTCAGGATAGGCTATGCTACCTACCTCACGTTCTTGCTAGGAGCAGTGAACACTCTAGTGGTTGTTTGGTATCTCGCTATTCGCGAAGTGCCGGCGATTCAGAGTCTCTTTGGACACTTCCTGCCTTTCGCGATCGTGGTTACATTGTTGGGTGTGCCGACCTCAATAGCGATCGGGTGGGTGCATCTCAAGAGAAGCCCCGCGTATAGCTCCGAGTTAGACATAGGGGTGGAAGCTAACCCATACTACTACAAGCTACCTCCCGGATATAACAGGGAGGTTTTCGCGCCTCTCTATCTAGAGTTGCTGACACAGCTTAAACGGCTTCTCGAAGCGCAAAAGCTTCTGGACAAAGAAGAGAGACTAAGAATTCAAGGTCTGGAGCAGAAGCTTCAGGTCCTGATAGAGGGCGGGTTGGTGGGAAGGCCGAAAAGAAAAATCTAAGGGGCACCAATACGCGGGTCGCATTATCGCTTTACCGCTCATAGTAGGACTTCAAAGCATAGTCTTATGGGAAATTGTAGCACTCACCTGGAGGAACAACATGGCATCGGCGCTTTCTGAGAAGCTGGATGTTTGCATCTGGACGAAGAACAGCGCGCGGCTATTGCCTCAAACGCTGCGTCGCCTTGAGGAGGTTGTTCCGAGTCAGGTAATCAACAATAAGATAATGGTCGATGATCATAGCGAAGATGACACCATAGCTATAGGTAGGAGCTATGGTTGGTCTGTATACACAAATCCGGGACGGGGAGTCGCCAGCGGAGCAAATGAAGCCCTCCGTCACGTCGTCACCAACTATTTCATTTCCGTTGAACATGATGTCTTGCTCGCGCTGAACTGGTGGCCGAGAGTCTTCGAGAATTTGCTACACGACGAACGTACCGCCATTTCACAGGGCGCGCGTGTGTCTTCCAACAAGACTTTGTACGCCTTGTATGAAGACCGTATCGGTCTTGATGACAGTCTAGATAACAACATCTACAGGACGGACGTTATCAAACGGCTCGGAGGATTTCCATCCACCTGCCTTGTCTGCACAGATGTCTGGCTCAGAAAAAAGGTGGAATCTGCGGGATACAAATGGATCATAGACCCATCAGTTGTCTCGGAACATATCAGGTCAGGAATCATGCATCACATCTCACATTCTGCTTATCTTCACCGTTTCTGTACATGCAAGCGAAGGCGTATCCCCATGGGGTACCTGCTGCGGCTGACCTTGACAAGCCCCCTCAGCGGTCTAAAAATGGCATTGAGAAGGAACGCGCCCCAGGCGGCCGTTACGTATCCATATCTCCGCCTGCGAATATTGCAGGCCTGCCTAACAAGCAAGAAGACCGAGAAAGGAGAGCAGGCGAGCGAGAGATCTTCCTCCTGAATGACTCGTGCATCATGCATTGACGTTCTCAGCGGAGTGTTCTGAGTACTCGCAAGATGTGACACGCGAATAGTTCCGGATCTCTTTCCCTCGGTATGTCTGACACTTCTTTGCCGTTAAAGACAACGGTGAGGCCGCAACGCAGTGCCTCATGCACCATTCTCGGCAGTCCGTCTTCGGTTGTCATTCGAATCAGTCGCTTGTGGCGTTTGTACAGAGACGGCATCTCGAAACGGTCAACATACGGGATAACTTTGACATTCGGCAGGTTTGTCTTATAGTGTGCTGGATGTGCGATGTTTCCTATTATAGTGATCTTCTCGTCCTGATGCATTCGTGCGTACTCAAGTATCCATGATAGGCGGTAGATCTTCTCATTGACTGAACCGCTAGGACAGTAGTACAGAACATCCCGATCCGGAACAATGTCAACTTTCGCTTCGGTGAAGTATTCGCCTGATATAGGAAACGGAAGAATGAATCCTTTGCGGCGAGTCAGCTGCTCAAGATGAGGCGATACATAGAGCACTGCATTTGAAAGCACCAGCACAAGAGACCAGTATGCTTGTCTCCAAAACGACCGTTCCCGCGCAAGCCAATATGCATCGCTTCCAACAAAGTGGAGGAGAGTCTTCCTGCCCAGAAGTCTTGCCACGAGAATGTATCGGCTGCATGTCTGAAGGTAAATGCCGTAGACTACATCAAATCTGCGTATTAGAAATGGATCTGGGAACTTGACGCGATCCGTCCACTCGGCATGAACACCCGTCTCTGCCAAGATCTCGGCAACCAAATCGGCATTCGGAGAACCAACCCCTACGACAAGAACACGCAAAGGTCTTCTCATCAACGACACGCCCCGCAGCCTCAGCCATACATGCGTTCAGCGCTATCTAGACGCATATGTTTATCCTGCCCGTGGAAGGTTTGATTCCTTATGGGAATTCGACAATGAGCATGGGTCCAGGGTCCTACGAAATATTATCCGAACCCAAAGTGAAGACAACGCATGTCTTAGCCAGCCTTAGGTAGCTTCGAGATGTCCTAAATTCCTGGAATGTGTCTGGGCATCGCAGTGAGAGCTCATAGCATCATTCACTTGAAGTCATTCGTTTCTTACGCAAAGGCACCCTTTTCTCGCGAAATTCAGGACGAACGCTTCGTAGCCGCAGTTGAAATAGTCGTTCTCGCTGTGAATCGAAGACCTTACTCCAACCAGTGGCTCTCTCCGGCTACGAGGTATTGAATCCCGATCGATTTCCAGTCGAAGCCTCGCCACACTTCTTCGACGTTATCAATTACCAACTTACAGTTCGCAAGGCTGCTCCTGAGCTGCCTCTCGGAGAGCGCACGATATAGTCTGTGACCGGCCACTATCAGGATGCATTCAAATTCTGAAAGTCCTTTCGGAAAATCGAACCAATCGGTACCCGTCAGGCGTTCGATTTCTTCGCGGGTGTAGTATGGATCATTGATCTTGACCTCAACTCTTCTCTCTTTGAGGCGCTTGGCGATGCGTATCGTTGGACTTAGAACGGGGACTCTCAAGTCCCCCTTGTAGGATAGTCCCAAGATGCCAACTTTATTGAAACCTCGGTCCGCCACACGGTCAGCTACGATGGTTGGCAGATTTGTGTCTGTAGCGATGCTTTCTTTCAGAATTGTGAGATGCTCAGATCGCTCAGCACCCGCCAGCACATACTGCGAACTTAGCGGAATGCAATATCCACCTGCTCCAAAGCTTGGATGATACACGCCAACGTTCCATTTGGTCCCGACCAATCTCAAAACCTCTGTCATGTTGAGCGACGGATAGGCGAGAGTTAACTGGTTGGCGAGGGTTATCTCAACATGTCTGTACGCATTCTCGATGCTCTTCACAATCTCCGCGTGCCTGTGGTCTGGAGCCGGAATCAATCTATCGCAGACAATGCTCAGTACTTCAATCATAATTTCAGTCGTCTCAGGAGTTGTTCCACCTACGATCCTTGGCAACGATCTCAAGTTCTTCTCTGGACTTATGAACCAGTCTCGTCGGGGAGCTACACCCACAAGCACGTCCTGCCCAACCCGTAAGCCATTTTCCTCAAAGATCGGGATTACTAGATTATCGGTCTTCCTCGGCGTCATGGTGGACTCAATAATCACTAGAGGAGATCCTTGTGGTTTCCTCCAATTGGTAGCAATCTTTGTGATGGCATCTTCAAGTGCTCCATCCCAAGGTTTGTCCTCCTTTTCTGTTGGAATCGCAATCATGTGGATAGCGAAGTCCGACGACAGAATTTTTCGCCAATCGGTCGTCGCGCTCATCATTCCTGATTCTACCAGATATTTCGTGTCAAACCCGAGCCAATACTCCATGTTCGGTACTGGGATCCCGCCCGTGTTGATGGCCGAGACAATCCGTTCAGAGACGTCAGTTCCAACGCAAGTCACACCTTGCGCCGCAAAATTGGCCATAGTCGAGAATCCAATGTAACCCGTTCCCCACACAGCTACTTTCTTTTCACCCTGGAGGAGCTGTTTTCGAAACTCATGCATCAGCTCGCACCTTCGATGCTGCATCAGCAGAACTGTTGCGGAATTAATTCTTTCTAGAATCAGTCGTTACTGAGCCGTTAATGATTCGATTAGCAGCCTCAGTCCGTGCTTCAGCTCCATTTTCGATTGAAAACCCAATTCGATGCGGGCCTTCGTTATGTCGGCACAGCTGTACTTGATGTCCGCTCTTCTTTGCGGCACATAGATAGGAGCGACTTTCTTTCTCATCAACTCAGCCATGAGTTGAGCGAGTCTGTTGATCGTCACTGCACGACCAGTACCTATGTTGTATGCTTCGCCTTTACCTCTTTTTGCAAGTGCTAACATGTTAGCCGTCACAACATCGGAGATGTGAATGAAATCTCGTGTCTGAGTTCCGGTCCCGTAGATTGTCGGTCTACGGTCGCTCAAGAGTTGCCGAGCAAATATCGCTATTACTCCGCTGTATGGATTGTATCTCTGTCTCTCTCCGTATACGTTGAAGTATCGCAGCGATATCGTGCTTAGACCGTATATTCTTTGGTAGACTGCACAATATCGTTCCGCTGCAAGTTTTGATACCCCGTATGGAGTAATAGGGTCAAGTGGCGCATTCTCAGGCGTAGGGATAGTTCTTGGGCGGCCGTAGAGAGAAGAGGATGATGCGAGTACAACTCGTTTCACCTGCTTTCGGACGGCTGCGCGCAAAACATTGAGGGTTCCGATTACATTGACTTTATTCGTAATCTCGGGCCTTCGAATGGAGACTGAGGGGCTTACGATCGCGCCAAGATGAACGACTGCATCCACCTTGCCGGTCAGTAGATATACAGCTTTGCAGTGAGTTACGCTTCCTGTTTTGATGTGGAGGTTTTGGTGATTCTTCCATCTCCGCAGATTGCTAATCAGTCCGTTTGATAAATCATCGAGAACCCAGACTTTAGCACCGTTCTCCAATAGCGCCTCCACTGTGTGGCTCCCGATAAAACCGGCTCCTCCGGTGACGAGGACCCTGTCCGTGCTCAACTTCATATGAAGTACTCTCCACTTTTGTTGACAGTAGCTCTATGGGATTCATGAATGAACATTTGCATTTCGAAAGTTACTAATGGCTGTTCAGCGAAGGTGCCTCTCATGTTACCAGGCATCAGGGTCCGGGAATTGAAGCGACTTCCGGACGAGCGAGGTATGTTCTGCGAGCTCTTCAGAGATGACTGGGGAGACCTTTTGGAGGGCGATACCATAGTTCAATCGAATCTTTCCCTAAGCTATCCTGGAATCATTCGCGCATGGCACAGGCATACGAGAGGCCAAGTCGATTACTTTGTTGTCCTGCAGGGCCTCATGAAGATATGTGCATATGACGATAGACCCGACTCTCACAGTCGGGGCCAGTTGACCGAGTTAGTGAGCAGGGGAGAGAGGCTGCAGGTTGTTCGTGTGCCCGGGTTGTACTGGCATGGGATAAAGGCCTTGGGAAACGAGCCTTCGGTCTTGTTGTACTTCGTCAACCGCCGCTATGATTATGAGAACCCCGATGAAGAGAGAAGACCATGGAATGATCCCAAGATAATCGATCCTCGCACAGCTGAACCCTTTGATTGGAACAAGCCGCCATTTCAGTAGGTTGTTCAGGCAATTAGAGTTGGAGCCTACTCCTCTCACCTAGGACGAAACGATAACCTTTGGGTAGAGCTTCCTCATGACCCACGATCTCGCTTTCTGGGCCGATGAGGCTATCGATGATCCTCTGCTTAGCCTCTATCTGACAACCATCCATAACTATGCTGTTCTCTATTTCGCAGAAGGACAATCGACAGCGGTTTCCAATGCTCGTATAAGGACCGATGTACGTTCCTCCTTCGATGACGCTTTCTCTTCCGATGTGGGCAGGACCTCGAATTGTTGTGCCCTTCTTGATCGATGCCCCATCCTGAATTCTCACTCTTCCTTGGATCAATACCCCATCCTCCACCCAGCCCTTAATGTCTGAGTCTGCGAGCTTCTCGTCGAGGACCAGCCGATTGGCTTCAAGAATATCCTCAGGAGTCCCGGTGTCCTTCCACCATCCCTCCACAAACCTATGCTCAACAAAATGACCTGAGTTGAGTAGCGACTGAATGGCGTCAGTTATTTCCAGCTCTCCCCTCCAGCTAGGTTTCAATTTCACAATTGCGTCGAAAATCAAAGATGTAAAGAAGTAGACACCGACAAGGGCATAGGGACTCGGTGGATGCTTAGGTTTCTCGATCAAAGCCTCAAGCCTTCCAGCGGCATCAAACTTGGCCACCCCAAACCGCTCTGGTTCTGAAACTTTGCTGAGCAAGACCATCGCGTCCAATTTGCCGGATTCAAACTTGGATGCATGTTCTGTCACACCACCTCTAAGGAGGTTGTCGCCCAAGCATACAACGAACTTGTCGTTTCTAACGAAGTCCCTAGCAAGTGCTACTGCGTGGGCGAGGCCCTTCGGGTCTCCCTGATAGATATACTGCAGCCTCATTCCGAGCGCGGAACCGTCCCCATAGTATTCGCGAACCTTCTCAGGCCAGACAGATCCTAAGATTATCGCGACATCCTTGACGCCGGCCTCGCGTAAATCCTCAAGCGAATACTGGCTGATCGGCTTGCCAGCGACAGGTATCAGCTGCTTTGGACCAGTGTGTGTAAGCGGGCGCAGTCGGGTTCCATAACCGCCGTGAAGTAGAACTCCTTTCATTTCGAACGACTCGCACGGAATTTGTCCAGCGCTTGGATTAGCTTAAGCGGTTTTCTATCAAGGACGCCTATCGCCTTATGTACATTGAGTGAAGAGTTTGCAGGTCTCTTCGCTACCCATTCAATTTCTGACGATGTCACGGGCTCTACCAAGATGGAGTCAAGATCGAAAGTCTTCGCGATTTGCAATGCAAAATTGTAGCGATCGATGGGAGTCGCACCTGCCAGATGCAGGATTCCTTCGTACCGCTTCCCAGCCAAATCTATGAGCATTTCAGCTAGGTTATTATTCAGCGTTGGGGAGGCGCATTGATCTGTCGCAGCCTTCAAAGGTTGACCAGACCGCAGTCTGTGGAGAACCAAGGTTGCGAAGTTTGGTCTGTGTTCTCTTCCCCAACCGAATAATACGCTAGTCCTTGCAACGCAATATCTCGCGCTGCTCTCTTTGATCAATTGCTCTCCAAGGAATTTCGATTCGGCGTAGCAATTGATGGGATGGGGTTGGTCCTCTTCTTTGTACTCACCTCTCTTGCCATCGAACACATAGTCTGTTGAGAGATAGATCACATAGGCTCCCAGTTGACTTGCTTTCTCCGCGATTTTTCCTGTCGCTTCGCCGTTAACGAGTTTCGCAAGGTGCGGATTTCTTTCGCACATGTCCACGTCGGTCATGGCAGCGGCGTGAAATATGAGCTCAGGTCTCGCCTTCTCTATCACGGCTTGGAGATGGCTCAGATTAGCAAGATCCAACCGGATCGGATTACCGGCGAGCGGTTTGTGTGTTCCGTATCCCGAGTGAACTTCGTGGCCCGATTCCGACAATAAATGAACTAGTTCCGCGCCCAATAATCCGCTGCTGCCCGTCACTAAGATTCGCAATTTGTGTTACCGTACGCGTGTTCTACCATTTTTCTTTCCAAGGTGTAGCCGAAAGTATTCTATCAGTTATGAGCGGTTTCCACCACCACTCGTTTTTGACATACCAGACTATGGTTTCGCGAAGTGCTTCATGGAAGGTGTGGCTAGGGGTCCATCCGAGGTCCCTCCTAATTCGACTTGAGTCGAGACTGTAACGATAGTCATGTCCAGGTCTCTCTTCTACAAATTCGATCAAATCTGGGGACTTATCCAAGGCTCTGAGTATCAACCTTGCAACATCAATGTTCGCGATCTCATTTCCGCCCGATACATTATATAGAGTTCCGCTCTCAGCCTTTTCGATTGCAAGCATGATAGCCTCACAGAAATCTTCCACGTAGATCCAGTCGCGGATTTGTCTTCCGTCACCATATATCGGGACTTTTCTCCTGAGGAGAGCGCTCACTATGCTTTTTGGGATGAACTTCTCGGGGAACTGACGTGGCCCAAAATTGTTTGTGCATCTTAGGATTACTGTTTCCAAGCCGTAAGTTCTCCGATAGGCTTGAACGAAGATGTCAGCTGCGCCCTTAGATGCGGCGTATGGACTCGAAGCCAGTAGTCTATCGTCTTCAGTGAAGCTTGTGACGTCCGGAGTGGGCCCATAGACTTCGTCGGTGGAGATGTGAATGAATTTTCTGAGTTTGTGTTTTCTTGCACTCTCGAGAAGAGTAAAAGTTCCAAGGACATTACTATGTAGAAAATCTGCGGGACTTGAGATGCTTCTGTCAACATGTGTTTCTGCGGCAAAGTGAATCACGACATCGCAGTCGCTGATAAGTTTCTCAACGGTTTTTGAATCGGTGATGTCTGCTTTCTGGAAGTGATACCTTTCGGTGCTCTCCACATTAGCAAGATTATGGGGATTAGCTCCATATGATATCGAGTCCAAGTTGACGACTCTGGCAGTGTCCCAAGTTCTGAGAACATAGTGGATAAAATTGCTGCCAATGAAACCCAAACCTCCGGTAATCAGTAGTTTTTCCAATCCAATGCTCCTGCCATCGCCAGTTCCAATGACTAAGTCACAAATCCCATTTAGCTTTGCTCAGGCTATCTAGGGGCGAGGCTTCTTGAATCTGGAATGGGAAGCTGGTTCACCGAACACATTAGCACTTCTGATTTTGGTAGAGTCGAGCTGTTTCGCAATGCTCCATCCTTGCCTGTAGTAGTCCGAGGAAGATGCTGAGACAATAGATGGTGAATCCGAAATGACATATGGAATCACCACAAACGTGAAGCCTCTGTAAAGAGACAGGTTCATGAGGTCGTCCGGGCGAGGAAGACGACTCTATCTGATCTTCAAGCTCTTGAATCGCCTTAAGTATGAGAAAGCTTTGTGGGTTTTTCGTTACGAGGCTGCTCAAGTCCAGAGAATCTGAATTTGGATGGTTGTCAACGCAAACTTGGAAAGCCCATTCTCCGTCGCAAGAGGCGCAACATCTCTCTACATAGCTAATGTGGTTGTGCTTCTTGCTAACACCCTCTATTTTCTTGTCCTGACGAACATTCTCCGATCGACCTTGGATGTGGGAATCGTTACTGCCCTGAACATAATGATTTGGCTCCTCGTGACGATCTGCATTCTTGCGCAACCTATCACTGTTCAGTCCCCAATACCTGCGCCCTTGGCAGTGTTGAAATTCATCCCGGAGATGCTGGCCAAAAATTCGCGAACAGCGAGCGTCAAGATCTTCAAGATCTCATTGGCCTTCGCGGGCATCGTAAGTGGAGGGCTTGCAGTGATTCTGGTTGTATCGCCAAATGTTGCTATTCTGTTGATGGGAGGAGAGGTCTTGCCCGAATTCGTCAGACTTTCCGCAGTGGATGTGTTTCTACTTTCACTGGGGCAGATTTGTCTCGGAACTCTCATCGCGTTAGGCGATATGAAGAGGGCGACTTCGTACATCATTCTTTGGAGTATTGCCCGCTACGCTTTGGCCTCTTTGCTGCTGGTTCCGTATTCCATCGTTGGCGTCCTATTGGGATGGATACTGGGAGACGCGCTCTTTCTAATCGCTGCTCTCCTGACATCGATCCGCGACATTCACGCATCATCTGACAATTCAGGGTTTTCTCTTTACCAGCTTTCGCGCTATTCGTTCTACACGCTCTTCAGCGCCTTGATGGGCTTCGGCATCAATCAGGCCGACAAGATCTTCGCGCTGGCACAGCGGGGACTACAGGAGCTCGCGATCTACAATGTGGCAATCGTTGCTGCTAGTTTCGTTGGCTTCGCACCATACGCCCTCTTAACAATTCTCTTACCTACTCTTTCAGCTCTGTGTGCATCAAGGAAAACCAAGGATATGCGTGAAATGATTCGCTCCTACACTCGCTATGTGTCGATTGTCGTGATTCCGATCGCTGTTGGATTCGCTTCAGTAACTGAGGTTGCATTGAGGATTTTCGGACCGGAATACACCAGTGGCTTCGTTCCGTCAGTCATAGTTTCGCTAGCTACGGGCTTGACTGCAATAAGCGCGATCTACGCTGCGGTACTTCTTGCGATAGGCGAGCTGAGATGGTACACCGCCGCCAACTTGCTTGGCCTCGCCGGACTATTCGCATTGTCAGCCTTACTGACTCCTGTCTTGGGACTACGCGGGCCTGCTATAGGAAGAGCTGGTCTTATGGTCCTCACGACCGCGGTGTACGGGATGGCAACAAAGAGGCATGACCTTCTTGAACTCGACTCGAGAGCGCTACTAAGTGCTGCAGGTAGTGCGGCGTTGATGGGTTTTGTCGTTTTCGAGGGTTTGTCCTTGATTCATTCTTTTTATCTGAAATTCCTCACTCTGCCCGTCTGGGTCACAATCGGCGTCTTTGTCTACGTCGGTTTCCTGCGCGGCTTCCGACTATTGACGACTGGCGATCTTGAATTTGTACGCGGCATACTGCCAAACCGCTTTCGTCGACTCTTGCCAGTTATCGCAAAGCTAGCCGGTATCGATCTCTAGAACCAATGACTTTGACAAAAGGTCCGAATTTTGTGGAGAGAAAGTGTACATGTCACTCAGTCGAGAGCGGGAGTCCTCTGCATCCCACCTTGCCACGAATTCTGTGGTTGAAGTTGGGACATGTGAAACACTCCACGAATGAGACAACTTTGAGTTTGACGGGGCAGTCAACTGCTTCCTTCTTCATGCGGCCGAGCAGTTTGCCCTTGACGGCACGTTTGATGGCTTCGAGAGATTCTTTTGCGGCAGGGATTGTTTTCGTGGGCATCAAGATATCAACTAGGTACTTGTCATCTGGGCCCATTCGGACGGGCTTCGAGTCCTCAACCGATGGAGAAACTTCGCTCATAACGCATACAAGCTCTGAGATGGGGGCACATGCAACTCAATAAATGCCTT
>CAZRDM010000017.1:0-2839 GCA_964598845.1 uncultured Candidatus Bathyarchaeia archaeon
CTAACCTCAATCTCGTTCATTTTCTCACTTTCCTTGTGAAATCCTCAACCTATGAATCGCCAGTATATCGCTGACCAACCCGTACCCAGCAGAATCGCCACCTGCCCCCGGGCCAACAATCGTCACGTCCGGTTGGACGTCCATAGATATCTGGAGGGCGTTCGACACACCATTTACGTGAGCAAGGATGTCGGCATCTGGAACAAGCGTAGGCTTCACGCTCCCCCTAACCTTGCCATCATCGTTTTTCGAAGCCGACGCAATGAGCTTGATACGTTTCGAATCCTGTGCAGCCTTCTTGGTCTCATCGACAGTTATCTGGTTGATTCCCTGTCTTTCCACTTCCCCGTAGTCCATTTCGCCATCCATCAGAACATTTGCGAGAATCGTTATCTTGGCCGCAGGATCGTACGCTTCCACATCACCTGCAGGATCGGCTTCAGCATAGCCGAGCTCTTGAGCTCGCTTCAAAGCATCCTCATAGTTCTTCCCCCGGGCCATCTCCGTCAAGATGTAGTTCGTTGTGCCGTTCAGGATTCCCCTCAGTCGGGTTATCCTTGCCCCAAGTAAACCGAATTCCTGCAGCTTGAAGACTGGTGTGCCGCTCATAACGGTTGATTCAAACCTCAACTGGCGTCCTCTAGACCTCGCTATGCCCAACAGTTTTCTGAGGGCCAAGGCGATGGGGCCCTTATTCGAAGTGACGACATCCATCCCAGATTCAAGAGCCGTGATGATGTGGCTTAGGCCAGGCTCTCCGTCCTTCAAGTTCGTCCAAGTCGTCTCGATCAGAATGTCGGCATTTGAAGTCTTTATTGTGTCCATCGAGGAGAGCCCGCTCTGACCCTTCAGAACCTTACTGTCCAGCTTCTTTCCGTTTTCCACGAACTCCAAGGCCCTTGAGAGATCAATACCTTCCTCGTTGTTCTGAATGAAACCCTTTGCTATGTCTGCGATTGCTACTACTCTGTAGTCAAAGTCGTATTCTAGCTTCAGGTATCGTCTGTTCCTTACTAAATGCCAAGCGCAGCCCTGTCCCACCGTGCCGAAACCAACGAAGGCTAGGCTGAGTTCTACCAAAGGCGATTACTCCATCTAAATTCGGAAGGTGCAGATTCGTAACGAGCGGTCGGCCCCTTGTAAAGAGGGTTTCTGCTAAACAGATGTGGAATTAATCGAGGAGGTCTCTACACTAGACGCCTTACGGTAAATTTCGGTTGGCGTCTCTCTATATTTTACATTCTGAAGATTTAGACACATTCAAGCCGGTATTCTACGAAGCAATCCTTGGCCTATTCTGGGGGCGATCCGATGTCCAAGAATGCCTTGAAAAGGACTTCGAGCCTCTGCCCGGAATGTTATCGAGTTCTCCCCGCGGAGCTCTTCGAATTAGATGGCAGAGTCATGATGAGCAAGTCTTGTCCAGAGCACGGTCACTTCGAGGACCTGTACTGGTCCGACTTCGAAGCGTGGAACCGCGTGAGGAAGTATTCCGTTCTCGGAGATGGTCTTGAAAACCCCCGAACAAGGGTCTCACGAGGTTGTCCATACGATTGTGGTATCTGTCCAAACCACAAGTCTCAGACTGTTCTTGCAATAATCGACGTAACCAACCGATGCAATCTCAAGTGTCCAATATGCTTTGCAAATGCGGCTGCTGCAGGCTACATATACGAGCCATCCTTCCAAGACGTCTGCAAGATGATCGACAACCTCGCTGCAAACAGACCTGTATCGGTTAAAGCGCTCCAACTGAGCGGCGGAGAGCCAACACTGAGAGACGATCTCCCAGACATCGTTCAGTATGCCCACGATGCGGGCATACATCACGTTGAAGTAAACACCAACGGCATGAGGATAGCCCGTGACCGTTCCTACCTCAGGGAACTTATCGAAGCAGGAGTTTCGAGCTTCTACCTCCAATTTGATGGCGTGACACCAGAGCCATACAAGGTCACTCGCGGCCTTGACCTACTCCAAACGAAGCTAACAGCAATAGAGAATCTGAGAGCGGAGGGGCATGATAGCACAGTCTTGGTTATCACCCTAGTGAAGGGTGTCAACGACGATGAGCTTGGAGGCATTATGAACTTCGCTGCGAAGAACCATGACATTGTGAGGTGTGTTAACGTCCAACCAGTTTCCATGACGGGCAGGATTGATAGAAACAAGCTCGCTGAATACAGAATAACCATACCCGACTTCATGAGACTTGTCGAAGAGCAGACGAGGGGGCAAATCAAACGGAGCGACTTCTACCCAGTTCCGACAGTTGTGCCATTTGCGAAGGCCGTTGGTGCACTTAGGGGAAATAGATACCCCGAATTCACTATGCACGAGCACTGCGGCATGGCAACCTTTGTCTTTGTACAAGACGGAAAAATGGTTCCAATCACCAGGTACGCCGATATTGACGCATTCATGAATTGCATGAACGACGCCGCCAAGTTGGCTAGAGTGGGTAAAAGAGTCCGAGCAAAAATCAAGATGATGGAAAGCTCAAAGCATCTCAGACTTAAGGTACTTGCGCCACTGGTCGGGGGCATCATAAAAGAGGGTAGCTATGAAGCCCTAGGCAGCCTGATGCGCCAAGTAATAATGATAGGCGCCATGCACTTCATGGATCCCTACAACTTTGACCTTGAAAGAGTAGAGCGCTGCGGCATTCACTACGCAGTCCCAGACGGCAGGATCATACCATTCTGCACAATGAACACGCTCCACAGGGAGAAAATCGAACGACTATTCGCCAAGGCTGCACAAACCATTGTAGCAACATAGCGAGTTGAACGAGTCCGAGTAAACAACGCTCATAGGCCAATGTTCTTTCGCCTCAGCT
>CAZRDM010000017.1:2939-45025 GCA_964598845.1 uncultured Candidatus Bathyarchaeia archaeon
TACTCGATGTCAGAACTCAGGAGGTTCAGGGTAGCCTCGAAAGTTTTCTGCGCGTGAGGTCAATGAAGAGTCAAACTCACGACAAGAAATGGCACCGTATCATCCTCAATAACGATCTGACAGTTGGACTGGAATAGACTGGATTCTCAAAATCGCAGTCCCTAGACGCGGCAAGAAGCGACACAACAGCGACTAGCCCTAGCTAAGTTTTCTATTTCCCGCGCAGATTTAAGCGAAAAAAGAGGTTCAGTGCAAGAGGCAGGTTGATCTGCCACGTCATCTTGCTCAGACAACGCAGGTCGTCTTCGAAACCGTTGCTGAGGAATTGTCGAAGCGCACTGTCGAGTTGCATATCGTTCATGAATTGAGACTTTATGTCGCATTCAGTGACCACTTTGATTCAGCCAGGAACCTCAGTGTATGTGTTGACCATCTTACCCGTAATCGGTCCTTCTAGAAATTCGATGATTAACTGGCTGGGAGTTCTCTGTCACTTTCAAGTTAAGAGAGGTTTCTCACAATAGTTAGCCACGCCTAATGAGCTGGCAAGAAGTTTTATTTCCAGTGAAACATAACCGGGCTCGGAAACGAGGGTGTATTGAGGATGGCGATTAAGCCCAAGATCGAAACTGCGTTCAATAATCATATGAACAAAGAATTCTACTCGTATTACCTCTACATTTCACTCGCTGCCCACTTTGAGTCCGCCAATCTGAAAGGATTCGCTCACTGGCTGCGAATCCAAGCGAACGAAGAGTTGGGACACGCAATGAAGTTCTACGATCACCTCCTTGACCGAGGAGGAAAGGTAACACTCAAGCCAATCGAGTCGCCTCAATCGAAATGGAAGTCACACGAGGAAGCGTTTCAGTCTGCCTATGAACATGAGCGGAAGGTCACAGAAGCAATTAACCAACTCTCCGATCTGGCGAAATCGGAGAAGGATCACGCAGCTGAAGTCTTTCTACAATGGTTCGTTAATGAGCAGGTAGAAGAAGAGCTAATCGCGAACGAGATTGTGCAGAAAATTGGACTCATTGGCGATGAAGGTAGCGCTCTACTGATGCTCGACGCTGAGCTTGGGAAGAGATCCGCCAAATAGAATCACCACGTCAAGAAATTGGGAACAAACCCTAGCTCCCTTCACGCGCCCATAGTTCAGGCCTTGATTCGATGAGTGAGCTCAAACAAGGCCAAAAATCATAAACGCATTCTTCATGCCTAGGCGGAGGTGGACGCCATGGCGCTGGTTAACTTAGATCAAGTGATCCTTCACATAGCAGTCAACACCATAATCATCGGACCGGTCCTGTGGCTTGCGGGACGAGCTCTTGTAGGGAAGAAGAAGGCGAAGTTCACAGATGGTCTCTGGATCGCCGCCCTCGGAACCATAATCGGTTCGTTGCTGGGGTTCCTGTTTTCTGGGATAATTGCCTCCATAATTGTTGTGATAATCTGGTTGGCGCTCATAAAGCGCTTCTTCGATTGCGGATGGCTGAGGGCTCTGCTCATAGCGATCGTAGCCATAATCATCTTCATCATCATAACCGCCATGCTGGCACTGATCGGATTTGTCGCACTGAGACCATTCCTCGCCAGACTATTCTAATGGTACAGTTTCAGGTGCATCCATCCGAGGATACCACCGCGAGCAACGCAATCTAACTACCGCATTCATCCCAAGTGGAATGCGCTCAGAATTGAGCTAGACACCCGATGAATAGATCCTAATCATCCAAGAGCCTTCTTTCTCTCTTCTAGTTAGTACCCAATTTAACGTAAGTGCACAAGACTGAAATAAGCAAAGCAGATTCGCGGCCAGACTGTAGGGGATTCTAGTTTGGTACCTCAAAGGTCGGTTCTCATGAAGCGTAAGAAAGCTGCAAGACCTAGAAAGAAGGTCGCGCCGAAGGTTCCCCGTATCACCTATGCGACCCTTGCAGTCACCCCCAAGGATGACGAAGCCTACGAGAAGGCCGTAGCTCAAGTTCGCAGCAGACTGGGCGGCCACTTTACAATGTTCATCAACGGTGAGAAATGGACATCGACTGGAGAAGAGATGTCGCATGTCAGTCCCGTTGATACGAGAATCATTGTTAGTTGTTTCCCGAAGGGCACCCGGGATGACGTGAGGTCCGCCATCGCAGCGGCTCGCGACGCCTTTCCCAAATGGAAGGCGTTACCCTACAAGGACCGCATAGCAATTCTTCGTAAAGCCGCAGATCTGATCATCGAGCGACTATACGAACTGGCGGCGTGGATGGCGTTTGAGGTTGGTAAGAGTCGCGCCGAATCCTTGGCTGAGGTCAATGAGTCTGCCGAGCTGATCAGATACTATTGTCAGCAAATGGAAGAGAACAAGGGGTTTGTGCGTCCGCTCGAGTCACCAGGCCCGGGGCAGGAAACGTCCAGTGTCTTGCGGCCCTATGGAGTCTGGGCTGTGATCTCGCCGTGGAATTTCCCCTTAGCATTAGCAGCTGGCATGTCCGCAGGAGCTATGGTTGCAGGGAACACAGTCGTCTTCAAGCCTTCAAGCGAATCCCCGGTAATCGCGTATGAATTGACCCGAGCCTACTTGGATGCAGGAATCCCGCGAGGCGTCTTCAACTTCGTGACCGGCCCGGGTGCGACGGTCGGAGCCGAGTTGCTGGATAATCCAGGGATCGACGGAATGATTTTCACCGGCTCGAAAGCCGTTGGAATGGGACTCTACAAGAGTTTCGCTAGGGATTATCCCAAGCCAGTTATCACCGAAATGGGAGGAAAGAATCCTACTATAGTCACTTCAACCGCAGATCTTGATCAGGCCGCCGAAGGGGTAGTGCGTGCGGCCTTCGGATTTGGAGGCCAGAAATGTAGTGCCTGCTCACGCGTCTACGTAGAAAACAGCGTGAAAGAGAAGTTTCTTGCGTTGTTGATAGACTACACTAAGAAATACGCGAAGATTGGCGATCCAACTCGCAAGGAGACTTTCCTTGGTCCCGTGATAAACAAAGCTGCGGTTGAGACGTATGCGACGGCTTCCGAGGAAGCCAGCCGTGACGGCGGCAGATTCCTTTGCGGCGGCAACCAGCTCAGGGAGGGAGACCTCCAATATGGGTACTTCGTTGAGCCCGCAATCGTTGACGGCCTTCCAGTGACGCATCGCCTATTCAAAGAAGAGCTGTTCGTCCCCTTCCTCGCTGTTGCAGGCGTAGAGTCCTTCGAAGAAGCTCTGAAGCTTGCGAACGATTCTGAGTACGGATTGTGCGCTGGCATTTACAGCAAGAAGAAGGAAGAACTGGAGGCTTTCTTCGACCACATCGAGGCAGGTGTAACTTACACCAACAGACGCGCAGGCGCAACGACAGGCGCATGGCCGGGCGTTAACTCCTTCGGCGGATGGAAAGGCAGCGGCTCCACGGGCAAGAGCGGCCTAGGACCCTACTATGTCCAACAATTCATGCGGGAACAGTCACGCTGGACTGTAAAGTAGACCCCTCAAGAACTAAGCAGACCGTAAACTCTGAAGCTACAAAGATCGCAATCGTCTAACGCTTAATTCAGCATGCTGGTTCTCTTTCTTCTCGGTGCTATTGGAGAGGCCACCAATTGACTGGCAGGGGCAGCTTGACTATCCGTTGCAAAATAGGAGAGAAAGCAAATGATCTATTGGACGCAATTCAGGATGCTTCTCAGGGTTTTCTCAGTTCTGAGAGAGCATATTGTACAATACCCGACTGAACTCCTCCAGTCTTCTTACGTTGATATATTCATCTGCTATATGCGCTGTTTCTCCAGGTCCTAGAATCACTGTCTTTATGCCAGCTATCTGGTCAAAGTATATGGAATCTGTCCGACCTGATTCAACCCTGAATTTGGGATTGTATCCCAGTGTTTGTTGCACGCTTTCCACGGTCAAAGTCACAGTCGGATGTTTTCGATCTAACAGGTAGGATCTCTGTGGCTTCAAGTACTCGACCTTGAAGTCGATTTCCTTCACCGTGGACAGCGCAGCGTCAACTTGCTCTTTGATTTCGTCCCAAACTTCGTTTGGTAATACCCGGCGTTCGCAAGTTATCTTGCATTCGCCTGGTACGATGTTGATGGCGATACCGCCCTGTATCATATTCACGTTTAGTTCTGTGTATGCCTCATGTTCATCCAATAGCATTCTAGCAGGGGGTAGCTTCCTAAGCGCTTCGATAACCTTCATCATGTCGTAAATGGCGTTGCGTCCTTCACGTGGATCGGAGGAATGGGCCTCTCTACCTATCGTGGTAACCGTGAACCCTACTCTCCCGCCGCAGCCTAGAGAGACCATGAGTCTATCACCCTCTACAGTGCCTTCGACATTGATTCCGCTCTCAGCCTCCAATCGATTATGTTCCAAGAAATAGGGGGCACCGAGCCATGTTTCGCCGTCCAAAATTATGTTGTTGTCCTCGTAGTTCGAAAACAATACCTCAAGTTTTTTGAAACGGCAACTATTCAGCTTGCTGAGCACGTACAGAGTCGCGGCCACGCCGCCCTTGTCATCTGACGTTCCCAGACCGTAGAGCTTGTCGTTCTCCAAGGATGCACGTAGCGGGTTTCTGGTCCACCTTGGGGTGGGAGGGACAGTATCGAAATGCCCATTGATCAGAAACGCCTCTCTACCCTGCTTGAAAGTCTTAGTGCCCAGAACATTGTTCAATCTATCAACGATGACGTTGTACCCTGACTTGGACAATTCATTTGAGAGATACTGTGCGCAATCGCGCATGCCATCTTCTTGGTAGGTAGGGAATTCTGTGAGTTTACTCAGAATATCTATTGTTGATGACCAATCGGACTTGCTGCTGGGCAAGGAGATCTACGAACCGTCACAAGGTCTAGAGAATCTTGACAGATTCTGTCTTAATGATGACGCGTTTTTCGTCGGGCCTTGACTTTTGATATCTCCCTGCATCCGTGTATTTCTTGGGGAACTCATCGATATGGGCGTCTGCACCATCATATGTCTGTGCAATGACTTGTCCCCTGATCACAACATCGTCGTGGGAATTGTTGTGGTCAAAGACACGACGACTCGCGCTGAACGGTGAGCAGTGTAAGCTTAGCTGGATGTTCAGGACGAGGCTTGGCCGGGGGGATGGCGTTTACATCATTCCTGGGGGCATTCCGCCAGGCATTCCTCCCGGTCTGCCCGGGGGTCCACTTGGGGGTAGTCCTTCTTTGAGACCTTTCGATGACACTACATCATCGATTCTGAGGAGCATGCTTGCTGCTTCTGTAGCAGATTTGATGACTTGCTGCTTAACCCGAAGTGGCTCGATAACGTTCTCGGAGAGCATGTCAGTGATCTTACCTGTCCTTGTCTGGACTCCGAACCATTTGTTCTCGGCACTCGAATGCTTTGACCTGAGTTCAACCATAATGTCGATCGGATCTAGCCCAGCGTTTTCAGCTATTGTCAACGGAATTGCCTCCAGTGCCTCAGCATAGGCTTCGATGGCAAGTTGCTCACGGCCGCCCACTTTGACGGCATACTCGCGGAGCTGTCTCGCCACTTCGGCCTCCGGAGCGCCTCCGCCAGCTAGAACCTTGCGATCCTCGACGGCGTTCCTGACAACGCACAGGGCGTCGTGAAACGACCTTTCCGCTTCGTCCACGACATGATCAGAGCCACCTCTAATCACCACAGTTACAGCTCGGGGGTCTCTGCAATCGCGAACGTAAACTAGCTTATCGTCTCCAATTTTGATTTCTTCGACAAGCTTCGCCTCCCCGAGAGTGTCGGGGGTGATGTCTTTGGTGCTTGCAAGAATTGCTCCACCGGTGGCTTTTGCCAGCTTCTCCATATCGCCACTGCTGAGGTTCTTGACCGCCAAGATGTTCTTCTTGGATAGGAAGTGTAGCGCGAGGTCGTCGATCCCTTTCTCGCAGAAGATGACATTCGCTCCGCTGTTCTCTATCTTGTTGGCCATATCGCGGAGCATGGCTTCCTCCTCGTCGAGGAAGCGTTTCATCTGGTCAGGCGAGTTAATGTTGATCTTTGCGTCAAACTCAGTTTTCTCAATCTCAAGCTTGGCGTTTAACAGAGCGATCTTCGCATTCTTCACGGATTTTGGCATTTGAGCATGTGAGATTTCCTTATCGACTACAACGCCTCGAACGAGTTCGCTCTGTTCCATGCTTTCGCCCTTCTTCTTGACAACCTTGACTCTATCTATGTCCGCCCTAGTCTTCCCTTCGCTATCCTCCATAATCTGCGTAACAGCTTTGACCGCTAGTTTGGCGAAGTGGTCCTTTGACTCGGAAGCAGCTTTCGTTATCATGGATGTCACGGCGACGAGCGAGAGCATCTTCTCGTCGTCAGGTTTGATCTCGATCGCGAGATTTTGAAGGCTCTCCAAGCCTTTCTCAGAGGCTTTCTTGTATCCCTCGACTATGACCGTTGGGTGTATCTCTTGATCGAGAAGTTTCTCAGCTTTCGATAACAACTCGCCGGCGAGGACGACGGCGGTGGTTGTTCCGTCTCCCACCTCATTATCCTGGCTCTTGGCTACCTCTACCAACATCTTAGCGGCAGGATGCTGGACATCCAGTTCCTTCATTATCGTAGCTCCATCATTCGTGATCACAACATCGCCGATGCCGCTGACCAGCATCTTGTCCATACCGCGTGGGCCGAGTGATGTGCGAACGGTCTCGGTCACAATCTTGGCGGCCAAGATGTTGTTCCTCTGGGCGTCGCGACCACGTGTCCTCGTTGCGCCTTCCCTCAATATCAAAACGGGAACAGTGCCCTCAGACAAGAATGTTAACTCCGGCCACAGCATACAACTTGTCCTAGATAAATCAAATGGCAAGAAGGGGCCGCCCTCGCAAGTGGGTTGGAAAACTTTAACTTCTTTGAATCTGGTTCTGCGAGCGATTTTCGTATCCGCCGAGGCAACGGTTCATGGCTCACGTAAAAGAAGCGAAACGAAGCAGCAAAGCAAGCTATCGATCGCTAATTACCGTCTTGATCCTTGTTGTCGCTATCGCTCTGGCTGCATGGGCTCTTGTAACGGTTAGCACTACAAGCCAAGTTCCGTCCACAGACTTTGTAACATTACCTAACATACCCCTGTCCAAGACAGGAGAGCAGGTCGTATTCGTCTCTGTTTCGGCCATCACGGAGAAAGACGTTGCAATAGGGATGAAGGGATACTTGCACACTATTTCCGGGAAACCTGTTGCCGGCGCCACTGTCTATTTGACCTACCATCTGCGAGGCGCATATCGAACGCAGGCTGCAACCGCGGACCAGAATGGGTATTTTGAGGCCCGTTTCCCAATGAATTGGACGGGATGGTTGCCGGTGACTCTCACTTATTTCGGTGACGACCAGCATCAGGGATTGACTCAAGTTTTCAATGTTCCTGGAGAAAACCTCTAGCTGAAAGAAACCATGCGCTAAGCGGATTGCAGATACGGTCAAAGAATTGCCTGAGATGCTAAATGCCTTCAGGACGCTGCGCGAACTCAATTCGGACGTAATTTCTTGCGAGCTTTGTCCGAGGCTTAGGAGGTATTGTCGCCTAGTTACGCGCGAGAAGCGAAGGCAATTCATGGATTGGTATTATTGGGGTAGGCCGCTTCCTGGTTTCGGTGATCCTCAGGCCCGACTGATGATACTTGGTTTAGCTCCAGCTTCCCATGGAGGTAATCGCACGGGGAGGATGTTCACGGGGGATGGGTCTGCCCAGTTTCTCATGGCTGCTTTGCATCGATTCGATTTCGCAAACAAGCCAACTTCGATCAGTGCGGAGGATGGGCTCAAATTACATAACGCGTACATGACTGCCATCGTTAGATGTGCTCCGCCGATGAACAAACCAACGGCTAGAGAAGTTGAGAACTGCAAGCAATACTGGACTCAGGAAATTGGGCTTCTGCGAAAAGTGAGAGTGGTGCTGGCTCTGGGCAGAGTCGCTTTCGACGCCTACGTCAGATTCCTAAAGGAGCGAGACCTCGAAACGAGGGATCTAAGTTTTCATCATGGTGCATTCTACAGACTCCCAAGACCGTATCCGGCTCTCTGTGGCTCGTATCACCCGAGTCGCCAGAACACTCAAACGGGCAAGCTGACTGCGAAGATGTTCGATCGAGTGTTTCAAGACATTCGAGAGTTCTTGGGGTCAGAGCCTGCGAATGTGCTATAAACTAGACCGCTATTATTTGACACGGCGTCAGTTGATGGAGCAGCTTCCTCAGAAGCCTGATGTCGTTTACTGTAGCGGTTGTGGCGCACTAAATCCAGTAGGTAACAAGTTCTGTTATGGTTGCGGTGGATCACTCTTCACGATGACGTGTTCGTTCTGCAGTAGTGTTAATCCACATTATGCAAAGTTCTGTGGATCTTGTGGAAGAAAACTAACCGTTGAGCGGTAAGACTTCGTCTATTTATCAGTCTTTTATTATCTTGAGGCCTAGTCCAAGCAATAATCCGAAGCCCGCATAGATCGGCATAGTAGCACCCCCGCCCATTTCCCATCTTCCAACGAACACGTCTAGACGCGGTAGCAGCAAGCTCGAGGTGGTGAAGTACTGCACGAACACGAAGGAGGGCAACATTGAACTGAACATTGCCAAGAGGAGAAGGATACGGGACTTAGTTTTGTAGCCTACCCGTGGAGGTATGATTCCTTCCGGCTTCAATGAGAAGTAAGTCACGATCAGAGTTAGTGCCAACGGGAGAAGTACGAAGGAAAGGTACATGTTGAAGGGGAGAAGATCGAATCCTGAGAGGACTGCCGCAATCGTGTAACTCAACCCCTTACCGCGCACGTACACCGGGTTGATGCCAACCAGCCACGGCAAAAACAAAGAAACAACATCGGCCGCGGAGGATCCAAGCGCTATCACAACGGCCAAATCAATTCCGGGTTTGTTAAGACTCGCGTAGGTGAGCTTCTTCAGCGATTTCCGTGTTTGCGCCGTGAATTTGATAGCTGTTTCCAATCTGACCCGGTCGATTTTCGGATGAGTTGCGACGAACCTTAATACCTTCTGTTCTTTCTACATTGGAATGTTCCGCCATCGCTCAAGAATCGACAACATTTCTGTACAATGGCGCTCCTCAAAGAACTTCCAGACCTCCTTATCCCGAATCATCTCTCGCTGAAGGCTCTCGGCAATCTTCGCTTCGTACGTGGAAAGGATGATGCAGTCTGCATAGCCTGACGCCACAGCGAGGGCGGAAACCAAGTACTTCGTGGGGGCTCTAGGATGACCGGCATACAGTTCTATGTGGTAAGGTTTCGAGATCTTTCTCCTGAAACAATTGGCGAGTATGTCCAGCCAATAGACAATCGAATAGTCCATGTAAAGAGGAGTTGAAACAAAGTCAACGTATCTCAAAATCTTCTCAAGGTCAAGACCGAATCTTTCTCTTCCATAGCAAGGATCGGGTTCAAGCGTTATGCCCAACTTGCATTTGACAGATTCTCGAACTTCTCCGATGAAAGACGTAATTTGCCGGGTCCGCCATTCGAGAGAGTCTTCGCCTGTCTTCCTCAGAGAATCCGTGCAAATGGGGCAGTCACAGTAACCTTCGCGAGGGAAACACACGCTGTCCAATCTTATTCCGGTCACATCATACTGAGCTACATTTACGATGATTTTCATGCAGTATTCCCGATACTCGACTCTACTGGGACAAACCCAATCCCAGAGAAAACGCTTTGGTGTTCCTCTAACAGCCTTTTCTCCTTTGCACGTGGCAACATGGTCAGGTTTTGTTTGCAAGATCGAGTTGTCAGCGAAGCAGTTTACGACATTCCATGCTCGTGACAGCGGTTGAAGTATTGTTCCGGTAGCGGGTTTTGCTTCGTAGAAGACGTGGTCAAACCCTGGGACGAGTGTCGGCTCGTCTAATAGAACCCCAATCTCCAATTGTGACAACCGTTTTCACTATAAACCATCGGTTCTAAATTTCTGTCTGACGCTCTTACTCGGGAGTAATCCGAATTGGCTAGGATATACACACGAACAGGTGACAAGGGGGAAACCGGCCTCTTGGGCGGCGAGCGAGTTCCAAAGGATTCGCTACGCGTCCAAGCCTACGGCAATGCTGACGAACTGAACTCTGTGATTGGGCTGGCAAGGGCACTCTTGAAGGACAGAGAAGTGGACTCGGTTTTGGAGAATGTGCAGCGGGATCTATTTGTGGTTGGTGCTGACTTGGCCGCACCTCAAGAAGCGAACGGAGACGGGTCCCGTGTCACGAAGGATATGGTCGCGTTCTTGGAGAGGACCATAGACAAATTTCAGGACGAACTGCCACCCTTGACGGTTTTCATTTTGCCCGGGGGAACTCAAGCAGGGGCTATTCTTCATTTCGCCAGATCCGTAGCAAGGCGCGCTGAAAGGAGCATAGTTGCACTAAGCAAGGCCGAGAGGGTTAACGAGAACTTGATTCCATACGTGAATAGGCTCTCCGATCTCCTCTTTGTGATTGCGCGAGTCATAAACTTCCGAGAGGGAACGAGAGAAGTGGAGTGGCATTCGCCAAAGTAGTGGCATAGGACTGGCTTTCGCGTCGCATTAGCAGCATTACTTGCACTCAAAAACCTCTTTAGTCGCACAGGGGAACCGTCGGAGCATATTCCGACAGGAGATTGACATGTCTCAACCTGCGATCAGAACTATGGGCCTTACCAAAGTATTTGGCCACTTTACGGCAGTCGACGCTCTGAACATGGATGTAGGGCGCGGAGAATTGTTCGGTCTTCTTGGCCCAAACGGCGCTGGTAAGACGACCACGGTCCGTATGCTTTGCACGTTGATGGAACCGACCCGTGGAACTGCAACGGTGACAGGTTACGACATCCGAAAAGAAGCCACAGAGGTTAGGCGTCAAATTGGTGTCGTGTCAGAAGGTGTATCGCTCTACAAGGATCTGACTATCGAGGAGAATCTGAAGCTGTTCAGCACGTTGTACGACATTCCGCGCGGAAAGGCAGACGACAGAATACGTGAGCTTTTGGATATGTTTGCGTTCAGAGAGAAATCAAGACGTCTCGTGAACGCCCTCTCAAGCGGATGGCAGAAGAAAGCTATGATATGTGCAGCTTTACTTCACGACCCCAAAGTTCTCTTCTTGGATGAAGTCACATCTGGACTGGATCCTCAATCAGCTATAGCGCTTCAGGATTTCACCAGAAAACTATGCGATCAGGGAGTGACGGTGATCTGGACCACGCACTACATGGGAGAGCCCGAGAAGATCTGTGATCGAGTTGGAGTCATTTTTGCCGGAAGATTAGTGCAGGTTGGGACCCCGAACGAGTTGAAAATCGGTGTGAATGAGATGAGGACATTGGAAGTTGAAACGCCAAGCCTCCAACGCGTTCATCTTGAAAGAATCGAAAACCTCAGCCGACACTGTAAGGTTACATACAAGGAGCCGATTCTTCGCGTTACTTATGACAGAAGCGAAGAGCTCGCTGAAAAGGTCATGAAGATTCTTCTCGATTCAGGAGCTAAGATCAAGACAGTCAACACGAGGGAGCCTACCCTAGAAGAGGCCTTCATCTCATTAACAGGCGGTGAAGAGGAAATAGACAGGTTCCTTGAAATGGCCGCTCAAAGAAAGTGACTTCGTCTTCTACGCGAACGGTCAAAATTAGGCTGGAGGGTTAAAGGACTAGAGATGCCAAGGGCAAGAGCTATCAGCGATATTGTGGCTGTCGCGGGTAATGAATTCCGCCAGTTCAGACGGAACCGCACGGCGATCCTCATCTCACTCGTAGTCCTACCACTATTCTTCACAGTCAGCCTCGGAGCAGCAGGGGGTGGGGCTACTGCTCACTTTTCACCCACAGCCAAAATTCCCATAGCATTCGTTGATAACGACCTATCGACTGATTCGAGTCATCTATTGCAAACACTATCGAGCTCAGGCGACTTCGACAGCCTGATTCTGGGGTATAGAGAGGAGAATGCGATCGCAGAATTGGGGAAAGGACGGATCTATGCGGTCATAGTTGTTCCGAAGGGATTTCAAGAAGATCTAGCCAACAACAAAACAAGTAACATAGTGCTCTATGCCGATGATGGAGAACCAGGTATCGCTGACCAAGTGTCCTCAACGCTTCAAGGCCTAGTACAGAACTTCAATCCCAAAGTCGAAGTGCAAACGGCTGAGGAAAAGAGTGTCTCAGCTGTTGACATCATTCAGAAGGGGGCGCTGTTTTCTAGCTTCAACATCGGTTTGGTCATCGTCTTGGGAGTTGTGCAGATCTTTGCAACTTTCTATGAGATAGCCGGTGGGATGTCCCGCGAACGTGAAGAAGGGACTCTTGCTCGTCTCCTTGTTAGCCCAATAAGCATTGGAAATATCCTGCTCGGTAAGACTCTTTTCGACTTGGCTCTGGGAGGGATACGGACGCTGATTGTTCTCGGGTTTTCCATCTACCTCTACGGAGCCCGCCCAAATACAGACATGAGCACTCTTCTTTCAGTTTCACTCCTCATAGCGCTCTTGACGATGGGTTTCGGTTTCTTGATTTCCGCGCTCCGAGTCGGAGCAAGGGCCGTTGTCATAGTGGAATTCTTCTTAGTGCTCTTGCTATTCGCCTTCAGCGGTCTATTCATAGACAAAGAACTACTCAGAGGCTTCTCGAGGACCATTTCAATCTACCTACCTTGGAGTTATGGATTCGAGATTCTTCGACGGACAGTACTGATTGGACGGCCTCTGCTGAGCCTAACCTATGAATTGCAATATCTCGCAATCACAACTATCTCATTCTACGGTCTTTCATATCTGCTCTTCAGATGGTCCCGGGAGAGGCTTGCTTTTTGAGGCAGCTTGTACGTGACTCGATCGCGATCGCATACAAGGAAGTTAAACAACTAGTTAGAGACCCGATCTCACTGATTCTCACATTCATGTTTCCAATCCTCCTGATCGGCATATTCATCATAATTGCTGGTGCTTTCAGCGCGCCGAGTTACAATATACCGGTCGTCGTGGCTGACCTTGATGGTTCGCAGGCTTCCAGATTCCTCGTAGATAGAATGACCGAGTCCCCAATTATTCGCGTGACCGAGCTTCTGCCAACCGAAGAGCAGGCTTTGCATCACGTTGAAAGCGGAGACGCCATGGGGGCGGTGATAATCCCACAGGGTTTCGGACGATCGCTTCTCACGAGCGGGAGGGCGTTCATAGTGATTCAGACGGATAATTCCAAGATAACGGCACCTACCTTAATTCAAGCCTCGGTGAATCGCGAGGCACAAGATCTAGCATCGACCGCAGGCGCCAGGTTCGGTATCAAGGCGGCAGCGGTAGATATAATCGTCCGACCAATCTCAGGTCGGCCACCAACTGGTGACACGATTCTTCCCGGTTTTCTGGGCATGATTACGATTCTAGGTGCTTTTGATGACATCGTGAATGCCGTAAGTAGAGAACGTGAACGTGGCACTTTTCCCCGCCTATTGCTAAGTCCAGTCAAAATTTTCTCGATCTATTCTGGTAAGATGGCTGCAACGGTCCTCCTCACAGCTCTCCGGACGTCGCTAATGCTCGTCATCTTTGTGCTCATGGGACTGGCCATACGCGGCGATGTTCTGCTGGTTTACCTTACGACCTCATTAATCGCCATTTTCACTTTATCTTTGGGTCTGGTTATGTCCTCTAGGATACGTAGTTCCTCAACTCTAACAGTCCTCGAAATTGCTCTTACGTTTCCACTCTTCCAACTTACAGGTGTCTTTCAGTCACCGGAACTGCTCGCCTCTGGCGGTCGTGCAATAGCTAGGTTCCTTCCATGGACATATGGTAACGAAGCGCTCAGGCGTGTTATCTATCTTGGGCTGGGCTGGGAGGCGATAGCTAGCGATTTGCTTGTGCTCCTAGTCAGTAGCCTATTGATGTTGCCTGTTGCCGTAGTGCTATCCAAGCGTACTATGTAGAAGATCGGATTGAGTTTCAGTTCTCCGATTCTTTCTCCAAGGCGGTAGGGCTCCGAGCGTCGCCACAAATCCCATAATAACCGATGTAGCGACTAGGGACAGTTCTGAAATCGGGATTCCGCTCTCCTCAAGTGTGATTGCTATTGCGGCGTTCGCTTGGCCTGCGCTGACGGTTAAGTCGAAGGCATGTGCTTCGTGGCCTTCGTTTCGACTTGTCCATTCGGTCACCGAGACATGATAATTTCCAGGGTCGAGGTATCCGTCGAACCAACCATCCCAAGCATACCAGTAGTATGTAGTTGATCCCGTCTTGAACTGGAACATTGCCCAGCTAATTGTTCTGACATCGTCATCCCAATCGAATCCAAGAACGGTTCCTTGCACGTAACCTCTCAGGTCCAGTCCAAACTCCACCGAGACCTCGCTTCCTTGGATCGCATTCCGAATTCTAGTGTAGCCTCTCTGAGAGTACGGTCCTAGATGGTTGTAGGGATAGAAGAACGATGATTCTCCCTGTAGAAGAGCCGGTGCAGGTGGGTAGAAACTTTCCGGACGGTACCAGTTTACAATGTCCACCATGATTGTCCAAGCGCCGCCGTAAGCGCCTGGGTGACTCGAGAACCCCCACACTCCATGATCAGGAGAGAAGAGGGTTGCTCTTCGTACGCTTTCCCCGCCTGTGCTAGGTTCTACGTAGCCGAAGAGACCCGCGAGAGCAACGTATTCCAAAGTCTGAGTCCCTACAGGAACTGGTTCAAGCAATAGTTTCGTTCCGTCAGCAACGAAGCCCGAACGTGATGTTGGAACCAGGCTTCCACCATCTGAGAATAGTGTGGCGGCCGCCACTAGCGTGTCTCCTTCATCGAACAGTCTGATTCTGACTGATGAGGTATATGGGGTTCCTGAGAAGACGCCTTCAGTCTTGAAGACGATTCGAATCGTGAAGTTGACGCCGATGATGAGTCGAATGCTAGAATCAGCTAGCGAACCCAGCCGGGCCACCGAAACCTGCACATTACCCAAGTCTCCAAGGCTTGCTATATTGTCCTGCACATATCCGTAGGTCCATGCATTTACTGCGTAGACTCCAGGATAGATGGCCAGATTCGAACGGAAAGTCTCAGTTCTGTAGGAGCTCGAACTGTAAAGAAAACCGGCATGGAAGTTTTGCTGGAGGAATACGGTGGTTGCTAAGTCCTGGGAGGGGTCTCGGGATGGAAAGTTGGGAATGTCGGGTCCAAATCTGTCCACAAAGGTCGAACCGTTCGTCACAATTAGACTCGCGCCGGGCCCGAAAGATGTTACCCATTCAGGCCATGGTAGACTTGAGAAGTCAGAGTTCTGTCGAGGGATCGTCCATTGCTTTAGTCTTCCGTCCCAGAAGTAATTCACATCAATGAATGCCTCTGAAGCAATATCATAAACTAGCACACTTACCGATGCGTTGTTCCACACCCATTTTCTCTGGACCGGAGGTCTTTCCCAATCAACCGATAGAAGAGTAGTGTTGATTCCGCCTCCCCGGTACATGTGTGTGCTGAGTACAGTGAGCCCTGTTCCAATCGTGATGCTTGTTGTCAAAGGTTGGTCTAATTCATGAAGGCTCATTGCAGGTGGCAGTGCTTGGATATATCCGCGCATGAACACACGGATGGTGTAAGTGTCGGTAGGCATTCCGTAATCGAACAGTCCCCCATATCTTGCAAGGGAATACTTCATGAAAGCCCTTGGGTCAGGCGGGAACACCGGACCAGCCATACCGAACCCGTTTAGAATAATCGAAGCTTGTTGGCTATCGGAGGAGACCTGTGTGAAGTTGAACGCCGCCAATGTTCCGTCGCTCGCAAATGCCTCGGCAATCAAGAATCTTCGTGGATCAGGTCCACGGATCGTAGCATCCCGTAAAGTACCGGGTAAATCATGGAAATGGATCGTGACGTTCATTCTCGACGCTTTCTGCAAGTCTATCGGAATGAAGACGTTGTGTGAGTACCCACTCCTAGGAACTTCAAAGGCATAATCGATGAACTGGGTTCCGTCATTCGAAGTCTGCACATACCCATTAACAAAGGCGCGTACGTAGTAAACGCCAGGACTCAGGCTATCTGTCCAAGTAGCAAAAACTTGAGGAACCATTCCAGATAACTTGGCGGGGGCACCGTAAACTGTTTTCGAACCAAACTGGAAGAAGAACTCGCTACTGGTTGATCCGAGAAAGGTTTCAGCTTCCAAGGAACTGAGTGGATTGACCCACCAAGACTGTGCCGGTCCAACCCCGTTAAAGACACCGAACGGGTCTTTGAAGTCCGGTTCTGAAGTGAAAGTATAGTAGCCAACCGGTCCCTCCCACGGGAAGGCAACGGCCTTCGGTCTGTTGGGCGGCAGTAAACCATTTTCCGAAAAGAGTGTGTCCCCTTCAACGTAGGATGTGTAGGGTGCGTGTGTCAGGTTGATCGGGGAATACGTCACTATGCTGTTAACATCGTACGTATTGCTGTCATATATCACAACTGTGATTGGAAGCTGTCCCGGCCATGGAGCACGTCCAAATTTCTCCTTGGAGAAGACTTGGCCCCGAATTTCCGGTCCGGCTTTCAAGTATGGATCAAGTCTGAAGGATTGTCCGCGCAGGATCTTGACGCCTTGGGCGGCCTTCTGTTCAGGGAAACCAGCAGCAGATGCGTAGATATCGTACACTCCCGGGGCTATGCCCTCAATTTCGAAATGGCCTTGAGCTGATGCGTTGAAGTATCCTCTTGCCTCTACGGGTCTCCCAGTTGATTCTCCAGTCAGAGGATCTATTGCGGTGCCTACGGCTCGAACTCGGCCGGGTAGGTGCAAAGGTAGGCCATAGAGTGTGCCATTTGCTATATCACCGTATCTGACCGTTCCCCAAACTATTCCAGGGTCAACCTCTCCTTTGACTAGCAGAACTGGCCAATTTTCCATGGGCATCGTACTATTGATGAGGCTAGGCTGGAATCCCTGTTGCCGGATGGGATAGTGATTGTCAAGGAATAGCTTGAAGAAGTATCTTCCAGCAACCTGAGGGGCTTTCATCTGATTGATTCTAATGTAGTACCATTCTGACCAGTTGTGTGCAGCGGTGAAAGTTATGTTTCGTGGGGCCGTAATGAACACGATCCACGATCCAGGCTCGAAGGGGTCGCTTCTATCAGCTCTAGTGACAAATATGTTCCCATAGCTATCCGTAATCGTTGTGATGATGTTTGTATTTTCCCCTGCATCCCAGTTGATTCCACCTGCAGGTTCAAATCCGTCTTGGATGAGAGCGCCCGTCTTGTCGAACACTGGGGCAGGGATATAGAGCGCTAGAGTTGCGTATGTGAAGTCAAGTTCCGGAATGCTTGAGGTAGTGAAGGCTTCGGGTTGGGAGAAGTTGACTGCAAAGATCAAGTCACCGACACTATCATGGTCAATGGTTGATGCTAGAATCGCGCCCTCTGGTGCATAGGCGTTATCTCCAACCTGAGTTGGTTCCTCGAAAGTTGTGAAGGGCGACTGGTATCCGGGAGGGTTTGATGCGATCCTCGAATACATGTTGAGGCCGCTACCTGGCCAGACATAGCCGAGTGGTCCTGGGACGTGTCCTCCAAGCGTGTTGGTCGGGTTCAGCTCATGGTCGTCCGATCTGAAAAACGGCCCAGACCCGTTCAGTTTTCCTAACGTGGTATGGGCATAGACAGGAGCAGAGAAACTGAGCCCAAGGACGAATAAGAGGACGATAGTGGCCCATCGGAGAGCCAAACATCTCCCTGCTCCGAATCATACAGGTCAGTCGTCGTCTTCACTTGGTCGTGGTCTGCGCAGCTTTCATTCGCCGTCTTCTAATGAAGAGATACCCGCCTACAGCAACCAGTAGGATCACTCCCACCACAATCAATGTCACTGGGAGACCGGGAGGCTCGACCGTCAATAACAGGAACTGTGTATCGTCGAGCGCAATATCCTCTTGAGTCCAATCAAACCTAAGATCCAGATTGTACTGCCTCGGCTGTGCTTTGCTATCGATGTCCATCGTAAAGAAAGCAACCTTAGTCTCGTTAGCGAGCATTGTTCCGAGAAAATCGGTAAGCGTTCCGGTGAAGAAGTTGCCGACGCGAAGTTGAACTCTTACGGAGTCAGCTTTCACAGAGCCGATATTCTTTATCTCAACCCTTATCACATCGCCGGCATCGCCCGCGTGCACAATGTTCGGCGTGACGCTTACCACATCGAATCGCACTTTCTCGTTAACATAAAGAGGAATCTGTCCCATGGGGATGAGTCTATCATCCATCTCCTCACCCAAGATAACCGAATACTGACCAAAAATCGCATCACTCGCAACATCGAGGACAAAATCGGCCTCGGAAACCTGCCCAGCCGGAATGTTACCGATGAAGATCCTGTCAGAACCACTTGATGAAGCCCTGAACGGACGAGTCACATCCAGTCTGAGTTGAATATCCTTCGCTAGACCTCTTCCAGAATTGACAATCCAAACCTTGAGCGAGACCTCTTTGCTATTCGGATAGATCTTGGTCGGAAGGGTCAGGATATTCTGAACGTGCAGTTCGCCCTTCCAGAGGGGGACATCTATTGTCAAATTGCTGTTGATCTGTTGGAGTTCCCGTGCCGATCTGTATGAGAGTTGAAGGTTATACCGGTAGATTCCCTCTTTGGCGTCAGAATCAACGGTGACCGTAAAACCTAGGGTGAAGCTTGACGCAGCAGCCATATCTCCAGCGGTCTTCGAAACTGATGATGCAGAGTACTTGACGCCGTCTTGGTAGTAGTTGTATGTCAAAGGTGGACCAAGAAATAGAGTTCCGTTGACCCCGCGTGCGGTGTCATCACCGACATTAGCTAAGATTATTGAAAGCTGAACGTTCACATCGCCTGGATGCGCCGTTATAGGATCCGTTGGATTCGAACCCCAATAGACATTCGTCACAACCACATTTGCCACTCCAATGGCCTTCACAGGGGGCGCAACGTAGGGTAGAGGCGCAGTAAGCGCCAAGAGAGCGCTCAAGACCAAGACTGCAATGCTTTGAACTTTCAAGGCGCACTCAATCCAAATGTTGTGCTCCGTCTGGTTCCTGTGAAGCACATTTAAGGTTGCGCTTCAATGGCTCTGTTCGCTAGTCGGCGGGTTTAGCTGACTGTTCGGTTTCGGCGGCTTTGGCGCTTTGTGTGATTAGCGACTTCCATCGGTTCTGCCCAAGTGGAGGCCTATAGGGCGCTACCGACTATTCTGGAAAGAAAAGCCGAAATGAGAGATGATTTGAATGGCAAACACAAAGGGCCACATGATAAGTTTCGCTACGATAATGCTTATCGTGGTCACCGTTGCCGCATCCGTTTCAGTGGCGGTGACGATTCTATTGATACAGAAACACGGAACAACATGGACGTCTTACGAGATAACATGGAATATTGTTCCCGTGGTGATTCTTACCATCGTTCTTCCAGCAACACTTGGCATAGTCGCTAACTATCTGTATTGGCGTCCACGATACAGAGTGCGCCAAGTAGACACCCGCCGATGTCGAACAGCTATTCAAAACAGCCACAAACCGAACAGAGCCGCTTCAATAGTCACGAATACTCGCAACATGACTAATGTCATTGACAACTCCTTGGTCATAGGCCCCGCTTGAACGCCAGTGTCGCTATTAGGACCATGATCGCTGTAAATACAGCTAGGAAGGTAAAGTCTCCCAAGACGGCGCTCAGGCTTCCGCTTTTGTACATCAACAATCTCAGGGCATGAACAGAGTAAGCCTCAGGGTTTACGACAGTTATGCTTCGCATCCAATCGGGGAATCCATCAATCGGATAGATAGCGCCGCTCGTAAAGTACAGAACCAAATTGATGGGGAGGGC
Organism: uncultured Candidatus Bathyarchaeia archaeon; assembly: GCA_964598845.1. Taxonomy (GTDB): domain Archaea; phylum Thermoproteota; class Bathyarchaeia; order 40CM-2-53-6; family 40CM-2-53-6; genus FEN-987. The sequence goes on from CAZRDM010000017.1 coordinate 22,764, forward strand.
GCTGAACTGGTAGACCTCGGGCGCTGGGGCTCGAACTGCGAAGGCGGTCATCATCGAGATCAGTCCCAGAGCAGTAAGGAAAAGCGTGAACAACATCAAGAGAAAACTAGCAGGGTTCGTCATAGGTCGAACTCCTGCGAAGATTATCCCCAAGAAGAGCATCGCTAGCGCGGAGAACATCGCCTTGATGACACCCGCGAATAGAACGCCGACCACGATTTCCACCTGCGCTAGCGGTGTGACAAGGTATCCCTCAAGGATGCCTCTTTGCTTGTCAAACAAAATTGAGATACCGCCGCCGATTATGGACGCTATGAAGATGGCCTGAACAAGGGATCCCGGTGCCATAAACTCGATGTATAGCACGTTCCTGTAGAAATTAGCGTGATCAATGGTTACTGTCGCCTGGTGAGGAATCACTAATCGGATTTGAGCTGAAAGCTCTTGAGCTGACCTCGTTAATCCACTGGAAACGGCCGCGGCACTTAACGGGTCTGTGTTATCCAAGTAAACTGTGAATATCGCGCTGTTAGAATTGCCGAGCTCATTATCGAGGCCTGTCGGAATGTAGATTACGGCTTTCACTTGGCCTTCGCGAAGCATCCGCTCCGCTGTATCCAAGCTCGGTACATCCCTCAGGCGGAATGCGTCACCACAATGGACTCCGCCGAAGGCGCAGTTCTGTTGCTCCCTAACAATGTCTAGAAAGGTAGACGAATACAGGCCATCGCTGTAGCGCACCACCGCTATCGGTACATGTGTAATGGAGCCGCCGAAGGCCGAGCCAAGCAGAATAAGCATGAGGAATGGTCCCACAAGCGCAGAAACCATGACGAAAGGCTGTCTGACAAACTTGCGGATGTCTCTCTCACAAACCCACAACGCACCTCTCATCGTCTCATCGCTTCCCATGAGCTGACAAATCTCTTGCGTGTAATCGCGGTGTCTTCTCTGATGCTGCGCCCAGTGAATTGAAAGAAAACGTCATCCAAGGTCGGCTCACGCAAGGTTATTGAACGAATCTTACCGCCTTTCGCGCCTACCAGTTCAACGATTCTCGGAACAGCTTCAGCACCACTTTTGACTAGAACCGTGAGAGTGCTCTCCCGCCTCTTGGCTTCCAATGTGAAGTCCGAAGTCCTCAGAGCCTCAAAGGCTTCGTCCGGCAAGTAGGCGAATTCAGCCTCGACAACATCTCCGCCCATGACCTCACGTTTCAATTCATGCGGGGTCCCCACAACCATAAGTTTGCCATAATCAACAATTGCCACCCTATCGCACAGAGCCTCGGCTTCATCGAGGTAGTGCGTGGTGATTACGATGGTGATGTTCTCTTTGTGTAGCTTCCTCAGGTAATCCCATACTGCGCTTCGCGCCTGAGGGTCAAGACCAGTAGTCGGTTCGTCTAGGAACAGAACCTTCGGTCTGTGGATGAGTGATCTCACAAGCTCCAGTCGCCTCTTCATTCCGCTTGAGTAACTTCCAACCGTGAAATCCGCCCTCTCGGCCAATCCAACTAATTCGAGAAGTTCTCGCATTCTCCGGTGCCGTAGGTCACGTGGAACATCATAGTACTTGGCATATAGTTCCATGTTCTCCCAGGCGCTTAGCTCTATGTCCAAGGTCATAGCCTGGGAGACCACGCCTATGCTCTGTCGAACTCGGTTTGGGTTCCGTCGGATGTCGAAACCAGCAACCCTCGCCGTGCCTTCTGTGGGCTGCAGTACGGTTGTGAGCATGCGGATGAGAGTAGTCTTACCGGCGCCGTTTGGACCAAGTAGTCCGAAGATCTCCTCGGAATCTATGGTCAGGTTGATCTTGTCGATCGCTGTGATATCGCCGAAACGTTTGGTGATGTTAACTGTTTGGACGGCCGGATCCAAAGGTGAGATCAACCCTTACCGTCAGGGAGGGTTGTCGCTTGCTTGGAGATAAAGAGGGTGTATGCAGGCAGATTTCACTGAACCAGGGGAGCTCAGTCTTTAATCGCTTCGAGAAGGCTTACTGCGTTCCAGATCTTCACTCGTGTGTACGGCGGCATGTTTGGGTCCTGGCTTATGTCATCCAGAATGGATATGGCATTTGCCGCCTTGACTCCTAAGCTTAGATCGCCGATTTGCAGTGTATCCATCGCGCTCTTGGCTGCACGTCTTATGTTGCGGGGTGTTGTTGTATCATTGGAAACCTCGTTCAGAATACCCAGAGCCTGCTTGATTCGGCTCTCGTATTCTTCCTTCCGTTTGACCTTGGTTGACATGCCGGACCGCCCCGCATGACAGAAACCTTTCACAGAGAAACAGGCATCTGCAGTATCTAAGTCTTTCATGAAGCCATGCGGCTTGACATCACGATGCTGACCAACTCCAACAAACGTAAAAGCCCTTTGTCATATTCTTGCATGGTTGAGCACCGTGGGTATCGACGTCAAGAAGATGGCGGAACTTCTCAAATCAGGCGCTACCATGCTTGGGGAAACCTGTCCCGAGTGCGGAACGCCCCTCTTTAGGAGAGGCAAGGAAACCTTCTGTCCAAACTGCAATAGACCAGTCATAATAATTCGAAGCACCGAACAGGAAACACGGTTAATGGCCGACAAGATCCTAGAAGGCTCTGAGCAGACGTTGCTCGCCAAGATCCAAGAAATGAACATAGCGATGAAGAACGAAACAGACCCCGACAAATTGCTCGTCTATGGCAACGCGCTCTCAACCTGGCTGAGTGCGCTAGAGAAGCTAAGGAGACTTCGAGAAGAAAGTGCCCAGTAGATACATGGTCCTTCTCTAAACGGTTCGGTTTCCATCCAAGGCGGTGACATGAGCCAGTGGGTGTTCGCACAGGATTCATCGCTCTAGATACAACTATCGTACTGTGAATGTCTAATACAATTTTATATGCTCAGAGCGCTCTGTCATTCTGCAGGTTTTTGGATTGAATCTCAGCGAAAATTTTGGTAATAGTTTCGATTATGCTAAGAAACTATTCAGCGAAGGCGGCAGACTGGTAATTCTTATCGTGCTTGATCTGATACCCATCGTAAACTGGATCGTCATTGGCTATGCGGCAAGGGTCCTGAGAGAATCTCCGGGAACGGAAGCGCCTCCGAAACTTGAAAGATATGGAGACATGTTTGTCGACGGGGCAAAGGTGTTCTTTGCTTCTCTCATCTACATGATAATCCCGATAATTCTGATCGGTGCTGGAGCAGCATTCTTCATCGCTCCAATGTTCATGCTCCAAGGTGAAGTGATTCCATCGATAATGATGCTCGGAGGTACTGGGCTAGTGCTGGTGCTCGTTGGGATAGTCCTTGCGTTCTTCTTTCTGATCATACTAGGAGGAGGGATCGCTCACATGATAAAGTCTGGACGATTCGGAAAGGCCTTCGCATTCGGCGAGATTCTCAGCATAATTCGAGGAATAGGCTGGGGCAGATACCTTGGCTGGGTCATGCTTGTCGTAGTAATCGCCATTGTCATCGGGCTACTGGCAGGGGCTATTCCGTTCGTGGGATGGATCATTTCCGCAATAATCTCACCCGTGCTTACGGTGTTCATCTTCCGATCTCTAGGCCTGCTTTACAATGAGGGCGCGCCTCCGGAGCTGCGCGTCCAAGCCATACCCCCAATTGTAGGCGGGATGGTCTGCTCGTCGTGCGGCACTCTCCTCCAGCCATATCACAAATTCTGCCCGAATTGTGGGACAGCAGCCCCTGTTCCCCCGCCACTGCCATCACCACCTCCTCCTGCGCCCGAGGCCGCCACAAAATTCTGCATAAGTTGTGGGACTAGGATTCCTGTAACCGCCAATTTCTGCGGAAGTTGCGGTGCAAAGCAAGTCTGAGAAGGCTCTGTTCCCATCTCGCTGGATGGGTTCATGGACGGCCAAGGAGGTTACTGTCACTCATTAGCTGACCAAGTCTAGTGCACGTGCCCTAGGGTAACCGCTGAGGTTGCTCTTGCTAGGGGGTAACGTACGATAATGTGAGTGCTCGGAATGACTGGGCTCACCGCGTCCTTCGTGAGATGTGAGGATCCGCGAAACCTTGTAACTTATACACAGCCTGAGCTTTTCCTATTCATGCGTATGCTCAGAGGGCGGCCGATCAATGCCCATAGACCTCAGTTCGAATCCACTTCTGCGGTCGGATTCGATTGAGCGGCGCTTCTATCAAGAAACGATAGCTCAGATTGCTCTGCGCAGAAACACGCTCGTTTGCCTTCCAACGGGCCTCGGTAAGTCGGTTGTGGCGGTTTATGTTGCAGCTGAACGCCTGCGACAATTACCCAACAAGAGCATCGGCATGCTAGCCCCGACGAAGCCGCTTGTAGTCCAGCATTACCAAACATTTCAGAAGTTTCTAAACCTAGATCCTAACTCAATAGTATGGCTTACTGGGGAAATTCAGCCGGAGCGACGCGTCGAACTGTGGAATAAGCGTGTGATTTTCTCGACTCCACAAGTGTTCATGAACGATCTCCTGACCGGCAAAGTTCCGCTGGGCAACTTTTCGCTGATGATTTTTGATGAAGCACATAGAGCGGTCGGAGACTATCCGTACGGATTCATTGCGGATCGATATTCATCGTTGGATGATGGCTTGATACTTGCGTTGACTGCCTCTCCTGGATCTAGCGAGGCAGATGTGCGCGAGGTCTGCAAGAACCTGCATCTCGAATGGGTTGAAGCACGAACGATCCAGAGCAATGATGTAAGACCGTATGTTGGTGGAATCGAAGTAAAGTGGGTGACCGTCAATCTTCCCGAGATATTCCATGATGTGAAAAGGGAGTTGGAGAGTTTTCTGCGAGAGAAACTTCGAGTAATCCGAGATCATGGCTACCTAGAGAGTGCAGCAATTGACAGGATCAGGTTACGAGACGTACTTGCCTCCAGACATAGAATACTGGAGGATGCCGCACGGGGCAAACGAGATGTCAAACCCCTCCTTGCGTACGTCTACGCGTCAATTCATGCGATACGCGCGACTGAATTTCTCGAGACTCAAGGCTTCCCAGCTTTGAAGGCGCATTTCGACACGCTCCGAGAGAGGGGAACCAAGCGCATCTCCCCAGGCCTAAAGATGATTCTCGATGACTCAAGAATAGCAAAGGTCACCTCTATAGTGAATGGAGTTGTCGCCAAGGAGGCGGATCATCCAAAAGTCACCGAGTTAATCAAGTCGGTACGGACCTCCCTCACGAAAGGCGCACGTCGCATAATGGTCTTTACGAACTTCCGAGCCACGGCTGCAAGACTCGTTGAAATACTCAATAAAGTCGAGGGAGTCTCTGCGGTTAGACTTGTCGGACAGGCTTCGCGTGAAAAGGATAGCGGCCTGACACAGAAGAAGCAAACGATGATATTGGATGACTTCAAATCGGGAACCTTTAACGTGCTCGTGGCAACACAAATCGGAGAAGAGGGACTCGATATCGTCGAGTGTGACGAAGTCATCTTCTACGACACGGTTCCGAGCGCTGTGCGTTACATTCAACGTAGAGGAAGGACCGGCAGAAAAGGTCCAGGGCAGGCGATTATCCTGGTTGCAAAAGGCACACGTGACGAAGCCTACTATTGGATATCGCAGCGAAGAGAACGCGAGATGGTCTCGGCGATCCGCCAGTTCATGAGATCCCAGAAACAGCAGGAACCAGACCAACTTAAGATTGAGAAATTCATCACACCAAAGATGAAGGAAGAGAAAATGGTAGATCAAATAGTCGTGATAGCTGACTCGAGAGAGCTTGGGGCATTGGTAACCCGAGAGCTCGCCAAACTTGGAGCACTAGTAAAGTCTGAAACCTTGGATGTGGGTGACTTCGTGCTCTCAGAGCGAGTGGCTATTGAGCGAAAAGATGTAGATGATTTTGCCTCGTCGATAATCGACGGGCGCCTCTTTGAGCAGGCCTCCAAACTGAAAGAGTCATACATGAAACCCATCATCATTGTGGAGGGTGAGAGCCTGACGGGTTCGGGACGCGTGCGACCTGAAGCCATGATGGGCGCTTATGCTAGCATTCTGCTTGATTACGGAATTCCGATCGTCTGGACTCAGAAACCTTCAGAAACAGCGCAGCTAATGTTCGCCGTAGCCCGACGCGAGCAGCTTCAGGAAAGACGCCTGCCACGCGTTATGCCCCTCTCGAAGCCAACAACAGTCGAGGACCAACAGGAATTCATTGTTTCAAGTCTACCGAACATCGACAACGCGCGTGCAAAGAAACTTCTGAGTGCGTTTCAGACTGTTGAGCAAGTGTTCACAGCCCCGAAGGAAGAGTTAATGTCGGTATCAGGGATTGGAGACAAAATCTCTGGAGAAATAAGACGCATTCTAACGTCGAAGTACAAGGCGCGTTCTGAATTTCAGGAGAACTGACCTACACATACTATTCCACCTGTACTTCTCGTGGACTCGAGTCCCGTAGCACAATTACTAGGACTTTCCGTTAATACGCTAAACGAATGTTGTGAACTAGCCCGAATGAGTTACTCCGGGAGAAATGTTTCGATAAGCGAGTAGGAGATATCCGCCTATTGCTATCCAGTATCCTAGGTAGAGAGTCACCCTGATCCATTCTGGACTCAGGGTATAACCGAAGAGCGCCGACAATATTGAGCCGAGTAGTCCATCCTCACCGAATAGGCTGTTAGGAGCCACGTTGATCGTGAAAGCCTGCTCCCCGAGGATTCCCATGTTAAGGCCAAGAGTCTCAGCTGTTTCCGCCAATTCATGGGACGCGAAACCGACTAGGCCAGCCGCGAAGACCACGAGGACGATACTTGTGTATTTGAAGAAGCCGTGAAGATCCAACCTGTAGGAGCTTCTCATCATCACGACTGCCACGAAGATCACGACCATGACTCCAAGAGCAATCCCTAGGGTTGTTCCGGTGGGATCTACGAAGAAGATCGCAGTTAGGAACAGCACAGTCTCAATTCCTTCACGGAAGACGGCTATGAACGCTATTGCGGCGACTCCGAGAACCTGTCCGCTAGTCAGAGCTAGACTGAGTTCCTGCTCAAGTTGTCCCTTGAATTTCCTCGCATTTCTCGTCATCCAGAAGATCATGTAGGTTAGGAACGCAGCAGCTGCGAGCGCCGTCACTCCTTCGAAGAGACTTTCGTAGGCTCCAACCAATCCTCCATAAATTGCCTGAAGGAGGAGAGCAATACCAAGACTTGCTACAACCGCGCTGACTGTTCCGAGATAGAGGTACTGGTTGGCTTCGGGGTGCCCCACCTTCTTCAGGTATGCGGCAACGATGCCTACGATGAGAGCTGCCTCAAGCGCTTCCCGAAAGGTTACAACAAAGCTTGCTAGGGGCATCCATTGCACATATCCGTGCTTTGATTAGGCTTGCCTAATTCGCGCCATTCCGTATGTCATATTTAACCATTCACTCCCACAACCAGCATCAAAAATCTTTGCGACAACTCCAAGTTCCAACTACGATACCTCTCATCGAATATGACGATTTCCCCGAACAAGTTCGCCCACATCAATATCAGCAGAATTGAAGAACCTCGACGGCATTCTGCTGGACCATGAGCTCAGCTCTTCAGATCCTCGACGAATACAAGGGCCAAGTCGAAGCCGAACTTGAACGGCATTTGCCGCGGAGCGGTGAGCCGCAGGAATTCTTCGCATCTGTCTGGGAATTGCTTGACCGGGGCGGTAAGCGCTTCAGGCCCACATTCACATTTCTTGCATGCGAATGCGTAGGCGGCAGAAGAGAAGACGCTCTAGCGGCTGCAGCGTCTGTTGAATTGCTGCATAACATGACCCTAGTTCATGATGATATCGAAGATGATAGCGAACTCCGACGAGGAAAGCCCTGCATCCATAGGATCTACGGAGTACCAGCGGCCATCAACGCTGGCGACGCTATGCTCATCAAGGTCTTCGAGATCGCCAACTCCAGCAAACTCCCGCCTGACCGTAGCCGTGACTTGGTCTCTTTGATTGCAAGACGCTCCTACGAAATAACTCGGGGTCAAGCACTGGAGTTCAGCATGCGGAAGCGGAAGGAATTCGTCGAGGAAGAGGTAATTCAGCTCCTGAGATACAAGACCGGCGCTTTAACCCGTTTATCAACCGAAGCCGGTGCAATCGCGGGAGGCGCTTCGAAGGCTCAACTCCAAGCCTTGGGCGATTTTGGGGAAACTGTCGGCATAGCTTTCCAGATAGTCGATGATATCCTGAACGTAAGAGGAGACGTGAAGGAATATGGGAAGGAAATCGGTGGCGACATACGGGAAGGAAAGAAGACAGTGATAGCGGCGCATTTACTGAAAGCCGCAACTCCTTCAGACAGAAGAGCGTTCTCAAGCTTGCTGGGTAGAAGAAGCATCACGAACAACCAAATTCGGAGGGCCATCAGGCTGTATGAAGAGTATGGCTCCATCAAATACGCAGAGACGAAGGCAGATGCGTACTTGCAGGATGCTTTGATCGATCTTCAAGGGCTTCCTTGTTCCGATGCCAGAAATAGATTGGTTGAAGTCGCCAGATTCCTAGTCTCTAGAAGCTTTTGAGTCTCAGAGGACTGCGCTTCTTCAGAGCCAAGAGCTTAGAGTAAGACCTACTTTCGCGGACCCTGAAGTTCTATCCAGATTCCGTCTGGGTCCATTATGAAAGCGAGGCGGCCGCCACCTTCGTTGAATGGCTCCAATGCTACCTCGACTCCTTGAGTTCTCAATTCGGTTAAGGCTTCATCGACATCTTGTACCTCGAAGGCCAGATGATCTACCTCGTCACCATTCCTATACTCCTCACGGTCATGGTACCAGTTCAACTCGAGCATCTGATCCCCATCTGGGCTCTTCAGCTCCGCGATCTCACCGTTCGTTTCCTCGATCTTGTACCTTCCGAGGAGCTTCATTCCGAGAGTCTCAGTGTAGAATTTGATGGAACGTTCGAGATCTCGGACTCCAATACCGGTGTATGTGAATTTTGCTTTGACCAAATCCGTTCATGGGTAATCCGCCTGTATTGACTATTTAGAATTTGGACCGTCCTAGCACGTCTGTGCCAAGGGCAAGTCCTTCAGCTTTAAGGCGTCGAGTGCATAGCAACTATTGGACGCAAAGAGAATTGCCCAAGAAGCGCGGCGCGCTCGTTGCCATCGAAGGAATAGACCAGTCAGGCAAGAGGACACAGGCTCGGCTCCTCGCATCTAGACTGCGTTCAATCGGCTATTCATGCAAGGTTCTCAATTTCCCTGATTACACAACGCCTTTGGGGCGTCAATTGAGAAGCTACTTAGCCGGCCGAGTTCGATTCGATTTTCATGCGGTTCACCTGCTCTACGCAGCCAATAAATGGGAGAGAACTTCGGAAATCATTCATGATATCCACCGAGGGCGGAACGTGATAGTCAATCGTTATAGCCCTTCAAACATGGCTTACGGACTCGCCCACGGTCTTCCGCTAGACTGGCTCGTTATGACAGAGCAGTTCCTGCCGAAGGCGGATGTGGTTTTAGTCCTCGATGTTTCGCCGAGAACCTCTTTCTCAAGAAAGAAGCGTCTCCGTGATGTTCACGAAGGAAACATTGGATATCTCTCGAAAGTGAGACGTGCCTACCTACGCCTAGCTAGGCTCAACCGTTGGAAAGTGATAGACGGTGAGCGACACGCTCACATCGTCCACTTAGAGTTGTGGAGACACGTTTCTCGTATCTTTCGAGGGAGACTGAAACAGTAGGCGTCTCGTGATTGCATAGATCAAGAGTGGAGTATTACGGGCGTTGAATCAGGGGCGAGTTGTGGCTCTCATTGGTCTCTTAGCTATCATCTTGGTCCTTACAGGTTCGGTTGCCGGGACGACGCCAAAGTCTCCTGTCTTGGGAGTCCTGAGTCCGGTCCTCATAATGGTATTCCTTACTTGGTATCTCATCGTCTTGGTCACGAACAGGAACGAGATCATAGCGGCTCTAGCGGCAATTCTCCTGGCACAGGGCAGAGAGAAACCGTCTAGAGCTAGTTTCTTGCTCACAATTGCTGTTTACTCAATTCTTCTCATCGTTAGCATCTTGTTTCTGTCGTCTGGACTTGCCCAGCGAATACTTAGGAGCTTGAGAGAGGCGTTCATTACAAGCATTACTGGAACTGTACCTACTTCGCCCCCGCCTGAGCTAAATCCAATTTCGAGGGCTTTCCAGTCGATTCCAATGGTCTATTTCGGCATACTGCTCTTCGCGGCGATCTTCGCGGTCTCATCCTTCATCATCTTGAGCGGGCTGTACCTTGCGATACGAAACAGAAATGCAATGATTGAGGAACTGGAGGAACAACTTGAATTGAAGCAGGAAGCCGCTGAAGTCGTACAAGAAGCCATCGTCAATCTGAAAGGAACAAGGAAGTATCACGAAATCATTCTGCAATGTTACGAGAGGATGTGCAGGATTCTCTCCGATACTGGTCTGGCGATCGGCAGTAGCGAGACAGCAAGGGAGTTTGCCGAAAGCATCTCGGCGAAACTACGAATAGGAAGCGAAGCGGTGCGAGGTTTGACTTTTCTCTTTGAGGAGGCTAGGTACAGCGACCACCAGATCAACGAGGAGAAGCGAATTATGGCTGTGACCCACCTAGAATCCTTGCAGCGTGCTCTTTCCGCAAACGTTGGCCAGAAATCATGAATAAACACACCTCGCAAATACTTCGATTAGGAGTAGTATTCACGGCTCTAGTCGCTTTCATAGATGTCTTCCTTACACAGCTTCCAATCCTAGATTGGCTCGCTCTAAGTATCGTTTTCCTACTTCTCGCTACCGTGACTTTAGACTCAGTGATGCCTCTGGTGCCCAAGCAGATGCATCATGCCCAATCAGTATCTGAGAGGCGTGACGAGCTGGACAACTTTGAGGAGATCATCAAGAGAGCGGTGAGTAAGAATGATCACGAAGCTATCGAGATGCTGGTTGGGAAATTGCGACTCATCGTAGCTGGCGCAATTGCCACAGAATCAAACCTCTCAACAAGAGAAATACTGGAACAAGCCGAGAATGGTTCTGACTCTATCCGGTCGATAGTAAGAGACGAGCAGATGTTGAAACTCCTAGCGGGAAACCCATCGGTTCTTGGGACGGGTACTCATCGGGAAATTGAACGATTTCTTACAAAGGTCGAGGCATGGTCAAGTTGAAGTTCCAAGAGGTATCCGAAGCTTGCGGAAGAATTCGCAACGAGCTCTCCAAGGTAATCGTAGGGAAGGATATAGTTCTCCGAAAGATACTGTTGGGTCTTCTCACGAATTCACACGTGCTTATCGAGGATTTTCCAGGTCTCGCGAAGACTTTGATGGCGAAGACTCTGGCAGCTACGACCCGCTGCACATTTTCTCGCGTGCAGTTTACCCCAGATCTCCTCCCTGCAGATATCACGGGAACCTACATTTACAATCAGAAAACTGGTGATTTTGAGCTGAGAAGCGGCCCTATCTTCACTAACATCCTCTTGGCTGATGAGATAAACCGGAGTCCGCCAAAGACCCAGGCGGCACTACTAGAGGCAATGCAGGAGCGTCAGACGACCTTGGACGGGAGAACCCACCGAATCGAGAATCCGTTCATGGTCTTAGCAACGCAAAACCCAATCGAATTCGAAGGCGTTTATCAGTTGCCCGAAGCTCAGCTAGATCGCTTCATCATGAAGCTCCGAGTAGGATATCCAGAAAGAGAAGACGAATTCCAGATTCTCAAGAACCGTTTGGCTAGGAAGCAGGATGATTTTAGAGTTGAACCGGTCGCTAGCCCGAACGATATCATAGAGATGCAGAGGGCTACTGAAGATGTTCATGTCGATGAAGACTTGATGTACTATCTGATCGACATCGTTCGAGAAACTAGGCTTCACGGGCAGGTGGAGGTAGGGGCTAGCCCGAGAGGGTCCTTGGCTCTGCTTAAGCTGGCGCGTGCAAACGCCGTTTTCGAAGGCCGCGACTATGTAATCCCAGACGACATCAAACTGATTGCTGTTGAAGCGCTGAGTCACAGGATAATTCCAAAGGCAGAATCTTGGGTCCGTGGCTTCGATTCTAGGGTCATCATAGAGGAAGTGATGCGTAAGGTTCCTGTTCCTAGGGTAGAGTAATGGCGCTGACAAGGAAGGCAGTCCTCTATCTCGGATTGGCCTATCTCTTCATCGGACTGGCACTAATCTTCAGAGAACCTTCCCTCACAATCTTCGTAATTCCTCTAGCTTTTTTCTTGTTTCACTCATCCCTCTTCGCGCCCCCTCCTGAATTGAATCTGAAAATCAGAAGATCGCTCAATCCTCCACGCTCCTTCGGCGGTGAAAGCATCCATGTGACTCTTCAAATTCGAAATGATTCAGAGCTTGAGGTCAGCGAACTACATCTAGAAGACGTTCTTCCTGAATCGCTTAAGCTAGAAAGCGGAACGAACTCTCTGATTCTATCGCTAGCACCTCGGGAGCAGGTTGAACACTTCTACAGAATCTCAGCGCCGAAGCGTGGAAGATACCTGATTGGTCCCTTCACGGTTCGATCCACGGATATCATGGGTTTTCGACAGCGCGTAGAGACCATTCCGTCACGAGACCAAGTAATGATCTTGCCAAGAGTCCAAGATATCGGAACAGTGGAATTGCGGGCTAGGAGAGTTGGCCCTTGGCCTGGTGCGGTTCCGTCACGAACGTTGGGAGCGGGAACAGAGTTCTTCGAGCTGAGACCCTACATCTCCGGCGATGAGTTGCGCAGAATCAACTGGAAGGCGTCAGCAAAACTGGCGCGTTGGATCGCTAATGAGTTTGAAACCGAACGGGTTACGGACGTTATGGTCGTCACAGACTGCTCCGAATCGGCCTTATCCAGACTCTTCGCCTTCGACGTAGAGGAATTTCAGGTTAACTTGGCTGCGTCTTTGTGCTCGCAACTGCTCCAGCAAGGCAATCGGGTAGGGCTACTGGTTTACGGCGCAGAGAGAACTTGGGTTGCTCCGGCTTTCGGGAAGAGACAACTACTCAGAACTCTCAGCGGACTCGCGATAGTGAAGGCTGGCCAAGCGCTCGTCCCAATCGATTACGCCGTCGAGGCGATCGTGGCAGCAGTCCTGCCTGCTAGGTCTGTAATCGTCTTCATTTCACCATTCATGGGGCCGGATATAGTGGAACTTGTCGGAGATGTGGCGGCTGCAGGTTACAGCGTACTATGTCTCACTCCCACTGCGGAATCTGTAGTGAAAGATGAAACTCAAGATAGGATGCTGGCACGGAAAATCCTCGCCACGGAGAGACGGATCAACATGAGACGGGTTCTCGCTGTATCTAGACTGATCGAAGTATCTCCTCACACACCCATCAGGCTACTCCTACGAAGGAGGATTCCATGGAAAACGGTTTAGACATCCACCTCTTCCGGTGGAGAGTTCTTCGTATCTTCTCTGTAGCATGGCTCCTACTGACTCTAGGCTCAACCCTAGCATTCCTACCATCAAGTTTTCTCTCCGCTGGCATTCTCGGCATGGTCTTCGGGGGCATTATCGGCGCACTTGCAGTCGCAGTGGGTGGCCGCAGATTGGCCGTCGCTGCCATTCTTGATGCTGGTTTGATGTTCTTCATGCTACTCCTGAGCCAAACAGCCCAACGAACGTTGTCAGATAACTTGCCGGTAACCATGCTGCAGTTCCTTATGTTTCTCTTCACGATTGAGATTCTTTCTTTAGTCTTCGAGCATAATGCCCTGTTTTCTGCGGTAACTGTCAGGTCTGATCCATCCTCATCAATTCCTATCTTAGGCAAGTCTATTCAACAGGTTTTCCGTAGGATTTCGCGCTTAGGATTGCTATTCGCGAGTTGCTACTTCATATCCCTTGGACTTCTTTACGTGGGCTCTTTCTTCTCGTTGATTGTGCCTGTACTCTCGGATATTTCACTATACATAGTGGTAGTCACGATTTCTCTCTCACTTCTCATAGTCTTACAGGAGGACCAAGATGAGCAATTCTAGTCGACAGATGGGTCTTGCAGAGATCGATGGTGGAAAGCTCTACTATGAGGTTGGAGGCCGAGGCCATCCGCTTGTGTTCATGGTGGCCTTGTATATAGTGAGATGTGGGATGATCAATAGAATTTTTTTTCGAAGTTATCGAGTCATTCGAAAATATCGTAAGCGATACATGAGAAAGGCGGTGTACGAATGCATAGGCTACTTCATACACTTATCCAAATCCATCACAGAGGAATTTCTTGGAAAAGAATTATCGATAAGGAATTCAGAAGATTCGATTCTAATCACGCCTGAAAGACTTCCAACGGATACTGAACCAATAGGTGATTCCACAACGCTCAAACATCAGCCGATCAGTGAAGATGAGAAGTCTGATTCAACGTAGGTCGTGAAGGGAGTGGGGAAAAATTGAGAGAGAAAACAATTGAGCTCCGGAAGATGACACGAGAAGAATTCGCGAATTATCTGGGCCTCAGTCTCGAACAGTATGCTCAGGATGGAGCTCGGAACTTCAGACGTCCAATTGAGAAAGAGAGAAGCGCGGCCAGAGAACAAGTCCACATGCTTCTAAAGAATGGGATTGATACTCAAGGCCATTTCTTCTTCAACGTACTTGACAAGGAAACAGCGACGGCAATCGGCAGTCTTTGGTTCCATGTGGATGAAGCAAGGAACCATGCTTTCTTGTATGACATTCGCGTGCATGACTCCCACCGTAGAATGGGGTACGGGAGGCAAATCATGAAGTCCCTCGAAGAGAAACTGAGAGGAATGGGAGTGCGGTCTATAGGGCTACACGTATTCGCCGACAACACCGCGGCCATGAACCTCTACAAAACGCAGGGGTACTATGTCGCCAGTCTCAATATGCAAAGGGATCTATGATGTGAATTCAATTGGCGGCTTATGCAAGATTGCTGGGTTAGCTCATGCAAGATCTGCTTCGCAAAGGGATTGCGTACTACAGGGAGCACGGGAAGCTGTTTGTATCGACGGCCTCACTCTACTACGGGATAGTGTTAGGTGTTGCTCTCGTTGTCAGCGTAATGCCTGGCGGACCCGAACTTCAAGAAGCCCTCATAGAAGAAGCTGCCGCGGGTATTGGGACAACCTTCCCAGGCCTGCTTGAGGCCTACCTGAGTAACCCTGCCTTGGCTGTTGCCTATACATTTCTCGTAAACTTGGCCTTAGGCTCGATTCTTTACATCACGCTTCCTGGTTTGCTGCTCTTTGTACTTGCCCCGCTCTTGGCTTTCTATCGGGCGTTTGCTTGGGGTATCATCTTCGCTCCCACACAGCCAGGGATACTTCTCATCGGCTTGCCCACAATTCTCGCTGAAGGATTCGGATACATCTTGGCAGTTGTGCCTAGCATTCGCGTAGGATTATCATGGATGCTACCCAAGCTCGCCTTTCGGGGTGAGCAAATAACCCGCAAACAAGCGTTCCTTCGGGGGCTGTCCGAACTCGGACCAGCCTACGTCATAGTAGCCATAGCGCTGCTAATTGCGGCTCTAGTCGAAGTCGGCACCACGCAATTACTTATCCTTCTAGTCCCAACCCCATAGTAAGGATGCATCATTTGCGGTCGTCTATTAGGAAAGATTGAAGCCTGAAGCGATATTATTCTAATCAAACTCCCGAATTTCGAGGAATATGCGCAAATTGTCCGGAACTCAGCCTCGAAATCATCACGTATGGGGAAGATAGCGGATGAACGAAGATAGAAACCGCGATACCTAGGAACCCAACACTCCTGAGAATGTCCCGGAAGACCTTATCGCCCTTTGAAATCTTCGATCGATCGCAGGGATGGCTACCATGAGAGAACAGATAGAAGGATGCAAGAGGAAACCCTTCATCAGATCAGAGAGCCAAGGTACATTATGCGGCTGTGAAGGAGAAACGGCTATCATGACTGAAGGCTTTCCGTTGGTTTCCGTCATAGTAGCCACCATTGGGAGAGATACTCTGGAAGATTGCCTAGCTTCAGTAATAGACCAGAGCTATCCCAGAAAGGAGATAATCGTTGTCGCCGACATCGTTTCCCCCGAACTTATGAATTTCTTGAAACGATACAGTGCAAAGAGGGAGATTCAACCTATCTTCAACGCGGAGCGGGCCGGGGCATGGGGGACACGAAACATAGGAATAAGTGCGTCCCGAGGAGACATCGTTGCTTTCATAGATGACGACGCAGTGGCAGAACAGGACTGGTTAAGCCAGATCGTCAAAGGCTACGAAAACGATATGATTGGAGGGGTCTGTGGAAGAATTCTTCCTAAATCTAAACATCCACACAAGCTAGATCAGTTCTTGGATGAAATGTATTACGAGAGATTCCGTGATGATCCATTGCATCTCCTTGCGGGCTCAAATATGTCTTTCAGAACAAGTGTGATAAAAGAAGTGGGAATGTTCAATTCAACATTTCACTACGGACCGGCGGAAATGGAGCTAGGCCTAAGGGTTCTTCGTAAGGGATATGCGTTAAAGCACGTAGCCGACGCGATTGTCCGACACGATTACTCTAGGAGCTTCAGAAACTTGTTGTGGAAAACCTACAACGAATCGGAGCAGTCGGAACGTATTGGCCTAAAGTTGCCTTCGGCGAAAATCGGCTGGTCTACGAGACTTAGAACGATGGCATCTGCGTTCAAAAAGACTAGATCAATCACGGTCTTGCTCGGTCTAGTACTCCTGTACATTGTGAGAAGAATCGGATCAGTGAGGGGTAAATGGGTTTGGCCGTGAAATCCTCCTTGTCTCATGATGGGCCACATTGCATCAACTAAGCTGATTCTCTTCTGGCACACGAACCTCTGGTCTCATATCTCTAGACTTGGCTGAGAGTAAGCGTCGTGTTACTAGGCCATGCCCAAATCGAGCAGGCCAACGTGACCCAGATCAATCTGGGCAAGTACCGCTTCTTCAGCTAAACGGTCCATCACAATGAGGTACTTCGAGGTTCCCTGAGATCTCGAGAGCTTGCCAAGAGTGTAGGGGATGTTCAATACACCTAAATCGCTATACAGAAAAGAACAGTAGAGAGGCTTCCCTAGATTCACAGATTGCCTGTGAAGAGCTCGCTCCTCTCGCTGCTCCGCAGGAGCGTTGAGGAGAGGGACAACGAAAGAAGTACCCAGCCAACGAATGAAAAAGGGAGGTGAAAGGATGATGGAGGAACAGGTCAGAAGGGCAGTTGAGGACGCCAACAGGATGTTCGGCGAGGGCATCAGGAGAGGAGATGCAGCAGCCGTGGGCGCATTGTATACCGAGGACGCCCTACTCATGCCTCCAAACAATGAGATGATTAGAGGGCGGAGGAGTACACAGGACTTCTGGGGTGGCGCGATCAAGATGGGTGTGAAGGACGCGATACTCACTACGGTAGAATTGACAGATCTTGGTAACATGGTTTATGAGGTCGGGAATTACTCTCTGAAGATTCAGCCTGAGGGACAAGCGGCGTTTGAGGACAAGGGAAAGTACATCGTACTCTGGAAGAAGATGCCGGACGGCTCTTTGAAACTGCATAGGGACATCTGGAACAGCAGTCTGCCAGCGAAGAAATAAGTACGGACTTCAGGGAGCTTGAACAAGCCGCTCCGAGAAAACAGCTTTTGCAATGATTCTATCCGGTCCAGCTTCTGCAGGAATGGCCCTTTTCGTGTGTGCGCACCACTATACCCACACACCACAAAAACCAAAGCCGACGTAATCCTTGACTTCTGGACATCTAGTGGCAGTCTTGGCGAAGTCAAAGGTCGAACTCCTTTATGATAAGCAGGCGTCAACGTATTCGCCTCCTGACTTTTCCCCAAGCGACCCTGAATACGACCTTTACTTTGCTGACGAGATCACTTGGCATTTCCTAAGGAAGTACGTGCCGAAGAGGAAGTCCTGTCTCATTCTTGAAGCCGGTGCTGGTACTGGAGATTGGGCATCTCAGTTCGCAAAGCTCGGATACGAGAATTTCGTTTTGGCGGACATATCGCGTGGAATGCTAGATCAGGCTAAACAGAGATTCGCGAGATTCGGCAGGAAAGTGAAAGTGCAATTTGTCAAAGCAGACATTGCAGACATGAAAGCCTTAGAATCGAACACGTTTGATTACGTGTTCTCGCAATACGACGCGGTATCATACAGTCTAAGACCACAACAGGCCATGAAGGAACTTGCCAGAGTGGCAAAGAGGGACGCGTACGTTATCGTGACCGTAGACACGAAGTATCGTCGAGTCCCGGAATTCATTGAAGCGGGGCAGCTGAAGAAGGCTGAGCGACTCTTGAAGTCAAACACCTCTAATGAGTACGGACATGTGCAATACAATCTTACTTGGGAAGAGCTGGCGAAGTATTTTGAGCAGGCGGGTTTGGAGGTCGTTGAAGTTATCGGTGCTCCCGTTTTCATGGATCATGTCAACAAACGCGTTGAGAGGAGATTGAGGATGAACCCGAAAACGCGCCCCGTGCTTTTGAGAATCGAATTGGAGAACTGCACCAACAGGTCACTTGTGAATCTAGCAGGTCATCTCCAAATGGTCGGAAGAAAGAACTGACGAAGACCATGGCAGTCGTCATTCTGGTGTGTGCCCTCAATAATGCGGGCAACACGAATCGAACTAGTGAGCCGATATCCCGTTCAGCTAAATGCTTGGTCAGGGAGGAGCTTTCCATCAGAAGAACGGACAGTTACTCGTCTGGGCAATCCAAGTCTGAACTAGCTGACATTGTATGCACACAACAAAGGAATTCCGGCCCGAATGGCCCTTTTCGTGTGTGTGCACACCATCATAACCACAAACACGTTACCTACTAAGAGCGCAAACCATCTAGAAACGCCCAGACGACAACTGCTTTGCTTCACGACACTCAGCATATGAAATCAATATGCGGTCATCAGACGCGATGACCTACGGGGCGAAGTCTCAGCTGAATCCGTCAGGCGCAGAGTGCAAGCGGTGCTTAGTGCGATTGAAGAACAGGAAGCCAAACTAGCGAGGATGGTTCGATCGGAGCGCTAGAAGAGCTTGTTTCTGTCGAGCATAAGGTCGGTTTCGAGGTATCTGCGGCCGCGCATCTTCTTTATCACAATGAACCGTCGACTTCTCTCTGCAAGTTCCTTCTCGTAGATTTGGATCACGCCATCGAAAAGATCGATGATGGGCTGTGTCTCCTCCTTCGGGGTGCTTAGAGGATTCAGTGTTGCTAGGATTGTGAATTTCTCAATTTTGCGTTTCCCGATGAGGTCGGACAGCCATCTAAGGGTCGTTAATGACTTGTGGCGCAAAAGGATGTCTGAGATCATGTCTAATACCATGATTTTGTTCGCCTCAGGGGCAATGTGCGTGTCCTTCAAGGCAACGCCTAGTGAAATGCTAAACTCGCTGAGGTTCCCCGTTCCCGGAACCTTAAACAAGTTTCCATGTTCCGACTTGATCTTGTCGGCCTGCTCCGAGAACGCGTAGAAGTCCTTCGAATATTCCCCAACTAGTTCCTGCGTCGTGCTGATGTCATTTGAGACGTAGAACACTGGCCTACTCGTTGAGATGCATGACTTGATAATCCTCCTTAGGAGGAGATCTCGTTCATCCCAAGATGCAGAGAGGATCAAGATTGAGTGGCCTTCAGGTAGGCCTCCCATCAGAAGTTGGTCAAGCTCCGCATAGCCCGTGGAAATGCCTGGTTGCGGAGGCAGAGTTCGGGTCTCAACCAGAGGTTGCTCCAAACGCGATGTTGGAGTTGCCTTCTTTCTCCTCATGAGCATGAAAGCCGCAACCACCGCGATGACAATTATGGCACCTACACCGCCGGCTATTGGAAGCATTGCGGTGCTCACCGTTTCCTGAGGGCCAACCGATGATGTAATCTGCTGAGTCGCCGTGTAAGGTGTGCTTGCTGCGATTACTCCAGTCTGGTTCAGGGAGAAGGAGGAAGTGAACGCTTCGAGCCGGTTGTTTCTGCAGTCGTTCCAGGCAACGTGTATCACTCCGTTTGCGTCGGTAGCG
Organism: uncultured Candidatus Bathyarchaeia archaeon; assembly: GCA_964598845.1. Classification (GTDB taxonomy): domain Archaea; phylum Thermoproteota; class Bathyarchaeia; order 40CM-2-53-6; family 40CM-2-53-6; genus FEN-987. The sequence continues at coordinate 42,743 of CAZRDM010000017.1, forward strand.
ACTCCTATGTAGTTTCCGATGTAAGTGGGGTCAGGCAGCTGGTTCGCATTGGAGCCGACGTCTGAGATCATCGCGTTTCGGGCGAAAGTCTTTCCATGATCCAGTGAAACAGTATAGTAGACACGGTAAGCAACATTACTCGGATCGTCTCGCCTATCCAGGAAGACGATGTGAACTGTGCCGTCCCTTGCTGTGGCAATCGCAGGTTGGAACTGGTCCTTGCCGTTTTGCTTAGGATCATCGTTCAGTCTTCTCGGTGCTGACCAAGTCGCGCCATGGTCAGTTGACATCACAAAGAAAATGTCTGCGTCACCATTGCGGTTATCCGCCCACGTCACATAGAGGAAACCGGTTCTTGGATCAACCGCCGCTGCTGCGATGGACCATGCGGGGAATTGTGTTCCCGGTAACCCGCCATGACCTTCGCGGCGACCCGGAAGCGGACCTATCGCCGATGCCACGGTCGTAGGTTGAGAGAATGACTCTCCGCCATCAGCGGATACGATCATGTTGATGGGTGAGGGTTTAGTGTAGAGGTTTACCCAGAAAACGTAGAGCTCGCCAGATGGACCGACAACGGCGTACGGCATCAGTCCAGCAAGGGGGTACCCCCGTACGATCGCTCGAGGAGATGTGAAATGTGCTCCGTCACTTGACGTTGACAGCGTTATGTTCGTAGCGATCTCATTACCCAAGTTGTCATGGTCAAGGTTAGTCCACACAGCATACACGCGTCCGGCCCATGAAGAATTGGACGTGTCAACTGCGAGCCATGGCTTATCCACCGTGATTGACCCATGGCTTGATCCTAAAACAATGTCAGGCAACCATGATTCCCCACCATCGGGGGAGGCAGACGCGATCACCTCTTGGGCGGTGTGAGAAACCCCAGTGCCCGTCGTCCCAACGAAAAATAGTCTTCCGTTCTTGTCATATGCGACAACAGGTTCTCCACGTTCTGAAACGCCCTTCATGCTCCATGAGGCACCGCCGTCAGAGCTGGAATAGAGTGACCCGTCAGCAACTACAAGACTCAGAGGATTGCGAGGATCGATGGCAATTGCGACGTCAGAGGCTCCTTCACCAATCCGGATGTTAGGAACACTAGTGGACGAGAACGGAAAGCCAACCAAGAAAAACATAGTTGCCACGAAGAGGATGACCGAAAGTCTCAATTTCGATCACACTTCCTGAAGGATAGGAAGTGATATTTAGCATGACCTTGGCTTGCGCAGCAACTTCAAATCGATGCAGGTTTGGTGACCACTTCTCAGGGCGTGGGTTTGAGGCTGGGCTTTGGAGTTCGCTTCTTCTCTTCGACGACCTCTGAATGCTTCTGTAGAAAGCAATGAAAAAAGCGTACCCGTGAAACTTCCCCGCCGACTCTAGGAGACCTTCATTGTTAGACATGGATCGATCCATTGTCATTGTCTCACCTGACCTCCTAGGACTGAGCGTAGATGAAAATGATTCATCAACACATCAACAATAGCCGCACAGATGATGTCCTCCTGAGGGGACACACACATAGACTTGGAGAGTGAATGTTAAGTATTTCATACGTTAGAAATAGCTTACATGGCGAAAGAGATGCGTAGGAACTTGATCGGTTACTTGGGTTTCCTGGGCTTCCTAGGCCTCTTGGGTTTCATTACGGACAACCCCGGATTCTTTGGATTCTTCGGGTTCTTCGGCTTCTGGAGCTCGATGTGGGGCAGAGGCAGCGATGAGAGAGTGGATCAGAACGTTAACAGGGCCTGCAGGAATGCATTCGTATTCACTATGGTCGCGTCAGCACTCCTCTTCTCCTACATAGCGATTCTTCGAACTGCAGAAGCTTTCCAGCTGGCAATGTCAGTGGCAGTATTGTTTGCTGGTAGCTTGACGATATTCGTTGCATCATTCGTCTACTACGACAGGTTCAGTGCCTGAGAGTCCTCGGCATGAAGACGAAGATCAAAGAACTGAGGGAGAAGCGTAACCTCACACAAGAAGCTCTGGCTGAGAAAGTGGACGTCACAAGACAGACTATACTCTTCTTAGAGAAGGGAAAATACAACCCGTCATTGAGACTAGCCTACAAGATTGCCAAAGTGCTGAACTCGAAGATCGAAGAGGTCTTCTCCTTTGAAGATGAGAGGCCTTAGGAACTCGCGAACAATCGCTTGAATTGATCATGTGGGCGTCGTAGTTTGAACCGTCGTCGGTCGTTCGCTTAGAGCATTTTGCGTGTGTGACTTTATGAAAGATGTTTCCTGTTGATGTCGGTTTAGGCTGGCTAGT